>NZ_MBLO01000243.1 GCF_001854805.1 Pseudofrankia coriaricola
CCGATCGCCGTCGGGAACGACGTGAACCCGGGTGACACCACCCCGTTCAGCGCCTCCACGTGGAAGATCGCCGGAATGCCGAGCCGGGTACGGGTGACCAGGAACCGCTGGATCTCGTTGACGGCCTTCGCCACCTGGTCGGGCGTCTTGTGGCCCAGCATTCCGAGCGCCGCGACGTGACCGATCCCCAGCCCCAGGGCGCGCTCCGCCGCGTCCTGGAGCAAGCCGTCGACGCCGAGAAGCCCGGTCGGCATCGTCGAGGTGACCTGCTGCGCCTTCTCCTCGACGGTCATCGTCCGCAGGAGCTCGGTCGCCCGATCCGCTGGACTCGAGGTGGCGTCCCGGCTCATGCGTGACTCCTTGCCGAGTTCGCCCGGCCGTCCAGAGAGCGTGTCCGTCATCGCGGTTCCTCCGCCCGGCTCGCCGGCACCGCCTCGAGGCGGGCGGCGACGGGTGGACAGCCATCGGCCGTCACGGTCACGGTGATCGCGCCGGGCGCGGTCGGGCGGATGACAGCGAGCGCCCGCCCGTCGAAGGTCGTCCGGATTGTGTCGAAGAAGTTCTCCTCCGACCGCGGGTCCGCGCTGCCGAAACCCGCCAGCACCCCCGGCCCGGCAACCTCCACGACCACCCGGCGGTCGGCCGTGTTGTAAAGGTTGCCTTCGGCATCGACCAGGCTGACGGCCACGAACGCCAGGTCGCGGTCATCAGCCGTGATCCGGGCCCGGTCGACCGTCACGTCCAGCCGGACGTCACCGGTTGCCGACCGCAGGGACATCCGGCCGGTCTCGTGCCCGTCGGCGTAGGCGACGGCGGTCAGCTCACCGGGCTCGTAGACAGTGTCGAACGCGGCGATGAACCGGTTCTTCTCCCCCGCCGGCGCCCTGCCGACCGAACGGCCGTTGACCAGCAGCTCGACCTCGTCCGCGGCCGAGTAGACGTCGACCCGGACCGGCTTGTCCTCCCGGCCGTCCCAGCTCCAGCTGGCGAGGGAGTCACTCCACGACCACCACGTCGCCAGCCGGACCGGCTCGCCATACCGCTCGGGGCGGTGGACGGCGATGAAGGGCTCGGCCCGCAGCCCGAAGACGATCTCCCGGTAGTAGGAGGCCGGACGACGATGACCGGTGATGTCGATGTCACCGCACCACGCCGCCAACCACGGATAGGGGCCCTGATGACCCAGCATCGCGCCGGCCGACGCCTCAGGGTCGCTCTGGTACTCGACCCGGCCGATCCCCGGCTCGCCGAGGTAGTCCCAGCCGGTCCAGGTGAAGTCCCCGATGACGTGGCTGTTGTCCTGGACGAGCCGCCAGTTGCGATCGATGTCCGACGGATACGTCTCGGTACCGACGATCACCCGGTTGGGAAACAGCGTCCGGTCCAGCTGATACCTGGAGTCGAGATAGTTGTAGCCAGCGACATCCAGGTACGCCATGGACTCCGCGGTCCGCGTGGTGACGATCTCGGAGGTCATCAACGTCGGCATGAACTCACGAAAGCGAGTCATCAGGTCGTTGACGTCGCCGGTCGTGTCGCCCGTTGAAGCGGCGTCCGCACTGGGCTTCTCCGCGGACCCAGTTCCGCCGCCGGCCATGACCGAGAACAGGTCCGGCCCGGCGGCCAGCAGGCCATTGACGGCGTTCGTGACGAACCGGGTGCCGTCGAGCTCACGGACCTTCTCGGCGAGCCGGCGACCGAGCACCGCCCCGGGCGCTGTGCCCACCTCTGGAATCTCGTTGCCGATGCAGTAGAAGACGACACAGGGGTGGTTGACGTCCTTCGTCACCATCGCGCGCACGTCCGACTCCCACTGGCCGGCGAAGTCGTCGGCGTAGTCGTGCGCGGACTTCGACCGGGTCCAGACATCACTCAGCTCGTCCATCACGAGCATGCCGAGCTGATCGCACGCGTCGAGCAACGCCCTGCTGACCGGGTTGTGAGCGCTGCGGATCGCGTTGAAGCCGGCCTGCTTGAGGATCTCCACCCGACGCCACTCGGCCCGGTCAATGGTGGCCGCGCCGAGCACGCCGTTGTCGTGGTGAATGCAGGCGCCGCGCAGCTTCACCGGTTCACCGTTGATCCGCAGGCCCCGGCGGGCATCGACCGTCAGCGAGCGGATGCCGAAAGGCGTCGCCTGTTCGTCGAGACGATCAGAGCCGGCGGTGACGGTCGTCCTGCACGTGTAGAGGTAGGGATGCTCCACACCCCACAATCGAGGCCCGACCACGGTCAGCCGCTGGCGCAGGACGGCTTCGTCCCCGGGAAACACGGTGACCGGCGCGACGTCCCTGGCGACGACCTCGCCATCGGCGTCCACGATCTCACTGGCCACCTCGACCGTCCGCGTCACAGCCGACTCGTTCTGGATCTCGGTTGCCACCACCACGATGGCCAGGTCGTCGTCGACGACCGGGGTCGTGACGCGCACGCCGTCGAGCGCCAGGTGCAGTAGGTCGGCGACGATGATGCTCGTGTCGCGGTAGATGCCGCCGCCGCTGTACCACCGGCTGTCGTCCTGGCTGCGCGCCTCCACCCGCACCTCGTTGTCCGCCCCGTACCGCAGCAGATGGTCGGCGCGGACGCGGAAGGTGGAGTAGCCACTGGCGCACTGCCCCGCCAGGTCGCCGTTGAGGTAGACCCGGGCATGGCGGTAGACGCCCTCGAACTCCAGCGTGACCCGCCGCGCCCGGTACTCCACCGGCACAAAGAACGTCTTCGTGTACTCATAGCCATCCGCCGGGAAGTAGCCGCGGTGACCCGCCTCAGCATCCGAACCGTCCCGCTCACGGCACACCATCGCGTCGTGCGGCAGCCGGACCGCCTCCCACCCGTCATTCGCCCGGCCGAGCAGCGCCTGGAACGCGTCGGGCTTGCGGCGGTACGACCAGCCGTCGTTGAACGATCTACGGATCAATCCAGCTCTCCCGGTCGTGTGCCAGGCTTGGCTGCCACGAGAGGTGACAGCCGAAGGCAGGTCGGCCCTACGGCGGGCAAGGGCATGAGGCGGCGAACCTGGCCGGACGACACACCTCGTGCCCAACATCACTAGCGGGTGCTAGTGATGTGGGATGTAAGCTAGCATCGGCGACTAGCGCGCACAAGTCCAACGTGTTTCGGACCAACGTGACGGGAGGGCGGGCGGTGGCCGTGCCAGAGCCGACCACCAGTCGGCGGGTGACCGCCCTGGACGTCGCCCGCGAAGCGGGCGTCTCGCGGGCGACCGTCGGGTTCGTCCTGAACAACACCCCGGGCCAGACGATCCCGGAGAGCACCCGCAAACGGGTGCTACAGGCCGCCGAACGCCTCGGCTACCGACCCAACAGCGCCGCACGCGCCCTCGCCAGCGGACGCAGCCGCATCATCCTGCTCGTCCTGCCCGACTGGCCGGTGGAGTTCCGGATGCAGGACTACCTGGACGAGGTCTCCCTCGCGCTGGACAAGGCCGGCTACTCACTGGTGACCTACACCCGCCACCCCGACCAGGCAGCCCGGCCACTCTGGGAGTCTCTCAGCCCTGATCTTGTGGTTGGTACCATCCCGTTCAACTCACCCGACGTCGCGTCCATGCTCGCGTGCGGAGTCCGGCAGATCTATCCAGATCCCGACCGCCCGGACCCTCCTGATGTCTCACTCGCGATCAGCGCCGGGCCGGAACTCCAGGTCGACCACCTTCACGAACGCGGCCACCGCAATCTGATCTTTGCTGCCTTCGTCGAGGCCCGAACATCCTCAATGGTCCTCGCTCGACACCAAGCCGCATCCGACCGAGCGCGCTTTCAGGGTTTGGCGGCACTCGGCCTGGAGCGCATCAACTACCGCGATGACTCCCCTGACGACGCGGTCCGCCGATGGATCGACGCCGGCATCACCGGCGTGGTCGCCTTCAACGACGACGTCGCCGCCGCGATAGCCAGCGCGGCGGTCCGCGCCGGCCTGCGAATGCCCGCGGACATCGCGGTCATCGGCCACGACGACTCCCCGATCGCGACGATGTTCGTACCCGCGCTGTCCACCATCCGGATCGACACCGCCGCCCTGGGACGCGGCTTCGCCGACTTCGTGCTGCACCGGGTCGACCGTCGCCCACTGCCCGCCTCGCTTACCTTGCCGAATCTCACCGTCGTGCGACGTGAGACCACCTAAACCGCCGACGGGCGAAGTCGGGCATCCTGACAGCACGCGGATCCGCACCACGCTTGCCGCCAAGCTGCGCGACACGACCGAGTCTCGCCATCCGCGCGGCCTCGGGTAGTCGCAAGGTCTCCGCCAATCCGGTCACGACCTACGACGGCACGGCCGGAGCGCGAGCCGACAGCCGTGGCAGTCGTCCCCGGTCGACCGACCATCGAGGAACTAGCGCGCGCTAGCCTGAGGTGCCATGAACGTCAATCCGATCCTGCCCGGCTTCCACCCGGACCCGTCGATCTGCCGGGTCGGCGCGGATTACTACCTCGTGACCTCGAGCTTCGAGTACTTCCCCGGGGTACCGATCTTCCACAGCACGGACCTCATCGGCTGGGAACAGCTCGGCAACGTGCTCGACCGCCCCGCCCAGCTGAACGTGGCCCCGGGCCTCGCCTCCGCCAGCACCGGGATCTTCGCGCCGACCCTGCGCCACCACGACGGCAGATTCTGGCTCGTCACGACGAACTTCACCGACGTCCGCAGGGGCCACCTCATCGTCCAGACAACCGACCCGGCCGGCGCCTGGACCGACCCGGTCCACACCGGCGGCGCGACGGTCGGGATCGACCCCGACCTGGCCTGGGACGAGGACGGCACCTGCTACCTGACGTGGTGCTTCCCCGGCAAGATCATGCAGGCCGCCGTCGACCCCGAGAGCGGGAAGCTGCTCTCCGAGCCCCACGGCCTATGGAGCGGGACTGGGCTCGCGCACCCCGAAGGCCCGCACCTGTTCCGCCGGGACGGCTGGTGGTACCTCGTCATCGCCGAAGGCGGCACCGACCGCGGCCACGCCGTGTCGATCGCGCGCTCGCGCTCCATCACCGGCCCCTTCACCGGCAACCCCGCCAACCCGATCCTCACCCACAGCGGCACCGAGCACCCGGTCCAGAGCACCGGCCACGCGGACCTCGTCGAGCTTCCCGACGGCGAATGGGCGATGGTGCACCTCGGGGTATGCCCACGCGGCACGTTCCCCAAGTTCCACGTCAACGGTCGTGAATCGTTCCTGACCGGCATCACCTGGGCCGACGGCTGGCCAGTGGTGGCGGAGGACCGGTTCACGGTGCCGGTCCGGGCCAACTCCTTCGCCGACGAGTTCCTCACGCCGACGCTGCACCCCCGCTGGATCTCCCCCGGGACCGACCCTCAGACCTTCACCCGCCACCGACCCGGCGGCGGCATCACCCTCGCCGCGGGCCGGGCACCCGACGTGGGCGAAGCGAAGCATCTGCTGGCCGTGCGCGCCCAGGACCCGCACTGGCAGGCCACCGCGACTCTCCCCGAGGGTGACGTCTGCCTGACCGTCCGGATCGACGACGCGCACTGGGCCGCCGTCGAACGGCGCGGGGACGTACTCACCGCCAGAATGGTGCTCGGCCCGCTCGACCAGACCCTCGCCACCACCGCCGGGATCAGCGCGGACGACGCACTGGCCGTTCGCGCCGTAGCGCACGCCGACGCCGCCACCTTCCGCGCCGGCCCCGACCAGCTCGAGCTCGGCCACATCACCGGCGGCGAATTCCGACCACTCGCCAGGGTCGACGGACGCTACCTCTCGACAGAGGTCGCCGGCGGTTTCACCGGACGCGTCATCGGGGTCGAAGCGATCGGCACCGACGCCGTACTGGCGCGATTCGAATACCTCACCCTGGAACCGGGCACGCCCTGAGCCGGTCAACCGCGGCTGGAACCGTCGGAGGCGGGCCGCGGAGCGGAGGCGGCCAGGTGGGGGCCTCGCCCTCATCGCCGCCGGCCGCCCCGCAGGACCTCATCTCCTGCTCTATGTCACGCGACTGCCTGCTCGCGGCAGTAGGAGCGGTACGTCGACGACGAACGAAGCAGCGAAGTATGGGTGCCGATGTCGCCGACTCGTCCCCGTTCGACAACCACGATCTGGTCGGCCTTGTGGATGGTGGCGATGCGATGGGCGATGACGAGTGACGTCCGGTTGGCGAGGAGCCGGTCGAGGGCGCCGAGCACGAGACGCTCACTGGTGGCGTCGAGTGCGCTCGTCGCCTCGTCCAGGACGACGATCGCCGGGTCCTTCAGCATCACCCTCGCGATGGCGAGGCGTTGTCGCTGGCCGCCGGAGAGCGTGACGCCGCGTTCGCCGAGCTCGGCATGGATTCCGCTGTCCCACATTCTTACGAACTCCCAGGCGTTCGCCGCCTCCAGCGCCGAAATGATCTCCTCGTCGGTGGCCGTCGGCTTGGCCATTCGAAGGTTGCGTGCCAGCGAGCCGCTGAGCAGGACGGAGTCCTGGAAGACGACACCCACGGCGGCGCGCACCGAGGCCTGGGTGACCTCGCGGAGATCATGACCGTCGATCGTCACGCGGCCGCCGGTCGGGTCGAAGAACCTAAGCAGCAGCTGGGCGACGGTGGACTTCCCCGCGCCGGACGGGCCGACGAGCGCTGTTGCCTGACCGGGTTCGATGGTCAGGTCGAACTGGTCGAGGACCAGGCGTGACTCCCTTCCCGGGTAAGCGAACGAGACCTGTTCGAAGGCGACGCCGCCGCGGGTGATGGCCAGGGCAGGTGCGTGGGGGCGGTCAGCCACCGCGGGCCGTTCGTGAAGCAGCTCTGCTGTGCGTTCGCTCGCGGTCAGGCCGGCGATGACCTCCGGCAGGGTGGTCATGACCTGCGTGAGCGCGTTCGACCCGCGCAGCCAGAAGCCCCAGATGGCGACCACGTCACCGATCTCGAGCGTGCCTGTCGCCGTGCGCCAGGCACCGATGAACAGGAGCAGGAAGGGTGCGACGAACGAGAGGTGGAAGCCGAGGGGGTCGGCGTAACGGTGCTGGAGCCGTGCGAAGATCTCCGAGCCGATACGAATTCGTTCGGTTCCGCCGCGGACCTGGTCCAGGGCGTCGTCCTCGGCGTTGAACGCCTTGAGAAGCGCGTTCACGCCGAGCATTTCGGCGAGTGTCCCGGACGTCCTGCCCAGCTCGTCTCTGATGTCGCGGCTGTGGCGGCGAAGCCGCGGAAGGACCAGCAGCGTCCACACGACGGCCACAGCGAGCAACCCGAGCGCGAGCAGCGCCATCCACAGGTCGACCCACGCGATGAGCCCCACCGAGATGACCAGCAGCGCCGCCGCCCACCACAACACCAGGCCCTGCCAGACCGCCAGCTCCAGGCGCTCGGTGTCCTGGTTGATCAGGGCGGCGACGTCGCCGACGCGCGAGCGGTGGAAGAAGTCCATCGACAGTCGCTGCACATGCTCGTACAAGGCGCGCCGCAGGTTGTTGGCCCACCGCGCGGCTCCGCGGCGGGTCCAGGTATGCGCGAGGTAGGCCGCGACGAGGAAAGTCGTGGCTATGGCGATCGCGCCCAACACGGGTCCCTGCCAACCCGCGCGGACGAACTGGTGCGGATCACGTTGGATGCGGTTGAGCACGACCCGGAACACGGCAGGGGTGAGACTCTGCGCGACGGCGTCGACGAGAATGAGCAGGTAGCCGCCGACGAGGAGCCGCCCGCCGTCACCGGCGTGCTCGAACAATGTGCGCAGCGCGTGCGGTTCCCGCGCGCGGCGGTCAGGTTCCATTGAGGTGTTCGCGGTGCCCTGTCACGGCCGGCCACCTTGTTCGAGAAGAATCCGGGATACCCGTTCACGCAGCTCGGAGAGGGCCCGGGCGCCCTCGGCGTCCGTCTCGCGCCGAACGAGCGAGAACCCCGTGTACATGACGCGGCGTTCCTGGACGAGCGGCGGCGTCGACTCGTGCAACGTGCAGCTCAGGTGCACCGTGACATCGCCCGGATCGGTCGGGACGGCGACGACGGGCAGGTAGGGCCGGGTTTTGGCGATCTCCACCGGCATCAGCACCCGGTGCGAACCGGCGATGACGCGTAGCTGCCCGTTCGCCTCGCTGCTGGCGGTGACGGCGATGCCCACGACCGTGCCGGAGCACTGGTAGGCGTGCCGGCCGAAGTGGCAGTCGCGGTGGAAGCTCACGTCCGACGCGCCGGCCACGACATCTCGGGGCTTGATGAGCGCTTCCAGTGCACGGCTGTCGCCCTGCTTCTGGACGAGATCGTCGCTCCCGGCCAGTGTACGACGCAGCTGGTCCCAGCGGTCGCTGCGCAGAATCGACGCGGTCGTCGGGGACCTGCCGACGAACTCCTGCAGCCGGACGCACAGACGGGTTCCGTCGGCCACAGTCGCCCACCAGGACCGGCCGTCACCCTCGTGGTAGTCGGGGAGCGCCCGGTCCATATCGTCCGAGACCAGCTGCATGTCGGTCGGGTCCACCCAGCCTCGCAGATGGAGAAAACCGGCCTCGCGCAGGAAGTGCGCGACGTCCGCCGGGTCGTCATCCGGGGTGAAGACACGGCCGAGGTCCAGTGACGCGCCATGACGGTCAAGGAACTCGATCCCGTCGTCGACGAGCGGCCAGCCCTCGAGCAATGCCAGCCACAGCGAGTCCCAGACCGACACGTCCCGCTCGCTGCCGCCACGATAACGCAGCTCACGCGCGACGATCATGGCATTGAACGAACGCTGGTTCTGCACCCAGTCGGAGAACGCGTCCTCGTCGAACGTCACTACGAGCGCGCCGTCGGCGATACCCGGAGACACGGCCAGGCCGCCGCCGGCGCCCGAAAACGACCAGGACCGGTCGCCGACCTCGACAGCGAGCGGCGGCGCGTCGAATGCCTCGATCCCTTGCACCACAAGAGCACCGTTACGCGCGGCGAGGTCGGGGAACTCGCTCGCGAGAAAGTCCTCCATCCCCATCTTGCGCACGTCGGCGTCGAACCGGGTACGGCGATCCAGAGCTATTGGCATACGTCTCCCACTCCCACTGTTCTCGGGGATCAAGAATTACCGAATCGTCACCATCCGAGGCGTCCCCCGCCAGGCGTGGCCGGTGTCGCCCGTCAGGACGCCCCTGTCGATCACGTCCGCGCTCAGGTCGGGAAGATGGAGCGCACCAGAGCACGGGACGATCCGGAGGCGGCCACGAGGTCAACATCGCGTCCGCGCGGGCGCGCATACGGCCCAGACAAACGGATCAGCACGCGGTCTCCCCTCGGCGTTCGGGTCCGGCTGACAGGCGGGGCCCGGCCTGCGCGCCTGGCACACTGAGCCAGGACCGGAGTTCCATCAACATAGATGTATCATCCCTGATGTAAGGATGCCATGGATGGATTCGAGCTGTTTCAGTTGGGTCGCAGGCTGATGAAGCTCGGCGAGCAGTCGATCCCGGAGGTCGGCATCCTGCGCCTGTCCGGCCCCACCCGGGCAGTCGTGTTCGACGTCTTCGAGAACCCTGGCAGCTCCATCTCGGAGATCACCGCCCGCGTCCAGTTCCCTCAGAGCCAGATCTCGGCGTGCGTGGCGCGGCTACGCGAGGCCGGTGTCGTCGAGACGATCAGCGACCCCGAGGACCGGCGCAGGACCCTGGTCCAGCCCACGGCCGACGCGAGGGACCGAGCGCGGCATCGTCCCGTCGCAAAGATCGACCAGGCCATCATCACGGCGATCGGCACCAGCGACCCGTCCGAGGTCCAGCGCGTCAAGGACGCGCTGGATGCCGTGGCGGACCTGCTCCGGAGAGACGATCACGACGGCGCCTCGGCCGCCTCGCATGGGCAGGCGGAACCCTGATGCTCGTCGGCGCGGGTCAACTGTAGACCGGTAAGCGCTTTCCCGAAAGGGTTGACCAAGGGAAGAGCTCTGGTTAGCGTGACGCCCACCCTCGCCGCCGGAGCCAAGGGAGCACCATGCCCGACGCGCTGTTCGCGCTCGCACCTTCATTCCTGCCAGGCCTGTTCCCGCCGCCGGTCCTGCGTCAGCTGCGGGAGGCCGTGCGCATCGACCCGGCGCTGGCGACGATGAATCTCGCCGACCCAGCGGTGGCGCCCCTTCTGGCGGAGGCGGAGGTCCTGGTCACCGGCTGGGGCTGCCCAAGGCTCGACGAGACGGTGCTCGCGAGAGCCCCGCGGCTGCGCGCGGTGCTGCACGCCGCCGGGAGCGTGCGCAGCCTGGTGAGCGACGCCTGCTGGGAACGCGGCGTGGAAGTGTCGAGCGCGGTGGCGGCCAACGCGCTGCCGGTCGCGGAGTACACCGTGGCGGCGATCCTGCTCACCGGCAAGAACGCGTTCGGGCTGCGCGACAGCTACCGCGAGGGCAGCTCCGCACCCCACACATCTCGGGCTCGGCCGGCAACGAGCTCGCCCGGCTCGGCCAGACCGTCGCGCGGGAGGCCGCGCGGTTGGCCGCGGGCCTCCCGCTCGCGCATCCGGTGCGGCGCGACGACCTCGCGCGGATAGCCTGACGTACATTCCGACGCGAGCACCCGGTGACGGGCACCCACCCGACATGAGGCCGCCGAACGGAGAGCGTGCTGGCGTGGTCACACTGGCCGATGTCGCCGCCGAGGCGGGCGTGTCGCTGGCCACCGCGTCGCGCGCGCTGAACGGCAGCAGCCGGCGGGTGCGCGAGGATCTGCGGCTGCGGGTCGCCGAGGCGGCGCGGAAGCTGAACTACGCGGCCAACGCCCAGGCACAGGCGATGGCGCGCGGGCGCAGCGAAGTGGTCGGCCTGCTGGTACACGACATCGCCGACCCGTACTTCTCGTCGATCGCCGCCGGGGTGATGCAGGCGGCCGAGGAGCACCGCCTGCTCGTCACCCTGGTGAGCACGCAACGCCGCTACGGCACCGAGGCCGAGCACCTCACCCTGCTGCGCGGGCAGCGCGGCCGGGCGATGATCCTCGTCGGCAGCCGGACCCGCGACCGGGACGTCACGGAGGCGCTGCGGCGCGAGGTCGAGACGTTCACCGAGACCGGCGGGCACGTCGTCGCGGTGAGCCAGCGGGCCTTGCCGATCGACACCGTGGTCGTGGAGAACCGCGCCGGCGCCCGGCAGCTCGGCCAGGAGCTCACCGCGTTGGGGTATCGCCGGTTCGCGGCGCTGGCCGGCCCCACGGACCTGCTCACCGCCCGCGACCGGCTGCAGGGCTTCAAAGACGGCATCGCCCGCGCCGGGGGCGACCTTTCTCCGGCCGCGGTGGTGACCGGGCCGTTCACCCGCGACGGCGGGTACGCGGCGATGACCGAGCTGATCGCCCGGGACCTGCGGCCGCAGTGCGTGTTCGCGGTCAACGACGTGATGGCGGTGGGCGCGATGGCGGCCTGCCGGGACCATGGCATCGAGCTCCCGGGCGACCTGGCGGTCGCCGGGTTCGACGACATCAGCACCCTGCGCGACATCACGCCGGGTCTCACCACCGTCCGCCTGCCGCTGGAGCGGATGGGCGCGCTCGCGATGGACCTGGTGGTCACCGCCGAGCCCGGTGGGTCCCCGCGTATCCGGCGGGTCCGTGGTGAGGTCGTGGTGCGCGCCAGCACTCCCGGGCGCTGAGGGCCCTCGTCCGACGACGAGGACGGCCAGGACAGCGAGGGGCCGGCAGGATAGGACGCCGGCGGGAGCGGTCAGCACAGCCAGGAGCGCAGCGTGCGGGCGGTCAGTCCGCCGGCCTCGGTCGTCGCTCGCACCGCACGCAGCGCGGGCAGGTCGCCGGGGCGGGGCGTGCCTGTCGGCTCCCCACTCCACGACGCCAAGACCCGCCTGGGCGGCGAGCTCCACGACCTGGCCCACCGGCAGGGCACGGTACGTCACGGAGCACGGGCCCACTCCGGCCGCGGACGACGTCACAGGGCACCTCACTTGGCAAGCGCTTCCCAAAGCATAGTCACAGCAGCAAGATCGGACGACTCGGTCGATTGGAGGCGGCCCAGAACACGTTGCCATGCGCCCCCCGGGCGTCTATTTCTTGGAAAGCGCTTTCCCTTGGGGGTGAATGGCCACGCAGCGTATTGGTGTCGTGATGAACGGCGTGACCGGCAGAATGGGGTATCGGCAGCACCTGCTGCGGTCGGTCCTGGCGATCCGCGAGACAGTGAGCCTGGTCGCCCGGCGCTTCGCCGAACATGTCGCCTAGCGCTGCCGGGCCTCAGAGCGCGGGCACCGATGCCGGCTCGAGCCGCAGGCACCCGAGATCCCCGGTCAGCCGTCAAGGACAGGAGGCCGCCGGGCACGTGGCCGGCGTCGTGAACCTGGCCCGTTCACGAAGCCGGTGACACGCCGCCAGCGAGCATCGAGCGGGTCTGGGCGCGGACAGCGCCGACCAGATCGGCATCGTCTGACAGGGCCGGGTCGAGGGCCGCGAGCACCCTCGGCACCGCGTCGGCGAGGCCGCCGGCGGCGGCCAAGGGCAGGAGCTGGGCGGCGCGAACGTCCGTCACTGGGGGGCCCGATCCGCGCAGGTGCGTCACCCAGGCGGCGAGCGCGGTGACGGCGGGGGCGGGCAGCCGGCCGCGCTCGCGCTCGCGGCGTAGCACGGGTAGCAGGCGGGCGGGCAGCTTCTGCGAGCCGTCGGCGGCGATCTGCGCCAGCTCGTGGCGGATCCGCGGGTTGGCGAACCGTTGTAGCAGCGCCTCCCGGTATGCCGCCACGGCCGCCGCCGGCAGCGCCAGGTGGGGAACGCAGGTGTCCCACCACTCCCCCAGCCACCCACGGCAGACCGGGTCGGCCACGGCCTCGGCGACAGTGGTGTGCCCCCGGGCCGGGGCCGCGTAGGCGAGCAGCGAGTGGGCTCCGTTGAGCAGCCAGAGCTTGCGGTCCTCGAACGGGGCGACGTCGTCGGTGAACACCGCTCCGGCGCTCTCCCAGGCAGGCCGCCCGCCGGGGAACTCCCCGGCCAGCACCCACTCCGTGAACGGCTCCGTCACCACCGGCGCGTGGTCGTCGACCCCGGTGGCGGCGAGCACAGCCCGCCGGTCGGCGTCGGTCGGCCGGGGAGTGATCCGGTCGACCACCGTCGACGCCACGTGGACCTGCCCGTCCATCCACCCGGGCAGGTCCATGTCGACGGCGGCGGCCAGCTCCCGCAGCACCGCGGCCAGCACGGATCCGGCACGTGGCAGATTGTCACAGGGCACGAGGGTCAGAGGCCCGGCGTCCCGGGATCGTCGCGCCAGCAGGCCGGCCACGAGTCGGGCGGGCGCCGTGACGACCGGGGCGCGGGGGTCGGCGCGCAGCGCCGCGATGTCGGCGGCGACACGTGGGTCGGCCGTGTCGAGCCCGCCGCCCGCGCCGCGCAGGTAGCCGGCCTCGGTGATGGTCAGGGTGACGACCCGCACGTCCGGACAGCCGAGGTGGCCGAGCCACGCCTCGTGGTCGGAGCCGGCGTGGGCCCTCGAGACCGAACGGACGACCGCGAAATCGTCGCTGCCGACACCGCGGGTGACCACGGTGTAGAGGCCGTCCTGGGCGGCGAGCGCCTCGGCGAGGTCCGGGCGCCGACCGGTGAACGCGGCGATGCCCCAGTCGTCCGCGTCGCTCGCCTGGTCGGTGTACCAGGCCTGGTGGGCGCGGAAGAAGCCGCCGAGCCCCAGGTGCACGAGCCGGACAGGCGCCGCCGGGTCCCGCCTGCGCAGCCGTCCAGCCGGGCTCACAGCCGGAACACCTCCCGCGGCCGGCTCGCCACCAGGTCGGCCACGATTTCGAACGCCTCGTCCTCGTCGAGCCGGTGCTCGGCCACCAGCCGGGCCAAAAAGCCGCTGTCGAGGCGGCGGGACATGTCGTGGCGGACGGGGATCGAGCAGAAGCCGCGGGCGTCGTCGATGAAGCCCGCGGTGCGCGTGAACCCGGCGGTCTCGGTGACGGCGGCGCGGAAACGCAGGACCGCGTCGGGCGCGTCCAAAAACCACCACGGGGCGCCGAGGTAGACCGACGGGTAGAAGCCGGCCAGCGGGGCGAGCTCCCGCGAGTACGTCGTCTCGTCGAGGGTGAACAGCACCAGGCGCAGGTTCGTGTGGGTACCGAATCGGTCCAGCAGTGGCCGCAGCGCGTCAGTGAACTCGACACGGACCGGGATGTCGTGTCCGGTATCCGGGCCGTGGACGGCGAGGGTCGGCCCGTGGTGGCCGCGGCGCACCGCCGGGTGCAGCATCATCACCAGCCCGTCGTCGCATGACATCCGCGCCATCTCCAAAAGCATGTGCCGGCGCAGGGCCACGCCCTCCGCCTGCGTGACGTCCCCGGTCAGCGCCGCCCGGTAGAGGCGTTCGGCCTCGGCCGCCGCCAGCGGCTCGGTGCCGACGTCGTCGTGGCTGTGGTCGGTCGACGTCGCCCCGTGCTCGATGAAGTAGGCCCGTCGCCGTTCCATGGCCCATACCCAGCCGCCATAGCTGCCGGTGTCCACGCCGGCCACCTCGCCAAGGCGGGCCACGGCCGCCGCCCACCCGCACCGGGCCGCCTCCAGGTAACGGTCCGGGCGGAACGCGGGCAGGACCCGGCCCGCGAACGTCGGGTCGGCGGCGAGCCGCGCGTGGGCCGCCAGGTCGTCGCACGGGTCGTCGGTCGTGGCGAGCACCTCTATGCCGAACCGGTCGAACAGCGCGCGCGGGCGGTGCGTATCCCTGGTCAGGCACGCGGCTATCTGGTCGTAGATCGCATCCGCATTCTTGGCGGACGGCCGTTCCTCCACGCCGAAGACCTCGGCGAGTTCCGCCTCGAGCCAGTACCGCACCGGCGTGCCGCGAAAGACCTGCCAGTGCGCGCAGACCCGGCGCCAGACCGTCCGGGACTCCTCGTCCGGCAGCCGGCCACGCCCGACGCCGAGATCGTCCAGCGGCACGCCGCTGGCGTGCAGCAGACGCGTCACGTAGTGGTCCGGCGTGACGAGCAGGGCCGCCGGGTCCGGGAACGGCGAATCGTCGGCGAGCAGGCTGGCGTCAACGTGGCCGTGCGGCGAGAGGATCGGCAGGTCGCGCACGGAGTCATACAGCCGCCGGGCTATAGCGCGGACACCCGGTTCTGCCGGCAACAGTCGGTCGGGGTGCCGAGCGAGGACTACGGAGGCGGACATAGCGGTCATCGTTGGTGCGCGCCGACGTAGGTGGCAATCGATTGCCACCTGTTGCCTCTACCGTGACGGTCCGGTGTTGCCATCTCTTGCCACCACGTCCTTGTCCAGGGCCGGGGTCGGGCGCACGGTACAAGGCATGGCCTGGACCAATATCCCCATCGCGGATGCCGAGGCCGGCCACGTCGCCGGTCCGTTCGCCGACACGGCGGACCAGGCGACGATCATCGGTGGCCCAACCAATCTGCTCGCCGACGACCACGTCGCCGCATTCATCCATGAGCAGCTTGCCGCGCACAACGTCGACGGCCGAAGTGTCTGCGTCATCGTCCCGGACGGGACCCGCAGCTGCCCGCTGCCGCTGCTGCTCTCGGCCGTGCACGGAGCACTGACCGGCCGGGCGAGCCGGCTCACCACGCTCGTCGCGCTCGGCACCCACGCCGCGATGACCCAGACCCAGCTCGCCAGGCACCTCGGCCACCCGGCAGGGAACCCTGGTGCCCGCTATCCGGGCATGGAAATCCGCAACCACGAGTGGCGGGATCCCCGGACGTTCGTCTCGCTCGGAACGATCCCCGCGGAGCGGGTGGCGGAGATCTCCGAGGGTCGGCTACGCGAGAACGTAGCGGTCCGGCTCAACCGCGCCGTCGTCGAGCACGACGTCGCCCTCGTGGTCGGCCCGGTCTTCCCACACGAGGTCGTGGGCTTCTCCGGCGGCAACAAGTACTTCTTCCCGGGAGTCGCCGGCCCGGAGGTCATTGACCTCTCACACTGGCTGGGCGCCCTGATCACCAGCGCCGGCATCATCGGCAGGCCGGGCACGACACCAGTCCGCGCGCTCATCGACGAGGCCGCGGCACTGATCCCGGCCGAGACCCTGGCGCTGTGCGTCGTGGCGCGGTCCGGCAGCGGTGCGCTGCACGCGGCGGCGTTCGGCGAGCCCAGGGCGGCCTGGGCGGCGGCCGCGAAGGTCTCCGCCGCGACCCACGTGAGCTACCTGGACGCGCCGGTCCGGCGGGTGCTGTCCGTCATGCCCGAGAAGTATGACGACATCTGGACCGCCGCCAAGGGCTTCTACAAACTCGAGCCCGTCGTCGCCGACGGCGGCGAGGTCATCCTCTACGCCCCGCACATCACGCAGGTCGCCGGCACGCATCCCGAGATCCTGGATATCGGCTACCACTGCCGCGACTACTTCATGAAGCAATGGGACCGCTATCGGCATGTACACCGCAGCGTGCTCGCTCACTCCACCCATCTGCGGGGTGCCGGCACCTACGACGAGCGCGCCGGAGAACGATGCCGAGTACGGGTGACCCTGGCCACCGGCATTCCCGAGGACATCGTCCGCGCGGTGAACCTCGACTACCTGGACCCGGCCCAAGTGGACGTCGCCGCCTGCCAGGCGGACCCCGAAACGTTCGTCGTCCCCGACGCAGGCGAGATCCTCTTCCGGCTTCGATAGTGTGCGCGGTCGCTGAAAGTGAGCCAGGCCGGTTGGTCATGCGGCGGTCGGTATGGCCGGCCACGCAAGAACCTCGTCGCGTCAGCCCGGCGGATCACCTGGACAGCGCGCTAGCGGACCAGTGGTGACGCGGCCATCGCTCGTCCAGACCGCTGTGCGCCTACGTCCGGTTCCCAGCGCCACCCCGAGACGGAGCGCCTCCCAGGCAACTGATGGCAACCGATTGCCCTGGCATACGGACGTGTGACCTACTGCGCAGATGCCGTGACCGGACGGGCCGGGACTGGCCGTGCCGGCCTCGACGCGGACCGGGCACCCGCAGCCGTCCCGAGTCTCCATCTCGGAAGGACACCAATGCTGCGCCCCCAGGACAGTGCCACCCGCGAACGCCGACGCATCGAGGGACTCTGGCTGTTCCGCCTCGACCCCGAGACCCGCGGCCACGAGGACGGCTGGTGGCGCGGCCGGCTGGCCGAGGCGCGGGAGGTTCCGGTACCTGCCAGCTACAACGATGTGTTCGCCGACGCCGCAACGCACGACCATGTCGGTGACGCCTGGTATCAGACGACGGTGCGGGTGCCCCGCGGCTGGGCGGGGCAACGCGTGGCGCTGCGGTTCGACGCGGCCACCCATCGCGCCGTCGTCTGGGTCGACGACGTCGAGGTCGCCCGGCACGAAGGCGGCTACACCCCGTTCGAGGCCGACATCACCGAACTGGCACAGCCAGGCCACGAGATCCGGGTGACGGTGGTGGTCAGCAACGAGCTGACCTGGCAGTCGGTTCCACCGGGCGTCGTCCAGGACACCCCCACCGGCAGGCAACAGGTCTACTTCCACGACTTCTTCAACTACGCCGGCCTGCACCGGCCGGTCTGGCTGTACAGCACCCCGCGGGCCCACATCAGCGACGTCACCGTCGTGACGGGCCTCGCGGGCGCCGGCGGCACCGTCGACTACCGGGTCGACGTGACGGACGGCGACGCCCTGGCCGTCCGCGCCGTCCTGACGGATGCCGAAGGAACCGAGGTGGCCAGGGCCGCTGGGACAGCCGGCGTCCTCACCGTGGCCGACGTACACCCATGGCGACCCGGTGAGGGCTACCTGTACGACCTGCTCGTGGAGGTCATCGACGGCGCCGAGGTGGTCGACGCCTACGCGCTCCCCGTCGGCATACGCACCGTGGAGGTGCGGGAAACGAAGTTTTTGATCAACGGCGAATCGTTCTACTTCACCGGGTTCGGCCGGCACGAGGACCTGCCCGTCCGCGGCAAGGGCCACGACGACGTCTTCATGGTCCACGACTTCGCCCTGATGGAATGGACCGGCGCGAACTCCTTCCGCACCTCGCACTACCCCTATGCCGAGGAGGTTCTGGACTACGCCGACCGGCACGGCTTCGTCGTCATCGACGAGACCGCCGCGGTCGGCCAGAACACCGCCATCGCCAGCGGCATCGTCGGTGGCGGCCGCTCGTTCTCGACCTTCTCACCCGAGACCATCAACGACGCCAGCCGTGAGGTCCACGCCCAGGCAATCCGCGAACTCGTGGCCCGGGACAAGAACCATCCCAGCGTCGTGCTGTGGTGCGTCGCGAACGAGCCGGAGTCGACCACACCAGCCTCGGTGGAGTACTTCGAGCCGTTGTTCGCCCTGACCCGCAAGCTCGACCCCACCCGGCCGGTCGGCTTCGTGAACATGCTGCTCGCCACACCGGACAAGGACCTGCTCAGGCCCTTGACCGACGTCATCATGCTCAACCGCTACTGGGGCTGGTACCTCAACACCGGCGACCTGGCCGGGGCCGAGACCAACTGGCAGGCGGAACTCGAGGCCTGGGCCGCCCATGGCAAGCCCATCATCGTCACCGAGTACGGCGCCGACACCGTCTCCGGGCTGCACACCATGCCCGCGGCACCATGGAGCGAGGAATACCAGGTCGAGTACCTGGAGATGAACCACCGCGTCTTCGACCGGATCGACGCCGTCGTCGGCGAACACGTGTGGAACTTCGCCGACTTCGCCACCAAGCCCGGCATCATGCGGGTCGACGGCAACAAGAAGGGCGTCTTCACCCGCGACCGCCGGCCCAAGTCCGCCGCCTTCGCCCTCCGCCGCCGCTGGCGCCCGGCTGCCTGATGCGCGTGCTGGTCGTCGAGGACGACGCGCCGCTCGCCGACGCGGTCGCCCGTGGCCTGCGGCGGGAGAGATTTGCCGTGGACGTGGCGTACAACGGCGAGGAGGCGCTCGACAAGATTGGTGTCGTCGAGTACGAGATCGTCGTACTCGACCGCCATCTTCCCGGTGTGCATGGTGACACCGTGTGCGAAAAGATTGTGGGCGAGAGAGCAGCCACGCGCATCCTGATGCTGACGGCCTCGGACGACGTCTCCGAACGCGTCGAAGGGCTGATGCTGGGCGCCGATGACTATCTTCCGAAGCCGTTCGACATGCGCGAGCTGGTCGCCCGGCTTCGGGCGCTCGGCCGGCGTAGCCCACACGCCGCCGGACCCGTGTTGCAGTGGCGGGACGTCTCCCTCGACGCCGCCCGACGGACGGCCCAGCGCGGCGGTCGCGACCTGCGGCTGACGAACCGCGAGTTCGCGGTACTGGAGACGTTGATGCTCGCGGACGGGGCGTGCCTCAGTGCGGAGCAGCTGATGGAGCGGGTGTGGGACGAACGGCTGGACCCGTTCAGCAACGCGGTGCGGGTCACGATCCTGACCCTTCGCCGCAAACTCGGGGACCCGCCAATGATCGTGACCAACCCGGCGGTGGGATACCGCCTGGCATGAAGATCCGCACTCGTATCGCCCTGATGATTGCCTTGAGCCTGGTTGTCGCCGGGTCGTTCACGCTGGTGGTCAACACCTTTGCGTTCCGGAACGTACCGTATCCGTCGGTGTACTCGTTCCACAGCGCGCTGATGGCCGAGATGGGAGTCCGTCAGGAGACGGGCCTCAGCTACATCGAGGCTCATCCCGAACAGCTGTTCTCGACGAAGTTCGACGATACGCGGCTGCGGAACGGCAAGACCGTGGACGAGGTCGCCCGGGAGGTGCAACAACGTCGTCTCGACCAGGCTCTCGGCAACGCGCGCCGCTGGTCGTTCGTCGGGTTGCTGGTAGTGCTTGTCGGCGCGGTGGCCACCGCCTGGATGCTGTCGGGGAGCATTCTGCGACCTATCCGGAAGATGACCGACCGGGCCCGCTCGGCATCCGCGTCCGACCTCGGTGACCGGGTATCCATCGATGGCCCGGACGACGAGGTGAAAGAGCTCGCCGACACGTTCGACGCGATGCTCGACCGGCTGTCCCTGGCGTTCGTCGCCCAGCGCCGCTTCGCCGGACAGGTCGCTCACGAGCTGCGCACCCCGCTGGCCACGTCGCGGGCCGAACTCGCGATGCTGCTCGACGACACGGCCGACGCCGACGTCCAGCGGCGGCTGCGGACCGTCTCGGAGGCCGTGGACCGCAGCCAGCGGCTGGTGTCGCAGCTGCTCGTGCTGTCCCGGACCGACCTGAACGACCTGGAGAAGACGACGTTCCCGCTGGACGAGCTCGTCGGGAACGTGCTGGGCCGGGTCGTCGAGACGCCGTCGTTCACCCGGATCCGACTCGACGTCGACCTGCGGACCGCCGAGGTCGCCTGTGACCGGGCGCTACTGGAGAGCCTCGCGCGCAATCTGCTGGACAACAGCGCGCGGCACAACCGACCGGACGGCTGGGTCACCGTGACCGTCGCCCCGGGCGACGACGGCCGCACGGCGTCACTGTGCGTCGCCAACTCGGTTTCTGACCTGACCGACGACACGGAGTCCGTCCCGGGTAGGCCGGGAGTGGGGCTGTCCATCGTGCAGGCGGTCCTCCAGGCTCACGGCGGCACGATCAGGTGGAGCCGTCGGCCCGGCGAGGTGACCGCCCGCGTCGAGCTGCCCCTCGCCGTGAGCTGACGCCGCGCTCGGTGGCATCTCGCCGGATTCCCCTCAGTGATCCTGGGGACCACGGCCGCCGGGCGTGCGAAGGAAGATCATTTCCGCACGCCCTTTGGCCCTCTAGAAGGTGGCGGTGGGGCGGACGGCTCGTTGGACGTCGAGGAGGTCTCGTGCTTGTCGTTGGAGTCTGGTGCCGAACTCAAGGCGTTCGGACTGAAGGTCGCCTTCGAAATCAATCCCCGCACCGTTGAGACGGGAACCGGGTTTTGTCAGTCCATCCATGCCGACGGTCAGCGCCCGTGGCGCCTGGTCGGTGATGTCCATGCAGAGGTTCTCGTTGTTGGTAACGGTGACACCCCAGTGCACCATACGGGCGCCGAAATAGGGGCCGGCGTTCAGCGCGCCACCCGGAACCGCGTCCTTGTTGGTAACCGTGATGTTGGTCCGGAGGTTCTCGAAGGACATCGCCCGGTGTGAGTCGAAGGTGCCGGTGTGCAGTGTTCCGCGTCGCCAGACGTTGCCGCTGGAGAGCGCCTCGACGCTGAGTCCGTGCAGGTAGGAGCCCGGGACGGCGGGGATCGTGAAGTCCTCGAGGACGAAGTCCTGGATGAGGTTGTCGTGTGACGCCACACGGGAGATGGTGAAGTGGTGGAGTGATCGACCTCCCGCGGAGATCCCGGTGAGGGTGCAGGATTTCGCGGAGGTCATCCCGTAGGCCATGTCGGCGTTGAGCACGTGGATGTCCTTGGCCCAGCAGTCATAGACGGCCTGGAAACACACGCCGTTGGAGCCCGGATTCTGGTTGTGTTTGGTCTGGGTAAGCAGCGCGTTCTCGATGGTGAGGCCCTCGACGCCGCTGTCATGCACGGTCGGCCCGAGGGTCACCAGACGCGCCGGGGTTGACTGGCGGATAGAGATCCGTAGCGGCTGCTCGATCCGGACCGTCCGTGACGAGAGGACGTCCGTCACGACGACCGGCCAGGTCCAGGTCGTTCTGTTCAGCCCAGGAGCGCGTTTCGCCCAGTCATAGCTGGCCGCTCCGGGCACGTCTCCGGCGATCTCACGGAGTAGCTGGTTGTCGGCCGGATCGTCGACCTCAAGTACCACCATCTGCCCCGGCTTGACAGCGCTGGTGTCGTCGACGAGGAGTACCTGGGTGCCGCGGACGGCGGGCGCGACGTTGGCAAGCCGTGGGCCGGAGAGCCAGCCCTCACCACGGCCCTGGCTTTGGTCAGGTGACCGCAGCGCGGCGAGGCGCTCCCGGGCGAGGAAGAAGATCTGCCCGCCGGTCCAGGACCAGGCGGTGGTGTCCCGGATGGTGTCCCGAAGAGGCCGCTTGAAGAAAAGCGTGGTGCGGTTCTTGCCCGCTCCGGCGAGCACGACGTTCGAGTCGTGCATGAACAGCGGGTTGTCCAGGACATAGCGGCCGGCGTCGAGACTCAACACGCCTCCGCCCGCGGCCCCAAGGTCGCTCAGCGCCTTCTGGAGCCGCCCACTCACATCCTCCGACCCGCCCGGCCTGATCCCGACGGAACTTGCCGCCACGATGTGATCAGGCCTCCGCGGCTCCGCCGCGCCGCGACGGTAGCCGACCCGCCGCCAGTCACCGATGAGCGGATGCGACGACGGTTCCCTCGCCCAGGAGTCCACCACTTTTGTCAGCGACGCGGGCAGGCCCGGCACCCTGTCCTCCGCGTCGTTCCCCACCGCGCGCGCAGGCGTCGACTGGTCGAACCCGCGTGGCACCAGAAATCCGGCGGCGGTTGCCGCCGCGCCCAGCGAGACACCAGCCACCATGCCGCGCCGGCTGAACCGCCTCGGCGCCCCGCCGGCCGGAGAATCCGGCTCCTCCGCCAACGCTGGCGAATTGTCATGCTGCATTCTTGTATCCATTCCCATCGGCCGGCGCCCAGCAATGACGCTCGGTCTACGCCCGGGCACCCAGGACAGAAGGGACCCCCGCCGCACTGTGTCATGGGTTCCTCGCCGACCCGGTCGCGGCTTCGTCCAGAGGCCAGCGGGAACATATCGGGAAGCCGCGTAAGTAGAGCGTTAGCTGGACGCCGACCCGACGCGACGGCGACCACGGTGGTCGCCCACCCACTGGCGCGGCGACAACGCGGAGCCTCGGAGGTCTATTCGGAGTGGACGAGTTGTGGGGCGGGTAGGTCGACGTCGGGCATGCGTGGGTCAGAATCGGGGGGGATGACATCGGCAGTAGTCATCAGCCAGTGCAGCAGCGCCTGGCTCAGGCGGCGTTCCACCTCGGAGTGTTCTGGGCGTCCGGCGAGGTTGTGTCGCTCGTCGGGGTCGGTGACTCGGTGGTAGAGCTCCGGGGGTTCGTACAGCCGCCATACGTAGGTCCATTCCCGGTCACGTACCGCGGTGGCCTTGCCGACCAGGTCGGGCTGGCGGTGTTGCAGTGCCGTCTTCAGGTCGTAAGGAAAGACCGAGTGCTCCAGTTGGGATTCCTCCTCGATGGTGAAGCCCCCCTCCGTGAACGCGTACTCGCGGTGTTCGGAGCCGGGGTCGTGCAGGACGGGCACCAGGCTGCGCCCGAAGTGCCGGTGCGGCGCGGGGATGCCGGCCAGGTCGAGCACGGTGGGCAGGACGTCGACGAGTTCCACCATGCCGTCGTGGACCTGGCCCTCGGGCAGCCCGCCGCCGGCGATGACGAGGGGATCGCGGGTGATGCAGGGATGCATCGCCGAGGGCCATTTCTCGATCAGCCCGAAGTCCCCGAGGTACTCGCCATGGTCGGCGAAGAACATCGTGACCGTGTTGTCGGCCTGCCCGGTCCGCTCGACAGCGGACAGGACCCGCCCGAGATGGTCGTCCATACGCGAGACCATGGCGTAGTAGGTGGCGATCACCTCGCGCCACATCTCCGATGTCACCCGTTCCAGCCCGTGCAGGTCGCGGAGCGCCGGAACGTACCGGGGTTCGGTGTCGCCCGGCGGAATCGGGTCGGGCATCGCGTCGCGGTCATACATCGAGAACCACGGCTCGGGCGCGCGGAAGGGGCAGTGCGGGGCGATGACGGGCACGAACAGCACCCACGGTTTGTCCGGAGGCGCGGCCAGCCTCTGCTCGGCGGTGCGGATCGAGGCTTCGTCCTGGTCGAGGTTGCCCGCCGTCCGGCCGAAGTAGAACAGGCGCGCCCACAGATCCCCGCCGGGCCAGGTCGCCAACTCGGGCCGGTAAGCGCTGACAGGGGGCGGTTCGGTGTACCCGTACTCGTGCACGCTGGTCTCGGTCACCCCCGGGGCGAACGTGTCGCCGCGGCGACCGGCCCAGGTGACGTGATATCCGGCGTCCTTCAGGATGCGCAGCAGGTTCGGCTCGTGCCCCCGCAGCAGGTGGTTCTGGCTGCGATGGCCCGAGGTATGTGGATACCAGCCGATCAGGAACGAGGCACGGCTAGGAACGCACACCGGATGCTGCACGTAGGCGTTGGTGAACCGGGTACCCCGGGCCGCCAGCGCGTCGAAGTTCGGAGTGCGGACGTGCCGGTTACCGAATGCGCCGAGCGCGTCCGCGCGGAGCTGATCGGGGATGAAAATCACAAAATTCGGACGGGTATCCACCATGAATACGCTCCTCGTGCGTGAACAAGCGTGAGTGGGGTCGAAGCTCGCCGGTAACACGTGTCACCAGTTATAGTGACACGTGTTACCCGCCCGAGGGAAGTCCGTGTCGCCGGGCAGGGCAGGTCCCGGCCGTCCGCACGACCGTAGGAGGACCGCATGAGCGCCGTGTCGCGGCCGACCAGTACCGACGTGGCCCGCCGGGCGGGAGTGTCGCGGGCGACGGTGTCTCATGTCCTCAACGGCACCGACCACCCGATCAGCGAGGCGACCCGGCAACGGGTCCTGGCCGCGGCGCGGGACCTGCACTACGCGCCGAACGCGTCGGCGCGGGCGCTGCGGGCGGGCCGAAGCAATATTGTGCTGCTGCCCATGCCGCGGTCCGGGTCGCTGCCCGGCCAGGACGTGTTTCTGGCCCATCTGGGCCGCGAGTTGGCCGGGATGGGCCTGGACCTGCTGCTGCATGGCGACCACACCGCCTCCGGGGTGGAGGGCGCCCGTATGTGGGCAGAGCTGCGCCCCGCCGCCGTCTTTCTCGACACGTCACGGGGGACCCAGCCGGCTGTCGCGCTGCTACGGCAGGCAGGCGTGCAGGCGGTCCTGCTCAGCGGCGTCCCGGCCGGACCGTACGCCCCGAGCGTGCCGATCGACCCGTCCGCGGTGGCCCGCGTCGCTACCCGGCATCTACTGAGTCAGGGGCATCGTCGGCTGTCCTGTCTGGTGCCCGGGGGCGAATGGGCGGCCCTGGCCGAACGGCGCTTCGAGGCGGTCGTGGAGGCCGCGCAGATTGAGAACGCCCTCGTCGAACGCGTGGACTGCAGCCTCGCGGTCAGCTCCATAGCCCCGGCCGTCGCCCGCTGGCGCAACCCGGCCCACCGGCCCGACGCCGTCTACGCCTACAACGACGAGTTCGCCCTTATGCTCATCTACGCCCTGCGCGAGGCTGGCCTCGACGTCCCGAGGGACATCGCGGTGGTCGGATCCGGCAACCAGCCATTGGGGGCCATCCTTCGCCCCACGTTGACCACCACCCATTTCCTCGTGCCGGACCTCGCCCATGCCGTCGCCTCCTCCCTCCGACGGCTGCTTGACGGCCGCGAGCTCGATCCCGCCCTGGCGGCAGCGGTGCAGCCACGACTGATCGTCCGAGAGTCCGCCTGACATGGCCGGGAGCTCCGTGGGAATGGCGAACGGTAGCCCATGGGGTCGAATGACACCGATGATCCGGGCCTCGTCACGGTAGCCCGCCGGACGCCGGTGAGGGCATGGATGTGTTATCCGCGGTCGCCACGGCAGCTTTTCACGAATGGTCCTCCGTTCGAGGGCGAACTTCCCGCGCGGCCTCGAACTCGGAATGGTGGCCGCGGGCGCGGGCGAGTACGCGTGTGAGCCATCGCTCGCGGGCCGCGAGAGTGTCAACGGTAAGTAGGGCGTTGGGCGCGTAGCCCTCGTAACCGTGGAATCCGCCGGACCAGACATGAAGCTCGGCGTCGCCTCCACACGCCCAGATCGTGGAGGTGAAGGCAACAGCCTCGTCGCGGAACAGGTCGACGGAGCCGACGTCGATGAACGTTGGCGGGAGCCCCGACAGATCGGTCGCCCTGCCGGGCGCCGCATAGGCGGAGACGTCGTCGGTGCCGGCACGGTCCCCCAGCAACATGCGCCATCCGGTCTCGTTGCTGGTCCGGCTCCACGACAGCACGCCGGTCATGTGAGCCGAGGCCGTCTGCATCCGGTCGTCGAGCATCGGGGACAGGAGAAGCATTCCGGCGAGGGTAGGGCCGCCATCGTCGCGTACGCGTAGGGCTGTACCTGCGGCGAGGCCTCCGCCGGCGCTGCCGCCGGCGAGGATGAGCGCGGCCGGATCGATCCCCAGCTCGGCGGCGTGATCCGCGGTCCAGAGAAGCGCGGCGTAACAGTCGTCGACGGGCGTGGGGTCGGGGGCTTCAGGAGGCATCCGGTATTCGACCGACACGACGACGCTGCTGGACGCCACCGCGAGCCGCAAGGCCGACTCCGCCCCGAAACGATGGCCGGCCACCATTCCGCCGCCATGCAGCCAGACGATTCCAGGGCCAGTTCCGGGATGATTCCGCGGCGTGAAAACCGAGACGATGATCTCTGCATCCGGCCCCGGGACTGAACGCTCCTCCTCAGAGACAGGGAATTCTTTGAGCACCGTCTCACGGGTCGGCAGCTTGTATGCGCGGGCCAGCGGGACTATCTCTTCGGTGATCTCAGGGACAACTCCGCCGAACTGCGTGTCGATGAGGAACCGCCAGGTCGCAGCGCATTCCTCGTCCATGGGCGGCGCCGGAGAATCAAATTTCCCCATCTTGCCCTCGCATTCCCGACTGTTGATGGCACGCGTGGGGCACTCGACCGCCTAACCGGAGCAGGCTCCGTTTTCGCCTTCCACGGAGCGGCATCACCAACGCGCCGGCCCACTTTCGCCGCGACGTCACTAAAACGATCTTGCGTCTTCGGGTGCAAAACTACCACCACGGCGCTAGCGCGCGCAAGTCAGGAACCCGAGGAAGCTACGGCCGTGGCGTTCGTAGCGGATGGTCAGGCGGCGGTAGCCGCCGAGCCACACGGTCGTCCTCTCGATCTTCTACCTGTGCCGGCCGAGACGGTCGGCGCGCTCCACGCCGCGCCGGGCGATGCGTGGGGTGATGCGTTGTCGGCGTAGGTAGCGGCGTAGGTCCGGGAAGTCGTACGCCCTTGTCGGCCCGCAGCTAACGATGGCCTGATCCGACAGGACAGCCGTGTCGCTGCGGGCTGCCCGCGAGCGAGCGCTCGACCCAGCGTGCACCTGTGTCGATCCTGCCTTGACGCGGGCCGCTCCGTGGCCTCGACCCGTTTCCTACGACATTCCCGTGCCGTTCGTCGGTCGGATCAGCGGCTGGCTCGTGGATTTCTGGCCGCATCGGGGGCGGCGGTCAGGTTTTGGGTTGCTGCCCAGCTGGTGAGGAGGCGCAGGGCGTCGGCGTTGGGCGAGCCGATGTCGGCGTGGAAGGCGATGAGGGTCAGGCCGGGGTCGGCGGGCAGGTCGAGGACCTCGAAGTTCAGGTGAAGGTCACCGATGGCGGGGTGGTGGAGGTGTTTGCGTCCGGTGCGGTGGAGGCGAACGTCGTGGGTTGCCCAGCGGACGCGGAAGGCGTCGCTGCGGGTGCCGAGTTCCCCGACGAGGTCGATGAGGTCTCTGTCGTGCGGGTCGCGGCCGGCTTCGGTGCGCAGGGTGCTGACGCTGTCGTCGGCGGCGCGGTCCCAGTCGAGCCAGAAGTCGCGGGCGTGGGGGTCGAGGAAGGTGAACCGGGCGTGGTTGACGGGCTGGCCGGCCGGGCGGACAGGGCTGGTGTAGACGGGCGCGAACAGCGCCCGGCCCAAGGCGTTGGCGGCCACGGTGTCTAGGCGGGCGTTGTTCACGATCGCGGGGATCTCGGTCATGAGGTCCAGCAGGCGTTGGATGCTGGGCCGGACCTGCTGGGTCGCGGGCCGGCGGCGGGTGCGGGCGGCGGGGCCGGCAGCACGCGCGAGGTCGAGCAGGTGAGCGCGCTCGGCGTCGTCGAGTTGCAGGGCTCGGGCCACGGCGTCGAGCACGCTGTCGGAGGCGCCCGCGAGGTTGCCGCGTTCGAGCTGGGCGTAGTACTCGACGCTGACGCCCGCCAGGTCGGCGACCTCGCTGCGCCGCAGTCCCGGGACCCGCCGGCCGCGGCCGTGGCTGGTCAGCCCGGCCTGCTCGGGGGTGATCTTCGCGCGGCGGGACGTGAGGAACGCCTTGACCTCGCCCTGGTTACCCACCGGTCCAGGCTAGGCACGAACTCGCAGGCGAGGGGTGGGCTGTCAGTACACCTGCCAGCGGTGACTTCTTCGCACGCCCGCGATCGGGTTGCATCAGTGTCGCCACCCGAGGAGCGGGCCGCGACGGACCTCGGGCGGCCACGGGAGACCAGGTCTGACCTGGAAACGGGACCGGGACCGGGAACAGCTGGCCAGGTCCCGAACGACACCGGAAGGACGAACCTGATGAAGAACGCCCACCTCGGGACCCTGGAGGTCTCCCGCATCGGCCTTGGCGCGATGACCATGGCCGGCACTTACACCTCCGAGGGTGCCCTAGATAACGACGAGTCGATCCGCACCATCCACCGCGGGTTCGATCTCGGCGTGACGCACATCGACACCGCGGAGATCTACGGACCGTTCCTCAGCGAGGAGATCGTCGGGCAGGCGATCAAGAATCGCCGCGACCAGGTGAAGATCGCCACGAAGTTCGGCCTGTTCTCGCACACGGGCGGTGGCCCTGGTGTCGTCGACAGCAGTGCGGCGAATGTGAAGGCCGCTATCGAGGGATCGTTGCGGCGTCTGGGCACCGACCACATCGACCTCTACTACCAGCATCGAGTGGACCAGAGCACGCCGATCGAGGAGACCGCGCAGGCGGTCGCCGACCTGATCGCGCAAGGCAAGGTGCTGCATTTCGGGCTCTCCGAGGCGTCCGCGACGACGATCCGGCGCGCTCACGCTGTGCAGCCGGTGTCGGCGCTGCAGACGGAGTACTCACTGTGGACCCGCGACGTGGAAGCGGAGATCCTGCCGCTGCTGCGCGAGCTCGGGATCGGATTCGTGCCGTACTCGCCGCTCGGCCACGGGCTGCTGACCGGGCAGATCCGCTCCGTCGACGACTTCGCCGACGACGACTGGCGCAAGACCAACCCGCGCTTCACCGGCGAGAACTTCCAGCGCAACCTGGCCATCGTCGACACCGTCACGGCGATCGGCGCGGAGATCGGCGCGACCCCGGCGCAGACCGCCCTTGCCTGGCTCCTCACCCGCGGCGACGACATCGCACCCATACCCGGCACCCGCCGCGTCGCCCGCGTCGAGGAGAACACCGCCGCCGACGGCATCGAACTCACCGCAGACCAGATCGAACGGCTGAACACCCTCGACCCTGCCGCCGGGGAGCGCCACGACGAAGCCAACATGACCACGATCGACCGCTGACCCGCCGCACGCGACAAGGAGAACAGCATGGGCAGTCACGGGGGATGACGCGTGCGCCCGGTAGGAAGCGGTTCAGCCCGTCTGGTCGCGTTGGCTGGTGGGGCTGCCGGCCTGCTCCCACCGCGCGACTAGCGTCGCCAACGCAGAGACTGCTTCCTGTCGTTCCGTCTTCGGTCGGCCCCGTCCGCCGAGCGCGAAGGACGACGGTCATCCCGCGCGCTCGGCTACCTCGTCTCCGATTAGGTCCGCAAGCAGAGCAGTGACTGCGTCTGACCAGGCCGACCGAGACCGAGCCGGGTCCGCGTCCTACGGCGCCGCTGGGTCGGCCTGACCATCGAGCGCGAAATGGGTGTCGGTGCGCAGCTGGGTGACCAAGCCGCGGGCGGTGCCGGTGGCGACGGCTGGACATCACGGCCATGGAAACAGCGACTGACCGCATGCGGCGCGTCGAGGACGAGCACGAGATGGCGCGGTGCGATATCGCGTTCCACGACGCCGTCTTCGCCGCCGCCCACCACCGGCGCCTGCGGGAGGCCTGGGAGGGGATCCGGTCCCAGGTCCACCTGTTCCTGCTGACCCGGATCGCCCAGGGCTCCGAGGACTACCTCGCACACATCCCGGACGAACACCGCGAACTCGCCGCCGCCCTGCGCCCTGCGACCGAACCGGACAGCGGCTGGGCGCCTCGCGCCGCAGCCGGCTGCCGGTTCTCACCAACCTGGTCGGGTAGCCGCCAAGGCTGCGAACATCGCCGGCGGGGTCGTCAGGGACGCAGCACGATCTTCCCGCGGGTGTGCCGGCGCTCCAGTTCCCGATACGCGTCGCGCACCTCGGCCAGCGGGAAGACCTTCGCGATCGGGATTTCAACGACGCCCTTGTCGATCAGAGCGGCGACTTCCGCGAGCACCTCGGCCGTTCCCGCGGCGGCGTTACCATCCGTCTTGACGGCGTACCTCTCCGCCGCCGCGAAGTCGATGACTGTGTCGATCCGTTCCGGACGCACCCCGAGGTCGATCGCGAGGTCGACGTAGCCACCGCCGAAGGCGTCGAGGAACGCGTCAACCCGGCCGCCCGAGGCGTCCCGGATTCGGTCCGAGACCCCGTCGCCGTATACGACCGGGATCACGCCGTGGCCGGCGAGCCAGTCATGGTTGGCCGGGCCGGCCAGGCCGATGACGGTAGCGCCGGCGGCAGTGGCCAGTTGTACGGCGATGGAGCCGACCCCGCCCGCCGCGGCCGACACCACGAGCGTGTCGCCGGGCGCGAGGGATACCGCCCGGACGGCCGCGTACGCCGTCGTCCCGGCCACGTAGAGGGAACCGGCCGCCTCCCAGGGGACACCGGACGGGCGAGGCGTGAGGTTCCCCTGCTCGACAAGGACGAACTGGGCGTGGCTGGCACGGTTGTCGGTGAACCCGATCACCTCATCGCCGGCCATGACCCGCGTCACGCCCGGGCCGACTTCCGCCACGATCCCGGCGAGGTCGCTGCCCTGACCCGAGGGGAACATCGCCGGCCAGCGCTGCGCGAAGGCGCCCGCACGGATGGCCGCCTCGCCTGGGTTGATCGCCGCCGTTTTCACCTCGACCAGGACCTGACCGGACCCGGGACCGGCCGGGGTACCTACACCGCGCCACCCGGCACCGGCGACATCGACCACCTCGAACTGCTGCGAGTCGTGGGCTCCGAGCAGTTCGTACCGGATCGGTAGACCTCCCCTCGCGCAGCCAGAAGGATCAGAAGGCGTTGACGAGGACGACGCAGACGGCAGTGCCGATCCCGACGCTCAGGATCGCGCGCTCCGCGGCCACCATTCGTCATGCTTGCTGGGCGCAGTCGTTCGGGCCCGGGATACCCATCGCCGCGTCCCACCAGGTGGGGTAGACAGGTGCCAGCGCGCTGGCCGCGTGCAGGGCCGCGAGCTCGTCGGCGTCGAGCTCGAGCGTGCCGGCGGCAAGGTTGTCGTCAAGCTGCTCCAGCGTGCTCGCGCCGACGATGACCGAGGTGATGCCCGGTTGCGCCAACACCCAGGCCAGTGCGACCTGCGCCATGGACACGCCACGAGACGCGGCGACCTTGCCGACCGCGTCGAGAGCGCGTGCGCCGAGGCCGGGGGCGACGGGAGGGAACGTATGTGCACTTAGGCGCCCGCCGTCCCCGCCGTCGCGGTAGCGCCCGGTGAGGTACCCGCCCGCCAGCGGGCTCCACACGATGACCCCGACGTTGTCGGCGCGGCACTGCGGGATGAGGTCATGTTCGGCCTCGCGCCCGACGAGCGAGTAGTAGAGCTGGGCGGCGCTGAACGGTGTGCGGCCCAGGGCTCGCTGGTTGGCCACGGCCGCGGCGGTCTCCCAGGCCCGGAAGTTGCTGGTGCCGACAGCGCGGACCAGCCCGCGTGCCACGAGGTCGTCGAGCGCGCGGAGAGTCTCCTCGATGGGCGTCGTGCGGTCAGGGCGATGGAGCTGGTAGAGGTCGATCCAGTCGGTGCCGAGCCGGCGGAGACTGGCCTCGCACGACGCGACCACGGCGTCGTACGCCAACGCCCCTGGTTCGAGGGAACCGAAGCCGACCTTGGTGGCGATCAGCACGTCGTCACGCCGGTGTCGAACACAGGCGCCCAGGATCTCTTCCGACTGGCCGGAGGCGTAGACGTCGGCGGTGTCGACCAGGTTGACACCCGCGTCGAGCGCCCGATCGACCATCGCGCGAGCGTTCCGTTCGTCGACCTTCGTGATCGGCGGCATCCCCGAGCCGAAGGTCATCGCACCGAGCGACAGCTTCGAGACGTCGAGCCCACCCGTGCCAAGGCGTCGGCGTTCCATCGTCTTGTCCTCCCAGGTTCGCGTGGTGGAAACGCGGCATCAGTTGCTTGAGTAGTCCGGAACTCGGCCGTGGTGATGTTCCCGGGATGGCCGGCGGCGGGGACAGAGGCGGGGTGTGGTTCAGCGGCGGCGGTTGGCTGCGTCGAGGGCGGGGTTGACGGCGTGGGAGTCGCCGGCCTTGACCGTGCGACCGGGGGCGACGATGTCGTCAATCCGGTCGAGGACCTCGGCGGACAGCACGCGGTCTCCGCAGGGTAGCTGTGCCTCGAGCTGCTCGATGGTGCGCGGACCGATCAGCGCGCTGGTTACGCCGGGGTGGCTGGTCGCGAAGGCGATCGACATCTCGACGAGTGACATCCCGTGTTCGCCGGCGAGGGTGTGGAGCATTTCCGCGGCCTCGCGCTTGAGCGTGTCGTCGCGGTCGGTGGGGATCGGGCGGCCGGCTCTGAGCTTGTCGCGGTGCGACTGCTCCGCCTCGACGCCGGGCCGGTACTTGCCTGACAGGAATCCGCTCGCCAGCGGGCTCCAGGTCAACACGCCCATGCTGTATTTCTGCGCCGTGGGCAGCACGTCGGCCTCGATGCCGCGTACGAGGATCGAGTACGGCGGCTGCTCGGTGACGAAACGCGCCAGCGCGCGCCGCTCGGACACCCACTGCGCCTCGACCATCTCCGCGGCGGAGAACGTCGACGAGCCGATGTAGAGAATCTTTCCCGCGCGCTGCAGGTCGGTCAGCGCCGACAGCGACTCCTCGATGTCGGTGGCCGGATCCGGACGGTGCATCTGATAGAGATCGATGTGGTCGGTACCCAGACGGCGCAGGCTGTCCTCGACGGCCCTGACGATCCAACGGCGCGACCCGCCCTGCTTGTTCGGTCCGCCGTGCTTGTTCGTCTCGCCCAGCTTGGTGATATCTCCCAGCGGCAGGCGGAACTTGGTGGCCAGTACCACGTCGTCGCGGTCGACGCCCTTGAGCGCCTTGCCGACAAGCTCCTCGGAGACACCGGCGGAGTAGGCGTCGGCGGTGTCGATGATGTTGATGCCCGCGTCCAGGGCGCGGCGGACCATGCCGGTGGTCTCGGCCTCGGCGGTGTTCCCGAACGCTCCGAAGTTCATGGTCCCGAGCCCGAGCGCGCTGACCTGAACGCCGGTGCGACCGAGGGTCCTGAACTGCATGGGGAGCCTGCCTTCGACCAGAGGGACACACCTCGGATGACTGACACTGAGACCCTACATGACACTCAGTGTCAGTTTGAATGGGGATCCGCTAACCTGGCCGTATGAAGGCGAACCCGGCGACCCCCCGGCCGTCGCTGCGCGAACGGCAGCGCGCCACCGTCCGCGCCGAGATCACCGCCGCGGCCATGGAGTTGTTCCTGGCCAACGGATTCGACGAGACCACCGCGGACCAGATCGCCGAGAAGGCCGGCGTCTCCCGCAGCAGCTTCTTCCGCCACTTCCCCACCAAGGAGGACGTCGTCCTCGGAAGCTTCGTGACCGCCGGCGAACGCGTCCGCGACGCACTCCAGGCTCGCCCGCCCCAGGAGTCCGCCTGGGAAGCCCTGGGTCACGCGGCCGCCCTCCTCCTGAGCAGCTTCGTCGACCACCCCGAACGCAGCCTGCGCGCTAGTGCCATGCTCACCCACACCCCGTCGCTGCGCGCACGACGCATCGAGAAGCAGCTCCTCTGGCAGGAACTACTCATTCCCGACGTGCGCGCACGCCTCGACCACGGCCACGACACCACCCCTGACGCCCGCGCCCGCGCTCTCGTCACCGCCGTCCTCGGCTGCGCCGACGCCGCCATCCACGAATGGGCCCGCTCCGACGGCAACGCCGACATCCACAGCCTGTACGCCAACGCCCTCGCCACGGTTCACACCGCCACGCGGTGACAACCGCCTGCCTCCAACGACGGGACTGTTCCATAGACGGATTCGTGGCCGCGACGACTTCTTATGCGAGCGCTGTTCGCTTTTCGGTCGATGGTCGCCTGCCGCTGGGCGTCGCGGCCGGCGGGACATCTCCGAGCGGATCGAGGAGATCCTCGCCAGCGAGGTGACGCCGTAGCTCTCGCCATCGACGCCGGGCCGATTTTCGCCTACGTCGGTGCTCGCTGGGGTGCGAGGGGGCGGTCGGGCGGGCGGTTACAGGCGGGTTGGCCGTGGCGCCGTCTGCTCCGGTCGGCGGATGCGGATCGGCACTGTCGCGGCTTCGGTGCCGTCCCGTGCGGCGGCCGCCTGGTCGGACGGTCCGCCGACCAGCGGCTGCGTCCAGGCGAGGTCCGGCACGCCCCGGCGCCGGCGGGGGCCGAGCAGGTGGAGGAGTGCGGGCAGCAGCGTCGCGCGCAGTACAAACGCGTCGATGGCGACGCCGGCGGCGAGGCCGCATCCAGTCACTTTCATCAGGCGCGCCGGCTGTGCGGCGACCGCGGCGAAGAGGAACAGCATCACCAGGTTCATCGTGAGCATGACGTGGCCGACGTCCGCATGGCCGAGCCGGACGGGCCCGGAGGCGTTGCGGCGACGAGCCTGTCGGCCCAGTCCGGGGGCGGCGGCAGGCTCCATGAGCCGGGCGAGCAGGCCGAGGTTCAGCCCCGGGAGCAGACCGAACACGGCGACCAGGACGATCACCAGCAGCGACGGTTCGACCGGCCCGGTCGCCAGTCCCAGCACCCGGGTGACCAGGCCGGTCTGGAACAGCAGCGCAAGGACACCGGCCGCGGCGAGCACCGCGAGGGCGCTGGTGAGTGCCAGGGCGGTCGCGATCGTCACCGACCGCAGCATCAGGAGCCCACAGCCCAACATCGCCAGCAGGACCACCGCGAGGAACCCGGTCGTCGCACCGTGGAAGTTCGCCGCCATGTCGGCGAACAGGGCGGTGGAACCACCGACATAGGCCCGCGAACCGGTGCCGGCCAGCACGGGTGGGAGGACCTGGTCACGTAGCCGGTGCAGCAGGGCGGTGGCGTCCGGCGAGCGTGGGCCGGCCGTCGGGAAGACCCGGATCACGGCGACTCCCGCCTGCGCGTTGTTCAGGTTCACCGCCGCCCGCGCGACCCCGGGAGCCTTGGCGAGCGCAGCCACCACGGCGTCCGGGGACACCGCCGCCGGCGCGTGGCCGAGGTCGACGGCGACGAGCATCGGCCCGTTCAACCCGGGAAAGAAATCGGTGCTCAACAGGTCGTAGGCCCGCCGGGTGGTCGACGACGTCGACTCGGCGCCGTCGTCGGCACCACCAAGCTTGAGGGTCAACGCCGGCGCGGCGAGCGCCAACAGCAGGAAGCCCGCCGCACAGGCGGCGACCAGCGGACGGCGATGCACCCAGCCAGCCCACCTCGCCCGCAGCCCCGGCGGCTGGTTCAGGCCACGGCCGCTGGTCGTCAGGTGCTGGCGTTCCGTCCAGCCGAGCAGCCGCGGCCCGCAGATCGCCAGCAGCGCCGGAAGCAAGGTCAGGATCACCAGACCAGTCGCCGTCCCGGCAGCGGCCGAGCCCAGCGCGACCCCGTTGAAGAAGGGCAGGCCCAGCGCCACGACGCCATCCATCGCCAGGGTGACGCAGAAACCGCCGCACGCGATGGCGAACCCGGTCTGCGCGGCGGCCCGCGTCACCGCCTCGAGCGCGCCGCCCCCCTCCCGCAGGCCGGACTGGGCCCGGTGCACGACGACGACCGCACCGCCCAGGCTGGTCCCGGCCGCGACCACGGCCGCGAGCAGCGGCGCGTACACCGTCATCGTCGTCGCGTGGGAGAGCAGCACGGCGATCGCCAGCGCGGTCACGGTCGCCACCGCGGTGGTCACGGCACAGACGGCGACCGCGCCGCGAGAACGGAGGGTGGCCCCGAGCAGCAGCAGGGCGGCCGCGAGGGCGATGAGGATCGGCCACCAGGAGATGGCGGTGGCGTTGACCGCGGCCGCATCCGGGCCGGCGATCTCGACCTGCAGGTTGGGCCCGTCATAGGACCGCACCGCGGCGACGAGGCGCTGGGCGGTGGCCCGGTCAGGGTGCAGCGCCGAGCCCTTCACGATCACCGAGACGACCGCGGTGTGCCGGTTCGCGCTCACCGGGTCGACGCCGAGGACGACCGCGCCGCCCGGCGAGAACGGGTCGACGACGCCGGCGACCTTCGGCACCTTGCCGAGCTGCGCCAGCATCGCGGCAATCTGCGCCCGCACCAGCGGGTCGTCGACCGTTCCATGGCGGGCGTGCAGCACCACCGTCTCGGTGTCCGGAAGATCCGTCCCGCCCAAAGCCCGGCCGGCGAGGTCGAGGGCACGCGCGGAGTCACTGCCCGGGACGGCGACATCGGTGTCGAAGCGGGCGCCCTGTGCGCGTGCGAGGAGAACGAGCGTCACCAGGCAGACGGCCCACAGGCCGACGACGACCCAGCGGTGACGGGCGCACAGCGCGGCGAGAAGCGTTCGCCCGGCGGAGGTGTAGCTGCGATTTCGCCTCATTCGCGACAAACTAACCCCAATGGTTGGCGTCGAACCAGGGTTTCGGACTCCGAGCGTGGCCGCATTCGCACGATGTGTCGGCCCGTGCCCACCAAGGGGCACGCCAGATGAGCGGCGGGTGCTCGCGGCCGGCGCGAGGCACGGCACTCCCTCGTCCGGCCGGCTTCGCGGACGCCTCGATCAGAATCCTGCGCGCGGTGCGGAGGGTTCGCTTCGTGCCGTTGCCGGGCCCGTCTGACCCGGTCCTGCGGGCCGCGGGCCTGGGAGGGACGTCGTAGGAGGGAAGCCGGCGAGACTCCGGCACTGCCCGCGGCGGTCAAAGGGACAGACCGTCGTCACGACGCGCTGGGCAGGTCTGGCCGCTCGGGTCGGCGAGGCGGGGCCGCCAGGCCTGTCTGGTAGGCGATGACGACGAGCTGGGCCCGGTCGCGGGCGTGGAGTTTGGCCATGGCCCGATGGACGTGGGTGCGGGCGGTGAGTGGGCTGATGACGAGGCGGGCGGCGATCTCGTCGTTGGAGTAGCCCTCGGCGACGAGTGCTACTACCTCTCGTTCGCGGGTGGTCAGGACGCTCAGCGTGTCGGAGGTCGCGCGGGTCATGGTGGGTTCGGGCACGGCGAGGAAGCGGGTGATCAGCGCGCGGGTGGCGGTTGGTGAGAGCAGGGCGTCGCCGGCGGCCACCAGCCGGATCGCGGAGAGGAGCTCCTCGGCCCCGACGTCCTTGCCGAGGAATCCGCTGGCGCCTGCTCGCAGTGCGTGGGCGACGTACTCGTCGAGCTCGAAGGTGGTGAGGATGAGGATCCGCGTGGTGGCCAGGTCCGGGTCGGCGCAGATGGTGGCGGTCGCGGTCAGGCCGTCGGTCCCGGGCATCCGGATGTCCATGACGACGACCTCCGGGTGGTGTTGACGGGTGCGGGTGGTCGCCTCTCCGCCGTCGGCGGCCTCAGCGACGACGGTCATGTCCTCCTGGGAGTCGATCAGCATCCGGAAGGTCGCCCGCAGTAGAGCCTGGTCGTCGGCGAGTAGCACGCGGATCGTCATCGGTACCTGCCTTCGTGGCGGAGGTGGGCTGCAGCGGGAGCCAGATGGCGACCTGGAAGCCGCCGTCGGGCCGGGGACCGGCGGTCAGCTCGCCGCCGACCGAGCGGGCGCGTTCGCGCATGCCGATGAGGCCGAATCCGCCGGTCGCCCGGCCGCCGGCCGCCTGTCCGTGGCCGCTCGCGGTACCCGCCTCCTTCTCATCCACGCCGGCCGCTGTGGAGTGGGGCCGGCCCGTCGCGCCGCCATGGTCGGTGACGGTCATGGTGAGCATGTCGCGGAAGTAGGTGATCTGTACGTGCGCGGTGTCGGTGGCCGCGTGTTTTGCCACGTTGGTCAATGCCTCTTGGGCGACGCGGAACGCGGTCAGGTCCACCCCGGGGGACAGCGGCCGCGGGTCCCCGGCCACGTCGACGGTGACCGCGAGACCAGCCTCGGCGAACGCGGCGGTCAGGTCGGGTAGCCGGCCCAGCCCGGGGGCTGGTTCCAGCGGCGCGTTCGGGCTGTCGTCGGCCCGGAGCAGGCCGACGGTGGCCTTGAGGTCCCGAAGCGCCGCCGAGGTGGTCGCGGCGAGGCCGGCCAGGATCTCCCTGGTCTGCTCGGGCCGGGTCACGGCGAGGTGGGCGGCAGTACTGGCCTGGGCGTTGGCCAGGGTCATGTGGTGGGCGACGACGTCATGCAGTTCGCGGGCGATCCGGGTGCGCTCGTCGATCACACGTCGGCGGGCCTCCTGCTCCCGGGTGTGCTCGGCGTGCTCGGCACGGGCCCGCTCGGCGGCCAGGTAGGCGCGGCGTAGCCGCGCGGTGTTGCCAAGCGCGGCGGGGAGCATCAGCCAGGCGATCGGGCCGATGGTCTTCAACACCAGCGGGTAACTGGCTGGATCACCGATCAGTGCGGCCGTCACGACCAGGGTGGCGGTGGCGCCGGTGAACACGATCGCGGTCGTCCGGTCGGTGTGGTCGGCCAGCCAGTAGAGCGCGGCCATGGCCGGGGCGATCAGCAGCATGCTAAGGAGGTAGCCGTGCAGCGCTATGCCGGCGGCGCAGATGGCGGCTACCGTCACGACCGTGCGTGGCCGGCGTTCGTGCCACAGCAGAGTGACGCAAGAGATCGCGGCGAGTATCACCGCCGGCCAGGCGGAGTCCGGGCGGGTGGCGTTGCCGGGAGCGATGCGGCTACCAGGCCCGGCCGCGGCGAACATCAGCAGTGCGACCACGGCGGTGGTCGCCCCGCGGTGGTCGCTCGCGAACCGTCGCCAGACCGTCGCTATGATCAGGAGTTCCCGTCGGGTGCTGTAACCGTGCCGCCCACGGTACGTGTTCGCCGGCCGGTGCAGCACGGCGTTGCCGGGATGGCCGGCCGGGCGGGGGCTCCTCATCGGACCGAGGCGGACTCGGCGGAAGCGGGACCAACGGCGACGGCGGCCGGCGGCGGCGGCGCGGGCTGGTCGCCTGCCGCCTGGTGCGCGATCTCCGGCCGGTGCAGCGCCCGCCCCGCCGGGGCTACGAAGGCGATCCGAGCAAACGCCCCGTTCGCCGTCGTCCCCGGAAAGCGCTCGTCCAGGAGATCAAACGCCTTCTCGGACTCGGTACCGGGAATGGAGAACGCTTCGTCGGGAGCCGGCGGTGCTTTCGCCGCGGCGAAGGCAAGAGCGGCGAGGGCTGCCACCCACAGCACGACGACATACCGTCGCCGCCGATAGGCAAGTCGGCCCAGCCGATACAGGACACTCGCCACGAGCGGTCTCCGTCTCTATCTCGGGTTCCGTTCCAGGCTGCCCTGCCGACCCCTGCCCGGTCGTCGTCCCTGCGCCGACATTTCCGCGTACGACGAGCGCAGTACGTGCCGCCTGGCCGCGTCGGCCCGCAGGAGCCTCGCCGGCTCACGATCAGCCAGTCCAGCCAGTCACCCCAGCGCACCGCTCGCTACCCACCCGATTGGCTGGTTGGGCCCGCCGGGCCTCAGTTCCGCTCCGCCTAGCCGCCGCGCCACGACGCCACCGCGGAGTACCACGGAATACGTAGGGGGAATGTCGGCGTGCGCACGACGACAAGCCGAAGGACTCCGGACAGGATGACGAAAAGGCGAAACCGACGCTGGCGCATGACAACCCGCGCCGCCGGAATTCCGTGCGCCGTCGGACCGCTTCTAGCGCGGACAGGAGCGTGGAGAACGTGGATAGCAGGCTAGCCAGTCCCGGCAACACCGTACCCAAATGGCCCGAGACCGATACCGCGCCGCCAGTGTGGACCGAGGGCTCCGTCCCGCCGCGGCCCGAGATGCTCGGGCAGGCCAGGGTCAGGCCGGAGCCGAAGATCGCCGAACCAGCCGATCCCCGAAAGCACCCGACGCAGCCCTCGATGACCGACCCGGTCGGCGGGCCGCCGCCCCGTCGCCACCGGTGCCGCCGCCGGTGGCGACGCGTTCTGCTCGTCCTCCTGGTCGGCCAGCTGGTATCGAGGCGCGCCGCGCTGCCCGCCGCGACGACCTGATGACGGCCCTCGCGCGTCGGGGGCCGCGTGAGGTACGGCCTCTCGCCTCGCTGTCAGCCGTCGGGTGGACGAATCCTCCGGCCAGCACATCACCGTCGGCAACGCCGTCGGCGGTTCGTGCTCAGCCATGCGGAAGGCATTTCGTCGGGGCCCGGTCGCCCCGAAGCGCCCGCGGCCGGGCGCGACCTATGGGCGGGCATGAGTGGGACTATTCCGTCCGGCCGTCGCCGTAATCCCCCTCGGGGTCTCACCGCCGAGCCAAGGTGCACATCGACGGCGGACACATCGAGGTCAGGCCTTGGCATCGGACCAGCGGTCGACGACGGCGATGTCGACGACGAAGCGGACCGGGCTGCCGGCGGCCCAGTAGGCGGCGGTCGCCGCGAGCGCGTGCCGGGTCGCGGCGACGGCCCGGTCGGCGTGCTCGGCGGGGACGTGCAGGAGCAGCTCGTCGTGCAGGCAGAGCACGATCTCACCGCCGAGCGGCACCAGAGCCTGGCGGACTGTCACCGCCCAGGCCTTGAACAGCTCGGCGGCGGCACCCTGGACGACGGCGTTACGCGCGAACCGGCCCCAGGCCGCGCTCGCCCGGCCAAGGTCCAGGTCCACGGCCGGGTTTGCGGTTGCGGCCGGGTTTGCGGTTGCGGCCGCGTCCGCGGTGATGGCGCGCAGCGGGATCCGCCGGCCACCGAACGTCCGCAGCGCGCCCTCGGCCGCCTCGCCCGCTCGGGGAGCGGGCACGTCCGGCGAGGCCCGCTCCGGAGATGCCGGACCGTTCCGGTCCGGGACGGGCGGGGGCGACGGATGTCCGGCCGCCGTCCCGGCAGGTGAGGCTGTGTCAAGCGGACGGCCGAGGGCGGCGGCGCGGCCGGCGGCGTCGGCCGCGTCGAGATAGGCCAGCGCCACCGGGTAGGTCTCGCGCATCTGGCGCAGCGCCTGTCCGGCGGCACCGGTCGTCTGGCCGTACATCGCGGCGAGCACCGCGATCTTCGCGGTCGGCCGGTCGACCGCGAGCCGGGCCGCGACCGGGGCGTACAGGTCGTCCTGCGCCGTGGCCTTCGTGAGCTCCGGGTCGCTGGAGACGACGGCCAGCACCCGCGGCTCGATCTGGCCGAGGTCGGCGCGCACGAACCGGTACCCAGGCTCGGCGACCACCAGGACCCGCAGGTCGGCGGGCAGGTTGTGCAGCCCGGCGGCGGCGGTCATCCGCCCGGCGGCGCCGTCGCTGCCGTGCCACTCGCCGCGCAGCCGGCCGTCGGCGCCGACGTGGGTGTCCAGCCAGCGGAAGCCGTAGGTCGTCGCGATCCGCTCGGCCTTGCGCCAGGCCAGCAGCGCGTCGACCACCGGATGCGTCCCGCGCAGCGGCGTCAGCCGGCCCGCCCTGGTGTCCGGCACGTCGATCCCGAGCGCCGCCAGGCCCGCCCGGATCGACGCGGGGTTGCGCAGGTCGACCGACGCGCCCAGATGCCGCAGCACTGGGGCGTCTCGTTCCCGTCTCGACGCCGCCTCGCCGGCCGCGTCCCGCGACCGCGGCCCGACGATCTCGCGGATCGTCGACTCGGCCGTCGCGCGGTCGACGGGCAGGCCGTCACGCCACAGCTCGTGGGCGAGCAGCTCGGCGGCCGACTCGGCCCGCGCCGTCAGCACCGCGAGCGGAATCCGGGCCGGCCGTGCCCGCGGGTCGGGCAGAGCCCGCAGCGCCTGTTCCTGCGCGGCCATCACGACCAGCGCGAGCCGGGCGAACCGCCCCGCCCTGACCAGCCGCTCACCCAACCCGCCCGTAGCAGTGCCGCGCAGCGTCTCCTCGACCCAGCCGGTCCGCAGCTGCCCGTCTGGCCCGACCGGATCGTCCGCGTCGCCGGCCTCCGGGCCGTCCGCGTGGTCGTCGACGACGGCGAGCAGGTCGAGCTGCCCGTCGCGGCGCGGCCGGTGCGGCGGCGGCGGGAGCGGGAGGCCGCGAGCGGCCGCCCACACCGCTCCCGGATCGTCCCGATGCCCGCCGCGCAGCACCCGGTGCACCGCCGCCAGATCCCAGCACAGCGCCGGCCCGCCACCGCCGGTGGCCACGGTCAGGGGCGATCCCTTCCCCCGCGTCGACCACCACACCCAGCGGGGCCCGACCGCGCCCTCCACCTCCGCCAGCACTCCGCCGGCCTCGGCCGCCTCGGCCCACCCGCCGCCGTCCCACGCCAATGCCGTCCCGACTCCGGCGACCGCGACCACGGCCACCGCGCCACCGCGCCCCACCCCGGCCGCGCGCAGCGCCTCCACCGCGCGCACGGCGCCACCCGATGCCGTCGCACCGGGGGGACGCGCTGCCGAGGCCACACCCGCATGCTGCCGCACACCACCGACAAACCGCCCCCGCCCCCGCCGGCGGCCGCCCGGCGGCACGCGACCGGCTGATCACCGCCCCGCGTTGTCGCCGTCGCGAATGGGGCTAAACCAAGGCCGTGACAACACGCCCGCGACGGTCATGAGCGATCGCCGGCTGGAAGTAGTGGTCCATCACCGACAGCCAGCCCACCCCGGCCGCCTCCGCCGCGGCACCGACGTCGGCGAGCCGCGGCCCAAGCCCCGCGGCCCCATCCGGATGATCGAACGAGATGATATGTGTTCCCAACCGCATGTCAGCCTCCCGCCGGAGCATAGGGACAGTTGGGTTGTCGCGCCGTCCAACCACCGCCGATACCATCAAGCGAACCCCAGCGGTTGCTCCCATCGTCGCGCAGCGGCTGGATTCCTCCGTCGGTGCCCGTATCGTCGGCCCACATCTGGCCTTTCGCTGGGCCGCTGACCACGAGCGCCTCCCACGACGAACAGCCGCAATGACAGAGGTACAGCAGCCCAGCTTCCGGCTGGTCGGAGTCGTACTGCTTCAACCAGGCGTCCTCAGCCGCGCTGGCGGATCGCGCGGTGCAGGAAGGCCCGGTTCTGTTCGGCGGCGATCCGCGCACCGGGGTTGAGCTCCAACGCCCTTTCGGCCCGGTGGGCCGAGGTCGAGGACTCCTGTCGCGGGCTGCGCGCGTTCGTCGAAGACCAGGCTCGCGCCGATAGCAGGCGGGCTGTTCGGATGTGGTAGAGCCAGGTATACCCCGCAGGCCCAGAATGCTTTACCACGGCTACTGGCGTCCACGCCATCGCGTTCCGAACGGGTGTTTTCTACGGTCGGCACATGAGATTTCGAGGGCTCACGACGATCGTCGTCGCCGGTGTACTGGTGCTTGGCGTGGCATCGTCTACGACCTGGGCGTCGGCCGGGAGCACCCGCCAGCCGTCGGTGAACTGGCATGGCTGTCATACCGGCCCGGCCGACGAACTGGGAGCGGCTCTCGACGCCGCGGGTGCCCAGTGCGCCGAGGTGACCGTACCGGTCGACTACAACCACCCTCACGGCCGGAAGATCTCGGTCGCGATGGCCCGGATCAAAGCGACTGATCCGGGCCGGCGTCGCGGGATCCTGATGCTCAACCCGGGCGGCCCGGGCGGCAGCGGAATGGAGACGGTGCTCATCAACAAGCTGATGCCGGACGTGGCGGCCGGCTACGACCTGATCGGGATGGACCCGCGGTTCGTGGGCCGCAGCAGCCCGATCGAGTGCCAGTGGAAGACCGACACCTTCCTGCGTTCCGCCGGCCCCGACCGGCGCACTTTCGACGAGAGTGTCACGCTGACGAAGGAGCTTGCGGCCGGATGTGCCCGAGGCAATCTCGACCTCCTGCCGTACGCGTCGACCCGGAACACCGCCCGCGACATGGACCTCATCCGCCGCGCCCTGGGCGAACAGAAGCTCTCCTACCTCGGTTACTCCTACGGCACGTACCTGGGCGCGGTCTACCTGCAGATGTTCGGTTCCCATGCTGACCGGGTGGTGCTGGACAGCCCCGTCGACCCGGACGTCTTCGGCCCCGGTCTGATCTCCCACGCCGCGCCGGCGATCCAGGCAGCACTGGAGCACTGGGCCACCTGGGCGGCCGGCCGCGACAGCGAGTACGGCCTCGGCGGCACCCCCGGCGAGGTGCTGGCCACGGTCGACCGCATCAACCAGGCAAGTGCGCGCAGCCCCCTCAAAGTCGGGACGTACACCGTGGACTCGCATGTCCTGCCGTACTTCCTGTTCGCCCACCTCTACGACGACAGCACCGCGGGCTACGCGGACCTCGCCGAGCAACTGCGGGTGTTCGACGCCGCCGCGCGCGGTGGACCGGCGACGCCCACATTCTCGCTGGAGACGTTTCTCGCCGGCCTGTTCACCGGCGCCGGTTACGCTGCCGACCGGGCCGGGACCGCCGTCATCTGCGCCGATCGCGCCGCCTCCCGCGACCCGGACACGTATTTCCGCGACATCGAGAGCCACCGTCATGACGAGCCGCTGTTCGGGCCCCTGGCCCACAACATCACACCCTGCGCGTTCTGGCCGACGCGGCCGGCGGAAAAGCCTACAACGATTCGCACCGACGTGCCGGCGCTGATCGTCGGTGCCGACGGCGACCCGGTCGCCCCGTATCCGGGACAGCAGGCGATGCATGGGGCACTGACGGGCTCGCGGATGGTGACTCTGCGCGGCGGTTTCGCGCATACCGAGTACCTGGCCGCGGAAAATGCCTGCGTCGACGGCACCGTGAACCGGTATCTGGTCGACGGGGCTTTCCCGACCCGCGACACAGACTGCGTTGTAGGGTCCTGAGAATGGCGGCCAGCGTGTGGCGGGCGATGGCGGGCAGTCCGGTCCGTTTCCTGGTGTCCACGTGGCCTTGGCGAAGCCTCGCCTACGTCGGCAGCACGGTGGCGGTCAGCCTGGGTGCCTGGGTCGCCGTCGTCCCCTTGCTGCTGTTCCCTCCGTCGCTCCCGCTGATCGGGGTGCCGATCGGCGCGCTGGAGCGTCACCGGCTCCGCCTCCTGGCGTCGGACCCGCTTCGCGGCCCGCACAGGCCGATCAGTGGGGGCGCGCTGACGTGGGCGCGGCGCCGGGTACGCGAGGCCGCGACCTGGCGGGAACTCGGCTATGCCGCCTGCCTGTTGTCGCTCCTGCTCGTCCTCGACGCGGGCGCGCTGCTCGCCCTGTTCGTCTGCGCCGTGCTGCTGGCTCTGCCACTGTTCGTCGCGACGGTCCCGGACCTGGTCCAGATCCAGCTGGGTACCTGGTCGGTCCACACGGTTCCCCAGGCATGGGCGGCGGCCGGCCTGGTCGGGGTGCCCGCGACGCTTCTCACGCTCTACGGCCTGGCCGTTCTCGCCGGTGCCCAGGCGGGACTCGCCAGGTGGCTGCTGGCGCCGTCCAGCACGGAGATGAACCGGCAGGTGGACGAACTCCTCCAGTCGCGCACCCGGCTGGTGAACGCGTTCGAGGCCGAACGCCGCCGCATCGAGCGCGACCTGCACGACGGCGCCCAGCAGCACCTCGTACTCCTGACGATGAATCTGGGCCTGGCCGAAGTGGAACTCGCCGGCGACAGCGGACGGGCAGGGACGCTCGTCGGTGAGGCGCAGCAGCAGGCCCGGATGGCGCTCGCCGCGATCCGAGAGCAGATCCGCGGCATCCATCCCCAGGTTCTCACCGATTTCGGGCTGGCCGAGGCGGTGGGCGAACTCGCCGAGCGGTGCCCGATTCCGGTCGAGGTCGACGTCGTGTTGCCCGGACGCCTGCCGCCCGCGGTCGAGTCCACCGCCTACTTCGTCGTCTCCGAGGCCCTGACCAACGTGGTCCGGCACGCCGCGGCAGACCACATCCGGGTCAGCGGCGTGGTGGCGGCGAACGAACGCCTGACACTGACGGTCGTCGACGACGGGCAGGGCGGCGCCGACCCCTCGCTGGGCACGGGTCTGCGCGGCCTGGCCGACCGCGTCGCTGTCATGGATGGCACTCTGCAGATCAGCAGCCCGCGAGGAGGGCCCACCACAGTGCGGATCGATCTTCCGTGTCGCTACGAATAGTGCTGGCCGAGGACGCCACCCTCATGCGTGCCGGTCTCGTCAGCCTGCTCGAAGGTCTCGGCCATACGGTCGTCTCGGCGGTCGGTGACGGTGACTCGTTGCTGAGGGCCGCCCGGGAGCACCGGCCCGACCTCGTCATCACCGATGTCCGTATGCCGCCCACTCTCACTGACGAGGGGCTGCGCGCCGCGGTGGCGCTACGGGCAGGCGACCCGGGCGCGGCGGTCCTGGTGCTGTCGCAGTACGCGGCCACCGCGTACGCCGCCGAGCTGCTCGGCCCGTCCGGCCAGGCCGGGGTCGGTTATCTGCTCAAGGACCGCATCGGCGAAGTCGCCGACTTCACCGACGCGGTGTCCAGGGTCGCCGGCGGCGAGACCGTCATCGACTCCGACGTGGTGCGCCAGCTGCTGAACCGGCAACGCTCGACCAACCCACTTGACCGGCTGACGCCGCGGGAACGTGAGGTGCTCGCCCGGATGGCCGAAGGCCGCTCCAATCCGTCGATCGCCCGCATGCTCGGGATCAGCGAGGCCGCGGTGGCCAAGCACATCGGCAACATCTTCATGAAACTCGACCTCCCCACGGAGGACGGTCACCGCCGGGTGCTCGCCGTCCTGACCTACCTGCGGAACTGACCGACCGCTCCGGACCCCGGTATCCGACATGGGTGTTGTCCTTGTGGTGTTGGGTACGTAAATCGTCAACCCAGGAAAGTCACCAAAAGCGGGGTCATGCGATGCCGACCATCGGTTATAGGCTGGTTGGGATGGCACGGTTCGGGACTCAGTGCCGGCGAGGCGGCACCGCTGCCGCCCGCCTGGCGGCCCGGCTATCACCCCGGTCGCCTCGGGAACGGGCCTCCACGGCCCGTACAGCCGTGCCCGTCTTGTCGCGCATTGTAGTGGCGGTCTAGGGCAGGTCGCCTGCCAGCCGAGGTGCCCGGTCGGTCAGTCTCGCGGCGGCGTGGGGACGGCCGCCGGGGCGGCGGGCCGGTGGCGCAGGGCCGAGCGGATCAGGAGGCCAGCGGCGAGTGCCCAGAAGGCGGCACCGACACCGGCAAGGGTGATGCCGCTGGCCGCGACGACGAAGGTGACGATGGCGGCCTGGCGGTCGTCCGGGTCGGCCAGGGCCGAGGTCAGCGACGACGCGAGCGTGCCGACGAGGGCGAGGCCGGCGACGGCCGTGGTGACGCCGGCCGGGGCGGCGGTCACCACAGTCACCAGGATCGTCGAGACCAGGGCGAGGACGAGGAAGGTCCAGCCGGCGAGGTGGGCGACGACCCAGCGCCGCCTCGGGTCGGGGTGCGCCTCCGGGCTCGCGGCGAGCGCCGCGGTGATCGCGGCCAGGTTGATCGCGTGGCCGCCGGCGAACGCGCCGACGACGGTGCCGACACCGGTCACCGTCATCGACTCCCGCCACGGGACGGCGTAGCCGTAGGAGGACAGCACCGCGACGCCGGGGACGTTCTGCGACGCCATCGTGACGATGTAGAGCGGGATGGCGAGCGAGAGCACCGACGCCCAGGTCAGCGTCGGCGCCGTCAGCTCGACGCGCGGCAGCAGCGGACCGTCGAGACCGCCGTGGCGGCCGAGCCAGATCCCGATGGCTACCACCGCGGCGGCGAACGCCACCGGCACCGCCCAGCGCGGCGCGAGCCGCAGCAGCACCAGCCACACCACGACCGCCGGCGCGACGAGCGCCGGATGGTCGACCAGCCCGTGGACGGGGGCCAGGCACAGCGTGAGCAGGACGCCGGCGAGCATGGCCTGCGCGATCGGCGCGGGGATCGACGCGATGAGCCCGCCGAGGCGTGGCCACAGCGCCGTGAGCAGGATCAGCCCGCCGACGACGAGGAAGGCCCCGACGGCGGCCGGCCAGCCGCCGTCGACCGCGCCGGTCGAGGCGAGCAGCGCCGCGCCCGGCGTCGACCAGGCGAGCAGCACCGGCATCCGGTGCCGGCGGCTGAGCCACAGCGTCCCGAGTGCCTGGGTGACGGTGACGGAGAGCAGGCCCGAGGCGGCCTGCGCCGGGCTCGCCCCGGCTGCCCGCAGCCCGGTGAGCACCACGACGGACGCGCTCGCGAACCCGACCAGCGCCGTGACGACGCCCGCGCTGACCAGATGAGCGGCCCGGACCCCCGAGGCCGCCCCAGCTCTCGAGGGGGCCTCAGTTCCCGAGGCGGTCTCAGTTCCCGAAGCGGCCCGAGTTCCCGAAGCGGCCCGAGTTCCCGAAGCGGCCTGGTCGCCCGGACCGGCCGCGCCGGGCGGGCCGCCCGCCACGCCTGCCATGGCACCCGCCGTGCCGGCTGCCGCGTCTGTCGCGCCGGCGGTTGCGTCCGTCGCGCTGGCCGTTGCGTCCGCGCCCGAGGCGTCGAGTGTGTCGGCCGCGGCGTCCGGCGAGTCGAGATGGCGCTGTTCCACATACAGAACATAGGAGCGACCAAGCCCCGGGTGGCCGGGCCTCGACTGGCCCGACCACCCGGAGCATCATCCGAGCCTTGCTCGCCGTGCTTCAGCCGGTGAGGGAGCCTCGCCTGCGGGCGAGAAGGAGTGCGGTGGCGGCCGCGGCGACGGCGACGGCGGCCAGGGCCCATCCGGTGGCGTACTCGGCGTGGCCGGTGGAGTGGCTGTTCTCGGTGACGGTCAGGAACACGGTGCCGACGGTGGCGATGCCGGTGACCTGGCCGAGCTGCATGACGGTCAGCAGCAGGCCGCTGGCGTCCGGCGCGTTCTCGACCGGGACGTGCTGCAGGGCGAGGGTCATGACGATCGGCATCACGCCGAGACCCAGGCCGATCACGGCGGTGATCAGCTCGTAGCCGACGCCGCCGCCGGCGAGCGGGCCGATCCACAGGTAGGAGACGGCGGCCAGCGCGAACCCGGCCGGGACCAGGCGGCTGTGCCAGCGACCCGGCATCCGCTGCCAGTTGAGGCTGACCAGGGCGAAGGCGGCGACGCACGGTATGAAGGCAAGCCCCGAGCCGAGTGGGCCCATGCCCAGGTCACCCTGCAGATGCAGCGTCGTGGTGAACAGGAATGCGCCCCAGGTCGCCGGCGCGAGCAGCAGCACGCCGACCGCCGGCAGCAGGCCGGGCGCGCGCAGCACCGGCCCGGAGATCAGCGGCTGCCCGCCGCGGGCGGCGACGCGGCGTTCCACCGCGGCGAACAGGCCGAACAGCGCCACGCTGGCGATGAGTGACGCGATGCACCACGCGGGCCAGCCCTCGTCGTGGCCGAGGATCAGGGGCAGCACGAAGAGCAGCACCGCGGGGCTGACCACCAGCAGTCCCGGCACGTCGAGGCGCACGCCGTGCCCGCCGCGGTCCTTGGGCAGGACGCGGGGGCCGATCGCGAGCAGCACCGCGCCGATCGGCACGTTGAGCAGGAACACCGGCCGCCAGCCGGAGCCGAACAGGTCGGCGCTGACCAGCAGTCCGCCGGCCGCCTGGCCGACGACGACGCCGCCGGCGACCACGGCCGTGAAGAGGCCCAGCGCCCTGGCTCGCGCCGGCCCGGTGAAGGTCCGCTGGATCATGCTCATGACCTGCGGCGTCATCAACGCGGCACCGGCGCCCTGGACGAACCGGAAGCCGATCAGTGTGCCGGAGCCCGGCGCGAGGCCGCAGGCGCCGGAGGTGATGGTGAACACGGCGAGCCCGGCGAGGAACGTCGCCCGGTGCCCGATCATCCCGCCGAGGCGCGCGCCGGTGATCAGCAGCACCGCGTAGGACAGCACATAGCCGGCGACGATGAGCTGCAGGCCGGCGTCGGACGTGCTCAGGTCGGCGCGCAGCGTCGGCAGGGCGACGTTGACGATGCTGACGTCCAGGATCGCCATGAACTGGCCCAGCAGCAGGACCGCGAGAGCGAGCCCGCCGCCGCGTCCTGCCGGGGCCGGGGCCGGGGCCGCCGCCACAGCCGCGACCTTGCCGGCCCGGGTGCCCGGGGCCGGTCGTGCGGCCGAGTCGGTGGGCCGCGGCTGGGTGGGCACCACCACGCGGGGCACTGCCTCGGCTGGCGCCGTCTCCGCCGTCTCCGCCGTCTCGGCCGTCTCCGCCGTTTCTGTTGTTTCTGTTGTTTCCGGCGGTTGGGAACGCGGCTGGGCCGTGGGTTGCTGAGGTGTGCGGGGGATGACGCGGTGCAGGTCGGTGGGAGTGCGGGCCTCGACCGGCCCGCCCGCGGCCGGGTGGGGCACGTGATGCCCGGCCATCTCGGTCGTCTCTGTCATGGTTGTCAGCCTGCGCCATCACGGATACCGGTAAAGAGAGCCTGTCCATACTGGTACTGTCAGCACCAGGCACAGCGGGCCACCGTCGGGCAGTCTGGAGGGCGTGACCATGGCGCAGCCGACGGAGATCGAGTACGTGCCCGCGCCGCGCCGGCCGAGGCAGCCGCGGCCGGCGGAGCGGCCGCCCGGTGAGGCGAGGTCAGGCGCGCGGGCGAGCGAGCGCCGCGCGGAGCTCGCGTCGTTCCTGCGTAGCCGCCGGGAGCGAGTCAGCCCGGAGGACGTCGGCATGCCGCCCGGCCCGCGCCGGCGCACCCCCGGCCTGCGCCGGGAGGAGGTCGCCCAGCTTTCCGGGGTCGGCGTCACGTGGTACACGTGGCTCGAGCAGGGGCGGCCGATCAACGCCAGCGCCCAGGTGCTCGGCGCGGTGGCGCGGACGCTGCGGCTCGACGTCGCCGAGTGCGAGCATCTGTTCCGGCTGGCCGACGTGCCACAGGCGGCGGCCGCCCCCGACGAGCCACAGGAGGCGACGCGGGACCTGCGCGTCATCCTGGACGGCCTCGACCCGCTGCCGGCCTCGCTCGTGAACGCCCGCTCCGACGTGCTCGCCTGGAACGACGCGTACGCGGCGATGTTCCCGCACGTCGTGAACGCCCCGGCCACCGAGCGGAACTCGTTCTGGTTCATGTTCACCGCCCCGCCGGAGATCAACCCGATCGTGAACCTTGACGAGCAGGCCCCCGAGGGCGTGGCCGTGTTCCGCTACCGCTACAGCCAGCACCTGGGCGACCCGGAGTGGCAGGACTTCGTCCACCGTCTCTGTGCGGCGAGCCCCCTGTTCGCCCGCCTCTGGGCGACGCACAACGTCGCCCCGCCGCGCCCCTGCAACAAGCGGTTCCGCTTCCCGGAGGTCGGTGAGATCGCGGCGCGGACCACCCACCTCGACGTCGGCGCGCTGCCCGGCGTCCGGCTGGTGGTCTACACACCGATCGACGACGCCAGCCGCGACCGCCTGGCCGAGCTGCGAGCTCGTGCCACGGCCGCGGGCCGCCTCCAGGGCTGACCCGCGCACGTGCCGAGCCCGCCGAGCGCGGTGGCGGCACGTGCGCGGGTCAGCGGATGTCGTCGACGTCGGGGTCGCCGCCGGAGCGGGACTGCGGGCGGGCGGCGATCGTCACCATCTCGTCGGTGGTGAGCTCGAAGCCGAAGACGTCGAGGTTGGCCTGCTGGCGGGCGGGCGACGACGACTTCGGGATGGGGACGACGCCGCGCTGGAGGTGCCAGCGCAGGACGACCTGGGCGGGCTTGACCTGGTGGCGGTCGGCGATCACGGCTAGGACCGGGTCGGACAGCAGGGCCGTCTTGCGGGCGAGTGGTTGCCAGGCCTGGGTGACGATGCCGAGCCCGGTGTCGTAGGCGAGCTGGGCGTCCTGGGTGAAGTGCGGGTGCAGCTCGATCTGGTTGACGGCCGGGACTATGCCGGTCTCGGCGACCAGCCGGCCGAGGTGGGCGGGGGTGAAGTTCGAGACGCCGACCGAGCGCAGCACGCCGTCGTCACGAAGCTTGATCATGGCGCGCCAGGAGTCGATGTAGCGGTCCAGGCGCGGCAGTGGCCAGTGGATGAGAAAAAGGTCCACGTACTCGAGCCCGAGCCGTTTGCGTGACTCCTCGAACGCGCGCAGGGCTGACTCATAGCCCTGGTCGAGGCCGCGCAGCTTGGTCGTCACCACGATTTCGTGCCGCCCGAGGCCGCTGGTCGCGATGCCCTTCCCGACGGCGTCCTCGTTTCCGTATGCGGAGGCGGTGTCGACGAGCCGGTAGCCGGCTCGCAGCGCGGCCCGGACCCCGGCCGCCGCGTCCGTCATCTTGTATGTCCCGATTCCCACCACCGGCAGCTCACGGCCATCGTTCATCACCCGCGTCGGCGCCATCCCCATGCCCCGACCCTCCCATCGCCGCTTCACCGTCCTGCCCCTGGGGCGGCCAGCCGCGGCGTCGACGGCGAGCCCTGGGTAGGTCGCGGCGGGTCCCGGGTGGACGGCCGGGGTCAGGGCAACGTGTAGGCGGCGCGCTGGCGGGCCAGGACGTGGTCGCGCGCACCGGTGCCGGGGCCTTCGGCGGCCGCGGCGGGGCCATCGGCGGCGGAGGCGGCCGCGGTCTGCCCGGGGAGTGCTGGGGCGACCCAGGTGTCGAGGTCCGGGTGGTGAAAGAAGACGACCGAGTACCGGTCCGGAACCGGTGCGCCGGGGGTACGCGGTGGGTTGACGACGCGGTGCAGGTTCTTCGGGATCTGGCCGCGGGTCCACAGGTGCAGCAGGTCGCCGGCCTGCAGCAGGACCGCGCCGGGCGGGAACTCGACCGGCACCCACGCGCCGTCCGGGCCAAGCGCCGCCTCGAGCCCGGACCGGCCGTCGGCCCAGAGCAGGGTCAGCCCGCCGATGTCCGCGTGCGGGCGCTGCCGGGTCTGGCCGGGAGCCGGCGCCTCCGGCTGGGCAAGATAGTGGTTCACGCACAGGTTGGAGTGCTGCCGCGTCGTCCAGGCGGGCAGGTCCGCGCCCGGCAGCCCCAGCGCCTCGCCGATCATCTCGACGAGCCGGTTCGTCAGCGCCCGCGCCGTCCGGTAGTACGTCGTCCAGGTCACCGTCAGCCTCGCCGGCCGCTTCGGCCACAGGGGGAACGACGCCGCCCACTCGACGTCGTCGACATACCCCGACGGGTCGGGGAGCGCCAGCTCGTAGCGTTCCAGCAGCAGGGCGTCCGCACCGCCCTCGTAGAGCGGCTGCCAGCCGGCCCACTCCCCCGAGCCCGACCAGCGCACCGGCGCCTTCTGCTCCGGTTCGAGGGCGAAGAACTCCCGGGAAGCCTCGACCATCGCGGCCAGGTCCGCGCCGAACGACCCGTCGGCGGAGAACTCGTCGAGCCCGGTCAGGAACACGCACGAGTTCCGCCGCAGGGCGTCCACCAACGCGTCGGCGGATGTCACCGGAAGGTCGAGCACGGGTACCCGCGCGGCGGGAGAGGCCGCGGGAACGGCAGCGGCAGCGGCAGAGAAGTCCATCGCGTCTCCAGGTCGGTGCTGGGTGACCAGCGTTGGGTGACCAGGGCTGGATGGCCTTGGCTGGTAGCCAAGGCCGGATAGCCAGACCTGGGTAACCGGGCCGCCGTTCCGACGCTGGAGGTAGATACCCGAGGACGCCTCCGACGCTAGCCGCGCCCGCGCGCCCCGGTCAATGCCGGGCACGATCATGCAGGAGCGCCAGGGTGAACCGTCCACCAGGTAATCGCGCGCGAGGCCGGCGGTGTCTCGCTGTGCCCAGGCCGTCGTCGGGCGTTTGCTGGGTCGTCGGCGTCCGGCCCGGTCGGCGAGTTAGCCTGATGCGCATGATCCTCGGTGAGGTGGACGGGGCCGCGGCGGTACTGGAGCGGTGCTGGCGCGACGGCTACTGCGTGCCGAACCCGGACGTCTACCCGCATCTGTGGCTGTGGGACTCGTGTTTCCACTCGATCTCGTGGGCGGCGCTCGGCGACCCGCGCGCGGCGGTCGAGCTCGCGTCGTGCCTGGACGCGCAGCTGCCCAGTGGCTTCGTCCCGCACATGCGCTACGCGGCGCCATCGGAGGGCTCCGGCCCGCTTACCGACCGTTCCTCCTTCACCCAGCCGCCGATCTACGCCCATGCCGCCCGGGTGCTGACCGAGCGCGGGCTGCCGCTCGCGCCCGGCACACTCGAGCGGATCGAGCGCGCGCTGGACTACCTGTGGAACCACCGGATGACGGCGGACGGGCTGCTGTTCATCGTCCACCCGTGGGAGTCCGGGTCGGACGACTCGCCGCGGTTCGACGACTGGATCGGCCGGTCGGCCTGGTCACGCCTGGCGTTCACGATCTTCGACCATCAGCTGGTGGAGGCCACGAAGTTCGACGAGGAGGGCGCGGCCGTGTGGTCGCGGGAGTTCGTCGTCGCCCCGGCCGCGATCAACGCGTTCGCCGCGCACGCCGCCCGCGAGCTCGGTGCGCTCACCGGCAAGCAGGAGTGGCACCGCCGCGCCGACGAGCTCGCGGCCGCCATCGACGACCTGCTGTGGGACGGCGAGCAGCACCACTGGGTGGACAAGCCGATCGTCGGTGGTGGCCCGAGCACCGTCCTTCCGACGCTCGACGGACTCATGCCCGCCCTCGTCACGCCCGACCCCGAGCGGGCCCGGCTTGCGCTCGCCCAGGCGGAGGACGCCGCCGGCTACGCGGCCCCGTTCGGGCTGCGGTTCCTGCCCGCCGGCCACCCTCGCTACCAGCCCGAACAGTACTGGCGCGGCCCGGCCTGGCCGCAGCTGAACTACATGCTCTACCAGGCCGCCCGCCGCTGGGAGGCGACGACGCTCGCGGAGGCGATCGCCGACGCCAGCCGCCGTGCCGCACTCGTCTCCGGCTTCGCCGAGTACTGGAACCCGGAGACGGGCGCGGGTCTCGGCGCGATCCCGCAGGGCTGGGCCGCGCTGGCCGCTGCCTACCCCGCCATCCCCGCCCAGCCCGAGCCGCCGGCCGCCGGCTGACCTGGGCGGACCGCGGCGGGATTCCCCCGGGCCACTGGTGAGACGCGCCGCCTGGCAGCGGGCCTCCCGGGCCTGGCACACCAGCGTTCTCCTGGTGTTGTCCGCCGGCACGCGCTGAGTGGTGGGGCCGGCCGGGGTGGGAGGTCCGTCATCGCCGCCGGCCGCCCACGCCCGCGGTGGGGCGGGAGGCGACCGGGGTGAACTGGTCGCGGTGCTCCGCGACGTAGGACTCGACGGTCTGGGGCGGAAAGCCGGTGACCTGTTCGACGATGCGAGTCAGCCGGTCGAAGCGGTTCTCGTGGTGCATGCGGGCGAGGGTGAGAATGTGCTGGCGGGCGTGCGGCGCGAGGCCGGCGACGGGCAGCACATGCTCCGCCCACCATTGGGGCGGGACGTCCACATATGGGATGTCCCTGCCGAGCGCCCGCGAGTACTCCTCGGCGACGCCCGTCATGTCCTGGGATCGCGGGCCGGTCAGCTCGTAGACGTGCTCACGGTGCGCCTGGGGTTCGGCGAGCAGCTCGGCGACGACCCGGGCGACGTCACGCGCGGCCATCGGCGAGGTGCGGCCCGAGCCGAACGGAAGGCTGAGCGTCCCGTCGTGGCGGAGCGTGTAAGCGGCGAGCGCGCTGAACAGCGGGCTCTCGAGGAACGCCGTCGGACGCACGTGTGTCACCGGCAGCCCCGACCAGTCGAGCACCTGCTCAGACAGCCAGTGCAGCCGCTGCTGGCGGGACTCCCTCAGCCGAAGCGCCGTCATCTGCGACACCGTCAGCTGGGACATGGCGACCAGCGTCTCCAGGCCGCCCGCTCCGTCGCCCGCCGCGCCGCCGACGGCGCGGGCGACGTCGGCGACCGTCGCCGCCGCCTCCAGGTACTCGGGTGAGACGCTCATGCTGAAGAACATCCGCCGGCAGCCGTCCAGCGCCCGCGCGACGTCCTCCGGCCGGGTGAGGTCGCCGACGACGACCGGTACGCCGAGCGCGCGCAGCGCGTCCGCCCGCTCGTCATCGCGGTGCGCCATTGCGCGCACCGGCAACGACCGGGCTACCAGCAGCTCGACCACCGAGCGGCCCACCCCGCCGAGTCCGCCCGCCGCCCCCGTCACCAGAATCGGGCCCGTGTCCGTCACGATCGCCTCCTCCGGCCGCGGCCGCGGCCCACTGGGCCACGTTCCGGGACCGTGGGTTGTGTTCCGACCGAATGCCAAGTGCCGCGCTACCCGCGCTCCGCGCCAGGCAGGCGGCTCTGTCCCCGGCTGACGGCCGCGCCTCAACCAGCCCTCGGCACCCGAGCGCCTCCGGCGTCCACGCCGTCCCCAGCGTCCACGGCGCTCCTCCGGTCTGCTTCCCCTCGACCCATCCACCCAAAACCGCTGGTAGCCGCACGCGGGTCAGCCGCGGTCATCCGCCGCGGTCATCCGCCGCGGTCAGGCGACGCGGTCAGACGACGCGGCTTCGGCGGACGATGACCGTCCCCGACCGCCCGGACGAGAACCGTTACCGGTGCCGGTTGATGACCCTTACCGGCGCCCGGCGTGCCCGACGCCCGGGCGCTGGCGGTCGGGTCCGGCCGCGCGGACGCGGCCGGTGGGCGCCGGGCCAAGGGCGGGCGCGGGGCGACTGGCGGGCGCGGGGCGGGGAGCGGGCTGTGGGTTGAACAGGAAACGCTGGACGATCGTCGCGACATCCCACAGGTACGGGTTGGCGAACATCGTGATGTGGTCGCCGGGGATGACGGCGGTGGTCAGGTCCGCGATGCCCGCGTTCTCCCAGCCGAGGCAGGGCGACGTGGAGAGGCGCAGCTGGGAGGGCTGGCCCCACGGGTTCGCCGGGTTGGCCGGGCGGACGAGGACCACGGGCAGGTCGGACGGCGGCGGGCGGTAGGCCGCATAGGCTCGCACGGCGGCTGAGTAGGTGTCGACGGCGTCGAGCAGGTGGTCCTCGTAGCGGTCGGGGTCGGTGGCGCCGAGCGCGCGGGCGATCGCGACGCCCTGCGTGCTGAGCGGCACCCCGTGGTCGACGCCGCAGCGGCAGGCGCCCTGCCAGACGCAGGCCAGGTGGCGCATCCGGGCGAGCTCACGGACGGCCAGCTTGGGGTTGTCGGCCGGCGAGGCCTGCCCGGGCAGCGGCAGCGCGGCGTCGAACAGGAACACCCGGGCCACCGGCTGGCCGAGGCCGCGCAGCAGCCGGCCCAGCTCGTAGGCCACGACCCCGCCGAACCCGTACCCGCCCAGCTGGTAGGGGCCGCCTCCCGGCTGGTCGAGCAGCACCGACGGAAGCAGGTGCACCGCCATCGCGCGGACGTCGCCGAGCGGTGCGCGGGCGCCGTCGCGGCCGGGGAGGTCGAGCCCGCGGCAGACGGTGCTGACACTGAGCGCGCCGGCGAGCGGGAGGCCTGGGTGCGGCGGGCCTTCCAGGCCGCCGACGAGGAACAGCGGCGGCGGGCGGCGGCTCCGCGCCGCCGCGCCGGCGGGCGCACGCCGGGGGGCGGGCCGGGGCGCGGGGCGGGTGGCCACGGGCATGTCGGTGGGCTTCAATCCGGGCCTGCCCAGGTGACGGTGACCCGTCCGGCCGCGACGCGGCCGGCGCTCACGGCGGACAGGACGGCGAACGTGGCCGCCGGCGACGTCGCCGACGCGACCCGCGGCCTCGCATGCCAGGCCGCCGGGGCCGGGACCGGGCCTTGGGCCGGGTGATGGCCGGTAGGGGTCGGTGACGGCGGGATCGGCGCCCGCGGGCGGCGCGCGGGCAGATAGGGCGCGCGCACGGCGGTGGACAAGCCCATCCGGCCGACGAGCAGCGTTACCTGGTTCCCTGCGGCGCGCACGGCGGCGCGCCACTCGGCCGGGATCGTGTGGTTGAGCCGCTCGATCCCCTGCCGCCCGTCGGCGCGCGGGTGGACCAGGTCGAGGAGGGCCGGGCCGATCCTGACCGTCCAGCCGGCCACGAACGGCGGGTCATCCCGCAGTGACGAGTGCAGCGCGAGCCCGGTCGCGAGCGCGTGCGACACCGCCGGGTCGATGACTTCCCCCGGCCGCAGCCGGCACGGGTCGCCGGGGGCGCGCGGATCGGTCGTCATCAGGTCGTCGTCGTCATCGACGGCGAGCAGCGGCTGCGGCCGGCAGCCGGTCAGCGCCGCGGTGCCGATGCCCAGCAGGTCCGCGTAGACGATGCTCGACCCGCTGGCGGCGAGCTCCTCCTCCGCGAGCGCCGCCGGTGCGACGGTGACCGTGGACGGCGCGCACTCGGCGTGGACGAGCTGGACGCGCCGCACGAAGCGGTGCGGGTAGCGGCGCAGCACCAGCGACGTCGCCTCGCCCATCGCGAGGTCGCCCTCGCCCTCGCAGACCGGGCACCGATAGGTGCTGGGGTGCGGCCCGTGGCGCAGCGCCGCGAGCAGGTCGGCTGGCAGGAGGGCGGCGACCGTGGGGTGGACGCGCAGGTCACGCACACTCGTCACCGGCGCGACGCCCGTCCACCAGCGTGCCGGTGGCGGGGCTCCTCGCACCGTCGCCAGCGGCGTGCGGCCCGGCAAGACCGCCGACGCGGCGGCCCTCGACGGAGCCGGCGGCCGAGCGCGGCTCGGTCACCGCGGCCGCACCGCGTGCGCCCGCGGGAACCCTGGCGACGCGACGGCTGTCCCCGCGGCGGCCGGCGGCGGCCGGCTCGGCGCCGGCCGGGGCGCGCTGGCCGAGGGGCCGGCCGGCGACGCGGTGGTCGTCTCCACGCGCGAGCGCGGCGGGCGGCTCGGCCGCGGAGGGCACGGGCGCGGACGGGACGGCGGGGGCGGGGACCGAGACGCCGGGACCGGGGACGGGGAGGTCGTCGGCGGGGGCGGGAAACGTGGAGAGGGTGTCCGGCACGGAATGGCGCAGGTCGGACAGCTCGGGGTACGGGATGCCGTCGGCGGCCTCGCGGCCGGCCAGCAGGAGGGCGTGGGCGGCGGTCACCCACTCGGCGGTGTCATCGGAACCGGCCGCCTGGCAGACGATCGCCCAGGTGTCGAGCACCTTGGCGAGCGCGCCCGCCACGTAGGCCGGCATCCGCACGACGACGGCGGGCAGCGCGGCGCCGCCCGGCTCCTCGGCTGCGATCAGCCGGGCCCGGTCGACGTCCACCTCCATCTCGATGACGGACAGCAGCAGTGGTAGCGGGGGGTACTCGGGCATTACCGGCGGTGCCACCGGCATCGGTCGCGTCGAAGGCTTCATCGTTACACGCCCTCCCTCGAGGGTTAGGGCCGACCGGTGCGCGACGATGGCGAAGCCTCGCGTGCCCGAAAGCCCGTTCCTGGTGTCACGTTCTCTGCGGGGTTGGCTGGGGCCGGGCGGCGCGGGCCTCTTCGGCGAGGGTCGCTTCCAGGGCGTGGCGGACGAGGGCGATAAGGGCCGCCCGGGTGGACGGCTGGTGGCGGGCGTCGCACATGACCACCGGGTGCTCGATGTCGAGCGCCTTGCGCACGTCGGTGACCGGGTGGACGAGCGCGCCGTCGAACTGGTTGACGGCGACGACGAAGGGCAGCTTCCGGTCCTCGAAGAAGTCGATCGCGGCGAAGCAGTCGGGCAGGCGGCGGGTGTCGGCGAGCACGACCGCGCCGACCGCGCCGACCGTCAGCTCGTCCCACATGAACCAGAAGCGGTCCTGGCCGGGGGTGCCGAACAGGTAGAGGACGACGTCCTGCTCGGGCAGCGTGATCCGGCCGAAGTCCATCGCGACGGTCGTGGTGGTCTTCCCCGCGATCCTGCTGATGTCGTCGACGCCGACGCTCGCCGCGGTCATGTGCGCCTCGGTCGTCAGCGGCGGGATCTCGCTGACGGAGCCGACGAACGTTGTCTTGCCGACCCCGAAACCACCGGCGATGATGATCTTCAACGGGGTGGTGGTGACATCCGGGTCGGCGTCCCCGCCGGCCGGGCCGTTCGGGAGGCCACCCGGGCGGGTCGGGCCATTCGGGGGGCCACCCGGGCGGGTCGGGCCGCTAGAGCCGCTGAAGGCCATCGAGCACCTTTCGGAGCAGTTCGGAATCGGGCCGCCAGTCGGGGCGCTCGGGCCGGTGCACGACGACGAGACCGTCGCGGGCCATGTCGGCGACCAGCACCTGGGCTACACCCAGCGGCAGGTCAAGGCGCGCCGAGATCTCCGCGACGGACTGGAGCTGGCGGCACAGGAAGGCGATCTCACGCTGCTCGGGGGGCATACCGGCAGGTGGCCGCCGTGCGAGAGCCACCCCGTGCGAGGTGGTTGCCACCAGTGCGACCAGTTCCAACGCGCTGTGGGGCCGGGTACGCCCGCCCGTGACGGCGTAAGGGCGGACGACCGGTCCGGCTGCCTCGTCGGGCAGCTCCTCGTCGTCCCGAGGCAAGGTGCACCCCCCTCCGTCAGACCTGGACGCGCATCGGCGGGGTCAGGACCTGGCCGGCGCGCGTCACGAGTCGGGCCATCTCAAAGGCGATCATCCCCGGGTCCGCGGCGGCGGAGGCGGCGACCGCCAGGCAGGAGCCCTCGCCGATCGCGGCGACGAACAGATAGCCGTCGTCCATTTCGACAATGGTCTGGCGAACATCCCCGCCGCTCATGTACCGGGACGCGCCGAGCGCGAGCGAGCGGAATCCGGAGGCGACGGCCGCGATGTGGTCGCCGCCCTCCCGGGAAAGGCCGGAGGAACGGGCCAGCTGTAGGCCGTCCGAGGACAGCGCCACCGCCCACTGGACGTCGGAGATACGCCTTTCCAGATCGTTCAGCAGGAATCCGAGATTACCGGTGGGAGGCATCGCCCATCCTTTCGTCGTCGCCGGGAAGCCCTTGGCGGAAGCCGGCCCGGAATGAGGTGACCAGGTTGCGAGCCTTCTCGGGGTCCGGCCCGGGGCCCTTGGCTCCCGGCGTCGCCGCGGCGGCCACGCGCCGGCCGCCGCGCAGCTCCGCGGACAGGTGCTCGCCGCGGCGGCGGTGCGGCAGGTGGCCGAGCGGCGGCTCGACCAGGCCCGCCGCCCCAGCCAGGCTGGTCGCCCCCGCCAGGGCCGACGGCCCCCCAGAGCCGGACGCGGCTCCCGGGGCGGGCGGAGCCTGCGGGCGCGGTGCGAACGGCGCGGCCGGCCTCGGCGTCGCTGGCCTCTGCGCAGCCGGCCTCTGCGCAGCCGGCCTCGGAGCGGCTGGCCTTGGCGCGGCCGGCCTCTGCCCGGCCGGTCCCGCCGCCGGGCTCTTCGGCCCCGCTGGCCCCGCCGGCCCGGTAGGCGTCGCGGGTCCCGTCGCCGTCGGTCCCGCCGGTGTCAGCGGTCCCGTCGGCGTCGGCGGTCCGGCTGGCGCCCCCGGTCCCGTTGACGCCCCCGGTCCCGTTGACGCGCCTGGCCCGGTGGGAGCGGCCGGCGGGCGCTGGGTGGGTCCGGACGGGGAGCCGACCGTGATCGGCGGGAGCTCGAGCGTGTTGCCCCAGTCGGCCCGGACGGCGTCGAACAGCGTCGGGCCCGTCGCGCCGGCGTCCGCGGGGTCCACCCCATCGGAACCCGCCCCGTCCGAGCCCGGCCGGCCAGCGCCGTTCGCGCCGTTCGCGTCGTCCGCGCCGGCGCCGTTCGAGCCGCCCGAGGTGGTCTCCCGCCGTGGCAGGGGGCGGAAGAAGCTCTCGCGAACGGTGAGGACCTGCGACGGGTCGCCGTCGTAGCTGACGTCGAGGTCGTCGAGGTACGCCCCGTCGTCCGCGAGACCGTCGTCACCCGCACCGCTCCCCGTGGCGGCGAGACCGCCGTTGCCCACCGCGAACGGGTTCTCGTAGCCCACGCCGGCCGCGTCGAGGCGCTCCAGGGCGCTGATCCGGTCGAGCGCGGCGCGCAGCGGGTCGTCGACCACGGGCGGCACCGCCGCGCTGTCGTCGACGAGCACCTCCGAGGGCAGCAGCACGACCGCCGTGACACCGCCGTAGGCGCTGCGGGTCAGCTGCACGTCGATCCCGTGCCGGGCCGCCAGGTTCGCGACGACCCACAGGCCGAGCTTGTCGCCCTGCTGCTCCGGGTTGAACGGCGGCGGATCGGCCAGGCGCGCGTTGAGCTCGGTCATCGTCTCGGTGACGATCCCGATGCCGCGGTCGGAGATCTCGACCGCGACCCCGGTGCCGACCGGACTGCCGGACACCGTGACCATGGTGTTCTCCGGCGACATCTGGGTGGCGTTCTCCACCAGCTCGGCGAGCAGGTGGATGACGTCGCCGACGACCGGGCCGACGATGCGGATGTCGATGGCGGAGCTCACCTCGACCCGGGTGTAGGCCTCCACCTCGGCGACGGCGGCGCGCATCGCGTCGACCAGCTTCACCGGCGAGCGGAACACCCGGCTCGGCCGGCCGCCCGACAGCGCGATCTGGCCTTCGACCTCGCGGCGCATGCGGGTCGCCAGGTGGTCGAGCTTGAACAGCCGGTCGAGCATGTCCGGGTCCTGCTGGTCGCGCTCCAGGTCGGTGATCAGCTTCAGCTGGCGGTGGATCAGCGTCTGGCTGCGCCGCGCCAGGTTGCGCATCGAGGCGGACAGCGAGTGCTGCGCGGCGACCTCCGTCGCCGACTGGACGGCCGCCGAGTAGACCTCGCGCAGCGAGCGGGCGACGTCCCCGATCTCGTCGGCGGGTCCGCGCGCCGCGTTGTCCGCCCCGACGTCGGCGTCGACGGGGCGGCGGTCGCGGATCGCGGCCGTCACCGCGGGCAGCCGCTGCTCGGCCATGTCGAGGGCGTCCTCGCGCAGGGCCCGCAGCTGCCGGGCGAGCCGGCGCGCGATCATGACCGAGACGGCCACCGTCATCACCATCACGATGCCGGCGAGCAGACCAGCGAGCCACGCCCGGGTCCTGGCCGACGAGGCGAGAGTGCTGCTGCGATCGGCGAGGTCCAGGGTGATCTGTGCCTCGACGTTGCGCAGCTGGTCGATCTTCGCGTTGGCGGCGGCCAGCCAGTCGGTGCCGGTGACGTCGACGGTTCCGCCGGTCTGCGCGGCGCGCAGCGCCCGGTCCTGCAGGGCGGTCACCGGGCCCAGCGTCGGGCCGACGGCCTGGTCGTAGAGCTGGCGCTGGCCCTGGTCGGCGTAGACGTCGAACTGGCTGACCCAGGCCGCCTCGGCGCCGCTCGCGGCCCGGATGAGGCCGAAGTTGTCGGGGTCCAGGCGCTTCAGGATCAGCAGGATGCTGACATAGCCGCGCTGCTGGGCGGACTGCTCGGCGACGTTGCTGATCGCCGTCAGGGCGGCGACGGTGCGGACCACCTCGGGGTCGGTCGTGCCGACGCCGGCCTGGGCCGGGGTGACGCCGAGCCAGGCGCGCACGATGCCGTTGAAGACATCCGTGCCCGTTCCGGGCTTGAGCGCGTGCGTGTCGATCTGGCGGCGCAGGCCGGGCAGTTTGTCGGTCTGGGTCTCGGCGGCGTTGACGGCGGCGACCAGGCGCGGGTCGTCCGGCAGTGAACCGGCGACGCTCTTGACCTCCGCGTACGCCCGGTCCACCGGGGCGCGGGAGGCCCTGGTCTCCGCCTCCAGGGCGTGGTAGGCCGAGCCAATGTAGGACGACGACGCGTAGCGCTCCTGCGACAACGCCCGGACCAGCGCATTCACCTTGATCGTCAGCTGGGCGGCGGCCTCGCTGCGGCTGGCCGCGTGCGCCGCGCCCGCCTGCCCGGTCACGAGCAGCGTGGCGAGCCCAGCGAGCGCCAGCAGCGGCACGACCAGTGCGACCGCCAACCGGTACCGAACCGGCCAGTTCTCCATCTCGCTCCCATCGGCAGAAGCGCAACGACGACATTGGGGCCCTGGGGCAGAGGGCGGAGGAGCAGGGGCGGGACACGGAAGGCCGTGGGAACGGCCGCGGGACACGGGCTCCCGCCGCGGGTGTGGAGCAGATACGCGGCGGGGCCAAAACATGGGGCCATGACGTGATAGAGGTGGATGTAGGTAACAAAAACGCGAAGGGGCAGGAGCGTTACGGACTTGAGAGCCAAGAGCCGCCGGGGCCGCGCCGGCACAGGAGGGGGGTGCACCGACGGCGCCGACAGGAACGGAGGGGGACGTGGCTGCGGCGAGGCGGCACCCCTTTCTCGCCATTGATTGCGGGTGCCGTCCCGAGCCCCGGCGGTGCAGCAGAAGCTAACCCGCCACGGACCGCGCGGATAGGTCACCGAACGGTCCTATGTGGGACACGCGTCCTATAGGGGTCAGGATGAACGGTCCTATGTGGGACACGCGTCCTATAGGGGTCATAGAGGCGCCCATGTGGATAGTCCGTGCTCGTGTCGTGGTGTAGCGTGCCCGGCACACCCTTCGACCAGGCGTAGCGGCGCAGCTACGCCGATCGCCGACCGCTCAGACGGTCCACCCGCCCACCCGTCCCCACGTCCAACGGACCTCCGGTGGACGTCCGCTGGCGTCTTTACCCACTGCTTACCTACTGCCCCGCTTGCCTCCTGCCGCCTCCCGGAGACGGCAGGAGGGCGCCACCCGGACATCCAACGGGCGTCCGAGCGCGTCCAACCCGACGGCGACCGAGGCCCGGCGGGCGTCGATCGCCGCTGGCCATGTCCCGATGGACGTCCCACGGGCGTCTGATCACGTCCGACCACACGTCCAACCACACCGCTCCCCTAGCCCGGAGCGCGGCGGCGCGGCGCGGGGCCACCCTCCTCCCCACGCCGCGCCGCCTACAGAGGGAGACGCCCCGGTGCTGCTGGAGAAGCTGTTCGGCCTCGACGAGTTCGGCGTCGCCGTCTACCGCGCGGCCGCCGGGCACCGGTACTCCGACATCGAGTCGCTGGCCGAATGGGTCGGCAGGCCGGTGCCGCAGGTCCAGGCCGAGGTGCACCGGCAGATGCAGCGCGGCCTGCTGCGCCTCGTCGGTGACACGTGGGAGGCCCAGGACCCGGCGCTGGTGCTCGAGGCGGAACACGCGTCCGAACGCGTCGAACTGGAGGCCAGCCGCTCGGTCATGGTCGAGCAGCGCGCGGCGTTATACCGAAGCGGGCTGTTCGCGGACTACCTGGCCGGCCGGCGCCGCCCCGGCCCCCACGACCGGGTCGTCACGATCCTCGACCACCACCAGATTCTGCTGAAGATCGCCGAGCTGGTCGACAGCGCCGAGTCCCAGGTGCACTTCCTGCTCGGCGGGCAAAGCCCGGCGGGCCCGGGGCAGGTCCAGTACATCCAGGACCTGGTGTGGGGGATGGCGCGCGCCGTGGAGCGCGGGGTACGGGTCGCGTCCGTGTGGGCGCCCGAATATGTCGCCGCGGCCCGCGCGGCCAGCGGTACGCGGCGGCTGCCGCCGCTGGGATGGGTCCGCCAGAGCTCCAATGTGCCGATGCGCGCCGTCGTGGCCGACGCCCGCGCGGCCATCCTCCCGGTCGACCCGAACAACCTGGACCGGGGGGCGCTCGTCATCGAGGCCCCCAGCCTGCTCGTCATCATCACCGACATGATCGAACGCATTCACCGCGACGCGCAGCCGCTGGCGGCCCCCCCGCCCGCCGCCGACCCCGCCGTGCAACGCCGCCAGAACGCGGTGCTCGCGCTGCTGGCGCAGGGCCATACCGACCACGTGATCGCCGCCGAGCTGGGCGTCACCATCCGCACCGTCCGCCGGGACGTCGCCGACCTCTACGAGGCTCACAACGTCACCAGCCGCTTCGAGCTCGGCGCCGTCACGGCCAGCCTCGGCCTCCTCCCCCCGATCGAGACCTGAGGCGCTCCGGTCGGGGCGAGGCGCTGGGCGCGCTCGCCCCGTGTCGGGCGCTGGGCGCCCTCCCCGCGTGGTGCCGGGCCCTGGCATATGGCGGTGGCAGGGCCCGGACCGGGCTGACGACATGGCTGGGCTGGCACTGCGCCGATGCGCCGTCACCAGTTGTGGCCGAGTTTCGCCTACTGGTGGCTGGAACGGCGTCGCGGTCTGCCGCGGCTGCACATCCGGGCCCATGGAATGTCTGTCAGGCGCTGAACCTGACCTCCCAGATCGGCTTCGCCGATCCCGCAGTGACCCTGCTCCCTGCGTGGTGCCGGGCCCTGGCGTATGGCGGTGGTAGAGCTGGGTCCGGGCTGACGAGGTGGCTGGGTTGGTACCGCGCTGATGCGCCGTCACTAGCGATGGCCGAGTTGCGTGGATGGATTGCCGGTATGCGTCTACACCCATGTCGCCGCTTGCATGTGGGTGGCGGGACCGCCTAGGTAGGGCGGGTCGCGATGGTCGTGGCGTGGTGGCGGAAGCTGGCGAGGGCGCGGCGGACGGCGAGACGCTCGGCGCGATCGGGGCGTAGCAGCGCGATCAGGTAGCGGCCGGTCTCGATGCCGGCGACCTCGCGCAGTGTGATCGCGCCGCCGGTCGGCGTGGTGAAGCGTGGCAGAACGGCGACCCGGTCGCCGCGGGCGACAAGAGCCTCGACCAGCCGGTTGTCGCGCAGCCGCTGGACGACGGACACGCTTCGTCCGGTCGCCTCCTCGACGGCCAGGCGGACGGTGTCGAACGGGTAGCCGACCGGGACGCCGTACCACTCGACCTCGACGAGATCATCGGCCGCGACCCGCTCCAGGACGGCAAGCGGATGGTCGGCACGCATCGCGATGTCGAGCGGCTCACGGGCCAGCAGCACGCTGACGAGGTCGTCGGCGCCCGGTGGCGGTCCCTTGCCGAGGCAGTGGCCGATGACGATGTCGTAGTCGGCCACCAGGGCGGCGTACTCGTGTTCGGCGAGGTCCACATCGTCGCATTCCAGCCGGACCGCCGTCGTCTCGAGCTCGTTCAGCACCCCGGGGAGCAGCAGCGTCGCGGCGCTCGGAAGGGCGGCCACCCGGACGACGCCGGCGGGCTCGCCGCGAAATTCGTCGAACCGCGCCTGCACCTCGGCGAGCACCCGGGCGACGTCGCGGCCGGCGTCGGCCAGCAGGCGGCCCGCCTCGGTGAGCCGGATCCCCCGGCCGTGCGGTTCGACGAGGCGGACGCCGAACTCGCGCTGCGCGGTGCGCAGCTGCTGGGAGACGGCGGACGGCGTGCGATGGGTGGCCGCGGCGACCGCGGTAACGCTGCCGCGCGCGGCGAGCTCGCACAGCAGGTCCAGGTGGCGGACGTCCACGCCGCCAGGCTACAGACCCTGTAGGTGGCCTACAGGAATCCACAGATAAGTTTCACTTGTCCTTACAGCTTGGCGTCCGCGACAGTCACCGCATGCCCGCTCGTCACCGTCTCCTCGCCATGATCGTCGCGGTGGCCTGGGGCGTGAACTTCCTCGCCATCGACGCCTCGCTCGAGCATTTCCCGCCGTTCCTGCTGGCCGCGGTGCGATTCGCCATCATCGCGGTACCGACGCTGCTGCTGGTGCCCCGGCCGCCGGTGCCAGCGCGGTGGCTGTTCGGCTACGGGCTCGGCTTCGGGACGTTGCAGTTCCTCTTCCTGTACTGGGCCATGCATGCGGGGATCCAGCCGGGAGTCGCCTCTCTGGTCCTGCAGTCGTCGGCGCCCTTCACGGTGCTGCTGGGGGCGACGCTGTTCGGCGACACGGTCACGCCGCGCCGGTTGGCGGGCCTGGCGGTCGCGGTGCTCGGTCTCGCGGTCGTCGGCTGGGAGAGGTCGCACACGGCGGCGATCGGGCCGTTCCTGCTGGTACTGGCCGGCGGCTTCGGCTGGGCGATCGGGAACATCTGCAACGCCCGGGCGAAGGCGCCCAACCCGTTTCACCTGACCCTGTGGATGTCGGTGGTGCCGCCGGTCCCAATGTTCGCTCTGTCGCTGCTGGTCGAAGGCCCGCACCGGATCGGCGCGGCATTCTCGACGACTGACCACCTGCCTGGCGCGCTCACCGGGCTCGCCTACACGGTATTGATCGGCACCCTGCTCGGTTCGGGCATCTGGAGCTGGCTGATGGCCCGGCATGCCGCCGGGCTCGTCGCACCGTTCTCGATGCTCGTCCCGGTCGTCGGCCTTTCCACCTCAGCCGTCCTTCTGGGCGAGCGCGTCACCGCGCTGGAAATCGTCGGCGCCGCCCTGGTGGTGGGCGGCGTCCTGTCCGGCTCGATGGCCCGAACGCTCCGGCTCCCCCTGCGCCGCGGGAGCCGCGGCCCGACCACTACGACCAGCCCGACCACTCTGCCTCGTCCGCCCACTCCGGCTGGTCCGATCGCCGCTGCCGCGGCAACGGGCCGGCCGGACAGGCCGCGATCCCCCGCGGTGGTCGGGACCAACGCCCGTGGCCGCCCGCTCTGACCGCCCGCCCACAGGGAAATAGTGGTCGGCCCACGCCCGAGGAGCCCACCGAGCGCCGAACCGTGGCATGTGGACCCGTCTATGGGCTGGCCTATCTGACACACATCGACAGTGGTGCCCCGAAGCGTGTCAGCTCAGCCTGTCTATGGGCTGGCCTATCTGACACGAATCGCTGTCGGGACGGAGCCGGGTCGGGAGGGCACCCGCGGCGGGCCTGGGCAATCACCCTGGCCACCCGCGATCGCCCGCCAGCGACCACCTGAGCCGTACATGCACGACTACATGATGTAGCCGTTGGGCGAGACGGTAGCCGCCAGGCGCGTTGCGGCGCACACCGCCATGATCGTGGCGGGCGGAGGCCACGGCTGGCTGGGGCGTCAGCATCAGAGGAGACCTGCGAGCCGGTAGAGGACGAGCGAGCCGGCGACGGCGACGTTCAGCGAATGCCCGGTGCCCACCATGGGGATCTCGACGACGGTATCCAGCAGGGGCACAGCCTCGTCGGGGATCCCGGTGCCTTCGTGGCCGAGCACCATCACAGTGCGACCGCGCGCCGCCGGCAGGTCGCCGAGGCGGACCGAGCCCTCCGCGAGTTCCACTCCGACGATCGCGGTTCCGGCGGCGCGGTGGGAGGCCAGCCAGTCGAGCGGGTCGGCCACGCGGTGGACACACGATCGGTGACGCAGGGTGTTTCCCTGAGCGAGTGCCTCGGAGATCCAGTGCGGCCCGCGCGGCACGGCGAGACAGGCCCCGACGGCGTCGCAGGTTCGCAGCAACGTGCCCAGATTGACGCCGTGCTTCGGCCACAACGGCGCGGCCAGCAGATGGTTCCAGCAACGATGTGGCCGCTGGCGGCGAAGCCGACGCAGCTCGGCCGGCGTGCGCACGGATGCACCGCTCATGCGGTGACGAGGAGCGCGGCCCCCTTGCACATGGGTGACGTCATGCGATCAAAGGTACCGCGCGCCGGCGCTCGGCGGCCCCCGGCGAGGCGCCCTCCCGCCGAACGTCTCCGCGGGACTGCGGGGCCACGGCCTCCGCACCGCGCGCGACGGGCATTTCAGCCTTAACGGCCACATGGGGCCCCGCCGTCCACGAGAATGGAATAACAACAAACGATCAACTTCATCGGGCGGTCGGGGGGACGCCGCGCCGGGGAGCTCACCGATGCATGACCTGTTCAATGACCCTGCCCGCCGTCTGCTCACCGTCGCTCAGGAAGAGGCCCTCGACCTCGGCCACGAACAGATCGGCACCGAACACCTGCTGCTCGCCCTGCTGAACCGGCGGACTGGCGCCGGAGCCCGGGTGCTGGCGTCGCTCGGCGTCACGCTGGAACACGCCCGCTCCGCGGTAGAGGCCGTCGTGGGCCGCGGCCTCGCCAGGCCAGCCACGATGCGAGGAAAGGCCCGGCGAGACCGTCGCCCGTCCTTCACTCAGCGGGCGGAATGGATCCTGGAACGCGCCCGGCTCGAGGCGAAGACGGCCGACCACGCCCACGTCGGCCCGGAGCACATCCTGCTCAGCCTGCTGCGCGAGGACGGGGGCGAAGGCGCCAAGATCCTCGACCGGCTGCGGCTCAACCGGGAGGAGGCCCGCCGGCGGACGCTGGTCGCGCTGGGCGTCCTGCCCTATCCGGGCCCAACCCTGCTCGACTCGGTGTCGGGCGACCTCGACGCCCAGATCGCGGCCCTGCGCGAGGCGAAGGACGAGGCCCTCGACAACCGCGACTTCGCCCTGGCGGTCGAGGTTCGCCAAAGTGAGCGAACCCTGCTCGCGCAGCGCGCCCGTGCCACCGCCTGATCCTCGGAGACGGCCCGACCGTCGCCGAGGACCGGGGAAGTCCGTCGCCGAAGACGGATGCGGTCGCGGATCAACCTCGCCCATGGTTTTGGTGTAGTTTGTGCACGCTGGCCCGGCACGCGCGGCTCCCCCCGTTCCGCGTATGCCGGGCCGGTGCATGTCCGACGATCCCTCGGCCGCACCAGCCGCATCGGCTGCACCAGCGGCACGGGCCAGGTTGGTCCCAGGGCCGGGCCCGCTCCCCGGCTCCTCACTTCCCCCGCACTGAACTTCCCCCGCACTGAGCTCCCGGCACCGGGCCAGCCAGCCCAGGTCGCATCGGCGGGCCGGCCTCCCTCGCGCGGCGCGGGCCAGGCCGGCGTCAGCCCGCTGGTGTGGCGCCCGGTTGGCCGCCGGGCGACCGTCCGGGAACAGCCGCGCGGTCATAGACGGTGAGCGCCTCGCGAACGGTGGACTCGACGTCCTCGGCAATCAGGAAACGGGACTCGACGAGACCCGCGGCGGCGGCACGGACCGCCGACTCGTAGGCGTCGCGGGCTGGGAATCCGGGGTCGGTGAGCAGCGGCAACATGCTGCCGAGGAACTCGTACAGCGGGTTCGGCAGCCCGGCGACGGGGCGACGCGGGTTCCAACCGGTGTACGCCGCGACCGGGACGGCGACGACGGGCAGCGCGACGCCGGCGGTCTCGTTGCCATCGGCGTCGACCGCGGCGACGACAGCTGGTTTCGCCGCACCGAACACCGGCGGCCAGCGGCCGGTGCCGGTTTCCGCGCCGGGTCCGAGATCCATGTCCCGGGTGACGTTCAGCGCGTCGAGATCCGGGAGCCACGCGCCGCCGGTGGCGTCGGTGGCGTCGGTGGCGTCGGTGGCGATGGCGACGGCGGCCGTGGTGGCGGCGGCGTCGATCGTGGTGGCGAACTGTTTCAGGACGGCCTCGCGCGTCGACGCCGTTCCGTCCTTCCAGCGGGGAACCTTGCTCGGTGGCGGGTCGTCGCCCATGCAGACCCATTCCACCAGCGCGACGAACAGGGCGCGCAGGATCGGGCCGACGTCATGCGCGTGGGTCGGGTTCGCCCCCGGCATGAACTCTTTGAGGGTTAGTGCGCCGAAATGGTCGGTGCCGCGCAGCAGGTAGACGCGCGCGTCCGGGTCGTCAGGCAGGTCCTCGCCGGTCTCCGGATGGATGTGTACCAGCGCGCCGTCGCCGCGCCAGTACTCCCAGGAGCTGTTGGTCAGGAACAGCTTCGGCACCGCGCTGGGGACCTCCGCCTCGTGGTCCCCCGCCTCATTATTCGCCGCCCCGCTGTTCGCCGCCCCGCTGCTCACTGCCCCGCTGCTCGCCGCAGCCGCGCGGGGCGGGGCGAGGAGGCCGGCCGTGTCGTACGGAGGCAGGTTTGTGAAGCCGAGCGGGTGGGTGAGCGAGGGCTGGGCGTATCGGTGGTTGAACTCACCGCGCCGGGCACCCGCGATATGGGCGAAAACGCCGCCGAAGACAACGGCGCCTGCCTCGTCGACGTTGCGGCCTTCATACAGGAACTGTCGCAGGAACCGGCCCGACTGGGAGACGCCGAAGGCGAACGCATGCGTCAGGTCTCCAGTCCGGCGCAGCCATGAGGCCGCGTCCCGAACCGCGAGCAGCCCGGTTCCCACCACCGGGCACAGCGACGTCCGGTAGGTCAGCGTGTACCAGTGGAACGCACGGAACCCGCCGTCGAGCGCCACCGTCGTCGCGTCGACGAACCGCCACCGGTCGCGAGGAACCGGCCGGGGAGCCCCGTCGGGGGTCAGCCGCTCGGTGAGGAACGCGTCCGGGTCGTCGACGCCGACGGTCGGGAAGTCGGTGAAGGCGAAGAACGGCGACGAGTCGGAAAGCGGATGGTCCGGCTGGTCCGTGTCCGGACGGAACTCGATCCGTAGCCATCCTGGCCCGACGTCGACGGTCGGCGCGGTGAGACCAACGCTCGCTTCGCCGCGCGCCACGTCCCACTGCCAGCCGCACCAGGCGACCGTCCAGCCGCGGGCGAGCAGAAAGCCGTCGCCCGCGTCGAGCGTGTCCAGGTCGGCGAGCTGTATCGGCGCGCCCGCGGAGAACGGGATGCCGCCGAGCAGCCCCCGGTTCGGGACGACGAAGACCAGCCCGCCGTTGCCGCCGGCGCGCGGGCGCAGCACCCGAAGGTCGGCCTCGAAACGCGCCAGGCCGTCCGCGCCGGCGACGCGCTCGAGATCGACGATCCCCCGGTTGGCCGCGGCGCCCGGGTCGACGGCGAACCCAGCCACCGCGGAGACTGCCTCGTAGGCGCCGGCTGTCCCCCATTCTCGCCCGTCCGCGAACGCCGACACGCTCTCGTCCCGCAGGCCGACCAACGCCATGCCCCGGATCGTCACACATCGGCTGACCAGCCGCCACGCATCCGATCACCCCGCGCCACGCGCCGCGGAAACGCGAGAGCCGCTTCAGACAAAGCCCGACTAGACGCGCTCTCCGTTGGTGGACGCGCGGGTCGCCGTCGCCGCTGGACGCGCGGCGGGTGCGGGGCCGCCGAGACCGGTGAGGCAGAAGGACCAGAGGTGTTCGGTGACGGCCGTGGTCGCCTCGCCCGGCGGGGCGAAGGCGTAGTGGTGGTAGACGGTCATGACCAGCTTCGTGATGAGGGCGGCGTCCCGGTCCGGGTCGGTCGGGTGCAGCAGGCCGGCGGCCTGGGCCTCGTGCAGCTCGCGGGCGATTAAATCGGTGATCGGCTGGATGGCGTGTGCCATGTCCTCCGGGAAACGCTGGTGCAGCCGCCAGTGCTGGGCGGTGATGAAACGCGGCCCGGTGCCGGCACGTGCTGTGCCATCCACCGCGTCGGCGTCGCCCGGTCCGCCGCGCCGCCCGGCGCCGACGGAGGCCTCGCCGACCGCGCCACCACCGGCCGAGCCGACGCCACCAATGCCAACGCCGGGAACGTCGCCCACAGGGACGCCGCCAATACCTGGCACGCCGTCAGTGCCAGGAGGGACGCCGTCAGTGCCAGGAGGGACGCCGTCAGTGCCAGGGGCGTTTTCGCCGGCGGCGCCGTCGGCCACAGCGGCGAGGCCGCCGTCACCCGCGCCGTCGGCCACGGTCAGGCCTGAGAGGATCTCGGTGATGTAGAAGCGCAGGCGGGTCACCGGGTCGGGGAGGTGGCTCGCGGCGGCGGCATAGAGCTCCGCGTTTTCGGCGATCATGTCTTCGATGACGGCGACCAGCAGCTGGTCCTTGCCGGGAAAATGCCGATAGAACGTCTGCAGTGCGACGCCGGCCTCGCGGGCCAGTTCCTGGGTGGTGAACTGGTCGCCCTTCTCGTCGACCAGCCGCCGGGCCGCCTGGACGATCACTTTTGCCTGTTGGATGGTGCGCAGGCGTGAGCGGCGGACCGACGGCGATCGGTCGGCGGCGCGTTCTGCCCAGGACACAGGCTCGACGCTACCTTTCGTCGGGGCGGACGCGGCGCGCAGTCCGGGCGGGTCGCCCGGACTGTGGCCGCGATTACCCGGATCAGCCGCCACGAGCGGCGACGAGGGCGCCGCGGTTGACCTTTGTCGCCTCGCTGCGCGGAATCGCCGCGACGAACTCGACGGTCTTGGGCGCCTTGTAGTGGGCGAGCCGGTTCTTGGCGTAGGCAATGACGTCATCCGCGGACGGAGGGTTCGCGGGGTCGGCCGGTTCGACGACGGCGTGCACCCGGCGGCCCCATTCGGGGTCGCGCAGGCCGACGACGACCACGTCGGCGATGGCGGGGTGGTCGATGAGCGCGGACTCGACCTCGGCGGGGAACACGTTGGCCCCGCCGGTGACGATCAGGTCGACCCTGCGGTCGACGAGGTACAGGTAGCCGTCGGCGTCCAGGTAGCCCATGTCGCCGGCGGTGTGGAAGCCTTCGTCGGTGCCGCGCAGCCGCGGGGCGTCGCCCAGGTACCGGTATCCGCCATAGGACGGGGAACGCAGGTAGATCTCGCCGATCTCGCCGAGTGGTGACTCGGCGCCGTCGGCGTCCAGGATGCGCAGCTCGGTGCCGCCGATGCCGCGGCCGACGCTGCCCTGGTGGGTGAGCCACTCGTCGCCACGGATCGCCGTGAGACCGAGCCCTTCGGTCATGCCGTAGGCCATGACGATGCGTTCGGGGCCGACGAGCCCGGCCCACCGGTGGACGAGCGACCGTGGCATGGGAGCCGCGCCCTGAATGAACCAGTCGATGCTCGACAGGTCGCGGCCGTCGATGCCGGGAAGGTCGGCGATCCGCTGCAGCATTGTCGGGGTCGCGGTGAACGTGGTGACCAGGTGCCGTTCGATGACGTCGACGACCCGGGTGGCGTCGAACTTCTCCATCACCACCAGCCGGTCGCCCATCAGCAGGCTGAACAGCGTGGAGAAACCGTTCGTGTGGTACATCGGCGCGAGCACGAGGATGGTCTGCGGCTCGCGCACCGGGCGCCAGTTCTCGAGCAGCCTCCCGGCATAACGCGGGTCGTGGATGCTTCGCCGCTCGGAAAGGATGATCTTCGGGGTCCCGGTCGAGCCGCTGCTGCAGATGCCGTTGACGTGCGGAGAGACGACGTCGGGCAGGTCCGGGACCGTGAGCCGCTCGGTTTCGTCAATCCAGGCGATGTCCTGCGGGCCCAGGTAGATCCGCGGGTCGATCACCTGGCGCAGTCGTTCGAGCTCCCAGTCGGGCACATCCCAGCGGACCGGCACCGGCACGGCGCCGAGCTTCCAGGTCGCGAGCACGGAGAGCACGAACTGCGGCGAGTTGCGCAGCCCGATCCCGAGCCGGTCGCCGGCTCGCAGACCGCGGTCCGCGAGAGCGGCGGCGAGCTGGCTGGCACGTCGGTCCAGCATCGGCCAGGTGTATGCCGGCTCGGAGCCGTCCAGCCCGATGTGGCGGAACACCACGTCGGTCGGGTTCTCCTCGACGAGCTGCCGAATCCGGCGGGAGATGCTGACCTCACCCTCGCCGGCCTCGACTTTGCTGGTTTCGGTGTCCAAGGCGGCTTCCACGGCCCGTCCCTTCCACGTTCCGTCCAAAATTTCACGTTCGGAGTCGTTGTCCTGTGGGGCTGCCTACCGCGGGCCGGGCTGTTCCGCGGAACGTGGCGGATTCGCCGGCACCTGGTGGAAACGTCGCCGATCGGCAGGCGCGAACCGCGCAGGCCCGGGGCCGGGATGGTTCCCGGCCCCGGGGTCGCGAGCCGGCTCAGCCGGCAGCGGAGGTGCCGACCAACTCGTAGCTGCTCGGATTCCCCTTGGCATCGAGGGTTGCGGCCAGCGAGCCGCGGGTGCACACGGCGCTCGACAGCGGGGTGGCCTTGCCGTCGCACTTGAACTTCAGCCCGCCGGCGCCGGGCAGCTCCGCCTCCGGCATCGCCCGGACCGCGCTGAGGATGCTCGCGGGCGTGACGTCGCCGCTGATCTTGGAGGTCGCGATCTGGAAGCCGGCGAGCGCGCTGAACATGCTCATCCCGCCGATCTGGCTGGTGTCCACACCCTTGGCGTACGCGCTGACCACGGCCTTGTAGAGCTGGGTGGAGGGGTTGTCGGTCCCGATCGGCGCCGACGCCGTGATCTCAATGCCCTTGAGCAGGTCACCCGGCACCGCCTTGCGGGTGGCGTCGGTGATGCACTGGGCGATGCTGGTGATCTGGCCGGTGTACCCGACCGCGCGCAGGCCGTTGAAGGCGCTGATGCAGAACGAGTCGTTGCCGAGCACGAACACCATGCCGGGGTCGCCCGCGACGACGGGTCCAAGCTGCGGCGTCATGTCGGCGGTGCCCGGTGGGATCCGGATGAGCTCGTGCTCCAGGCCCGCGTCCTTGTACTTGCCGGGCGCCACCGTCGTCTCCAGGCCGAGCGCGGCCGGAACGTCGATGACGATCGACGTCACCTTCTTGTAGCCCTTGTCCTTGGCCACCTGGATCGGCACGGCGATAGGCCCGGCCGACGGGTCGGACAGGATGAAGGTCGAGTCCTTGTCCGCGAGCAGCGCCCGCTCACTGGTGGCGTAGAGCATCACCGGGATGCCGGCGTCGTGCAGCGGCTTCCAGGCGTCCTGCATGACGGCGGACTCACCGAACACGGCCGCGACGACCCCGGCCTCGATCAACTTGTTCCCGCAGTCGGTCGCCTTGCCGGGGTCGCCCAGAGCGTCACACTTGACCAGCTCGATCGGCCGGCCGGCGATGCCGGCGCGGTGCTCGTTGAGCCACTTCGCGGTACCGTCGGCGACGGTGTTCTGGGCCGACATGTCCGAGACCTGCGACTTGCCCTCGGTAACGATCCCGATCTTGACGGGCGCACCCTTTGCCGGCGCGGACGGGCCGAGCAACGACGTCGCCGCGCTTGTCGAGGCGGCCGGAGTGCCGCCACCACCGCCGTCGTCACTCCCGCAGGCCGCGAGGCCAACGGTCGCGGCGAGTGCCAAGACCAGCCCGGATAACCCGGCAGACCGGGATAAACCGGATAACCGGCCGGTCATCCGCCGTGAACGTCGGCGATTCGGCCTGCCCAGCAGGCCCCTCGTGTGTGCCACTTGCCCTCACCTCGTGGTCGAAGCCCCGCCCAGCGGCGACGGCTTGGGAATGATCAGTCGGGACGACGAGCAGGCGGGCAACCACGCCCAGGGCACGCCGCAGCCGTCAATCGAAGCGTTCAGCGGCGCGCCTCGGGATCGGGGACCCGCCGCAGGTGTGTGAGCAGCCGGACATGGCCGCCGAACGAGACCTCGGCGCCGGCTCGAGCCGTCCGCGCACCGGGAGTGCACGCATGCTCGCAACATTCAACGGGGACGTCAAGCTCTACCTAGAAGTGAATTGAGGGCTTCTCAGCAACGAGAGTCCCGTTCTACAGTGCGAGGCGTCGTGACATCCTGCGGCACGGCCGAGGGGTGCGGCACGACGCGAGGGGAGGTCCGTCGAGTGGACGACGCCGAGTTAGACACGTCAGGCCAAGCAGGCCCGGTAGACCCGCTGGACCCACCCGAGGCTCCAGGCGCATTGGACGGCGTCCGCGTCGTGGAGCTGGCGCAATGGGTGTTCGTCCCGGTCGCCGGCGCGCTGCTGGCCGACTGGGGCGCGGATGTCATCCGGATCGAACGCCTCGAAGGCGACCCATACCGGGGCCTGGCCACCCAGGGCATTGGAACCGACAGCGGCGGGGTCAACCTGTCCGTCGCCCTGGCCAACCGAGGCAAACGCTCGATCGCGCTCGACCTGCGCCGTGAGCAGGGACGAGCCCTGCTGGACGAGCTACTCGCGACCGCGGATGTGTTCCTGACGAACTTCCGGCCCGGGGCGCTCTCCCGTCTTGGCCTGGACGCCGACACCCTGCGCCAGCGCTTCCCGCGGCTGGTCTACGCCCGGGGCCACGGCTTCGGCGCCCGCGGGCCGGACGCCGACCGGCCGGGCTACGACTCGTCGGCGTTCTTCGCGCGTGGCGGCCTCGCGCACGTGCTGACCCCGCCGGAGCGGGACTACCCCATCAGCCAGCGCGGCGCGATGGGCGACCGCAACGGCGCGATGGCGCTGGCGTTCGGCGTGACGGCGGCCCTGCTGCGCAGGGAACGGACGGGCTCCGGCTCGGTCGTCGACGTCTCGCTGCTCGCGACGGCGATGTGGACGCTGTCGTCTGACGTGCTCTCGGCGCTGTCCGGCACTCAGCCGCGAGCCATGCCCGGCCGCACCGGCGGCCCGAACCCGCTGGTCGGCACCTACCGGACGAAGGACGGGCGCCACATCCAGCTGGTGTTCCTCGAGGCTGACCGCTACTGGGCGGACTTCTGCCAGCTGCTCGGACGCGACGACCTGGCCGCCGACCCGCGGTTCGCGGACCTGCGGACGCGCGGCGCGAACCGGGATGCCTGCGTCGCCGAGCTGGACGCCGAGTTCGCCAGCCGCACCTTCGAGGAGTGGAAGGATCTGCTGTCCGGGATCGACGCGCCCTGGGCGCCGGTCCAGGCGGTGGAGGAGCTGCTCACCGATCCGCAGGTGCTGGCGAACGACTACCTGGGCGAGGTCCACGTCGAGGACGGGTCGACCTACCGGCTGCCGACCGTTCCGGTGCAGTTCGACGAGCGCCCGCCGCCGCTGCGGCGTGCCCCTGAGCATGGCGAGCACACCGAGGAAATCCTGCTGGAGCTCGGCCGTACCTGGGAGCAGATCGGCGAGCTGAACGAAGCGAAGGTCATCCCGTGACCGCCCCGGCACCCCCGACCACGCCGGCTGACACTTCCACGCCGGCCAACACCTCCACGGCGCCGACCGACGCGTCCACGGCGTCACCCGCCGCCACGCCCACTCGTCGGCCGCTGCCAGTGCCGGACGAGCAGTCCGCGCCGTTCTGGGCCGCGGTCGCCCGCCACGAGCTGATGATCGCTCGCTGTGCCCGCTGCGGCGCCTTCACCCACCCACCCGACATCATCTGCCCGCACTGCGGCAGCACCGACCCGGGCTTCACCTTTCAGCCGGTCGGCGGCCGCGGGACCGTCAGGTCGTGGACAGTGGTCCGCCAGTCATTCCTCCCGGGCTTCGACGTGCCCTTCGTCCTCGTCGACGTCGAGCTCGCCGAACAGTCCGAGCTGCGCCTGATCGGCCGGCTCCTCGACGGGCCCGACGCGCCGCTCCGCGTCGGCACCCCGGTCACCGTCGCGTTCGAGGACGTGGCGCCAGAGGTCGCCATTCCCGCCTTCGAGCTGGCGGGTGAGGCATGAGCGAGAACGACGCGGCGCGCGACGACCAGGCGCGGGGCGACCGGGCGCGGGGCGACCGGGCGCGGGGCGACCGGGCGCGGGGCGACCGGGCGCGGGGCGACCGGGCGCGGGGCGACCGGGCGCGGGGCGACCGGGCGCGGGGCGACCGGGCGCGGGGCGACCAGCAGCACAGCGGCGGCAGCGCCAGTGGGGCGACCAGCGACCGGCAGCGGCGCAGCTGGGCTCGAAGCGGCCAGCAACGACGCGGCCGGCCGAGCAACGAGGTGGCCGTCGTCGGCTACGCCCACAGCCTCGTCCGCCGGCACGCGCCCGAACCGTTGGGTGTCCTCGCCGTCGACACGGCCCGCCGGGCGATCGCCGACGCGGGCCTCGAGGTCGCCGACGTCGACGGGTTCGTCAGCGCTTCCATGTTCCCGACGGCCGGGGCGCACGCGGTCGAGGACGGGACGAGCATCGTGTCGTCGCAGTGGATGGCCGCGCATCTCGGCGCCGACGCGCGTTACACCGCCGGCTTCGACGGCGTGGGTGCGCTGACCGGGTCGCTGGCGCTCGGGGTGAACGCGGTCGCGAGCGGCACCGCCGACTATGTACTGCTGCACCGGGCCCTGCACAACCCGGTGGGCAGCTATCACGCCAACCCGATGAAGGCGGCGGTCGGCTGGCAGCAGTGGACCGTTCCGCAGGGCTTCTTCGGCCCGCTGCAGATGATCGCCCTTCCGTACAACGAGTACCTGGCGCGCTATGGCGCGAGCCGGGAGGCGATGGCGGCGGTGCTGGTGGAGGCACGCAAGAACGGCGCACGCATCCCCTGGTCGTACTGGCACGGCAAGCCGCTCACCGCCGAGGAGTACCTGGCCGCGCAGACGCTGGTGGACCCGATCTGCCGGTACGACTGCGACATCCCGGTCGACGGTGTCGCCACGTTCGTCCTGACCTCCGCCGAGCGGGCCGCGGACCTGCCGAACAAGCCGGTTTACATCGCCGGCTACGCGTCCGGCCTGCCGCCGCGGCGCCGGCTGGCGCAGCACTGGCCGCTCGACGACATCATGGACGCCGGCTTCGGCCTGGCCAGCCGGCTGTGGGAGCGCTCCGGGGTCGGGCCGGCCGAGATCGACCTTCCGCAGGTGTACGACGGGTTCTCGCCGTTCGTGTACTTCTGGCTGGAGGTTCTCGGCCTATGCCCGGTCGGCGAGGCGCACCGCTTCGTCCAGGCCGGTGGCATCGACGCCGACCGCCCAGACGGGCTGCCGGCGCTGTCCGGCGGCGGCGCGCTCGGGAACGGCCGCATGCACGGCGTCCCCCAGATGCTCGAGTGCTATCTGCAGCTGTCCGGTCGCGCGGGCGAACGCCAGCGCGACAAGGCAACCATCGGCGTCGCCTGCCACTCGTCGCCGCACTACGGCGGCGCCGTCGTCTACAGCGCCGTCCCGTTCTGACCCGTTCTGACCCGTTCTAACGCGCGGTCCGCGCCGAGAGCGCGGACCGCTCCGACAACGAGAACGACAACGACAACGACAACGCAGCCCCGTTCCGAACCCAGCGCCAGGACCCGGCGCGCGCGGTCCGCGGGGGGCGCGAACCCAGGTACGCGAATCCAGTAGTCCAGTTGGGAGGCCGGGGTGCCGGCAATCATCGAGGAACGGCGTTCGTACGTCGCCGGGCGATGGGTGGATGGCGACGGTTCGTTCGCCGTGGAGAACCCGGCCGACGAGTCGACGGTCGCCGAGATCGGCGTGACACCGCTCGCCGAGATCGAGCGGGCCATCACCGAGGCACGGCGCAGCTTCGACGAGGGAGTGTGGGCCGACAAGCCCGCGGCCGAACGCGCGAAGGTGCTCCTGGCGTTCCTCGACCACATCGAGGCCTCGCACGACGCGCTCGTCGCCACGATGATCGCCGAAGCCGGCCAGCCGGTCGCGTACGCGGAACGGGCGCAGTTCGCCTCCGGCCTGGCACTCGGGCGCGCGACGATCGACCTCTACCAGTCGATGCGGCACGAGGAAGCAAGCCCCGTCCCCGTCAACGAGCTGGTGCTCGGCCGGGTGGCGCTCAGTGTCCGGCGGCACGAGCCGATCGGCGTGGTCGCGGCGATCACGCCGTACAACGGCGCGATCATCATGGCATTCCAGAAGGTCATCCCGGCGTTGATGGCAGGCAACTCGGTCGTCCTGCGGCCCAGCCCGCTGACGCCGATCTCCTCGCTGGTGTTCGGCGCCGCGGCGGAGGCGGTCGGCCTGCCGCCGGGAGTCCTGTCCGTCGTCGTGGAGGAGGGCGCCGCCGGCGCCGAGCTGCTGACGACGCATCCGGCCGTCGACATGGTGTCGTTCACCGGTTCGACCGCCGTCGGGAAGCGGATCCTCGCCCAGGCGGCGCCGACGGTGAAAAGGGTCTCGCTGGAGCTCGGCGGGAAGTCCGCGCAGATCTACCTGCCCGACGCCGTCGACCGTGTGGCGACCGGGGCGATCATGGTCGTGGCCACCACCGCCGGCCAGGCCTGCGTCGCCGCCACCCGGATGCTCGTGCCCGCGGACCGCAAGGAAGAGGTGGTCGAGGCGGTCAGCCGCGCCTACGGGTCGTTGAAGGTCGGTCCGCCGTCGGACCCGGGCATGATGATGGGCCCGGTCATCAACGACGCGGCGCGGGCGCGCTGCGAGCGGTACGTGGCGCTGGCCGAGCAGCACGGCGGCAAGGTCACCACAGGTGGTGGCCGGCCCGCCGGCCTCGATCGCGGCTACTACTTCGAGCCCACCGTCCTCGACGTGCCCGACAACGCCAACCCGGCGGCCCAGGAGGAGATCTTCGGCCCGGTGCTGTCGGTGATCGGCTACCGCGACCTCGACGACGCCGTGCGGATCGCGAACGACAGCGTCTACGGCCTGTCCGGCCAGGTGTACGGCAAGGACGTCGCCACGGCCACCGCCGTCGCCCGCCGGCTGCGCACCGGCGCGGTCAACGTCAACACCTCTGTGTTCAGCGCCTACGCCCCCAGCGGCGGCTACAAGCAGAGCGGTCTCGACCGCGAGCGCGGCCCCGACGGCATCCGCGCCTTCCAGGAGGTCAAGCACCTGTCCATCGGCGAGCTGCGCTGACCCGATCCCGGATCCCGTCCCAGTCCCAGTCCCGGAACCGGTTCCGGACCCGGCTCGCACCCGCCTCCCGTCCCAGCATGTCTTGGCACGCCCCAGCACAAGCCTCAGCACAAGGAGTACCCCATGTCATCTGACGACCCCAGGCTGAACTGGCTGATCTCGGTTGACGACCACATCCTCGAGCCGCCGCACGTGTGGATCGACCGGGTCGCGAGCAAGGACCGCGACCGCGCCCCCCACATGGTCAACGAAGGCGGCATGGACTACTGGGTGTACGACGGCAAGCGCTACCCCAGCTCCGGCCTGTCCGCCGTCGCCGGCAAGACGAAAGAGGAGTTCAGCCCCGAGCCGCTGCCCTACAGCGAGATGCGGCCCGGCTGCTACGACCCGGTGGAGCGGGTCAAGGACATGGACCGCGCCGGCATCCTCGCCTCACTGTGCTTCCCGACGATCACCCGGTTCTGCGGGCAGCTGTTCATGGAGGCGAGTGACCGCGAGTTCGGCCTCGTCTGCCTGAAGGCCTACAACGACTGGATGATCGAGGAGTGGTGCGCCGCCGCCCCCGGCCGCTACATCCCGCTCGCGCTCATACCCCTGTGGGACCCGAAGCTCGCCGCGGCGGAGCTGGAGCGCTGCGCCGCGAAGGGCGCCACGACGTTCGCCTTCTCCGAGAACCCCGAGCCGCTCGGCCTGCCCACCATTCACGATCCGGACCGCTACTGGGACCCGGTCATGGCCGCCGCCAACGAGCTGGAGATGGTCGCCTCCATGCACGTCGGCTCCTCGTCGCAGGTGCCGAAGATCGCCTCCAACACGCCGTTCCTGGCCAACCTCACCTGGGGCGCGATGCGCACCTCGGGCGCCATGCTCTCCTGGCTGTTCTCCGGCATGTTCCAGCGCTACCCCAAGCTGAAGATCGCCCTGTCCGAGGGCGAGATCGGCTGGATGCCGTACTACCTGGAGCGCGCCGAGCAGGTCCTCGACAAGCAGCGCTACTGGGTCCAGCGGGGCGCGAAGTTCATGGACCACGGCGGCTCCACCGGCGTCGACCTCGACACCCTCGACGTCCGCGCCACGTTCCGCGACCACATCTACGGTTGCTTCATCGAGGACCACCACGGCATCGCCAGCCTCGCCGAGATCGGCGAGGACAACATCATGTGCGAGACCGACTACCCGCACTCGGACTCGACCTGGCCGAACTGCATCCAGACGGTGAAGAGCGTCATCGGCCACCTGCCCGCCGAGACCCAGTACAAGCTGCTGCGCGGCAACGCCGAGCGCCTCTACCGGTTCACCCCGGCCGAGCCGCCCGTCCTCGCCGGAGCCTGAGCCATGGCCGCGTCCGCCCCCGTTGGCTGGTCGGTCGCCGTCGACCGGGAGCAGTGCATCGGCAGCGGGATCTGCGTCGTCTACGCCCCGGATTTCTTCACCCACGACGACGAGGCCAAGGCGATGGTCGTCGGCGAGGCGGACGGCGCCGACCAGGCGGCGGTCCGCACCGCGGTGGAAGCCTGCCCGACCAGCGCGCTCGCGCTGCTGGCCGGCGACAAGAAGGAAGCGTGACCTGATGGGAAACCTGCTGGACGGGAAGAGTGCCATTGTCACCGGCGCCGGCTCCGGCGTCGGCCGGGCCTCCGCCTTACGGTTCGCCGAGGAGGGCGCCCGGGTCGTCTGCGCCGACATCCGGCTGGAACCGGTCAAGGAGACGGTGAGCCAGATCGAGGCGGCCGGCGGGACGGCGATCGCCGTCGGCTGCGACGTGTCGAACGAGGACGACGTCGCCGCGATGATCTCCGCCGCCGCCGAGGCGTTCGGCCGGCTCGACATCCTGTTCAACAACGTCGGCATCCCGACGCCGCGGCTCGGCAGCAAGCTCGAGGACCACACGGCCGAGGACTTCGCGCGCCTGGTCGGCGTGAACTTCGCCGGCGTGTTCTTCGGCACCAAGCACGCGATCCTTCGGTTCAAGGAGCAGGGCGGTGGCGGGGTCATCCTCAACACCGGGTCGGTCGCCGGCCTGGTCAGCTGGGGCGGCTCCGTGTACGGCGCCACCAAGGGCGCGGTGCATCAGCTCACCAAGGCCGCCGCGATAGAAGGCGCGCCGTTCGGCATCCGGGCCAACGCGATCTGCCCGGCCGGGATGCCGTTCACCGGGTTCATGGCGGCCGGCGGCATGGCGGCGACCGACGAGGAGACGCTGCGCCGCGTCGCCGAGACGACCGGGGCCAACCACCCGCTCGGCCGGCCCATCACCGCCGAGGACTGCGCCGAGGCAGCCATCTACCTGGTCAGCGACCGGGCCGCGAACGTCACCGGCGTCCTGCTGCCGGTCGACGGCGGCTACGTCGCGCGCTAGCCGCGACGCCCCAACCGAAAACGGCGGACATTTCCATGACCGAGATCGCCACCCTCGACCGAGCACGCATCCAGGAACTCTTCGACCTGCGCGGCTCGTACAACGCCCGTTCCGGCGGCGGATTCGAACAGGACCCCTACCCGGTCTGGCACCGGCTGCGGGAGACCGGGCCGGTGCACGCCGGCACCGTCCACGAGCTCACCGGCGTCAATGAGCCACTGATGTTCCAGGGCCTGCCCTTCGACGACCGGCCGCACTTCTCCGTGTTCGGCTACGCCGCCTGCGACGCCGTCTACCGGGACGCCGAGACGTTCGCCGCCTCCCCCGAGCCGGTGAACATCCAGACCGGCCCGGCCAGCGCGACAAACAGCATGCTGTCGATGGACGGCGGCGAGCACCGCCGCTACCGGGCGCTCGTTCAGCCGTCGTTCGTCCCGAAGCGGGCCGAGTGGTGGATCCGCAACTGGATCGAGCAGACCGTCCACCTGCTCGTCGACAGCTTCGCGGGCGACGGCCGGGCCGAGCTCAACGTCGACTTCTGCGCGGCGATCCCGGTGCTGACGATCACCGGCAGCTTCGGGGTGCCGGTCGAGCGGGCGCTCGACCTGCGCGCCGCGCTCAATGACCCTCCGAGGGTCATCGAGATGCTGCGACCGATCGTCGCGGCCCGCCGCGCGTCGCCCACGGATGACCTGATCAGCGTCCTGGCCGAGGCCGAGATCACCGATGAGGAGGGCCGCCGGCACCGGCTCTCCGACGCCGAGATCTACTCGTTCTCGCTGCTGCTGCTCACCGCCGGGTCGGGCACCACCTGGAAACAGATGGGCATCACGCTCACCGCGCTGCTGCAGCGCCCGGACGTGCTGCGCACGGTCCGCGGCGACCCGTCGCTGCTGCGCCCGGCGATCGAGGAGTCGCTGCGCTGGATGCCGACCGACCCGATGTTCTCCCGGCATGTCACCCGCGACGTCGACTTCTACGGGACCAGGCTGCCGAAGGGGTCGGTGCTGCATATCTGCGTGGGCGCGGGGAACCGGGACCCGCTGCGCTGGGACCGGCCCGACGAGTTCGACCCGTCCCGGCAGCTGAGGCCGTCGCTGGCGTTCGGCGGCGGCCCGCACATCTGCCTCGGCATGCACGTCGCCCGGGCCGAGATACGCGTCGGGATCAACGCGTTGCTCGACCGGTTGCCGAACCTGCGCCTCGACCCCGGCGCCGAGCCCCCGCGCTACATCGGCATGTACGAGCGCGGCGCGACCGCCATCCCCGTCCTGTTCGACTGATGACCGGGCCCGGACCGCCAGCCCACCACCGGGGGTCCAGGCCCGCCACGCCATCCGACATCCGGAGAACTCCGTGAGCGAACCAACCTACGTCCGGCCCGAACTCACCCTGCTGGGAGAGGACCACATCCGGGCCTACCGGGAGACCGACGGCGAGGTCGGCTACCTGTGGAACGGCGTCCCGATCCTGCTGCTGACCACGACCGGCCGCCGCACGGGCCAGGCACGCACGTCGGCGCTCATCTTCGCCCGCGACGGCGACGACTACCTCGTCGTCGCCTCCACCGGCGGGGCGCCCAAGCACCCCGCCTGGTACCTGAACCTCCAGGCCGACCCGGCCGCCGAGATCCAGGTGAAGGCCGAGCACATCCCGGTCGTCGCCCGGGCAGCCTCCCCCGAGGAGAAACCACGCCTCTGGAAGATCGTGACGGCCGCCTGGCCGAACTACGACGTCTACCAGACGCGCACCGAAAGGGTCATTCCGCTGGTGGTGCTCAGCCGTTCGTGAGCACCACCGCTGTTGTGAGCGTCCCGCCGGGACCGTATGCGAGCCGTCCCGCCGGGCCGGGTGTGAGCCGTCCGGCCGTTCGTGAGTCGCCCGGCGTTCGTGAGTCGCCCGGCGTTCGTGAGTCGCCCGGCGTTCGTGAGTCGCCCGGCGTTCGTGAGTCGCCCGGCGTTCGTGAGTCGTCCGGCGTTCGTGAGCAAGCCCGCCGACAGCATGACCACCAGGGAGAACTCGCCGCCCACGGTGTCAGGATTGCCGCCGTTCCGTTTTCATGGCCTCGTGCCAACCACCGCGACCAAGGAGAAGAGATGCTCCCCCGAGTCCCGACGGAGACCGCGCCCGCGCCGCGCGCCGCGGTCCCAACCTCCAGCGACAGCGCCGCCGTCGGGGCCGCCTTATGAGCACGGTCGCGCCCCGGGTGCCCGACACCCTCGACGAGATGCTCTCCCCGGTCTGGCTGGCCGGGATCCTCAGCAAGCAGTACCCCGGCATCCGGGTCAACGGGGTCACCCGGGGTCCCGTCATCGCCCGGGTCGCGACGAACGCCCGCTTCGAGGTCGACTGTGATGGCCTGGGCGAGGACAAGGCGCCATTGGCCTTGTGCGTCAAGGGGTTCTTCACCGAGTCTGGCACTCTTGTACCGGGCACGGGAGAGCATGAGGCGTACTTCTACCGGGATCTGGCCGACTCCACCGGAGTACGCACGCTGAGCGCCGTCTATGCCGACGTCCACCCCGAGCACGGCGCCGGATTGGTCATCACTCGGGACATCGTCGCCGAGGGCTCGGTCTTCCTCGACGCCCTCGCCCCGTACACCCCGGACCAGGCCGCGGTGAGCCTCTCCCAGCTCGCCCGGCTGCACGCCTCGACCTGGGGCGTACCCGCGCTCGCGGACGTCGGCTGGCTCGCGCCCCGGCTGGACGGCCATCTGAAGCACCGCGGCTTCAAGGAGATCAACGGCAACTTCACCGGCCCGATCGGCGCCGGCGTGCCAGCCGAGGTCCGCGACGCCCAGCGGCTCGTCGACGCCTACCGGCGCTTCGCCGCCATGGTCGCCGCCGCGTCCCCCTGGTGCGTCGTGCACGGCGACCCGCACGTCGGGAACGTCTACCTCGACCCCGAGGGCCGGCCGTCGTTCGTCGACTGGCAGCTCGCGCAGCGCGGCCCGTGGTGGGTTGACGTCGGCTACCACATCGCGTCCGCGCTGACCGTCGAGGACCGCCGCGGCCACGAACGCGACCTGCTGCGCCACTACCTCGACGAGCTGCGCGCCGGCGGCGTCGACGCCCCGCCGCTCGACGACGCCTGGACCGGGTTCCGCCGGGGCATCATCGAGGGCTTCTACCTCTGGGGGATCACCCTCAAGGTCAAGCCGGAGATCACCAACGTGCTGCTCACCCGGATCGGGACCGCCGTCGCCGACCACGACTCCCTGACCGCCGTCCTCGTCGACGAGGGCTGACCGCGATGCCGACGGCCATAGTCACCGGCGCCAGCCGCGGCATCGGCAAGGCGATCGCCGTGCACCTCGCCAGGGCCGGCTTTGACGTCGCGATCACCGCCCGCACCGTCAAGGACGGGGAGGAGCGCGAGCATTCCTCGACCCTGCGCCGTTCCGACACCAGTCCCCTCCCCGGGTCGCTCTCGTCGACGGCCCTGCTCGTGGAGGCGGAAGGCGCGCGATCGCTCACCGTCCCCGCCGACCTGACCGATCGCGCCTCGGTGGTCGCCGCCGCCGACGCTGTGCTGGCGGCCTGGGGGCAGGTCGACGTGCTGGTGAACAACGGCCGCTACGTCGGCCCCGGTCACATGGACTACCTGGAGGAAACCCCACTGGAACTGCTGGAACTGCACCTCGAGGCCAACGTCCTGGCTCCCCTGGCGCTCATCAAGAAAGTGCTGCCCGGCATGCTCGAGCGCGGGTCCGGATGCATCGTGAACATCACGTCCGGCGCGGGCTTCCACGACCCGCCGGCAGCCGCCGGCGAGGGAGGCTGGGGCCTTGGCTATGGCCTCAGCAAGGCGGCCCTGCACCGTGTGGCCGGCGTCCTCCACCTTGAGGTGGCGGGTCGCGGGGTCCGCGCCTACAACGTCCAGCCCGGTTTTATCGCCACCGAGCGGATGGCGCAGGACATGGGCGGCTTCGGCTTCGACGCGTCCGGCGCCGCCCCGCCCGACGTGGTCGGCGCGGTGGTCGCCTGGCTGGTGGCCAACCCCGACGCCGCCGACGCGGTCATGGAGGACTCGTCGCCTCCCATGCGCTCCACCAAGGACGGCCGCAACATCGAGGCCCAGCTGGTATGCCGTGACCTCGGCCTCCTGCCCGGCTGGCCCGGTACACCTGGTAGTTCCTGAAGATGTGAAGGTGCTTCCTGGCCGGCCCTGGGGGCGGCCGAGGGGCAGCAGGAGCGCTGGACGACCGATCGGTCAGTCGGTAGTCGGTGGGTCGACGGGCCGGTGGGTGGGTACGCCTGGCACGGCCGTCCGGCAGCCGGACGACCGATCGGTCAGCCGGTGGGTCGACGGCTCAGTGGGTCGGTCGGTACGCCTGACGCGGCCGTCCGGCTTGCCGGGCGTAACGCCCGGCCCGCGGACAGGGCATTACGCCCGGCCCGCGTGTCAGACCGGCATTCTTCGGCAGGCCGGCGGCGAGAGCGACAAGGCACGTTGGGGACGGACGGAGCAGGCACAACGAGGGCCGCGCTGGGCGCGTGGCGAACGTCAGCCTGCGCGGGCGTGAGCTCCCGCCGGTCGGAGCCGACGCGCGGTCCGTTCACGCTGGCCGCGGCGACACCGTGGGCCTTCGACGGCTCGCAAGAAACGACCTCCAGGCACGTTGCTTCACGCGCAGCTTCGGCATGGGCGGAGGCTGCCGGTCCAGCCACGCAGGTGGAGCGCGGTGGCCTGTCGGCGGGCGGCCTCGCAGGGGTTGGCGAGTACCAACGAGCCTGGCAGGTGGAGGATCTCAAGATGGTCGACCTTGATGTCAAAATCGCGCAGCTGGCCCTTTAACCACGCCTCGTGATGCCCGTGGTATTTCCATCCGTCCAGCTCGACGACGAGCCGTTCACGCTCGTAGAAGCCGTCGAAGGTGTACCAGCCGCCCTGCCCCTGGAAACGGACCTGCCGAGCCGGTTCCGGCAGACCGTGCCGCCGGCACAGCAGCGCGTGTCGCATCTCCAGCAACGAGTGCGCACCATCGGCCGCGAGCAAACAGCACTCTTCCAGCAACTTGCGGTGCCGGACATGGCTGCGGTGTTCCAGTGCCTGATTCAGCCGCGTGCCCGTCGTAATACGGCTACGCACTGCCTTCGCGACCAGTTCACAGAGTGCCTCCAAGTCGTCGAGCTGCTCGGCGAGGTCGAGGACTGTGCGCTCGGGCGACGTACGCGGCGGAGCGTCCGAGCGGCAAATATCCATAGCCGTCAACGACCGGCGAGTGCGGTGGATTTGGACTCCCTCAGCCGAGGTGAGCTTCATCGGCCCGGTAACGAGCACATGGATGACCGGAGGCGGCTCGTCCAGGAGACCCCAGCTGTGCGCCGCGGTCTCCCGGCAGAGAACTGCCTCGGGCCCGGCATAGAGAACCGCGGCCCACAGCCGGGTGTCGGCCGTCAACGGCCCGTTATAGGCGGCATAGACTCTCGGGTGCACCCGCTGCCACCGTTGAGCGGCCACCTGCGCCCACACACGATAGTCAGGTATACCGTGTCGTTTCGCCTGCTCGACGGTGAACGCCGCCGCCTGTGCGCGGATGAGGGCGCCCCACCGGGCGTTCTCCCAGTCCCGAAGGTCGATCTGCATGCGCCGACCTTGCCCCAGTACCGGCTCCGGCTCCATCCGCGCTCGCAGGGCGCAACTTGACACGAAGCGTGTCAGCTCACCCAGCCAATAGGCTTGCTCATCCAACACACATCGATCGCGGTGCCGTGAAGTGTGTCAGCTCAGCCTGCCAATAGGCTTGCCCAAATGCCACGATTCCAGTTCGGAACGAGGCTCCGGCCGAACGGCACTCCAGATTGCCTGGGGCGCGCCCCAGGCAATCACACCGGCCGGCCACGATGGGCCGTCAGCGGCCGCTTCAGCCGTGTGCAGTCAATCACCGTAAGTGCTGGACGCGGCCAGCGAGCCCTCGATCGGGGAATCCTGGCGGCGCGACGGTGGGGCGCTCAGCGCCCGACAAGCGGTGCACGGTAGCGGGCGCGGAGCGCCCGCCATATGACCACCCCACGTGGCGCGGCCTCAGACGGGCCGGGCGAAGCTGGCGGGGACGCAAGGGCGCATCGCCTCTGGGACTGCGGGCTCGGCGGCGAGGACGCGCATGAGGAGCGCCAGTAGCTGCTCCTGCTCGGCCGGCGAGAGCACGCCGAGCGAGCGCGGCGGGACGGTGAGTATCTCCAGGGCCTGGGCCAGGACCTGCTGGCCCTCCTCCGTCATCGCGACCGTCTTGGCCCGTCGGTCGGTCGGGTGCGGCTCGCGGCGGGCGACGCCGCGGCGCTCCAGGATGTCCACCACGCTGGTCAGGTATGACGGGTCGTGCCGGAACGTCTCGATCAGCTCGCGCATGGGGCGCGGCCCGGACGCGAGCACCATGAGGATCTTCATGGCGGCCGGAGTAAGGTCCACCGCCTGGCAGACGTCATGCATCCGGGTATGCGCCTCGCCGCCCATGGTCAGCGCCAGCATCGCGCGCCAGGTCTCCCGGGCGAGCGTCGCCTCCTGGGTGAGCGCCGCCTCCCCGCCAACCTGCCCAGCGGCCTCGATCATGCCTTGATGGTAGCGGCTGACGTCACGGTGCGGTCATTGTTGCAACAATATGTTTGACACCACTCAACGATCGCCCGCATGCTGGGCGACGACAGCATCGTTCTCGTCCCGTCCGCTCGCCGGAGGGGCCGCGTCCGGGCCCTCCAGGTCGGCGTAGCCGACCCGGAATGGTCGGCGGCGCGACCGACCTCCCCGCGTCTACCGCCCTCTCCCCGGGAGATCATCGTGCCCGACCAACCCACCGAGGCCCCACCGCCGGCCAGCGCCGCGCCAGGACCGGTCACCGACAAGCTCGACCCGGCCCTGCTTCGCCTCGCCGGCACCGTCATGCTCGGCGCGATCATGGTGATCCTGGACACCACGATCGTCTCGGTGGCCATCCACGACCTTGGTAGCGAGTTCGACACGTCGCTATCCACGATCTCCTGGGTCACCACGGGCTATCTGCTCGCGCTGGCGGTGGTCATCCCGCTGGCCGGCTGGGCGGTCGAACGGTTCGGCGCCTTCAGAATGTGGAACATCTCGCTGGCCCTGTTCGTGATCGGCAGCGCGCTGTGCGGCCTGGCCTGGTCGGCGCCGGTGCTGGTCCTCTTCCGGGTGCTGCAGGGCCTCGGCGGCGGCATGATCATGCCGATCTGTATGACGCTGCTCGCCCAGGCGGCCGGCCCGCAGCGCATGGGCCGGGTGATGAGCATCATCGGCGTCCCGACGCTGCTCGCCCCGGTACTCGGCCCGGTCATCGGCGGTCTGATCGTCGACAACCTGAGCTGGCGCTGGATCTTCTACGTCAACCTGCCGATCGGCATTCTCGCGCTGTTCCTGTCCTGGCGGGTGCTGGAGCGTAGCGACCACGGGGCATCGCACCACCGGCTCGACGTCTTCGGGCTCGCCTTGATCTCACCTGGGCTCGCCGCACTCGTCTACGGCCTGTCCGAGGCTGGCAACAGCGGCGGCTTCGGCGCGACGAAGGTGCAGGTCGCGATCCCGCTCGGCGTCGTCCTGCTGGTCGGGTTCGTCGTGCACGCCGTGCGCCGGGCCGATCCACTGCTCGACATGAAGATGTTCCGCAACCGGTCGTTCAGCGTCGCGAGCATCGCCACCTTCGTCATCGGCGCCATGCTGTTCGGCGCGATGTTCCTGCTGCCGCTGTACTACCAGGTCGCCCGTGGGCAGAGCGCGATGGCCGCCGGCCTGTTGCTCGCGCCCCAGGGCCTCGGCGCGATGATCGCCATGCCGCTCGCCGGGAAGATCTCCGACCGCCGCGGCCCCGGCTACGTCGTCCCCGTCGGCATGGCGGTGACGCTGCTCGGCACCCTGGTGTTCACCCAGGTCGACGCGCACACCAACGAGGTCGTGCTGGCGCTGTCCTTGTTCGTGCGCGGCCTCGGTTTCGGCGCGGCGATGATGCCGGCGATGGGCGCCGCGTACCAGACGCTCGCGCCGACGGATGTGCCAAAGGCGTCCACGACGCTGAACATCCTGCAGCGGGTCGGAGGTTCGCTCGCGACCGCGCTGGTCGCCGTCGAGCTGCAGCGCGGGATCGCGAGCCGGCTGCCGGGCCTCGCCGGCGGCGGGGAGGGGGCGCTCGCCGCGTCGTCCGCGCAGAAGCTGCCCGCGGCGATCGCCGACAAGGTGGGCGCGGCCTTCGGCGCGACCTTCTGGTGGATCATCGGCCTGTCCGCCATCGGCCTCGTCGCCAGCCTCCTCCTGCCGCGCCACCCCGCGGGGTCCGCCCACGCCTCGGCCGCGGCCGAGGCCGAGGCCGTCGGGCCCAGCGTGCCCGCCCGCCAGGTCGTCGCGGTCGAGTAGGCAGCGCGGTTGCCGCGCGAGGGCCCCGCCTCGGGCCGCACGGCTCCGCACAGCACAGCAGCACAGCAGCACAGCACAGCAGCACAGCACCAGGAGAATCCCCAGCCGGCGTCGTCGGCTGGGGATTTCTCGTTGTCCCCCGCACCGACGGCTACGCCCGACCGGTTACGCTTTTCCCGATCTCGGCGGGGGTAGGTGTATAGAGCACGGATTGTCTCTGGGCCGCGGCTGGCGCGCCGGTCCACAAGTGGCCTGCCGCGAGGAGGACCCAAATGTCGACAGATGAGACCGAGACAACACCCGGCTCCCGCCCCAGCCCGGTGGCGGCCACCGGCTCCCGTTCCAAGCCGATGGCTACTACCGGCTCCCGACCCGGCCTGGTGACGCCCATGGGTTCCCAACGGTGGTTCGGCGCGCCTCGCTATCTCGTCCTGTGCCTTCTCGGCGTCGCCATGCTGGGCTCGCTCGGCGGCTGGATCGCGATGGTCCTGATGGACAAGGAGGTGCCCGACGGCTTCCCGGTCGTCATCGGCACCGTCATCGGCGGCCTCGTGGGCATAGCCGCCACCGACAGATCCTCCTGACGACCGGCCGACGACCGGCGCGGCCCATGGACAGAGCACGCCTCGCCGATCTGCTCTCGGCTGGCGGCGCGGTCGCCCGGCTCTGTGGCGACGCCTTGGCGGCCGGTGCGACGTTCGAGGTCTGGGACGACGACGTGGAGTCCGCGGAGCACTGGTACCGGCTCTGCGGACGTCGGACGGGGACGGTGGCGCGAGTCGGTCAGCCGTCGATCGGGAATGCCCGAGGCCGTCGCTGATCTCGCTGCCTTCCCCGGGCCGGAGCTGGTAGTCGGGCATGTCGACGCCCGCCCCGCGGGTGGCTTCTACTCCCAGATCTTCCTGGCTCCTGACCTCGACAGGGTAGTCGCCTGTCTGGGCGTAGCTCCCTCGCCGACGACCTGAACGCCGAAGGCCGACCGGCCTCGACACGGGCTGGGGGGCGGGCGGCGGAAAGGGCCGCGGCGCCTGACGAGGGTGGGCGGCGTGTCCGCCGCCGGAGGCCGGGGCGGCCTGCCAGGCCGCTACCGCCGCTACCCGCCGCGCTGCGGGTAGCGAGCGGGTGGCATTCTCGTGATGTTGATGTCGGACTGGCGCCGAATGGTGCTGGTCTGGCTGGTGAGGCCGGTGCGAGGGAGGGGTGCCTGGTGAGCCGGCGCATCGTCTACGTGATCGTGTGCGGAGCGGGGCCCGCCGGGGACGTCGGGCGGCTGGTGACGCGCGCCCGGCAGGCCGGCTGGGATACCTATCTTGTTCCCACGGACACGGCGCGGCAGCACTTCCTCGATGTGCCAGCGCTCGAGGAGCTCACCGGCCACCCGCTGCGCGGGCGTTTCCGGACGACCGGCGAGCCTGGCCGCCTGCCCGGCGCCGACGCCGTCATCGTGGCGCCGGCGACCTACAACACCATCAACAAGTGGGCCGCGGGCATCGCCGACACCTACCCACTCACCCTGCTGGCCGAGCTGACAGGTGCCGGTGTGCCGATCATCGTTCTGCCCTATGTCAACTCGGCGTTCGCCGCCAACCGCGTCTTCACGCGCAGCGTCGACGAGCTGCGAGCCAGCGGGGTGACGGTCCTCTACGGCCCAGGCGCCTTCGAGCCGCACCCGCCGCGCGGCGGAACGATCGACACTTTTCCTTGGGATCTCGCCGTTCAGGCCCTCGACGTCAAGGTCTAGCCACCGCCGCGACCTCGTCGCCATCGTGCGGGAACACCACCGCCGCCGGCACGACCCGGTAGTTCGACGCATCCGACGAGTACTCGGCCCGGCGCCGCGCCGAGGCGTCGACCTCGCGAAGCCCGGCCCGGGCCAGCGCCCCGTCAACGCCTCGGATCGCTCACCCACCCATCCTGTCTCTCTTACCCTGATCCCGCGGTCTCGGCGCGAGGGCCAGTGGGGGTGCCTGGGCCCGTCTCCCGGCCCGCCCGGCCAAGCCCTTGCTGGCCGTGCTGGCCGTGCTGGCCGTGCCGATCGAGGACGAGGGCCAGGTAGTCGGCAGTGGGGCCGTCAAGGGCCGCCAGGTCGCCGGGCGCCGAGACGAACGCGATCTGGTCGAGTTCCGGGTCGTGGCCGCGCGCCTTCTCGGCCTCGAGCAGGGACGCGTACTGGTCGCGCAGCGACGTGACGGGCCTGGGCGGGGCATGGAACAGGACACCGACATCGCCCTGAGTGCTGAGCACGAGGCACTGGAGGCCGAGGTCCTCGGGCGCCGCCTCGGTTCCGGTCTCTTCTCGCAACTCCCGGGCCGCGAGCGCGCGAAGCCCGTCAACATCCAAGGGCTCGCCCTCGGCCTTCGGTGGCTCGCCTGTCCCGCTGGGCAATTGCCAGCGGCCGGGAGCGGCCGTCCACGACGCCATCCGCCCGACCAGCAGCCGCTCGTCGTCCGTCGGTTGCAGAATGCTGACGAAAAGGTGCGGAAGCCAGCAGGTGGCACCGGGAACCTTACGCAGCACGTAGCGCCGGTATGTCGTCCGGATCCAGGCGAGCACCAAGCCGTCAGGGCCTTCCCGCGCCAGCCCGCCGGACGCGGCCACCGACCCGTCGAACATGCTCGGCTGGGCCAGGAGGGCGTCGTCCCATGCGCGGTTGGTGAGGTTCTGCTCCTCGGCCGACAGCCGCGGCGCCTCGACCTCCACCAGCCGGAGCCGCTCGGTCGTCAGAACCATGAGCTCGTCCGGCGGAGCCAGCCAGTCCGTCACCGGATCAGACTCGCACAGCCGATGCAACGCGCTCCGCACCGGAAGGCACCACGTTCCTCCGACCGAAGCCACCGGCCGGTCCGGCCGGTGGCTTCCGTGTCATTCCATGAGATCGGCTGGCCGGCGCCGGCGTGCGCCGCGGTGACCGCACGGGTCACGTCCGGCATGGTGAGGCCGTGGCCGGGTGCGCGCCTTCGCGGCGCCGATGCCCCAGAGCGACGCGTTCATGGCACCTCGTTCTGGTGCCGCGCCGGCAAAGGTCCGCCCCGTCCGCGACTGTTCATGATCGCCACGGGCATGTCGCCGCGGTCGCGATTTGGCCCGATTCACGACTACGGCGACACGGTGGTGGTGATCTACCAGTCGCGTGCTGGCGGGCGAACGTTGGTGGGGGGCGGCACTAGGCACCGCCAGCCTCACTGTCCGGACGGGCGGCGGCCTGGGCCGCGGCGACCACTTGGGCGATAAGACCGGCGATGTGTCCCTCGGAGGTGCCCTTTGTGATGCCCAGGTCACCGAGCAGTGGCCTGCCTTCCTCCAGGTTCTCCAACTCGAGCAGGGCGAGCAGGATGTGTTCGGTGCCGATGTAGTTGTGGCCGAGGCGCAGCGCCTCGCGGAAGGTCAGCATCAGCGCCTTCTTGGCCCGGCCGTCGAACGGGACGAGCTTCGCCGCGGATCCCGCTCCCCCGGCCGAGCTCGTCTCGACGCGCGGCGGCAGCGCCTCCGTGGCGGCGGCGCGGACCACGTCCAGCGAGACGCCGGACGCGACGATCACCTTCGCCGCGATGGCCTCAGGTTCGGCCAGCAGGCCGAGCACGAGGTGTGCGGGGGTGATCTGGTCGTTGCCTGCCGCGATCGCCTCGTTCTGGGATGACATCACGACGTTGCGGGCCCGCGGGGTGTAGCGGGCGAAGCCCTGGTTCGGATCGAGGTCCGACGGCTCGCCGGGGTCCTTCGGCACGAAGCGCTTCTGCGCGGCCTGCTTGGTGACGCCCATGTTCCGGCCGATCTCCGTCCACGAGGCGCCCGAACGGCGCGCCTGGTCGACGAAGTGCCCGATCAGGTGGTCAGCAACGTCGCCGAGGTGATCGGCCGCGATGACCGCATCGGCGAGTTGGTCGAGGGGGTTCGAGTGCACCGTCTTGATTGCGTCGATCAGGTCGTCGAGCCGCACGGGTGCCGTCATCAGCACTGGTTCCACCATGCGTCAACCATAGGTTGACGAGAGATCGTCGTCAACCTATGGTTGACGACACCGGGCCATCCGTCGCCGATCTTCGTTGACCAGGCGTGGACGCCGGTCCACATACCCGGCCAGCGATCTTTGGCATGCCCGGGAGGCGGTGGGCCGCACTGATCACGAGCCGGGTATGCGCCAGACGAGACAAATCGGGCCATGCGACGCCAGTCCGCATACCCGCCCGGGGATCACAACCGAGCCCCGCCGGCCGAACACCGATGATCGCTGACAGTGGATGAGAACCGGCGTCCGGCGCCCCACCGACACCCATCCCCGCGAGACCTGCGAGCAAGGCGCCGACGCCGGACTGGGAGCGAGACTGGGACAGAGAGCAGGAGCGGGACCGAGAGCGGGACCGGAAGAGGGAGAGGGACCCGCGGCGGCCGGCGCGCAAGCACGGCATCGCCAGTCTCTGGCCGGCGGTGGAGACGCGTGCGAGCGGACAGCCGGCGGGGCGGCGCGAGCGGCACCGCGCGGCTCGGCGGGAGCCGAGATGCATAGAGGATGCCGGTCGGTCGGCGCGGTACGGGGGGATCCGCGCCGGCCCGGCCGGCATTCACTCGATAGTGCCGCAAGACAAGGGAAGTGTCGATACCCGCGGCATGGTCGTTCGCCCGTCATCGTCGGTACCAGCGATGCAAGCGCCCCGATCCGGCACGGCGCGAGCGCATGTGGGCAGGTGAGCCCGGCCGGGCGGGCGCGGGCGTGATACGGCGGTCGCTCTCAGACGGCGACCACGCATCTACGACAGGTCACCGCGTGGAGGACACTGGCAGCCCCGCCTCGGAGACCGGCCGCGGGCGCGGGGATCATCGGAGAATGGCTACTCCCCCGACGAAGCTCGACGGGCCCGCCGACAGCTACGAACGAACCCGGCCCCGGTACCCGGTCGAGCTGTTCGCCCACGCCGTCACCCTGCTGCCGGCGGACGCCCGGCCGACGGTCGTGGACGTGGGCGCGGGCACCGGGATCGCTCTGGAGGCGCTGCTCCCGCAGCTTCCCGCCGACGCGGAGGTGCATGCGGTCGACGTGTCCGGGGAAATGATCACCCTCGGTAAGGAGAAGTTCCCGCAGGTGGCGTGGGAACAGGGCAAGGCCGAGGAGTTCCTCGGGCGGTTCACAGGCATCGACTTCGTCGTGTCCGCCCAGTCGTACCAATGGATGGACCGGCCAGCTTTCCTGGCTGCCGCCGCCCGAGCACTGCGGCCAGGCGGGGTGTGCATGGTCGTCCAGAACAGCCGCGACTTCCAGGTAGGGGGCCTCGCCGCAGAGTACGAGAACCTTCTCGAGGAGATCTCGCCCTTCCACAGCCGTAGCCGCGCCTTCCAGCCCATCGATGTCGAGACGGAGTTGTCGGCCCACTTCGACGAGGTGGAACGCCGCGCGACGGAGTGGCGGCAGCCACTCACGATCAACGAGTTCGTCGCCATGGGCTCGTCGTCGACTCAGGGCCAGCGCGCCATCGCCGCCGCCGGCCCGTTGTTCCTCCGTCAGGTCCGCGCGCTGTGCGCCAAGCACGAGAAGGACGGCCGAGTCCTCCTCCCCTACGTGACCGAAGCCTTCTACGGCAGGGCCCGTGCCTGACGGGCGCGCGTCGGTCCTGCCGTGCCGCGGCTGGTGGCCAGATCGCCAGCCCGACCGGGTCCACCGAGCCCAGGAAGACCGGCGACCCGCGGCGGATCCTCGCGGGCGGCCAGCCGAACGACTTCCACTACCGAACGTTGACGCAACCGAGGCGAGCAGTTATCCACAGGTTGCCGGACGTGACTACGCAGGCAACGCTTTGTGTGGTAGCACCTCTTTGTCAACGAATACGCCGGACTGTCCGGACGGTCCGGCGCCGCAATTTCTGCCAGACAGCCAATACTCAAGGGGCGATCGGCACCTGTGTCGGTCGCGCGGCCGCGTCGTTCCGCCGTTCGCGACGAGCCATCCGGGCCGAGACGAGCCATCCGGGCTGAGTTGTCAGCGCATCGCGCTCGCCACTGGTTCTGGTGGGATGCCGCGCCCCAGCGCGAAGGCGTCCCCATGCCATGCCTTACTGGGAGGGCCCATGCGTCCCGGCTTTCACCGCCGCCCCCGTCGCCCGGCCGCGTGAGCCGCCCGATGACGGCGACCACGCCACGCACCGCGCCACGCGGCCGGCCCGATCCCGCCGAGCTGGTGACCGGCCGGGGCGGCGCACGCGGGTCGTCGCGCGCCGGGCGGGGCGTGAGCGACCGCGGTCGCTGGGACGCCCGGGCGGGCCGCGGCAGCGGCACCGGCACCGGCACCGGTGAGGACGCAGCCGCCGGCCTCGGCCCGGCAGGCACCGGCCGGGCAGTCAGCGACCTGTCGGGCGGTGGCCCGACGGGCGGTGGCTCGGCGGACGACGGCCTGACGGACGGCGGCCCGGCAGGCGACGGCGGCTGGCCGCATGGTGTCGGCTCGTCGCCCCGCTGGACGTCGCCGCCCCGCCGGGGCTCGCTGGCCTCCCGGGGTCGGCCGGCCCCGACGTGGAGCGGCGGTGGGCGAAGCGGCCGCGCATGGGCCGGTGACGGCGCGCTGGCCGGCTGGCCAGGTGTGGCCGAGATCCTCCGTGGGCTGGCCGCGCTCGCGTCGCTCGTCGCGCTCCTGGTCGTCGTCCCCGTCGTGCTGTGGGCCTGGCGAGCCAACCCGCTGCCCATGGCGGGCCAGCCGTATGCCGGGTGGGATGTCGTCGCCGCGGTGAGCTGGCTGCTGTGGGCATGGCTCGTCGTCTGCGTCGGCTTCGAGATCGCCGCCCAGCGGGCACGGGCGACCGGCCGGGACCGGGCCGCCCGGCCGGGAGGGACCAGCGGGGCAGCCAGAAGCAGCGGACGGTTCGAGCCCGGCGCGCCGGGCAGCAGGCCGAGCGGCACGCGTCGCGGTCGAGGCGGCAGGCCGAGCGGTGAGGCGGCCCCGTCCGGCCCGGCCGCGCGAGCCGCCGACGAGGCGCGGGGCAGGCGCCGGCACGCGGCGCCGGCACCACCGTTCGTCCGGCGGGGCGCCGCCCGCCTGGTCACCACCGCGGGCGTCGTCGTGGCGGCCCTGATGTCCAGCCGCGCCGCGCTCGCAACCACGGAGCAGGACCAGCGCCCGGCCACCGTCGCGACCGCGACCGCGAGTCCGGGCCCGGCCGACACAGCCAGCCCGATGAACCACAGCGTCGACACTCCGGCTGGGCCTGCCTCGTCGACCGGTCCGGTCGACCCAGTCAGTCCAGTCGCCTCCGCCGATCCCGGCTTCGACTCCGACTCCGACTCCGGCTTCGGCTTCGGCTTCGGCTTCGACGGCTCCGGTCCTAGTTCCGGGGACCCGACCAGTCGAGTCGATGCGGAGGACCCAAACGGTCCGGCCGGACCGGATGTCTCCGGCGCGGCCGGGGGTGACGGGCAGCCGGTCGCGCTGCTCCCCACGGCCGGTAACCACACCGTCCAGCAGGGCGAGTCTCTCTGGTCGATTGTCGAGGACGGCTACCCCGAGGCGGCTCCCGCCCAGATGCCCGCCGCGGTCGACACCGTCTTCGCCGCCAACCGCGGCGCCGCCGATCCCTCCGGCCACCGCCTCGCCGACCCGGACCTGATCAATCCGGGTATGCGGCTCGCGCTGCCCGTCCTGGACGCGGCCGGGCGCGCCGCCCCGGCTCCTGGAGGCGGCGCTCCGGCTCCCGGCAGTGCCCCGGCTCCCGGCAGTGCCCCGGCTCCCGGCGGTGCTCCGGCTCCGGGCGGGGCTCCTGCTCCGGGCGGGGCTCCTGCTCCACGCGGCGGCGATACTCCGGCATCACCTGGGGGCGCGCCCGCAGGGGAAACGCCGCGGACGTCGACGCAGCCGCCCACGGCGTCGCCGGGCGGCGCGCAGCCACCACCCGCGCCGACACCACGGCCGACGCCGCCGGCCAGCACGCTGGCCACGCCGGGCGCGTCACCGACGACGACACCCGAGGCAGGGCCGTCATCCGCCGCCGGCCCGGCGTCTCCCGGCCGGACGACGGCGAGCGGTTCGCCGACCGGTCCCGGAGCGCCCTCGCCCGGCACCGGCACCGGACCCCAGACGCCCGGGACCGGCGGAACGGCCGATGGCCGCTCGGGAAGCGATGGGACGGCGGAACACATCGGGCCGAGCCGGGGTGCGCATGACGTCCCGAAATGGCAGGCCGAGACGTGGGTGACCGCCGCCGGCCTGCTCGGGGCCGCGACCGTCGCCTCCGTCTCCTCCTCCCGGCGCCGCCGCCGTGAGGAGTCCGAGTCGGACACGATCTCGGTCGCCGGCCCGGACGGCGACTCCTCGGACAGCGGGCCAATCTCGGTGGAAGTACTGCGGCCTGCTGACCCTCCCCCACCGCCACCCGCCCTCGGGACGGATGCCGATGCGGCCCGCCGTTTCAAGGCCCTGCGGGCCGCTCTCCTGCTCGGTGAGAAACACCTGCGGTCCGGCAGTCCCGACGCCGCCCTGGCCGCCACGCAGGGCGGCCTCGTCGTCCACCCCGCGCATCCCGGTCTGTTCGCGCTGCGGATGCGTGCCCACGCGGCATCCGGCGACCACGTCTCGATGACCAGCGAGTACGGCGCCTATCTCTTTGCCGAACAGGCAAACCCCTCGTGGACCGGCGAGACTGACCGCGATCTGGAGAATCTCTACTGGTCCCTGCGGCACCAGCTGGAATCAGCCGGCGGCCCCTGAACGAGCCGCACCCGCCGGAAGGTCGACCCCGGACGATGGGTCGTCAGGCAGCGGCGACAGAGCGGAGCGGAGCGAGCGCCGCGCTCCAGCTGACGACCTGGTCGAGCATCGTGTGCAGCGCGGCCAGGTCCTCGTCGCCGGCCTCGAAGACGGCGGAGGGCCCGGAATCGGCCATGGGCGACAGAACCAACCGTTCACGGACATCCGCCATCATCAGCTCACCAGCGATCAGCCGCAGGCGCTCGACCGCCTGGCCGCCGACAACGCCATACGACACGAACCCGACAGCCTTGTTGTTCCATTCCGCGTACAGGCGCTGGAGCGCGCCCTCGAACATCCGGGAAATACCGTGGTCGCGGTCCGAGGCGACTATGACAAACCCGTCCAAGGAAGCGATCCTGGCTGCCCACTCAGTCGCGTGGTCGTGCCGGTCATGGCTGGCCAGGGACGACAGCGGCACGTCCGGCGGAGGCGGCGAATAGTCGTGTGGGGCGACCAGTTCGAACTCGGCGTCACCGCGGCGCGAGGCCACGTCGCGGACCCACGTGGCCACCTGCTCGCCCCCTCGATGGGGCCGCTCTGAACCGAGGATGACGCCGATCCTGATCGGCGCGGGTTCTCCCGTTCCGCTCGGGTCCGTCGCCGCGTTCGCGGTGGTGGTGAGGATTCGCGGACGAGCCGGTTGCCGGGGTATCTCGGGATCGGCCCGGATCGGACGTTGTCCCGAGCGCACCGGTGACGGGAGCAGCCGGTAACAGCGTTGGATGAGGAAGGCGGCGAGCGGAAGCTCGGCGAAGCCGGCGAGCGCGGCCGACACCCAGACATCGGATGTACCGACATCAAACGAAATGTCGAACCATGCGTCGCAGATGAGCAGGACGGCGGTAGCCGGTCCGGTCAGGAACACGGCGCGGTGACGTCGCCAGCCGAGTACGACGGTGGCCGCCATGGCCGTGATCAGTATCGAGTCGAAGCCCACCCACGCGGCGCGCCACTGGTGGACCTCGCGGTTCTCCGGCAGCGTCACGGCGAGAAGGATCGTCCACGGAACGAGGCTGGCGGCGCATATCGCGAGAAGCTCCAGCGTGTGCCGGGACTGCGGCCGCATCGGGGCAGCCGGCGCGGCGCGGCGGGATGCTCGGGGCGTCGCCGCTCCAGCCGACGACCCGCCCGACAGATCGGGAACGATGCCGGCCTCGAGGAGAGCCCGCAGCCGCCCGGCCCGCCCGACGGCGACGGCCCGCCCGACGAGCCCGGACACAACCCGCCCGATCTTGCCGTCGCCGCGGGCAGCCATAGTCGCCTCCTTGGCCGGATCGTTGTCACACTGACGAGTACACGTCCGCCAACGGTCGACAACAATCGGATTCCATTGCCTCGTTCTGCCCGGGGGCGTCTGTCGCGGAGCTCACCTCGGCGCCGGCGCCACCCCGGTGGCGGCGGAGCCGACGACGCGAGTGGATCTTTACGACGGCAACCTGGTGGATGGCACGGGACGACTCGGGCGGCATGTGGTGGCCCGGAACGCCTGTGGTGGCCCGGAACGCCTGTGGCGGCTCGGGTCGCATGTGATGGCTCGGAAGCCATGCGGTGGATCGGCGTGGGACTGACCGGTTCCGGGCGGCACCGGGCACCTGGCTTGGAGAGGCGGCAACGTGGGTGAACTCGACGGTTTGACCCGTCCGGAGCTGGTGGGCCCGTTATTGGCCGAGACGTTGGGCGACGACGGGTGGCGCACGATCGAGCCGCGGCTGATCGCGGGCGGGAAGTCGAACCTGACGTTCGAGCTGCTAAGCCCGGCGGGGTCGGTCGTGCTGCGGCGGCCGCCGTCGGGGCACATCCTGCGCGGCGCGCACGACATGGGCCGGGAGGCGCGGGTCCAGGCGGCGCTCGCCGGCACGGGCGTCCCGGTCGCGCGCATCCTGCTCGTCCGCGACGAGTCCGGCCCGCTGGGCGTGCCGTTCTACGTGATGGAGAAGGTGGCGGGGCACGCGATCCGCGACATGCTCCCGCCCGGTTACGCCGAGGACGGCGCCAGCCGGGCGGCGATCGCGGACGCGCTGGTCGACACGCTCGCGACGCTGCACGCGGTGGACCCGGTCGCGGTCGGGCTGGGCGACTACGGGCGGCACTCCGGGTTCATGGCCAGGCAGGTGCGGACCTGGACGCGCCAGTGGGAGGCCGCGAAGACACGCGACGTGCCGGCGATGGACGAGCTGGGGCGCCGGCTGGCGGCACACCCGTTCGCCGAGCCCGCACGCCCGTCCGTCGTGCATGGCGACTACCGCCTCGACAACGTGCTCATGCACCCTGAGGGCCCGAGCCGGATCGGCGCGGTGCTGGACTGGGAGCTGTCGACGCTCGGCGACCCGCTGGCCGACCTGGGCATGCTCCTCTTCTACTGGACCGAGCCAGGCGAACGGTCGCCGCTGCTGATCCCGGCGGTCATGGCCAAGCCCGGCTTCCCGGGCCGGGTCTACCTCGTCGAGCGCTATGCGTCGCGAAGTGGCGCGGACCTCGCGGACCTCGGCGCCTACCTCGCCTTCGCCCACTTCAAGTTCGCCGCGATCGCGCAGGGTGTCGCCGCCCGGGCGGCCGCCGGCGTGATGGCCGGCCAGGACTTCGGCGACCTGTCCGGCGCGCCCGAACGGATCGCTCTCGACGGCCTGGATCGCTGGAAGGGATGAGCCGGGGCACCGATCATCCTGGGAGGGCCCGGACCGGTCGGCGGCGAAGGCGAAGCGCGACAGCCGGGTCACCTGGAGGCCCGCGACAGCCGGGTCATCTGGAGGCCCGGGACAGCCGGGTCAGCCGGGACACTCCGACAGTGGGAAAGCCTCGGGCGGCGGGGAGCCCGAACTGCTGAGAAGGACGGGAGACGGCCATGGACTTTGAGCTGTCGGCCAAGGCGCGCGACACCTGCGAGCGGATGTGGGACTTCATGCGGGAGGAGGTGTTCCCGGCTGAGCCGGTATGGCGCGACTGGCTGCGTGAGCATGGCGAGCACGCGTACCCACCGGTAATGGAGGAGCTGAAGGCCTCCGCCCGCAAACGCGGCCTGTGGAACCTCTTCCTGCCGGCCTGGTCGGGCCTGTCGAACGTGGACTACGCGTCGGTGGCGGAGATCTCCGGGTGGTCGCCGGTAATCGCCCCGGAGGCGATCAACTGCCAGGCGCCCGACACCGGCAACATGGAGACGCTGGAGCTGTTCGGCACCTCCGAGCAGCGGGCCCGCTGGCTGGAGCCGCTGAAGGACGGGCACATCCGGTCGGCATTCGCGATGACCGAGCCCGCCGTCGCCTCGTCGGACGCGACGAATATCCGGACGTCGATCGTCCGCAACGGCGACGAGTACGTCATCGACGGCCGGAAATGGTTCATTACCGGTGTCGCGGACGAGCGGTGCGAAATCCTCATCGTGATGGGCCAGACCAATCCGGACGCGGACCCGCACCGCCGGCAGTCGATGATCCTCGTGCCACTGGCCACGCCGGGGGTCACGGTCGTGCGCCACCTGCCGGTGTTCGGCTTCCAGGACCAGCACGGCCATTCCGAGATCGTGTTCGAGGATGTCCGGGTGCCGGCGTCCAACCTGCTGTCGGGCGAGGGCGAGGGGTTCGCGATCTCGCAGGCGCGTCTCGGCCCCGGACGGATCCACCACGCGATGCGGGCGATCGGGATGGCCGAACGGGCGCTTGCCCTGATGGTCGAGCGGGCGAAGAGCAGGACGGCGTTCGGCGGGCCGCTCTCCGATCAGGGCGTGGTGCGAGACCTGATCGCTCGTTCACGGATCGAGATCGACCAGGTACGGCTGTACGTGCTCAAGACGGCCTGGCTGATCGACCGGCATGGCGCGCGCGGCGCCGCCACGGAGATCTCCGGAATCAAGGTCGCCGCGCCGGCCGTGGCGACCGCGGTCATCGACCGGGCGATCGAGGTCCACGGTGCCGCCGGCGTCAGTGACGACACGCCGCTGGCCCACTTCTACGCCTCGGCGCGCGCCCTGCGCATCGTCGACGGCCCGGACGCGGTCCACCGGCGCACCATCGCCCGCCGCGAGCTGCGCGCCGAACGCCCCTACCTCGGCTGACAGCGACCGCCCGCCGACATCCGTGGACGCCCGCAAACGCTCTCGGGCGCCCGCGGATCCGGCGGGAGGGCGATACTCGTCGGCGCGAGGTCTAGTCGCCGCCGTCGGTGTGGGTGCGGATCCACTCGTCGATGAGGCAGGTGGCCAGCCAGTGACCGCTCGACACGGCCATATGCCTCGCCGATATGCCGTTCCCACCCTCGCCCCGCCGGCGCGGGTCCGCGCCGCGGGCGAGAAGGTACGCCGTCATGTCGACGTGCAGCGGTTCACCGGTCAGCGCGTGCGCGTCCAGCTCCATGTCTATCGCGCGGTGCAGGAGCGTAAACCCGTCTCGTTCCTCGTGGACGTCGGCGCCGGCGTCCAGGAGGTCCCGGAGGGCGGGCAGGTCCTCCATCTCCACGGCGCGGTGCGTGGGAGTCAAGCCGTCGAGCATGCCGCTTACCCCTGAACCTTGCACCAGAGCCCACCAGCCCCTTCCTGGTGACACGCCTCGACCGGACACGGCTGCAGGTCGATGATCCTATCCGGGCGCCATGAGCCAGGTTCCGCCCGGTATGCCGGATACGGCCTACCAGGGGATCGGCCCGATGCCCCCATAGCGGAGAAACCCGCGGCGGACTACCATCCGCCGGGTATGCCCGCTGTCGCCGAGTGAATACCAATGGTATGTACGGCAAGACTCCCGGGATCGGCTCGGGAGCTGTCCGCAGCGCCGACGACCGGCGGGTAAGCGAGCCCGGCCGGTATCGGCGACATTTACGTCACGGGCATGGTTCGCTCTCGGGCCTCAGGCGAGCCTGGTAGGACATCGGAGCATGGCCAGGGTTGAGCTCGGGGTGCTTTACGTCCTCGTGTGCGGCGGGCAGCCGGCGCGCGAGATCGAGCCGTTCGTCGAGCGGGCGCTCGCCGCCGGCTGGGACGTGTGCGTGGTCGCGACGCCGGCCGGGATGAAGTTCCTGGACGCGGCGCGCCTGGCCGAGCTGACCGGGCACCCGGTGCGCTCCGAGTACAAGCGCCCCGAGGAGCCGGACGTGCTTCCGCCCGCGGACGCGTTCGTCGTCGCGCCGGCGACGTTCAACACGGTGAACAAGCTCGCCGCCGGCATATCCGACACCCTCGTGCTCGGCCTGGTCAACGAGGGCCTCGGCGCCGGGAAACCGATCCTGCTCGCGCCGTTCCCCAACCGGGAGCTCGCACGGCACCCCGCCTTCGCCGCGAGCCTCACGGCGTTGCGTTCCTGGGGCGTGCGCGTCCTTTTCGACGGGGAGGACTTCGCCCCGGCCCAGCCGGACGCGGCATCGGCCGGCGGCCCGCGGTTTCCCTGGGACGCGCTCACCGCACGGCTGTCTCACCTCGCCGCCGGGTTCCCCGTCCGGCCCGCCGGCTGACGCGCGCTGGGTGGCGAGGAGGCGGCCCGGGGCAGGCGGGCGGCCAGGGCGTCGCGGTCGATGTTTGACTTGGAGCGCGCTCGAAGTTCTAGCGTCGAGGCATGGTCGATGGTCGCACCGCCCAGAGGCTGCCCGAGCCCCGCGCCGCCAGCGGCGGTATCCGAGACGACACGGACCGTCGGGACGCTCGTAACACGTCATGCACCCTGACCGACGTGAAGACCGGGCCCGGGCTGAGCATCACCCAGGCGGCACGGGTCAGCGGAGTCACCGCGCACACGCTGCGCTACTACGAACGGGCCGGTCTGATGCGCGACCGGGTGGCCCGGGCCTCGTCGAGTCACCGGCGCTACTCGGCCGAGGACCTGCGCTGGATCGGCACGCTGACGGCGCTGCGGCGTACCGGGATGCCGATCCGCCAGATCGCCGAGTACGCGGCCCTGGTGCGGGCAGGGGACGGCAACGAGGCCCGGCGCCTGGAGCTGCTCGCCGGGCATCGCCGCCGGGTCGCCGAGCGGCTGGCCGAGGTCAGCCGCCACCTCGAGGCCATCGACACAAAGATCGAGATGTATGCGAGCAAGAGCGAGCTCAACACGGAGAGGACGCTCACCTGATGTCACCGACACCGCCGTCTACGTCGTCCGCCTTGTCCACGTCGACCTCGTCGACGCTGGCCCAGGTCCCGCTGGGCGGCCAGGGGCTGGTCGTCTCGGCCCAGGGCCTCGGCTGTATGGGGATGTCCGACTTCTACAGCGGACGCGACGACGACGAGTCCCTCGCCACCATCCACCGCGCCCTCGACCTGGGCGTGACGTTCCTCGACACGGCCGACCGGTACGGCCCGTTCACGAACGAGGAGCTCGTGGGCCGGGCGATCGCCGGCCGTCGCGACGAGGTGGTCGTCGCGACGAAGTTCGGCATCGTCTACGACCCGGCGGACCTGGCGGCACGCCCCGTCAGCGGCCGGCCGGAGTACGTCAGGTCGGCCTGCGACGCGTCGCTGCGCCGGCTCGGGATCGACCACATCGACCTCTACTACCAGCACCGCGTCGACCCGAACGTGCCGATCGAGGAGACCGTCGGCGCGATGGCCGAGCTGGTCACCGCGGGCAAGGTCCGCTTCCTGGGCCTGTCCGAGGCGGCACCGGCGACGATCCGGCGGGCGCACACGGTGCACCCGATCACCGCGCTGCAGACGGAGTACTCGATCTGGTCCCGCGAGCCGGAGGCGGAGATCCTGCCGACGACCCGCGAGCTCGGGATCGGCTTCGTGCCCTACAGCCCGCTCGGCCGCGGCTTCCTGACGGGCACCTTCCGGAAGGCGGCCGACATCGCGGCCGACGACTTCCGCGCCAACATGCCCCGGCTGACGGGCGACAACCTCGACGCGAACCTCGCCGTGGTCGCGCAGGTCGAGCGGATCGCCACGGCGCGCGGCGCCACGCCCGCCCAGGTCGCGCTCGCCTGGGTGCTCGCCCAGGGCACCGACATGGTGCCCATCCCGGGCACGAAGCGGCGCCGTTACCTGGAGGAGAACGTGGCGGCGTCCGCCGTCGAACTCACCCCGGAGGACCTGGCCGAGCTCGCCGCGGCCGGCGACGCCGTCCGCGGTGACCGCTACGCCGACATGTCCACGGTCAACCGGTAGCCGCGGTCAGCCGGTGGCGCCGCGCCCAGGCGCCGCCCCCGGCGGTTGCGCCTCGGGTCGACCGGGCGCGAGAATTACGTTCCGATGACGGAGAACATAATTCCTTTGGCCGATGAGCCCAACGCGGCGGCCCACGCGCCCGTCGTCCGCTACGAGGTGGCGGACCGCGTCGCGACCGTGACGCTGAACCGCCCCCAGGCGCGCAACGCGCTCAGCCGCGCGGTCACGTACGCGCTCTGGGACGCCGTCAACGCCGCCGAGGACGACCCCGGCGTCGACGCGGTGATCGTCACCGGGGCGGACCCGGCCTTCTGCGCGGGCGTCGACCTCAAGGAGGTCTCGGGCGAGACCGCACCCTCGGCCAGGAAGCGGCCCGAGGGCACTGGTCCCGAGCGCGGCGAGGACGGCCTCTTCCGGTTCCTGCCCGTCATCTCGAAACCCGTGATCGGGGCCATCAACGGCGTCGCGGTCACCGGCGGCCTCGAGATCGCCCTGCAGTGCACGCTCCTGGTGGCGTCGGAACGCGCCCGTTTCGCCGACACCCACGCCCGGATCGGGATCATGCCCGGCGGCGGCCTCACCGTGCTGCTCGCCCAGTCCATCGGCCTGCGCCGGGCGATCGAGATGTCGCTGACCGGCAACTTCGTCACGGCGGACGAAGCCATGCGCCTCGGTCTCGTCAACCACGTCGTGCCGCACGAGGAACTGCTGCCGTTCGCCTGGCGGCTGGCCGCCGACATCGTCAGCAACGACCAGCGCGGCGTGCGGCGGCTGCTGCGGCACTATCGCCAGCTGGCCGACACGGCCACCCTCACCGAGGCGCATCTGCTCGAAGGCGTGCTCGCCGAGACGTGGGAGCCGGGAACGCGCGACGTGGCGTCCAGGCGGGCCGCGGTGGCCGCACGCGGCCGCGCCCAGTCCAGCCCCTGAACCGCGCCGGGCGCCCTGTTCGCGCCAGACCCGCCGCCGTGGCCGGCGGCGCCGCGACACTGGCGACACGGCGGGGCGGCGGCGACCGAACTGAGCATCGTCGGCCCAGGTCACGGCGGTGCGAGGTCAGCGGTCTCACCGCGGGCCTACCACCGCTGACGGCCGGGATTGTGCTACGCGGCAGGAATTTCTCCGACGCCGGGACTTCCGTCAGGCCGCGCGGCGATCAACCGGGACGGATCCGCGCAATCTCATGAATGGACGTTCAGTAACAGCGGCGCCTGGAGCCTGCTCGGTCTAGCCTGACGTGACCGGCGCTGATCGAGGACGGAGGCGACGGTGGTGGGCAGACGGGCAATCATGCGGGTCGACCGGGATGGGATCGGCGTCTACGTCGATCTTGCGGGGCCCGCCGACGGCCGGCCGGTCGTGTTCCTGCACGGCCTGGCCTCGAGCGGCACCGTGTGGGACTGGCTGCCTCCAGCGGTCACGGCCGACCGGCGGATCGTCAAGGTCGACTTCCGGGGACACGGCCGCTCCGACCGCGCGCCCGAGGCCTACCTGCTCCCCCACTTCGCCGACGACGTGGCCGTGGTGCTGCGCGACGTCGTCGGCGGCCCGGCGACCCTGGTGGGGCACTCGCTCGGCGGTGCCGTCGCCTGGGCCGTGGCCCAGCGCCATCCCGGCCTCGTCACCGCGCTCTTCCTGGAGGAGCCGCCGCTGTTCCAGGGATCCCGCGCCGACGACGCCGGCTCGCCGGCCGGGACCGTCTTCGCCCGGCTTCGGGCCGCCACAGACCAGTGGCAGCGGGAGGGCGTGTCCATCGACGAGATCGCGAAACGGCTGGCCGACACGTCGTTCGGCCCCGCGTCCGCGCCGACGATGGGGGCCGCCTACACCAGCGACGCGGTCGAGGCGACCGCGTTCAGCCTCAAGCACGTCGACGTGCGGGTGATCGACGCGGTCCTCGACGGCTCGATGCTGGCCGCGCTCGACACGTCCGCGCCGGTGCCCGCGCCGGTCTTCCTCCTCGCCGCCGACGAGGCGCTCGGTGCCGTGTTCACCACCGCCCACGCCAAGCAGCTGGCCGAGGACCACCCGTCGGTCGAGGTCGTCCACCTGACCGGCGCCGGCCACTGGATCCACCTGGAACGCCGCACCCGCCCCGTCTTCACCCGCCACCTCGTCGACTTCCTCACCCGCTACTCCTGATCATGAGGACGGCGCCGGGCACGGCCAACGAGGGCCGGCCCAGTCCGCACGCGGTCCCGCCAGGCAGAAGGCTTCCCACCGGGCCCGCGGAGCGGCCGCGCGCCTCCGCCCGTCGGCCCGGCCGGGAAGGACGCTCCCTACGGGGGCGTCACCGACGGTGCACCCCCGCCGCACGGACAGTCCGCACCGCCGCCTTTACCGGTCGTTTAATCCCGATCTCGGTAGGCTTGACAAGGGCTGGACTCCAGCGGTGCGGGGGACGGGAATGACGGTCGATTCATCGGCGGACTCCGGGTTCGACCGCGACCTCCCGCCCAACTTCCGCCAGCTGGTGCCCGTCGGATCCGGGTCGGCCGGCCAGGTGTACCGGGCGTACGACGAGGCGCTGAGCCGCACCGTCGCGCTGAAGCTGTTCACCGGGCCGCTCACGGACGACCCGGCGGCGCTCGCCGCCTTCCGCCTCGAGTGCGCGACGCTGGGCCGGCTGAGTGCCCACCCGGGCGTCGTCTCCGTCCACAGCGCCGGGGTCACCCCCAGCGGCCGCCCCTGGCTGTGCATGCGGTTCGTCGCGGGTGGCGCCCTTTCCAAGGCGCTGCGCCGCAGTGGGCCGCTCACCCAGGCCGAGGCCCTGCGCACCGGCGTCCTCGTCGCCGACACGCTCGCCTGGGCGCACGGGCTGACCCCGCCGGTCCTGCACTGCGACGTGAAGCCGGGAAACATCCTGCTCACCGGCGACGGGCATCCCCTGCTCAGTGACTTCGGCGTCTCGGTCTGGGTGGCGTCGGGCCGCTCGTCCGTCACCGTCAAGGGCTTCACCCAGGCCTACGCCGCGCCGGAGGTGCTCTTCCACGGCCGGTTCTCGCCGAGGTCGGAGGTGTGGAGCCTCGCGGCGACGCTGTTCGAGATGCTGACGGGCACGCCGCCGTTCGAGCAGCTGCCCGGGGAGGGCACGGGCGCCTTCATCGAGCGGGTCGGCTACGGCCTGCCCCGCGACGCCGACATAGGCCTGTCCGGGCCGCTGCGCGCGCTGCTGCGGCGGGGCCTCGCCGTCAACCGGGAGGACCGGTGGCCGTCAGCCGCCGCGTTCGCCGCGGCGATCCGGAGCACCCAGGCGGCGCTCGGCCTGCCCGTCACGCCCGCCACCCCGGCCCCGGCACCGCCCCCGTCCCACGATGTCCTCGTCGCCGACGCGCCCGTCATCCACGCCACGCTCCCGCCGTTGCTGCCCAGCCCCGCCGGCCCGCCGTCGTTGTCCAACGGGACCCCGCCCAGGGCGCGCGGCACCCCGGCGGACGGCCGGCCGGTACACCCGAGCCAGGAACCGGTAGACCCGAGCCAGGAGCCCGCGACACCCGACGACCTGGCGGGCGGCGCGGAGCAGCGGGCGCCGGGCACCGCCGCGAAGCAGCCGGGCACCGGGCCGCGCCGCACGGTGCCGCACTGGTGGATACCGGCGGCGTTCACCATCGTCGTGGTCGTCGCCCTCGCCCTGATGCTGGTACCGCGCAGCCGTGGGCCAAGCACGGTGAGCGAGCCGTCGCTCGGTACCAGCCTCAGTGCCGGCCTGCCCACCGGCGCCACGCCGACATCCTCGCTCCTGGTCGGGACGGAGCCATCGCCGCCGCCGGCCTTGACACAGCCGGCACCGAGCGCCGCGGGCTCCACGACGCCGCCGACGGGCGGCACGCGCTCGCAGGTCCCGCCCACGCAGACGGCCCAGCCCGCCGCGGCGCAGGCCATCCTCCACTCCGGCCAGCGGATGGAACAGGGCCAGAAGCTGGTGTCGGGCAACGGCCGGTTCGTCGCGGCCCTGCAGTTCGACGGGAACCTCGTCGTGTACTCCGAAGGCCCCGGCCCGGTCACCCCCGCCTGGGAGTCCGGGACCAGCGGGACCGCGGCGGCCTACGCCGTGATGCGCGACGACGGCGACCTCGTGCTCTACGGCACCGACGAGACGACCGTGTACTGGAACTCGGGTACCCACGGGTCTGGCACGTACCTCTGGATGCGTGACGACGGTGAGCTCGTCATCTGCCTCGAGGACGGCACCGTCCTGTGGGCCCGCAGGAGCGGAAGCGGCTAGCTCGGGACCTCAGGGATCGCCGGTGGAAACCGCCTGGCTCCTGTCTTGGACGCGGTCGATGGTCGATGATGGCAGCATGCTCACGAACGCCTGGCCGGTTCGGGTTGTCCTCGCCGTCGTGACACTCACGGCCGCGGTGGCGCTGGCCGGCTGCGGTGGCGGGAGCAAGGCCGCAAGCTCCGCGCCCGGCGACGCCAAGGCCGCCTGCGAGGCGCTCGTGCGGACCAAGCCGACCCTGACCCACCCCACCGACGTCGACTGGCGGCGGCTGCGGGCCGCCGGTGACCTGGGCGTCGCCGCCGCCACCGCCGACAAGAAGAAGTACGGCGACCTCTCCCAGCCGTTCGCCGTGGTCTACCGGGACGCGCTGAACTCCGAGACGACCTCCATCTACACCGACGCCCGCGCCGCCCTGTCCGTCTGCGCCGACAAGAAGCTGCCCCACTGACGCGACCTGACGCGACCTGACCAGGGTGGCCTGACCGGCGCCGTGGCCGTGGCCGTGGCCGTGGCCGCGAGGTTAGGCGACCGTGGCGGCGTTGGCGCGTTCGAGCAGGTAGGTGCCCGCGACGATCGGGGCGTAGGCCGTGCCGGCGACGAGCGGCTCGACGACCGTGTCGACGTCGGCCTCGAGGAAGACGATGAGGGAGATCAGTTCCTCGTCCGGGGCCTCGGCCGGCGGCGGGAGCACCCGGTGACGGGTGGACCGCCAGCGGTCGCCGGTCCAGCGGGCCAGCAGGTCGCCGACGTTGACGGTGAACGCGTCCGGCTCGTAGGGGGCGTTCATCCAGCGGCCGGCGCGGTCCTGGACCTGAAGGCCGCCGTAACCGGGCTGACGGTCGAGGACCGTGAGAACGCCCCAGTCGGTGTGCGGGGCGACCCGGAACTGGCCGTCGAGCGGGGTTCCGGTCCGCGAGCGCGGCGGGTAGCGGTTGATGTTGAGGGTGTGCGGGCTGGAGCGCACCCGCTCGGCGAACCAGGGCTCCGGCAGGCCGAAGGCGACGGCGCAGGCCCGCAGCAGGTCAGCGTAGAGGCCGCGGACCTCGTCCGTATAACGCTCGCAGAGCGCCGCGAGCTCGGGGCACTCGGCCGGCCACACGTTGGGGGCGAACCACGTCTGGTCGACGTCCACGTCGCCGGTGGCGAAGGTACGCCCGATGGTCAGGCTCTCCTTGAGGTCGGCGCGGGTCGAGTCGACAGCCTGGCCGTAGTAGGCGTTGGCCTCGCTGCCGGGCGCGATCCAGCCGCGCCCGCCGACCGCCGTCGCGTAGGCCGCCTTCGTCCCTGCCGGCAGGGCGAAGAACCGCGCGGCGGCCGCGCGGATGTCCGCCCGCAGCCCGGCGCTGATCCGGTGCCCCTCGACCAGCAGGAACCCGGACTGCCGCAGTGCCACGTCCAGCTCGCAGGCGAACCGGTAGCGCTGGTCACCGGTGCCGTCGCGCCAACGGCCGATGTCGAGCAGCGGGAAGTCCGGTGTCGTCGTCACGTAGGTCCCTCGCCTCCGCGGCCCATGGTCAGGGCCGTCCAGTCGTCGGCCGGAGCATCGGCGCGGCCCGCACGCACCCGGCCACGGCGCTCGGCGAATCGCCGCCTCGCGGGGCCTGGCCTGGCGGAGCCACGCGTCACCGGCAGGCAGCGGCGCCGCGCGGTGGTACCCGTCTACCTGCCATTACGGCCCATCGACGTTTCGCCAGGCGGCCCCGCGAGTTACGAGACCGTGGCCATCGCCAATCCGGGCACGACAGGCTGGCCGCGGTCCGACAGCCGCGTCGGAGGCGGGTCAGCAACGTCAAAACCGGCGACGGCGACCGGCGACCGGCGACGGAGCCCTAGCCGTCACGGTCGCGCCGGACCTGTTTGCAGGTGCAGCCCTGCGGCCGGCGGCCGGGCGGCCAGGTCAGCACGACCTGACGGTCGAGCGCGCGCGAACGCGCCCGCTGGAAGTCCCGGCACGCCTCGCAGGGCAGGTAGATCTGCGGCCCGGTCGTCTCTCGCTTCCCGTACGTGTCCCCCATACTTCGGAGAGTAGCGCGATCGGCGGGCGTTCCGGAGATGCGGATGCTCGGCGTGCCTGGTTTCCGGCTGCCGGAGACAGCGCGCGGCGCGGAACGGCGGCCAGGGCGGGCGGCGCGCGCGGCCAGCCATCACTGCCCGGGCGGTTCTCCCGCACGTCCGGCGGCCTGGCCGTCTAGGCGCGGGACCCGCCACCGGCACGAGCGGCCTGCCACTGGGGCCGGGCGGCTCGTCACCGGCACCGGCGATCGGGCTCGGCGATCGGACTCGGTCAGCGGGAGGCGGTCCCGCGGCGAGGAGTCATTTCCCCCGGCCGCGACGGCCCACAAGGGCCGCCCAAAAGGGCCGATGCGGGTCTTGCCACCGGGTACACCGGCGGACCGTTGTCAGGAAATCGACATTCCCTGGCCGAGGCCCGCACTGGGAGCCTGGCTGGCCTAAACAGCGTCCGTACCCGGTACAAACGGCGAGGGTAACAGCCGCCCGCGGCCCGGTACGGTTCAGGCGCTCTTGCGCGAGGGGGCGGCGGCCGGCGCGTCGGCGGTCGTGGGAGCGGCCCCGACGATGGTCCAGCGGCGGTCACGCGAGGCCGCGACGCCGAGATCCTGCATACGACGCAGTTCGACGGTCACCTCGGCGGCGGAGAGACCGAGGTCATAGGCGAGGGAGCGGGCCCGAAGCGGGCGGTCGGCGCTTGAGAGGGCCGCGTGCAGGCGGACAGCCACCCAGCTGGGGCGGCCTGGCGTGGCCGCGGCGGGCGGCTGGTGAAGCCGCCTCGGCTGGCTCGGAACGGAGGGGGCCTCGGCTACTAACCGGGGCTTCCGACGAGCAGAAGAAGTGTTGCCGCTCACAACATGCATCAGGTTCACCCATCCAGAATTCGGTTTCTCCCAACAATGCTTCACGGCCGCGCCTCAGTCACGGTGAGGTTCATCGCGCAACAGCCGGTAACCGTGCGAATACGTAATATTCATGACACCTGAGCGTGCGTCCGCGTGACGTCGGATCACACTCGACCTCCCTCGATCCGACGCGAGCGGCACCCACTCCAGGCGGCGCGGGGCGAGATTCACCGTTGCCTCCAGCCCGCTTGCGACATCGCTCCGTAGTCAGCACGTGACTCTATACGGTAACCGCCCGACCGCAAGGTGTAGCAGCACCGGCAGCCGCCGTGCCGGGCCATGACGGCCAAAGGTAAGACGAGGACCGCGACACGAGGCCGTCGACCGAGCTCCCCGACGTGATCTCGCGCGGGACGGCAGACCGAGCGACACGACCAGCGCGGGTGATGGGTGCCGCCGGCGCACGCGACACACCTCCCGATTGGTAGCCGAGCGCGACCGCCCGCTTCGGGCCTTCCCATCCGGCAGAGCGACCACGGCGGCAGCCCTTGCGGCGAGACGGATATTAGGGAAACCTAACTTAACCAGCAGCAATCCTACCGGTCAGGCCGGCGCGCCACCCAGGGGCTGGGCCGCCAGCCAGGCCGACGGTTACAGGAGGCCCGCCCCGCGAACCCACACCCGGACCACCCGGACCCCGGCCGGCCCGACGAGAGGCCCGGCGACGTGACCGCGGACGTCGCCACATGACATCGACGACAACTTAGGCTAGCCTAACTTTAGGAGCCGCGAAATGCACCGGTATGGTCACCATGAGCAACCGACCTGACCACCCGACGTACCCGGCCCGCCGCCACCAGCGCGCGGGTGACACCGCGCCGTCGCCCCGCGCCGCCGCGCCAACCGCCGCTCACGGCACCGTTCGACCCGCGGCACCGAGGCACCGTTGCACCCGCCGCCCGGCGGCATGACCCAGTAGCCCGACGCCTCATCCAGGGAGTACGTCCCCGTGTACCGGTCCTTGCTCACAAGCAAGATCCATCGCGCCGCCGCCACCCAGGCCGACCCGCACCGCGTCGGTTCGATCAAGATCGACCAGGAGCTGACGGCCGCGGCGGGCCTCATCGAGGGCGAGCAGGTCCGGGTCGTCGACATCGACATCGATAACGGCGGTCACCTGGCCGCCCATGCCATCCCCGACGTCGTCGACTCCGGCATCGTCGGCGTCGGCTCCGGTGTCCTCGGCGTCAACGGCGCCGTCTCCTGACACCGCCGCGCTGGCCGTCCGCCCCTTCCGTCCCAACCCGCGGTCCCCGGACTCGCCGGCGTCGGGGATGTCACCTCCCCCGAGCGGCCAGCTCCGCGCCCCGGGCCGTCAGCACGCCCGCCCGCCCGCACGTCCTGGCGAGCGAACCGGCTGACGCCCCGAGAAGGCACGGCCGACCGGACGACAGAGGCCGGCCCGCGCGGTCTCCCCACCAGGCCGAACGGCGGCGGCGCGCAGGGAGCGCGAGCCGGCGTTTCCGCCGGCGCGCCGGCGCCCGTCCGCTGCCCGCCCTGCCCGACCTGCCCGGCTGTACGACGGCCGTCGTTCCGCACCAGCCAACCCGCACCCACACCCACCGGAGGCACCCGTGGTAGGGCGACCGCATCCCGCGGCACCGCAGTCAACGCAGACGACGGCGTCGGAGCTCTACGACGTCATCGGCGTCGGGTTCGGTCCGGCGAACCTGGCCCTGGCGATCGCGATCGAGGAGCACAACACGCGCGTTGACGAGCGGGACCGACGGCGTGCCGTCTTCCTGGAATGCCAGGAGCGGTTCGGTTGGCACCGCGGGATGCTCATCGAGGGCGCCACGATGCAGGTCTCCTACCTCAAGGACCTGGTAACGCTGCGCAACCCGACCAGCGACTTCAGTTTCCTGGCCTATCTGCACGGCCTCGGGCGGCTGGTCGACTTCATCAACCACAAGACGATGTTCCCGCTGCGCCACGAGTTCCACGACTACCTGGAGTGGGCGGCCGGCCGGCTCGACCACCTGGTCCAATACGGCCAGACGGTGACGACCCTGCGCCCAGTAGTCGAGGACGGTGAGATCACCCACGTCGACGTCGTGAGCCAGGACGGCGACGGCCACACCGTCGTCCGCCGTGCCCGCGACGTCGTAGTCGCGCTCGGGCTGGAGCCGCGGCTTCCGGCCGGCGTCGCGCTGGATGACCGGGTCTGGCACAACCGCGATCTGCTTGACCGGCTCGGCAACCTGCCGCCGCTGCGGCACGGCCGGTTCATGGTCATTGGTGCTGGCCAGAGCGGTGCGGAGGTCACCGACCACCTGCACCGGACGTTCCCCAGCGCCGAGGTCCACGCCGTCTTCGCCCGCTACGGCTACAGCCCGGCGGACAACAGCCCGTTCGCCAACCAGATCTTCGACCCGGACGCCGTCGACGACTTCTTCGAGGCGTCGCCGGACGTCCGCCGGATGCTCACCGACTACCACCGCTCGACCAACTACTCCGTCGTCGACATGGATCTCATCGAGGACCTGTACCGGCGGGTCTACCAGGAGAAGGTGCGCGGCCCGCGCCGCCTGCACCTGCTGCGTGCCTCCCGGCTCGCGGAGCTGGAGCGGCTGGACGACGGGGTGCGCGCGATCGTCGAGTTCCTGCCAACCGGCGAGCGACGCGACCTCGACGTCGACGTCGTCGTGTTCGCCACCGGCTACCGGCCACGGGAGCCGCGCGCGCTGCTCGGCGAGGCCGCCGAGGCGTACCGCGTCGACGACGCGGGCCGCCCGCTGTTCACCCGCGACTACCGCCTGGTCACGGCCGGTCCCGCCACGGCCGCCGTCTACATCACGGGAGCCACCGAACACACCCACGGCATCTCGTCGACCCTGCTGTCCAACGTCGCCGTCCGCGCCGGTGAGATCCTCGCCTCCATCCTCACCCGCGCCGACTCCCCCGCCACGGCGGACGACGCCCTGGCCGGTGACCATCGCCTCGTCTCCGCGCTGCGCTGACACCGGGAGCTACGCCGACTGGTGGCCGCCGAGCAGGAGCTGGCGGTAGCTGGGGAAGTCGGGGTAGCCGGTCGCCTGGTAAAGGGCGTCGGCGACGGCGCGGGCGAAGGTGTCCGCCGCGGCGGCGAGCAGCTCGTTGAGGTTGCCCGCCGGGCGGGCGCCGGTGGCCAGGGCGAAGACGGAATCACCGTCAACCATCGTGTGCACCGGGCGGATCGCCCGCGCCATCCCGTCGTGCGCGCTCGAGGCGAGCCGCCAGCACTGGGCCTTCGTCAGTATGGCGTCAGTCGCGACGACACCGATCGTGGTGTTCATGAGCAGGCCCGGAGCCGGCGCCTGGGCGGGCGTCGAGCCCCGCGGGCCGGACTCGTGGGCCGCCGTGGCGAAGTCCGGCGGGAACGGCCTCGGCGCCCGGTCCGAGGCCAGCCAGGCCGCGAGCAGCTGGGCGTCCGGCGGAGGTAGCTCGGCGTCCAGGTCGCCGTAGAGACGGCCGGTGCGCGGGTCGACGGCGGAGCCCGCCGAGTTGACCACGGCCAACGCCGCCACGGTCGTCCCGTCGCCGAGCACTGTCGACGCCCCGCCGACCCCGCCCGCGAGGGCGTCGCTGACCGCGCCCGTCCCGGCGCCGACGGTGCCGCGCGTCATGGGCCCGGCGGTCGCGTTGTCGTAGGCGAGCGCGCCGAGCTCCGGCCCGGGTACCGCGTGTGACGCCGGCGAGGCGCCACCGCGGCCCAGATCGAAGATCACCGCTCCGGGGACGATCGGGACGACCCCCGCCGGCCCGACCGGGAAGCCGATGTCCGCGTCCGCGAGCCGGCGCATCACCCCGTCCGCGGCTGACAGCCCGAAGGCGCTCCCGCCAGTCAGCACCACCGCGTGTACCAGCTCGACGGCGTTGCGAGGGTCGAGCAGATCGGTCTCCCGGGTCCCCGGCGACCCGCCGGCGACGTCGACTCCGCCGACCGCCCCGCCCGGCGGCGCGAGGACGACGGTCACCCCGGTCCGCCACCCGCCGCCGATCCGCTGCGCATGCCCGACGGCGATCCCCGGCACGTCCGTCAGCGACCCGCCAAGCCCCTGGGCCACCGGTCCCGTGGCGGCGCCGGTGACCGCGCCCGTGGCTACGGCCTCAGCTGGTCGGCCCGAAAGCTTCATCGCCCGCATTCTGCCGGCCACGCCACCTCCGCGCGACCGGCACTAGTTCAGGCGGCGCAGACCGGCGAGACGGCGGAGGTCGAGGACGCGCAGCCGCTCGGCGACGCGCTCCAGCAGGGCTGGGTCGTCCACGAACGTGACGGGCCCCTTCGCGGGCGGCACCGGCCGACGCACTCGCCGCGGCAGCGGCGTGGCGTCTCCTAGTCCTGTGCTCGGACGCACCCGGCTCCTCCGTCGCCAAACCCCGGCCAAAGTCCGACAGCCCCCACCCTGTCATTCTGGCCGCCCCCGCACCACCAGAAACCCCGACTCTGCCATGGCCAGGCACTTCGCGTGGATGCGGGGCCCGTCGGCGTGGACGCCGGCCCGTCGGCGTGGACGCGGGGCCCGCCGACCCGGTCCCGCCGCGTCACCGAGCGTGGCTGCCCAGACCAGGTGGGGCGGACTGACGGAGGGCGTCGGCGAGCGACGTGTCGTGGGTGGCCGAGCGGAACCGGGAGTCGTCGAGCACCTGGCGCAGGAACGGCACCGTCGTCGACACGCCGGGGCCGGCGAGCCGCAGCTCCTCGAGCGCGGCGCGCATCCGGCGCAGCGCGCCGTCACGGTCCGGCGCCCAGACGACGAGCTTGGCCAGCAGCGAGTCGTACATCGCCGGGATCCGGTAGCCGGGGAAGGCGTGGCTGTCCACCCGCACGAACGGCCCGCCGGGCAGGTGGCACTCCTCGATCACGCCGGGTGTCGGCGCGAAGGCGCGGGCCGGGTCCTCGGCGTTGATCCGGCACTCCAGCGCGGCGCCGCGCGGCTGGACCGCGTCCTGGGTGAGGTCGAGCTTCTCCCCGGCGGCGACCCGGAACTGCTCGGCGACGATGTCGATACCGGTGACCATCTCGGTCACGGGGTGCTCGACCTGCAGGCGGCAGTTGACCTCCATGAAGTAGTAGTTGCCGTCCGGGTCGACGAGGAACTCGACCGTGCCGGCGCCGACGAACCCGGCCGCGCCGGTGCCACGCAGCGCGTCCCGGCCCATCCGCTCCACCAGGTCGGCGGGCAGGCCAGGGGCCGGGGTCTCCTCGACCAGCTTCTGGTGGCGGCGCTGCACCGAGCAGTCGCGGGCGCCGAGGTGCACGCCGTTGCCGTACTGGTCGAAGAGCACCTGGATCTCGACGTGCCGGGCCGACGGCAGGTAACGCTCGACATACACCCGGCCGTCGCCGAAGACAGCCTGCGCGCTGGCGCGGGTCTCGGTGTAGGCGCGTAGGAACTCCTCCGGCTGCACCACGATCCGCATGCCCCGGCCGCCGCCGCCCGCGGCCGCCTTGATGATGACCGGGTAGCCGATGGAGTCCGCGAACGCCCGCGCCTCGTCGGCGTGGTCGAGGGCGGTGTGGCTGCCGGGCAGCAGCGGCAGGCCGGCAGCCACCATCATCGCCCGGGCGACGGCCTTGTCACCGAGGCGTTCCAGCACCCCCGACGGCGGCCCGACGAACGTCAGCCCTTCGGCCTCGCAGACCTCGGCGAGGTCCGGGTTCTCCGAGAGGAACCCGTAGCCGGGATGGATGGCGTCCGCGCCGCCGAGCCGAGCCGCCTCGATGATCGCGGGAATGCTGAGGTAGCTGCGCCCGGAGGGCGCCGGGCCGATGTGGATGGCGCGGTCGGCCTGGTGGACCACGGCCGAGTCCCGGTCGGCGGTCGAGTAGACGGCGACGGTGCGCAGGCCGAGCTCGCGGCAGGTGCGCACGACCCGCAGCGCGATCTCGCCCCGGTTGGCGATCAGGACAGTGGTGACCATCAGGCCGCGGCCACCGGGGCGAGCAGGAACAGCCGGTCGCCGAACTCGACGCCGCCGCCGTCCGGCCGGCACACCTCGACGATCCGGCCGGACTGGCTGGCCTCGATCGGGATCATCAGCTTCATCACCTCGAGGATGGCGAGCTGCTGGCCGGCCTTGACCGTGTCGCCGACCCGGACGAACGGGCGCGCCCCCGGCTCGGGCGCGTGGTAGAAGACCCCGACGCTGGGCGAGGTCACCTCGATCTGGCCCGCGGCCGGCGGCCCACCGGCCTCCCGGCCAGCCTGGCGGTCGTCGTCGGCAGCCGCGCCGGTGGCGGTGGCGGCGCCCGGTGCGGCGCCCCTGCCCGTGGCGGCGCCCGCCGGCGCCAGGTCCCGTCGGGGCGCCGGGACACCGCGCCGCGACCAGCCGTTCGCGGCGGCCTGGTCGACGCCGTTCGTGGTGGGCTCGTCCCAGCCGTATCCCGCCGTGCCGGCGGAGCCGCCGTCCGACCAGGAGACCTCGACGGTCAGCGGCCCGGCGGTGACGCGCAGGCGCGTCGGGGGCCGGCCGGCCTCCTCGCACAGCGCGACAGCGTTGTGCCGGACCGCGGTGAGGACGAGGTCCAGGTCGGCGACGCCGAGGCCGGCCAGAGCCGGGCCGGAGTGGTCGGCGACGCCGGGCGGCGTATGGCCGTCGCCGGCCAGGTCCGCGCCGGATGGAGGAGTGTCGGGGCGGCGGGCGGTACTGATGGTGCTCATGCGGGGGCTCCCTGCTCTGCGGCGGTCGGGTCTGCCTTCTCGGCGCCACCGTCGGCCACAGGCCCCCCGTTTCCGTCGGCCTGCCCGTGTGGCGCGTCGGCGCCGGCCGCCGGGAACGCGGTGGACGCCGTCGGCGCGGGTGAGGTCGGCGGCGTGGGCTCGGCGGACGGCGCGGATGCGGTGGACGGCGACTCCGGGGACGGCGCGGGCGCGCCAAAGCGGCGAAAGCGGGCGTGCCGGCCGGCGACGAGTTCGGCCGGCCCCTGGCCGACGAGCTCGCCGAGAACGTCGCGCAGCGCGGCCTCGACGAGAGCGGCGGCCTGTACGGGGTCAGCCCCCGAGCCGCCGTCGGGCTCGGGCACGACGGCGTCGATGACGCCGAGGCCGAGCAGCTGGCGGGCGTCGACCCGCAGCGCCTCCGCGGCCCGCGGCGCCGCCGCCGGGTCCTTCCACAGGATCGCGGCGCACCCCTCGGGGCTGATCACCGAGTAGACGGCGTTCGCGCACATGAGGACCCGGTCGGCGACGGCGAGCGCGAGCGCTCCCCCGCTGCCGCCCTCGCCGGTGACGAGCGCGACGACGGGCACCGGGAGCGCGCCCATGAGCCGGAGGTTCTCGGCGATCGCGACCGACTGGCCGCGTTCCTCGGCCTCGATCCCGGGGTGGGCGCCCGCCGTGTCGATGAAGGTGACGACGGGCAGGCCGAGCTTCGCGGCCAGCCGCATCACCCGGGCCGCCTTGCGGTAGCCGGCGGGGCTCGGCATGCCGAAGTTGCGCGCCGTCAGCTCCTCGACGGTGTGCCCCTTCTGGGTTCCCATGACGGCGACGCCGAGGTTGCCGAGCCGGCCGAGGCCCGCGACCATGGCCGGGCAGTCGGCACCCGCCCTGTCCCCGTGCAGCTCGTTGAAGTCGTCGAGCATGAGCGAGACCAGGTCCAGCGTGGTCGGCCGGGTGAGCCCGCGCGCCAGCCGGACGACGTCCCACGGGTGCCTGGGCGGCAGCCGCGACGGGTCGGTGATCATGCTTCCCGACGGCGCGGGACCAGCCGGCGCGGCGCCACTCGGCGCCGGCTGGCTGTCGGCCGCCTGGGCCGTGGCGGGCGCGCGGCGGCCCGAGGCCGCGACGGTCAGCAGGCGCGACAGCATCGCGCGCAGGTCGCCGCGCGGCACGATCTGGTCGACGATGCCGTGCTCCAGCAGGAACTCGGCCGTCTGGAAGCCCGGCGGCAGGCTCTGGCGGATCGTCTGCTCGATCACCCGCGGCCCCGCGAAGCCGAGCCGGGCACCCGGCTCGGCCACGATCACGTCGCACAGGGTCGCGAACGACGCGGCCACGCCGCCGAACGTCGGATCGGTGACCAGCGCGATGGTGAGCACGCCGGCCTCGTCGAGCCGGCCGAGCATCTGGCTGGTCTTGGCCATCTGCATGAGGGAGAGCACGCCCTCCTGCATGCGGGCTCCCCCGGACGACGTCACCAGCAGCAGTGGCACCCGCTCGGCGAGCGCCAGCTCCCCCGCGCGGGTGATGGCCTCCCCGACCGCGGAGCCGAGGCTGCCGCCGAGAAACTGGAAGTCCATGGCGGCGACGACGACCGGCGCCCCGTCCAGGTGGCCGCGCGCGCAGAGCACCGCCTCGTCGAGGCCGGTCGCCGTCTTGGCCTTCGCCAGCCGCTCGGCGTACGGCCGGGTGTCTGTGAACCGCAGCGGGTCGGGGTCCGCCGGCTCGGGCGTCGGGAGCTCGGACCAGCCTGGATCGAGCAGCAGCGCGATCCGCTCCGGCGCGGTCAGCGGGGCGTGCCAGCCGCAGTCGGGACAGACCCGGGCGGTCGCGAGGAACCGCTTGCCATAGAGCAGTGCGCGGCAGCGCCCGCACAGGTGCCACGCCGACCGGTCGACGACGTCTCGGCCCGCGCCGGCTTCCCCGGCGGGCCGCGCGGTGGCGGGCGCTCCGGAGGCGCTCACGCCGCGCCCCGGTACGCGACGGGGCCACCGGCGACGAGGGTGGCGGCGACGGAGCCGGCGGGTGCGCCGGCGGGTGGCCGGTAGCCGGCCGCGGCGGCCGGCAGGTACCCGCCGGCGAAGCGCAGGGCGGCCGCCCGGGCGGCGTAGGCCGCGCCGAGCATCAGCTCATCCGCGACGTCGACCACGCTGCGGCTGGTCACGTCGGCGAGGTAGCTGCCCTCGGCCCACTCGTTGAACGCGCCGAGCGCCGGGCCGCACCAGATCTGGTAGTCGGTGACCCGGTCGGCGGCCGCGGAGATCGCCCAGCTCGACGACAGGCCGAGGTACCAGCGGAATACCAGCGCCATCCGCCGCTTCGGGTTGCCCTCGGCGCGGGTGATCTGCTCGGGGTCGCGGCGGTTGAAGTAGGCGACGGTGTCGGCCCAGACATCGGCGACCGGGCGGCGCAGCACCGAACGCTCCAGCCAGTCGACGTCGGCGGCGGGCAGCGCCTCGAGCCCGTCGTGCGCCCGGTACATCTCCAGCAGCCGCCGGGCGCGGCCGGCGAACATCGTGCCGGACCGCAGCACCTGGACCTCGGCGCCGATCTCGAACATGTCCGACGCGGGCGCGAGGTCGACGTCGGTCGGGCCGGCGCGGCCCAGCAGCGCCTTCGCCGGCTCCGACTGGCCGGACTCGACGCACGACTGGTTGACCGAGCCGGTGACCACGTAGGCGGCGCCCATCGCGAACGCGGCCAGCACGGCCGCGGGCGTGCCGATGCCGCCCGCGGCGCCGACCCGTGGCGGGCGCCGGTAGCCGAGCTCGGCGGCGACGGCGTCGCGCAGCCGGATGATCTCCGGGAGGAGCACCGCGAGCGGGCGACGATCGGTGTGCCCGCCGGAGTCGGCCTCGACGGTGACGTCGTCGGCCATCGGCACCGCCCTCGCCAGCTCGGCCTGCTCGGCGGTGACGGTCCCCGCCGCCACCAGCGCCCGCACGATCGGCTCGGGCGCGGGGCGCAGGAAGTGCTCCGCGACCTCCTGGCGGGACAGCTTCGCGACCACCCGGTGGCTGGCGACGGGCCGGCCGGACCGGTCGCGGTGCAGGCCCGAGACACGGTAGGCGACGATCTGCGGGGTGAGCGCCACGAACGCCGACGCCTCGACGCAGCGAACCTGGTGGCGCAGGCAGGCGGCCAGGGTGGCCCGCTCCAGCTCCAGCTCGTTCGGGCTGTGGATGAGGTTGCAGGCGAACGGCGCCGCGCCGACGCCGCGGCGGATCTCGGCGAGCGCGGTGTCCAGCCGGTCGGGCAGGACACCCGCGGCTCCGAACGACGCGAGCAGGCCGGCGCGGGCCAGGGCGATGACCATCCGGGGCGAGGCGATGCCGTTGGCCATCGCGCCGGTCATGTAGGACAGGCGGACGCCGTGGTCGGCACGGAACCCGGCCGCGCCGAGCTGCTCGGGCAGTGTGGGCGGGGCGACGGCGAGCACCGCCGCGCCGGCGGCGTGGGCGGCCGCCGGGTCCGCGGTCACCGCGAGCCGGCCCGCCTGGTCGCGGACCAGCAGGCAGGGGTTCCCCACCCGGGCAAGCGCCGCGTAGATGTCGCGCCCCGTGCGTCCGAGACCGTCGGCGTCGAGGGTGGCCGGCACGTCGGCGCCTCGGCCGGCCGCGCGCGGGCCGCCCGCCGCGGGCCGGACCGCCTGGGGTGGGACGGATGTCATGGGCGGGGCCGGTCGTGCGAGGGCTGGGGGTGGTGTCGTCACGATGCTCAGGCTCCTTCGCCGCGCTCGCCGCGCCCGCCGGTCGGGACGAGGTCGCCCACGTCCTGGCCGCGCGCGTCGGCGGCGCGGATCTCCGCCGCTATGTCGGTGAGTCCGTAGATGCGCAGTCCCGGCTTCCAGACGCTGGCATCGGCGACGACCCGGACCCGTCCCGGGCCGCGCAGGACCTCGCGGATGTGCGCCTCGATGGTCATCTCGCCGTCCTCGGCGAGGATCTGGCCCCGGTACCGCCAGCTCATCGGCAGGCCGGTCGGCAGGACGAACACCGGTTCGTCGAGCCCGTCGGCCAGGCCGGTGTCGACCATCCACTCCTGGATCGCCTGGATGACGGCCTCGATGCCAAGCGAGCCGGGCATCACCGGGTCGAGCCAGAAGTGCCGGGAGAAGAACCAGTCGTCGGCGCGTACCTCGCGGGTCGCGTGCAGGTAGCCGCGCCCGTGGTCGCCGCCGCCGTCGACGACGGTGACCTCGTCGAGCAGCGCCATCGCGCCGGTCGCGCACAGCGGCGCGCCGGCCGCGCGGCGGCCGGCCACGTCGATGGTGCGCGCCGCCGCGGCGGGCGGCCGGGTCCGCTCCAGCCACGTCGGCACGTGGTCGCCGCCGTCGAGGCCGTTCTGGTTGGCCAGGGTGGTGTCGTTGAAGAAGCCGAACAGCGACTCGCCGGCGTAGAACGGCTCGCCGTCGACGGCCAGCTCGTAGGAGAAGTTCTGCAGGACCGCGCCGGTCAGCACGGTGGTGGACAGCAGCGTTGAGGTCTGGCGGATCGTGCGCCCGGCGAGGTCGACGTCGCGCAGCAGCGTCGCGGTGCCGTCGAGGTTGCGCAGGCAGTACTGCTCGTCCGGGGCGGTCAGGGTGGCGCCCAGGTAGTAGCCGAGCATGAGCGCCGACTGCAGCGACGTCTCCATGTGGATGACGTTGGGCATCGTCGGCGTGGCGCTGTCGGCGTAGTACCAGGCGTCGGCCGGCGAGTCGTACTCGGTGACGGCGGTCGCGCCGCCGCCGAGCTCGCCGCGCCGCCCCTGGACGGACATGAACCGGTCGACGAGGCGCAGGCCGCCGCCCGGCAGCCGGCAGGCGCGCCGGCCCATCGAGGAGGCGAACTCGGGCCCGAGCGCGATGGCGAGGTCGCCGCGGGCGCCGTGCGCCATGTGCAGCTCCCCGAGCAGCGCCCTGGTCCCGTCGGGGCCGCGCCGGCCGAGGAAGCCGGGCACCTCCCCGCCGGTGAGCGGGGCGATGGGCGCGCCGGGAGCCTCGCGGACGGCGACGGCCATCCCCCGCACGGTCGCGACCGGCCGCCCGCCGGCAAGCAGCGCCACGTCGCCGCGCAGCCACGGCCGCGGCACCAGGTCGACGTCGGTGACGGTCAGCTCCAGCTCCACCTCGGGCCCGGCCGTGTCGAACCCGGCGGCGCCAAGCCCGGCGGTGTCGTGGATCTCGACGTCCGCGAAGCCGATCCCGTCGGGAAGCACAAGGCGCGGGTCGGGCAGCGCGACGTCCAGGTGGCTGTCGGCCATCACCAGGTGCAGGCCCAGGTAGAGCGCGAAGACCGAGACGGCCTGCCAGGCGGCGTCCAGCGCCCACAGCGCCGTGTCCGCGCCAGGCACACCGGCCGGCGGTACTGGCGACGCCGCCGCGCGCAGCAGGCCACGGCCGAGCTGACCGCCGCGCGGCGCGAGCTCGGTGACGGCGGCGAGCGGCCACGGCCCGGCGAGGCGGATCGCGGGATTCGCGCCTTCCTGGTCGTAGGCAGCGCCGAGGACACCCGCGACGTCGCCCCGCGCGAGCTGTCCCAGCGCCGCCGCGTCGAGCATGTTCACGGCCGCGCGGGCGAGCGGCTTGAACGCCGGCTCCGTCCAACGCGGTGTCCACGCGTACGGCCCCGGCTCCCGGCTGGCGGGCCGGGTGACCGCACCGCCCGCGCCGCCGCGCGCCGCTGGGCGGTCGACGCCCGCGGTGGCCAGCGACAGCAGGCAGTCGGTCACCTGGACGATCGGCCCGGACGGCCCGTCGATCCGCATCTCGACGGTGAGGCCGGCGTCGGTGCCGCCCGTGCCGGCCGCACCGGCGACGCCGCCGGCGGTCCGGGTCGTCGCGTGCAGCCACAGCCGCTCACCGGCCGCGGGCAGCGGGCCCAGGGCCCGCACAGTCGCACGGGTCAGTTCGAGACCGCCCGGCGGGAGGCTGGCGAGGTGCGCCGACCGGGCGGCAAGCTCCGCCCAGGCGGCTCGCAGCAGCGCGGGCAGCGTCAGCCAGCCGCCGGTGTCCGCCGGCATGGCCGGGGTGAGTTCGGTCGCCACTGTGATCTCGGCCGGCAGAGCGACCCGCGGCTCGATGACCGGAGGTTCGATGACGGGCGGCCTGACGGCCGTGGTGGCCGTCGACGGCACGGGCGCGGAGACCGCCTCGCGCAGCAGCGTCAATGCCTGGTCGGCGAACGCGGTCTGGACTCGCAGCGCCGAAGCGTGCGCGGCGACCAGCCCCCTACGCAGCTGGCCCACCAGCTCGGCCGCCAGGTCACCCCGTTCGCCCGACGCCGGGTCCCCGCTGGCCATATCGGCGGGCTCGCCCGCGCTGTCGTCCCAGCTTGGAGCGCCGCCGGTGACGGCGGTCCAGACGCTCGGGTCGGCCGGGTCGCCGTCGAAGGCGAGCTCGTCGAGGACATCCAGGGCCGCGGCACCGCCGCGGTCCGCGTGCGCCGCGCTTGTGATGGTCGGGCTGGTCACCGTCAGGCCTCCGTCCGGGCGTCGCGTCGGCGAGCCGCCGCGCGGATGTGCTCGGCCATGTCGGGCGTAGGCACGAGCGAGACCTCCGAGAGCCGCTGCAGCACAAGCCCATCCGGGCGGTATGCCGTGACCGTCACCGTCACGCCCGACGAGCGGGGCCGCAGGTCGTCGACGACGGTGACGAACGGATCATCGTCGGGCAGCGGCGCGAACAGCTCGGCCCGGCCGATGCCCAGGGGCAGGCAGCCCATGTCGCCGAGGTACCAGCGGCCGAGCAGCGACGCGGCGGCCACCAGGACGTCGGCGAGGCCGGGGCTGTGCAGCGCGCCGGCGAACGCGCCGGCCGCGAGCGGCGTCTCGGCGAGCTGGCACTCGACGACGAGCCGGGTCCGCTCGCGGACGAGGATCCGACGGATGCCGGCGAGCCGCGGACCGTGCGAGAGGACGCCCTCGGCGTAGACCCAGGACGCGTCGGTCGCGTCAGCGGGCGGCCACGGCATGACCGGCGGCCAGGCGCCGGCGGTGGGTGCCGGCGCAGGCAGCGGCGCGGGAGCGAGGAGCAGCGTCGCGGCGTAGTGCGAGGGGGGCAGCGCCGTGCCGCCATCACCACGGACCACCGCGCGCACCCGCGCGGGCGAGCCGGGGCGTGCGTCGGCGGCGGCGGGCCGGCCTGGCTGGACGTCCAGCCAGTAGTCGCGGCGGTGCGAGCCGTCGAACACGACGCCCTTGTGCACCTCGTAGTCCTCCGCGCCGACCACCCGCAGGCCCGGCACCGCCCGCTCGACACCGTTGATCAACCAGCCGAGGCCGGCGGTCGCCGGCAGAACCGGTGACGGGCCGATCTGGTGGTCGTCGATCACCGGGTCCGTCTCCAGCCCGGCCAGCGATCTGTGGGCGATGAACGGCACCGAAGCGGCGAGCCGGCGTTCCCAGGCGGTCGCGACGGCCGGGCCCATGGGGGTGTCAGCCGGCCCGGTCAGCGGCGAGGCGGCGCCGACCACCACGGCGGCCTGCCGGCCGGTGCCGTCGAGGAGCTCCGCGACGAAGCGCGCGGCCGCGTCGGCCGGTTCGAGCAGCGTGACGCCCCTGGCAAGGAAAAGCTCCCGAAGGTCGGCGCCGACCATGCCTGCGTCCCACGCGCCCCAGTTCACGGCGACCACCCGGCCGTCCAGCCGGCGGCGGGCGGTGGCGGCGAGGCGGGTGAGGGCCTCGTTCGCCGCCGCGTAGTCGGCCTGGCCCGGGTTGCCGAACGCGCCCGCCACCGAGCCGAACAGCACCAGGTGGCGCAGCGGGGCGTCGCGCAGCGCGGTGAGCACCGACGACAGCCCGGCGAGCTTCGGGGTGAGCACGGCGCGGACCGCCGCGGGCGACTTGTCGGCCAGCAGCGCGTCGGCGAGCGCCCCCGCGCCATGGACGACGCCGGTCGCCCGCTCGCGCCACGGCGCCAGCGCCTGGGCGGTGGCGGCCGGGTCGGCGATGTCCACGGCCAGGTAGTGGGCGCTCGCGCCGGCCGAGGCCAGGGCCGCCAGTGTGGCGCGCACCTCGCGGGACGCGGTGACCCGCCGGGCGGCCGCGTCCACCGCCGGCAGGTCGAGCGCGCCGCCGGCGGCGCGGGTCGCGGCGACGAGTGCCGCCTTGAGCCGGTCGTCGGACACGCCCTGGGCCCAGTCCGGGTCGTCCTCCTGTTCCGTCCGGCCGAGCAGGACCAGCTCGGCCGGGCAGGCCACGGCCAGCGCCTCGACGCAGCGGGCGGTGATGCCGCGCGCCCCGCCGGTGACGACGAGCACGTCTGACCCGTCGACCGGCGGCCGGTCGTCGCCGTCGACGACGACATCCGGCCGCGTCTGGCCCCGCGAGCCGTCACCCGCGGACAGATAACTGGGAGCCCAGCGCAGACCGTCCTCGCCGACTCCGACCTCGACGACATCTCTGGCGACGTCGGTGACCTCCCGCAGGACCGCGCCGGTGAACGCCGCCGCGTCGAGAGCGGGATGGACGTCGACCGCCCGGCAGAAGATCTCGGGCGCCTCCTGGACCAGGGTCTTCACCAGGCCCGCGACGCCGCCCGTCATGGCGGCCGCCGCCGGGGCGTCACCCCGGTGGCCGAGCGCGCCGTCGAGCCGGGTCACGGCCACGAACGCCGCGCGCCGGCCAGCCGCCGCGGTCGTGCGCAGCGCGTCGACCAGCCGGCCGGCGATGAGCACGGCGTCGGCGAGCCTCCGGGTGGCGCTCACCGCGCCCGGCTGGTCGACGAGAGCGCCCTCGGCGCGGCTGTCGAGGCCGGTCGGCTCGACGAGGAGCAGGCAGAGGTCGAGGCGCGTGAAGTCCTCGACGGCGGCGAGGGCGGCCTCCGCGTCACCGCCGTCCCAGCCGGCGAGCCCGGTGCTGGTATGACCGGGGTCCGCGTCCAGCGGCAGGTTGGTCGCGCCGACGGTGACGACGTCGACGCGCAGCCCTTCGGCCTCCAGGCGACGGGCGAGCCTGGAGGCGGGGCTGTCACCGGTGTCGTCCGCCTCGGACGCGGCGGCGGCCCTGCCGCCGAGGTTGATGATGAGCGCGCGTGCTCCGGTGCCGAACGGAATGTCGAGTGGGTCGGCGGCGGGTATACGCCGCAGCGCCAACGGCATCCGTTCGACCACGGCCGCCGCCGCGGCGGCGCTGTCGTCGGCGGCGTCGCGAGGCTGGCCGGCGCCGCCGGCTGCCGGCGAGGCCGGGACTGGCCGCGAGGAGGGCGCGACGGCGGGCGGCACGGCGGCGGGCACCGCCGCCGGCGTCCCGGCTGTGAGCCCGAGGCCGTCGGTCAGGAAGCTGGCCACGTCGGCGAGCGTGCGCAGCTCGGCGAGCCGCTCCGGACCCACCGCCGGCACACCCGGGAACCGGTCCTGAAGCGCACCCAGAATCTGCACCCGCTTGATCGAGTCGACACCCAGATCCGACTCCAACGCCATCGACGGATCCAGCACATCCACCGGATAGCCCGTCTTCCCCGCCACCACCTCAGCAACCGCCGCGGACACCGTCGCCGAATCCACAGCCGGAGCCGCGGCAGTCGGCAAGCTCGCCGGCGCGGGGCGGTCGAGCAGGTCGGTCGCTCCCGCCGGCAGCCAGCTCTCCAAGGCCGAGGCCGTGGGTGCCGCCACGTCAGGGTCCGGACCGGCGGCGGGGTGCGTGCTCGGCGCGTGCCCGTTGGACGAGCCGTTCAGGTAGCCGCCGGCCGACGGTCCGGCCTGGGCAGGGATCGCATGGGTGAGACTGGCCGCCACCGGTGGCTGGCCGATGCCACTGGGCTGGTCGCCGTGTGGGCCGCCGTCGCCGACCAGCCCGTTTCCGGATCGGCCGGCGGACAGGCCACCCGCCGCCGACCCGCCGGCGGACAGGCCGGTCGCGACCGCTCCGCTGGGCGCGAGGGTGGCGAGCGACGCGAGGATCTCGTTGACGCGCACATGCGCGTCGCCGGTGGCAAGGCTCTGGTGAGCCACGGCCTGCGCGGCGAGCCCGATCTCCTGACCGGCCACGCCGTCGCCAGGGGCCTGGCGCAGCAGGTCGACGAGCCCTTCGGCGACCCGCAGCTGGCCCTCGATGAACTGGCCGTGCAGCGCGAGGTGGTCCCGCGCGAGCGTGCTCAGTTCCGCCGCCGCGGCGGCGGAACCCGCCGGCCCCGCGGCGCCGGCGGCGAACGCGGCGACGGGGCCCGGCTCAGGCGTGGCCGCGGTGGCCGCGGGCACCATCGCTCCCGGCGCGGATGTCCACTCGGGCACGAGCGCCGGCTCCGGCCGCACAGGCGGCGTCGCCACCGGCGTCGCGTCCACCAAAGTCGCCACGGCCGAAGCCGCGGCGGCCGGCATCTCCACGGCGGGCGGCGCCGGCGCCGGGATCGCGGCGAGCTGGCGGCTGGCCGCGATCGGCGCGAGCGCGGTCACGGCATCGCGGTAGGCCTGGCGGCGCGACTCGGAGACGTGGTTGGCGCCGGTCAGGGTGACCGTCAGGCCGGTCGGCTCCGGCCGCGCGGCGAGCGGGGCCGCGTACCGGTTCAGGCCGGTCAGCTCGACCCCGAGCACGGCCAGGCGGACGGCGGCGGCCAGCAGGCTCGCCGCGCCGTCGCCACCGCGTCCGGCGTCGACCGCGACCGCGACGACGTCGTCGCCGAGGGTACGGCGGACCAGGCCGGTCAGTACCTGGCCGGGGCCGACCTCGACGAACACGTCGACGCCGGCCGCGCGCAGCGCGGTGAGGCCGGCGGCGAACTCCACCGGGTTGCGTAGCTGCTCCGCGAGCACCTGGCTGTTGGCCACGGGGTCGGGGCCGTAATCCGCGCCGGCCGTGTTGGCGTACACCGGGGTGGCCGGCCGCGCGATGGTGACCTCGGCGAGGTCGGCGGCGAACCGGTCGACAGCGTGCTCGACGAGGCGGGTGTGGAAGGCGGCGGCGACCGGCAGCCGGCGGGCGTCCAGCCCGTGCGTGCCGGTGGCGGCGACAAATGCCTCGATGGCGGCGGTCGGGCCGCCGACGACCACCTGGTCCGGGGCGTTGTGGTTGCAGACGACCACGTCCGGGTGCTCGGCGAGCGCGGCGACGACCTCGTCACGGGAGGCCCGGACGGCGGCCATCGTGCCCGGGTCGAACCCGGTGTCGCCGACAGCGCCCGTGCCCGTGCCGCCGTCAGCGGCGGGCGGCGCCATCGCCTGGCCGCGGGCCCGCGCCAGCCGGAAGAAGTCGTCGGCGCTGATCGCGTCGGCCGCCCACAGGGCGGTCAGCTCGCCGAAGCTGTGCCCGAGCAGCCCCGACGGGCGCAGGCCGAGCTCGCGCAGGAACTGGAAGTGTCCGGCGGACAGGGCTCCGATCGCCGGCTGGGCGTACTCGGTCCTGGTCAGCGTGGCCTCGGCGGCACGCGCCTCGGCCTCGTCGAAGGTCGGCGCGGGGAACACGGCGCGGGCCAGTGTGGGCTCCGCGCCGGCGAAGTGGGCGTTCGCCGCGTCGAACGCGGCCAGCACCGGCGGAACATCGATGGCCGCCGCGCCGCCCATCCCGACGTACTGGCTGCCCTGACCGGCGAACAGCACGCCGACTGTGGGGTTCGCGAGCGCCGCCCGGCGGTAGTGGACGCCGCGCGGGTGCGACCAGGCGTCGGCGTCCGGCCGGCTGGCCAACTGCTCGACGGCGAGCGCCCGCAGCGCGTCGGCGTCCTCGAGGGTGCGGGCGACGAAGCCGACGCGGGCGGCGGACGCCGGGACGGTGTCGTCACCGTTCGGCTCGCCCCCGGACCGGAGCAGCTCGCCGAGCGCGGCGGGCGTCGGCGCGTGCCACAGGTAGGCGCGGGCGGCACCGTGCAGGGCGGGCGCGACCGGCGTCGCGGCCGTCGCGTCGCCGGCGCCAGCCGTGGCGGCGTACTCCTCGAGGACGACGTGGAAGTTGGTCCCGCCGAAGCCCATCGCGGAGGCGGCGGCGCGGCGGCGGCCGAGCACCGGGTCGAGCACCCAGGGCCGCGTGCTGGTGTTCGCGTACAGCGGCGAGTCCGCGGCGGCGAGCACCTTGTTCGGCGCCGACACGTTGATCGTCGGCGGTAGCAGCCGGTGGCGCAGCGCGAGCGACAGCTTGATCAGGCTCGCGGCGCCCGCTGCCCCCTTCGTGTGCCCGATCTGCGACTTCACGCTGCCGACCGCCGCCGATCGGGGCCGCGCGCCCGCCTCGGTGAGCACGGTCGAGAGCGCGGTCAGCTCGGTCTGGTCGCCGACGGCGGTGCCGGTCGCGTGGGCCTCGAACAGCTCGACCGTGGCGGGGCTGACCCCGGCGTCCGCGTAGGCGCGGCGCAGCGCCCGCAGTTGGCCCTCGGCGCGCGGCGCGTAGATGCTGGTGAACCGGCCGTCGCTGGACGACCCGAGGCCGCGGATCACCGCGTAGACGCGGTCGCCGTCGCGCTCGGCGTCGGCCAGCCGCTTGAGCGCGAGGATCCCGATGCCCTCGCCGACAAGGGTGCCATCGGCCTCGGCGTCGAACGGGCTGATCTTGTCGGTCCGGGACAACGCCTGGGTCTTGCTGAAGCACATGTAACTGAAGATCGTGTTCTCGGTGTCGCAGCCGCCGGTGAGCATGAGGTCGGCGCGGTGGTCGAGCAGCTCACCGATCGCGGCGCGCACGGCGGTCAGCGCGCTCGCGCAGGCCGAGTCGACGGTGTAGTTCGTGCCGCCGAGGTCGAGGCGGTTGGCGATCCGGCCGGCGATGACGTTGCCGAGCAGGCCCGGGAAGGTGTTCTCCTCCCACGGCGGGAACGCCTCGGCGAACGCGGTGGCGACGGAGGCGGCCTCGTCGTTGTTCAGTCCGGCGGCCCGGGCGACCTCGCGCACGACCGGGCTCTCCAGGCGGGCGGCGAGCGGGTGGGCGAGCGACGTCGGCCCGGTCACCCCGAGGACGACGCCGGTGCGCTCGGAGTCGTACCAGCCCGAGCCGGGCGCCCCGGCGTCGGCGAGCGCGTCGCGGGCGACGAGCAGGCTCAGCAGCTGGACGACGCCGGTCACGTCGAGCTGGTTCGGTGGGACGCCGAACTCCATCGGGGAGAACGGCGTCGGCGGCAGGAAGCCTCCGCGCAGAGCGTAGGTGTGGTCCGGCACCTTGGGGTCCGGCGCGTAGTAGTCGTCCGGCCGCCAGTGGGTCGCCGGCACCTCGGTCACGCAGTCGACGGCGTCGACGACGTTGCTCCAGAACTCCCGGACGTCGCGCGCCAGGGGAAACAGCCCGGCAAGCCCGACGATGGCGATCGGATTGTTCGCGAGCCGTCGGTCCTCGGGTCGGTCGGCCTCGTGCACGAGCTTCCCTCTTTCGGTTGCCGCGAGCGGCGGCTGACGGTCCAACTCGGTCTGATAGAGGTTTTCGTGGCTAGCGGCGGGCGTCGACGCGCTCATCGCGCCGGGATTCCAGGCAGAGTCTTAGGGTCAGACAAGGCGGCTATCAATATCGGTGGCCCGAACACTCGATCGGGGCTGCCTATCGCGCGTGCTGAACGTCCCCAAAAGGCCCGCTCGTGGCTTCCTGTAATTCGGGCCACATCATGGGCCGAACACCATGGCTTCGCTATTTCCCCGGGCCGGCGCACCCTCGGCGTCACCGGCGCGCAGGAGGGTGACGAAGCCCTCGGCCACGGCCGCGTAGCCGCGGGGGCTCGGGTGGATGCCGTCGGGGTTCCACAGCGACGGGTCGTCGGTGCCGGGCGCGTGCGCCAGGTCGAAGCACGGCATACCGAGCCGGGCCGCGAGCGGGCGGATGTAGGCGTTGGCGGCGTCGAACCGTTCGCGCAGGAGGTCGCGGAGGCCGGGTGGGATAGGCAGCCGGCCGGGGATGTCGGGGAAGGTGATCGTGAACGCGACGGTGCCGGGCACCGTCAGCGCGTCGAAGATCGCTGCGAGGTTGTCCTCGAACCGGGACCGGGAGTAGTCGCTGACCAGGTCGTTGCCGCCGACGGTGATGCCGACGAGCCGCGAGTGGGCGGCGGTGGCGAGCGCGAGCTGGCGGTCGACGACGGTCTGCGTGGTGGCGCCGTGCTCGCCGAGGTTGCGCACCCGGCTCGGCGGGATCCCCAGCGCCGCGGCGACCCGCGGCACCCAGCCGAGGTAGCCACCGCCCGGCGCCGGGTCCCCGCGGCCCTGCGCGAAGCTGTCGCCGAGCACCGTGAACATCGGCGCGGGCATGGTCGTCGCTCCTCCTCATGCGGGCCGGCGGGCGGCCGGATGACGGCGATGGTGGATGGCGGCGGGCGGCGGCGGCCGGCACCGGCAGACGGGCGCCGGCCGCGTTCGGCAGGTCAGGCCGCCGAGAGCATGGCCTCGAGGTTCTCCGGGGCGAAGAACACCGACGCGGGGACGACGCCGGCGAGCAGCCCGAAGAACAGCTTCCGCGCGTTGTCATTGGCGGCCACGCCCGTCAGCACGGCGACCAACTCCGGCGGGAAGTCGAGCTCCGCGACCGTGGTGGTCAGGTCGAACACGGTCGACGACTCCTCGTCGCGCAGGCGCTGGTAGTCGGCCAGCGTCTCGTCCAGCGGGCGCGCGCCGCCCAGGCCCTCGTCGACCGCCTCGGCGAGCAGCTCGGCGGCGTGGAACGCGTCGGCGATCCCCTGCCCGGTGACCGGGTCCTTGTGGTACCCGGCGTCCCCGATCAGCGCCCAGCCGGGGCCATGCGACGTCCGGTAGTAGTTGTCGGGGTAGCGGATGCCGTAGTAGCGGTCGGCCTGCTCGGCTCCCTCGAGGTCGGCGGCGAGCTGGGGGTCGATGTTGCGGAAGACCTCGCGGATGCTGCCGTCGATGTCGGCGCGGAACGGCTCGAAGGCGTCCAGGCGACGCATCGCGGTGACGAGCGTCAACCCGTCGTGCGTGGGCCAGCCGGCGCACTGCTCCCGCACGCCGAAACGGCTGTGGAACTGCCAGTCGAGACCGCTGAAGTACGAGTAGTAGATGAAGCAGGCGGCCGGCACGACCTTGTAGAACTCGGCGCCGACAAGCCCCGCGACGACGGAGTTGCGCCCGTCGGCCCCGATGACCACCCGCGCACGCTCGGTCACCTCGGCGCCGCCCGCGTCGCGGCCGCGGATGCCCGCCGCCCGGCCGTCGTCGTCGAACACCAGCTCGCGGACGGAGAAGTTCTCGCGCACCTCGACCCCCGCCTCGGCGGCGCCGTCGAGGAGGATCTTGTCGAGCACGGTGCGCCGCGGTGCGAGCGAGAAGTCGAGGCCGTCGATCGGGTCGGCGAATCCGCTGATCATCAGGTCCCGGTAGGACATCGTCATGTGCCGGATCGGGGTGGGCCCGGTGGCCATCAGCCGGTCGAGCAGACCCCAGTCGCGCAGCCGCAGCAGGCCGGCCTGCTGCAGGTAGTGCGTGGACAGCGTGTCGCTCGGGAAGCTGCCCCGGTCGACCAGCAGGACCCGGTAGCCACGGCGCGCGAGCAGCATCGCCACCGGCGAGCCGGCGCAGCGTGCGCCGACGACAGCCACGTCGTACATCGGTCAGTCCCCTATCGGTCGTCCGTTCACGTCGTCCGATGCCAGTCCGCCCGGCGCGGTGTCGGCCGGCGCGATCTCGCCCGGCGTTGTACCCTCAGCGCCGAAAAACGTCGTCCGGCGCGCCGGAGCGCCACCCAGTCGGGGGCGTCGCATATTTTCCTACCGCGTCCGACGGTTTCCGGGCGGACGCTCTGACGCGTTCCGATCGGGCAATTGACAGGGGCAATCAAAGACACGTCGAATACTCACGATGCCCGCCTGCGTTTGCTGGCCATTCACCGGCGGTAAATCTTCGCGGGTGAGGCTGGAGGGTATGTCCGCACAGTCTGACATTCCTTCCGCTCTGGCGGAGGCCCGCGCGTCGCACCTGCGTTCCCACGGGGACACGGCGCCCGACCTCGAACAGCTGCGCCAGGTCATCGACGCGATGGTGCCCTTCTGCGACCTCGTCGGGGTGCGTGTCATCGAGCTGCGCCCGGATGCGGGCGTCGCCGAGCTGCCCGACCGGCCGGATCTGCGCAACCACATGGGCACCGTGCACGCCGGCGCGATCTTCCTCGTGGCCGAGGTGTCCGGCGCCGCGGCCTTCTCCGGGGCGATGGCGCCCCGGATCCTCGGCGTCCAGGCCTTCGTGCTGCGCGACTGCCGGGTGTCCTACCTGAAGCCGGCGCGGGGCCGGCTGCGGGCGCACGGTGCGATCGACACCACCGTCACGCGCGACGTACTCACCCGCACCGGCACCGAGCGGTTCGACCTGACCGGCCGCTCGCTGGTCTACGACGACGCCGGCGTGCTGGTGGCCAAGGTCGACTTCGACTACGTCGCCACCGTCGCCTGACACCGCAACCGCTACCCGCTACCTGCCGTCCGCCACCCGCGACGCCGGCGCGTCCGTGAGGGTCGTCCCCTCCGGACGCGCCGTCGCTGTCAGGTTCGACACCATCCGCTGCCGGTCATGAGGCAGGCACGGCTCAGCGCGGGCGCGGGGCGTACATCTCCTCGATCAGCGCGGCGTTCTCCTCGGCCACCACGGCCCGGCGGATCTTCAGGGACGGGGTGATCTGGCCGCCCTCGACCGTCAGGTCCGTCGGCAGCACGCGGAACTCGCGGATCGACTCGGCCCGGGACACGAGCGCGTTCGCCGCGTCCACCGCGGCGCGGACCTCGGCCAGCACGGCCGGGTCGGTGCGGGCGGCCGCCGGGTCGTCCGGGCCGCCGGTGCGGGCCGCCCAGGCGCGCAGCGCCGCCCGGTCGAGCGTGACCAGCGCCGTCACGAACGACCGGCCCTCGCCGAGCACGATCGCGTGGCTGACCAGCGGGTGCAGCCGGATCCGGTCCTCCAGCGGCGCCGGCGCGACGTTCTTGCCGCCGGAGGTGATGATGAGCTCCTTCGCCCGGCCGGTGATGTAGAGGTAGCCGTCCTCGTCGAGGCGGCCCAGGTCACCGGTGCGCAGCCAGGGCTCGTGCGGCGCCGGCCCGTCGCCCGGCCAGTAGCCGGGGGACACCTGCGGGCCGGCGACGAGGATCTCGCCGACGGCGCCGGTCTCGCCGTCGCCGATCGCGACTGTCGTGCCCGGCAGCGGCCGGCCGGCGCTCCCGGGGCGGTCTGCGCCGGGCGCGTTGATGCTCACCGCCGTCGCGGACTCCGTGAGCCCGTACGCCCCGAGGATCCGCACGCCGGCACCGGTGAGGAACTCGGCGGTCGACGGGTCGAGGGTGGCTCCCCCGCAGACGACGTGCCCGAGCCGCCCGCCGAGCGCAACCCGCAGCCGCCGGTACACCAGCCGCTCGAACACCGCTCCGCGCAGTCCCCGGCCGGCGGGGCCAGCGGGGCCGGGCGCCCCACCCGTGTCGACCGCCCCGCCGGCGCGGGTGTCCGCCTGGGCATCTCGCTCGCCGCGCGCGGCTCCCGTGCCTTCCACAGCCGCGGCCGGCTCAGGCCGGCCGCGGGCGGCCCGGCCACGCTCGACGGCGTGCCGCTCGGCGGCGGCGAACAGCCGCCCGGACAGCCCGCCGCCGGCCCGCGCCCGCGCGCCCTTGCGCAGCTTCTCCAGCGCCGCGGGCACGGCGACGAGGAAGGTCGGCCGGAACGAGGCCAAAGCCGCTGGCAGGTCCCCCGGGCTCGCCACCAGCGCGGTGTGCACCCCCGACCACAGGCAGCCCACCAGTGTCACCCGACCGAACACATGAGAAAGCGGCAGGAAAAGCGCGGTGGACGGCGCGCCGCCGGCGGCCCGGACGACCGGGTCGAGCATGTCGACGACGTTCACCGCGGCATAAAAGACGTTGGCATGCGTCAGCATGCAGCCTTTCGGTTCACCGGTGGTTCCGCTGGTATAGACGATGGTGGCCAGGTCCGCCGCCTGGACCGCGTCCAGGCACGCCGCGAACCGCGATTGGTCGACGTCACCGCCGACCGCGGCGAGTTCATCGACCGCGTCGTCGAGCGTCCACAGACGGTCGTCGGGAACGCCCGCGGCACGCAGCAGCCCGGCGTGTTCCGGGGTCTGCGCGAACGCGGCGACGGCGCCGCTGTCGCGCATGATGTGCGCGGTCTGGTGGGCGGACGACGTCGGGTAGACGGGGACGGTCACCGCCCCGACGGACCACAGCGCGAAGTCGACGACCACCCACCCGTAGCCGGTCGCGCCCATGATGGCGACGCGGTCGCCCTGGCCTATCCCGACGGCGACCAGCCCGCGCGCGACGGCGCGGACGTCGGCGCACAACTCGGCGCCGGTGACGTCGCGCCAGCCGTCGCCCTGGGGGCTCGCCAGCACGGGCCGGCCGCCGGCCGCCTCGACCAGATCGAGGACCGCGCCGGCCAGGCCGTGCTCTTCGGGTAGCCGCGTCCCGGGTGCGTCACCTCGGTCGCCGGCTGGCGGGTGCCGCTCGGCGAGCGGCTCGCCCGCATGGTGTCCGTTGAGGTGGTGTCCGAGATTCGGGGCGGGCTGGAGGTGCTGCACGGGTTCTCCTCGCGGCGACAACGACGGCGACGGCGGGCGGAGACGGTGGCCTGGAGCGGATCTCGGAGCCGTCGGTGGACCTGCCGGCGAGCGCCGGCGACGGGCCCGTCCCGCCGAGCGCGGCTCACAGCGGCGGCGGTCTGGCCCGCGCCGTCGGCACGGGCACGCGGAAACACCCGGCGACCTTTTCCGCACGGCTTCGCGAACAAATATCGTCGGTATGACCGACGAGGCGCGCCAGATGACACCCGCCGTCACGCGGGTTGTTTATCGATGATTTTCTTCAGATGCCTGACGAAAGGTTCACCGAACCTGGATAGTCCGGCCTTCCGGAACTATGCTAACCGCCGGAGGCGCCGCGGCGAAGGCCCCGGGCACACTCGCGGGGCCGCCAACGATTCGCATTTCCAGACCGGCCGATTGTGTGTGCCAATAGACCTTCGGGCGCGGCGCACCGGCTGGATTTCACGGAAGGAGCCGACGGTGACCACGCACCCCGCGAGCGCCGCCGAGGCCGCCGAGGCCGTCACGGGCGCCACAGGCGTCACGGCCACGGCAGCCGACACCGCCGGAGCGGGCGCGACCAGCGTCGCCTCCGCCCCCACGCGAGTGGCCGCCGACGACGGCCAGGCCCCCGCGGTGTCCGCTGTCGAGGAGGTCGAGGTTCGGGTCGGCCCGAACCTCGACACCCGTTTCGTGGTGCGCGTCCGGCCGCGGCCGGACGAATCCGCGCCGGCGCTTGTCTTTCTTCCGGCCATGGGTGTTCGCGCCGGCTACTACGACAGGTTCGTCGACGCGCTGTACGAGGCGGGCTACTCGGTGGTGGTCACCGACCTGCGTGGCCAGGGCGACAGCACGGCGCCGCATGGCCGCCGCGGCGGCGGCTACCACGACCGCATCGAGCTGGACCTCCCCGCCGTCACGGCCGTGGCCCGCGACCGGTTCCCGAAGGCACCGGTCTTCGTCGTCGGGCACAGCCTCGGCGGGCAGCTGTCCCTCCTTCGGGCCGCCTGCCACGGCGACGAGGACGGCCTCGCCGGCATCGCCGTCATCGCCACGGGCACCGCCTACTGGCGGGCCTTCGGCCGCCGCACCGCCTATGTGCTCGTCGGCTCCTGGATCATCCCCGCGGTGACCCGGACGCTCGGGCGCTGGCCGGGCCACTGGTTCGGTTTCGGCGGCCGCCAGCCCGCTGCGCTCATGCTGGACTGGAGCCGCCACTCCAGGACGGGCCGCTACCAGCCCACCGGCTACGACCGGGACCTGGCCGAGCTGCTCGCCGACGTCTCCCTGCCAGTGCTCGCGCTGTCCCTCGAGGCCGACCCCCTCGCGCCCCGCCGCGCCGTCGACGCGCTGATCGACCGCCTCACCGGGACCACCGTGACCAAGGCGCACCTGACCAGGGCGGACGGCCTCGGCCGCGTCGGCCACTTCGCCTGGGCCCGCGAGCCCGCGGTGGTGGCGGACCACGTCGCCTCCTGGGTCCAGGACCAGGCGGCCAAGCCCGAGTAGCACGGCCCGCCACCGGCGAACGACACCGCGTTCGAGGCAGTCAAAACTGGAGTCAGGAGCGCCGCCCGAACCCCAGTCTTCACCTGCCTCGACACGCGGTGGCGGGGACCGAGGCGCTCAGGGTCGGTCGAGCCGGCCGGTGAGCCAGACGTCGAGCTGGGCGATGGTGGCGTCGGCGGACACGTGGTGGATCGCCGACCAGCCGCGCCCGACGGCAACGGCGCAGTTCTCCTCCGTGTCGTCGATCAGCAGGCAGTCGGCGCCGGCCCGCCCGAGTGCCCGCTCCGCCAGCTCGTAGATCGCCGCGTCGGGCTTGCGGACGCCGGCCTCGAACGAGTTGATCCTGCTCTCGAACACGTGGAACACCCCGGGCAGCAGCGCCTCCCGGTGCGGCTCCCATTCGCGGATGCTGTTGGTCAACAACCCGAGCCGCACCCCGCGCTCCGACAGCTCGACGAGCCGGGCGAGCAGCGCGTGCTCGGCGCGGTGGGCCGCGTACCAGTGCTCGCCCATCCTGCCCAGGTCGACCGCGGGCGTCCACGCCGGAGCCAGCGCCGCCGCCATCTGGTCTCCCCAGTCGCGTTCGCTGACCAGGCCGAGCTCCAGCGGGCCGAGCCCGGTCAGGCCGTGGGCCGCGGCGACATCCTCCATCGCCGCGAGCAGTACGGCGGCTGGGACACCCGCGGCGGCGACCACCCGCCCCAACGCGTTGGCGACCGGCGAGGTGAGCACCCCGCCGAAGTCGCACCACACCGCCGGCTCGCCAACCGGCCCACCAACCGCCACGCCGCCCGCCTCGGCCACGCCGTTCTCGACCTGCGATCGGGTCTCAGTCATTGTCGACCTCTCTGCCGGGGCCACCCGCCGTGCCGGCCGGCGCCTGGGTGGCGGCCTCCGTGGGGGCCGGCAGACGCCGGCCGCTGTCGGCGTCGAACAGATGTAGGCGCCGGACCGGAACTCGGACCCGCAGCCACGTGCCGACCACCGGCGGGGCCGACCGGGACGGCACGGTCACCGTCCAGTCGCCGGCGAGCGAGACGCAGTGCGCCACGGCGGCGTCGCCTGTGAACTCGACGATATCGACCCGGCCTAGCACGGTCAGGCCGTCGCCGTCGCCGTCGCCATCCGCTCCGTCGTGAGCTCCCGCTCCCTCCCCAACGTCCGCTCCCCCACCGGCGCTCAGGCCGGCGGGGTCGTGCCGGGTGAGGTGGTGGTCGGCAAGACCGAATTCGGTGAGATCGGATTCGGGGAGATCGTCGCCGGACGGCACCGTCTCGGCGACGCCGTCGCCCGGGCGCCAGCCCAGCAGGACCCGCGGCGTCGCCGCGGCCTCGCCACCGCCGACCCGCCACGGCAGCCCGGCGCGCAGGCCAGGCGCGGCCAGCACCGTCGCCCCGCCGGCCCGCGCCTCGGCGTCGACCGGGTGCAGGTTCATCGGCGGGCTGCCGAGGAACGTCGCCACGAACGTGTCCGCCGGCTGGTGGTAGACCAGCGCGGGCGGGCCGGCCTGCGCCACCCGGCCGGCGTTCATGACCACCAGGTAGGTGCCCATCGACAGCGCCTCCAGCTGGTCGTGGGTGACCAGCACGACCGTGTTCGCGAGCTCTCGGTGCAGCCGTACCAGTTCGGCCCTGGCGTGCTGGCGCAGCTGGGCGTCGAGCGCGGACAGCGGCTCGTCGAGCAGCAGCACGGCGGGGCGGCGCACGATCGCCCTGGCGAGCCCGACCCGCTGGCGCTCACCGCCGGACAGCTGCCCGGGCCGGCGGCGGCGCAGCTCGCCGAGGCGGAGCAGGTCGACGGCCTCGGTGACTCGCTGGGCGATCTCCGTCCGCCCTGGTCCGGGGTGATGGCGGCGCCCTGTCCAGTGCCGGCGCCGGGCCTCAAGCGTCAGGCCGAAGCCGATGTTGCGCTCGACGGACAGGTGCGGGTACAGCGCGAAGTCCTGGAACACCATCGACACGCCGCGCTCGCCCGGCGGCAGGTGGGTGACGTCGAGGCCGCCGAGGAGGATGCGGCCCGCCTCGGGTGTCTCCAGCCCCGCGACCAGGCGCAGCCCGGTCGACTTGCCGCACCCGGACGGCCCGACGAGCACCGTGAAGCTCCGCGGCGGCAGCTCGAGGCGCCCCACGTCGAACGCCAGCCGGCCGCCGTAGCTCTTGGCGACGCCGTCGAACAGGATCCCGGCCGCGGTGTCGTCGGTGGCCGTCGGGCGGACGGCCGAGTCAGCGGCGCCGTCGTCTACCGACGCGGCGACCCGGCCCTCGGCCGTGACGCCCTTGCCATCGGCGACCGGCTGGTCGACGGCGGTCTGGCCGGTGCGGGTCATCTCACCGGCCGATCCGGCGGCCGCCGGCTCCGCGACAGTCGGCCCCGCGGCGGGCGCGCGGACGGCACCGACACCGACGCTGGGGACCGAAGCGGGAGCGGGAGCGGGCATGGCCCGCGCGGGCACGGTCGGGTGGGTCATGGCGCTCACCGCAGTCCGGAGTGAAGGAAGGCGTCGGTGATGCGACGCGATGCCAGGGCGTAGATCAGCGCGATCGGGATGGTGGCGAGCATCGCGCCGGCGAGCAGCGGGCCGTACTCGGGACCTTCCTGGTTCTGGAAGAGCTGCAGGCCCATCTGCACGGTGGTGTGCTCGGGGCTCGGCGCCACCAGCGCCGGCCACAGGAACTCGTTCCAGGTGGTGATGAACACGACGATCGCGACGGCGCCGAGCGCGGGGCGCAGCAGCGGCAGCACGACGTGACGCAGGATCTCCCCGTCGGTCGCCCCGTCCAGGGTCGCCGCCCCCAACAGGGTGGCCGGAACCGTGAGGATGTGCTGGCGCAGCAGCAGCACCGCGAGCGAGCAGGTCGACAGCTGCGGCACGATCAGGCCGACGAACGTGTCACGCCAGCCCAGCCGGGCCACCAGCAGGAAGTCCGGAATGATCAGCGCCTGCGGCGGCACGACCAGCGCGACCAGCACCAGGGCCGACACGACGCGCTGCCCCCGGTGGGCGTACCGGACGAACGACCAGCCGGCGAGCACCCCGGCCAGCAGGTGCAGCACGGTCACCCCGGCGGCGGTGACGAACGAGTTGAGCAGCAGCTGCCAGATCGGGAACGCGTCGATGGCCGCCCGGTAGTTGGCCAACGTCGCCGGGATCGGCAGCGGGCTCGAGTCGTAGACATCGGACGTCGGCTTGAACGAGGTGTTCAGCGCCCACAGCGTCGGGAACAGCATCGCGAGGACGACGGCGACGAGCACCCCGTGGCGCCCCGCCGTCCGCGCCGCGCGCCACCACCGTCGGTCGCGCCGCGCGGCCGGTCCCCGAACGGCCGCGGCCCCTCCTGTGGGGTTCTCGGTCATCGAGCGCGTGGGCATGGGCTGTCGTCTCAGGGGGATCGCGGTGGCGAGCGCGCCAGAGCTCGCCCCGTCGGCGGCGGTGACCGCGGGTGCGGTCCGGTCAGCCGGTGGCACGGCGCCTCCGTGGCAGGCTCACGACGGCGAACGCCAGCGCCAGGCCCGCGACGATCATCATCGCGGCCGCGGCGCCGGTGCCGGCGTCGAAGAAGGTGAACGCGTACTGGAACAGGCGGAAGTAGACGTTGTCGGTGGTGCCGTCCGGACCGCCATCGGTGAGCACGACGATGTTCGTGAACGTCCACTGGCCGGCGAACACCGCGCACAGGAACGCGAGCAGCGCCGTCGTCCTGGCCAGCTGCGGCACGACGAGGTGGCGGGTGATCTCCCACTCGGTGGCGCCGTCGACCCGGGCGGCGTCCAGCGAGCGCCGGTCCACGGCGGCGAGCGCCGCGCCGTAGAGCAGCAGGTGCATCGCGACGAACTTCGCCGCCGTGATGAGGGTGATGGCCGGCAGGGCAAAGCTCGGGTCACCCAGCCAGTCCCGCTGGGGCAGCCCGAGGCCGCCGAAGACCTCGTTGACGATCCCGCCGAGCGGGTCCAGCACGAACCGCCAGGAGAGCGCGTTCGCGACCGGCGCGAGCATGACCGGCACGAACAGCAGCGACCGGTAGATGCCGCTCGCCCGCCCCGGCCGCTTCCACAGCATGATCGCCAATGCCATCGGCACCACCGTCGCGAACGGCAGCAGCGCGAGCACGTACAGCCCGGTGCGCAGCACGGCGTTGCCGAACTCGGGATCCTCGACGAGCTGGCGGTAGTTCGTCAGGCCCACGAACTCCGGGTGCGGCGAGATCAGGTCCCAGTCGAGCAGGCTGAGCACCCCGGTGAAGACCAGCGGGCCGTACACCCACACCGCGAGCGACACCAGCACCGGCGCCTGGAACAGCCACGGCGTGGCGGCCCCGCGCCACCCGCCCGCCCGCCGCGTCGACGCCGCCAGCGGTCCGGGCGCCGGCGGCTCGTCCGCGCGCTTGCCTGCCAGAGCATGCCCACGAGGGGCGGGCCTGTCGGCCCGCCCCCTGGGGAGCGCCGGCTGGGCGCCGGCCTCGCTGGTCGTCATCGTCAGCCGACCAGTTTCCTGATCTTGTCGGCGACCGAGGACAGGGTCCCGGCCGGGTCGGCGCCGCGCAGCACGATCGGCTCGACGGCGTCGTCCTGCAGGGTCACGACCGCCTCGTTCGCGTGGTCGCTGGGGAAGGAGGTGTAGGGGGTGACGGTCGCCAGCTGGTCCAGCGCCGGCTTGAGCAGCTTCACGGTCGGGGTGTCGGCGAGCTTGGTCTCGATCGTCTGCCGCAGCGGCAGGTAGCCGATCTGCGAGGTGATGATCTCGAAGCCGGCGTCGCTGGTGATGAACTTGATGAACTCCCAGGCGGCGCGCTGGCGGTCCGGGTCCTTGGCGAGGATCGCGAGGCCCGCGCCGGAGTAGGTGGGCCGCGCCGGCGTGCCGGCCTTGACCTGCGGGAACGGCGCGGTGGTGAGGGTGAAGTGCCCCTCGGCCGCCTGCTGGGCGCTGACGAGCAGGGCGGTGCTGCCGACGAGCATCCCCATCTCGCCCTTGGTGAACGAGGCGACGGCGGCGGTGGTGTCGACCTTGGGCATGGCGCCGGACGAGGTCAGCCCGGCGACCGCGGTCAGCGCGTCGACGGCCGGCTTCTGGTCGAGGGTCACCGACCCGTCGGACCCGACCAGCGAGCCGCCGGCCGAGGCGATGACCGACTGGGTCAGGTAGTCCGACTTGCCGCTGTCGACAACCGCGACGTAGGCGCCTTCCTTGCCGGTCGCCTTCTTGATCGCCAGGCCGGCGGCGCGGACGTCGTCGAGGGTCTTCGGCGGGTTGGCCGGGTCGAGGCCGGCCGCCTTGAACAGGTCCGCGTTGATGTACATCACGGGGATGGACATCGTGTAGGGCATCGCCGCGACGACGCCGTCCTGGGTGACGGCCTTCATGATCGACGGCGACAGCCCGGCGACGTGCGTGGACCACTCGTCCGCGGGCGCGGCCTTCTGCACGGGGACGATAGGCAGCGTGCGGACGGCCTCGGCCATCTTGCTCCAGCCGATCTGAGCCACGTCCGGCGGCGAGCCGGCGGCCGTGTCGGTCCGCAGCCGGGTCAGCACGTCCGCGACCGCGACGCCCTGCGGCTTGACCGTGATGTTCGGGTGCGCCTTGTGGAAGGCATCGAGCAGCGACTGGGTGCCCTTGCCGCCGATGCCGGGCGTGCCGTAGTTGTACGACAGGAAGCTGATCGTCACCGGCTTGTCGGCGTTCGGTGTCGCCGCCCCCGTGGCTGCGACCGGCTTCTCGTCATCGGTGGTACCGCCGCAGGCGGCCGCGGCGAGCAGCCCGGCCACGGCCAGCAGTGCGGGGACCAGCCGTGTACCCCACCGCGTTCGCTGTCTCATTTGGTCCTGCCCCTTCACGTGGCTTGTCATGGAAGATCGAGCGAGCTCTCCGGCGGCGCCGCGGAGCTCTGACGCTGAGGGACCCCGCGGACGTGACCTGGCCCGCGGACGGGTTCAGCCCGCGCGGACGGCGAACCGGCGGCCGGGGTTGGCGAGGTGGACGGGTCCGTCGAACCGGCCGGCGGCCTCCGCGCGCCTGGCCGCGAGCCAGCCCGGGTCATCGGTGACGAAGTGGGTGAGGACCAGCTGGCCGACGCCGGCCTTCATGGCCGCGTCACCGGCGTCCAGGGCGCACAGGTGGCCGTGGCCACTGGGGTCGGGCAGCTCGAGGGTGGACTCGGCCAGCAGGAGGTCGACGTCGTGCGCGAGGTCGACGAGGGCGTCGGTCACTCCGGTGTCACCGGTGTAGGCGAGCGAGCCCTCGGTCGACTCGACCCGGGTCCCGCAGTTGAGAACCGAGTGCCGCAGCCCGTGCATGCCGATCTTGAGGTCACCGATCGTGAACGTGTCCCCCGGCCGGTACTCGCGCACGTCGAAGGCGACCGAGAAGGCCTTGTCGAGCATCGGGATGGTGGCTACCGGGAAAAGCGAGGCCAACGCCTCGAAGATGGAGCGCCCGCCTTCCGGGATGTAGAGCGGAACGGGCGGGGCGGGTTCCGGGCGCAACCTGTCGGGTAGCGTCGGAAAGCTCATCGGATAACGCACGTGGGCGGCGAGCAGCATCTTTCCCAGGGGCAGCAGGTCATAGCAGTGGTCGAGATGCAGGTGACTGATGACGATGCCGTCGAGCTGGTTGGGATGGCCGACCGCGCTCAGCGCCGTCGCCGCGCCGGGCCCGCAGTCCAGCAGAATCCTCGTCGAGGACGTGGAAACCAGGTAGCTAGAGCTGCACCGCCCCCCGGACGGCATTCCGGAGCGGCAGCCGATGACGGTCAGCCACATGTTTCTCGTCCGTTCTTCCGACGTTTTCAGGCGGGCCAGGAGCACGGCGTGCCCGGGCCTCGGCGGAACACGCCGTTCCGCGACGTCGATGCTCCCGCCCCGGAGTGAACGGTCGCAACCTGAATGTTCCGAACGTGTGATTGGCCAGCGCAATCGCCGGTCACGGCGCCGGCCGGCCCGGCGCCGGCACCCGCCCGGCCGGCCCGCGCTCCCCCGGCCAGGGAAAAATGTTCACCATTCATTCCATGACACGACGGCGAAAGATCCCGCATCATTCATCGGGCCGCGCCGGCCCGCCGCCGCCCCGGCATGACGGCGGGCACCGCGAGCTCCGGCGGGATTCCCGGCCTCTCGCCCACCGGGAACGCCGAAAATCATCGGCCGGGCATGAGAAGTGGACTCTCACGCCCGGCCGATGATGATCTAGAAGTAACGACCTGGCGCCCGACAGGCGCCGCGGCCGGGGTTCCCGCCAGAAGCGCCTTAGCGGCCCGCGGTGGTGGTCGGGCGGGCCGGCGCCTGCCGGCTCGCTGGTATCTGGGGCAGGTTGACGGCCGACGGCGTGGCCGGGCCGGACCGCGCGGACGGCGACACCGCCGACGCTGGGCCGGTCGGCGGCGGTGAAGCGGCCGGCGGCACGGCCGGCACCGCCGGATCCGTCGGCGGGGAGGCGGGCGTCAGGGCCGGTTCGCTGAACGGGCCCGCGGCGTCCAGGCTGGTCAGGAAGGCGCCGACCGCCGGCTGCGGGTCAGGTCGCCAGACCGCGTACACCCCCACCGTGGGCACCGGGTCCACCAGCCGTACCGCTGACAGACCCTTGGTCGGGACGACGTGCGCGCCGCGGGCCGCGGAGGCGAACCCGACGACGTCTTTGGTCGTGACCACGATGCCGGTCGCGCCCGAGTCGTCGATCTCATCGTCGATGGTCAGCCGGATGCCGCTGCGGTCGGCGGCGGCGAGGATGGCGTCGTGCATCGCCGGGCTCTGCTCCCGGTGGAACAGCACGCACCGCTGCTGCGCCAGCTCGCGGAAGGCGACCTGCCGCCGCTGCGCCCACGGGTGCTGGCTGCCGACGATGGCCACGAGCGGCACCGTCAGCACCCGCTGCGAGCGCAGCTGCGCCGCGAGCGGTCCGGCGAAGACGAGGGCGATGTCGAGCCTGCCCTCCACCAGCGCCGCCAGCTGCGGGCCGCTGCGGGCCTCCCAGAGCTGGGTGGACACGTGCGGGTAGTCGGCGTTGAAGCGCCGTAAGGTCGGTTGCAGGACCCGCTGCCCCGCAGGGAAGTTGAATCCGATCGAGATCGAGCCGGTGCGCCCGGACGCGGCCTCCCGCGCCGCACGCACGGCGCGTGCCGCCTGGTCGAGAACCCGGCGGGCCTCCACCTCGAAGGCCCGCCCGGCAGGGGTGAGCTTCACCTCGTGCGACGTTCGGTTCACCAGCTCCACGCCAATGTCGCGTTCCAAGCGCTGGAGCTGCTGGCTGAGAGACGGCTGAGCCAGGTGCAGCCGGGCCGCCGCCCGGCCGAAGTGCAGCTCTTCCGCGATCGCCAGGAAGGAGACGATGTATCGGAACTCCATCTTGCTCTCCATGGCACCCTCCGGCGAACACGCTACCGGCACCGGCTAACTCACGGTGAATCAGGCATGTGAAACTCCGGAAGGCGCGGTGTAAAGCACCGGCTCGCACCGGTGTGGCGTGTGCCACCATCCAGGGAAAGCGCTTGACCGGGCCGGAAATTTCGTATCGTCACCCGGGGCCGCCTCATCGAGGCCCCGCTGTTGCCGGCCACGGATCCCGGCCCTGCCCGGTGGTGGGCACCGTGGCGGGAGAGTTTGGGACGGCCGTTGCGACAATGTATGTGTCACCGGGGAGGCAACCGGTCCGCTCTGACCTGCGCCGAGGGAATTTTTCCATTGCAGCGCGCCGCTCTTTCCGGCCGGTGAACGGCTGGAGTACCGTTCGATGAATTCCCTCGCGGCAGTCGCCGGTGGAGCGAGCGGTGATTGGTCGAGCGGATCGGTCAATTGACGCCGGCCGCCGGGCATTGACGGCCGTCAGCATTGCGACAAGCCTTCCTTGATGGCTGGCGTCATCGTCGGCCCGCCCGCCCCGGCTTCTTGCCGGCCCGCCTCGGAAATACCTCGTCCGCCGCGCCGGCGCCGCCGCGGTGGACGAGAGCCGCCCGGCATGGACAGCCCACCCCTCCGTTCCCTTTCTCGGCTCCCCTCCCTTCGCCCGGCGGCCCGACCGTGGCCCCACCCCGCGGTGCCGCGCACCGAACGCCAGGCGACACCGGCCGCGGCCACGACGCCGGGCCCGGGCACGTCCTCAGTCAAGGCCCGCGGCCGGCCGGGGACGCGAGGCCATGACACGACGTCCGGAAGACTGGAGCGCCGCCCATGCCCCCCACACGCAGCCAGCCGGCCGCGACGCGGCCGCCCTTGCCTGGCCAGCGCCTAGCCCAGCACGCCGTGAACCATCCGCCGGCGCCCGACGGGCAGCCGCACCCGACGACGGCCGCGACGCTGCACACCGCCCTCGACCTCGCGGCGGCCTGCGCGCCAGACGCCACGGTCGACTTCCCGAACGAGCGCGAGACCGTGTCGCTGCGCGAGCTCGCCGACCGGTCCCGGACGATGGCCGGCGCGCTCCTCGCCGACGGGGTCGCCCACGGCGAGCGGGTGGGCATCCTGGCCACCAACTCGGCGGACTTCCTCACCGCCCTGTTCGCGGTGAGCCGCGCGGGGGCGGCGGCGAGCCCGCTCGCGCTGCCGACGGCCGCCGGCGACCTGGCCGGCTACGCCAGCCGGCTGACGCGCACGACCGCCGCCGCCGGCATGCGCCGCGTCATCACCGGCCGGCGTCTGTCCGGCGTGCTCGCCCGCCTCGGCGCCGGCCTGGACGGCCTGCGCCTCCTGCCCGCGAACGAGCTCGCCGCTGGAGCCCCGGGCGCGGGGCGCCCGCCGGAGGTCGGCGCGCACGACGTCGCGATCGTGCAGTTCACGTCGGGCAGCACCGCGATGCCCAAGGGCGTGGTCCTCACCCACCGCAACGTGCTCGCCGGTATCCGGGCGATCATCGCCGGGGTCCGGCTCGGCCCGGACGACCGCGGCGGCAGCTGGCTGCCGATGTACCACGACATGGGCCTGTTCGCGACGCTCAGCGCGGTCATGACGGGCATCGACATGACCGTCTGGTCGCCGGCCGCGTTCATCCGTGACCCGGCACGCTGGCTGCGGGAGTTCCTCGACCGAGGCGTCACCGTCTCCCCGGCGCCGAACTTCGCCTACGACCAGCTGGTGGCGGCGGTGGAACCCGGCGAGGTCACCGGCCTGGACATGCGTCACTGGCGGGTGGCGCTCAACGGCGCGGAGCCGATCTCGCCGCACAGCCTCGAGCGCTTTCTTGCGCATTTCGCGCCGGCGGGCTTCGCCGCCGAGCAGATGCTTCCCGTCTACGGCATGGCGGAGGCGACGCTCGCGGTCACCTTCCCGCCGCTGGGCCGGCCGCCGGTCGTGCTGTGGGTCGACCGCGACCGGCTCACGGCCGACGGCGTGGTCGTGCCGTTGGGGCGGGACCACCCGCGCGCCCGCGGTCTCGTCGGCGTCGGCCGGCCCGTTCTGGGCGTGCGCGTACGCATCCGCGCGGGCGACGGCGACGGTGTGCATGGCGGCGAGGACGACGGCGGGCTGCCGGCCGTGGACGCCACCGGCGTTGGCGACGACGACACGCGGGTCGGCGAGATCGAGATCAGCGGCACGCCGGTCACCGCCGGCTACCTGACCGCCGCCCGCACACCGGGTGCGGCGCCCACCGCGGACGGCTGGCTGCGCACGGGCGACCTCGGGTTCCTGCGCGACGGCGAGCTCTATGTCACCGGCCGAGCCAAGGAAATGATCATTATTCGGGGCGTCAACTACTACCCGGAAGACGCGGAGCAGGCCGTCCGCGACCTGCCGGGCCTGCACCGCCGCCGCGTGGTCGCCGTTGGCGGGCCGGACGGCCCCGCCGACGGCAACGTGGCGGACGCGGCGGACGCGGCGATGACGCTGGTAGGCGAGACGTCGCTGACCGAGCCGGCCGAACGGGACCGGCTGGCGGCCGAACTGGCGACGGCCGCGGCCGCGGCCCTCGGGCTGGGGCGCGCCGAGGTGGCGGCCCGGCTCGTCGATCCGGGGACGCTGCCCCGAACATCGAGCGGCAAGTTCCAGCGCCTCGCCGTGCGCGGCCTGCTCGACCGGGGTGAGCTGTGACCGGCTCACCTGGCGCCACGCCACTTCAGGAGCCGCTCCAGGACCCGCCCCCGCCCGCCGCGGCGGCCAGCGCGCCGGTCGACACGGCGCCCGGCACGGAGGCGCCGGCGTGCCCCGACGAGCCGGCGTACCTGCGCGTGCCGTGGTCGGTGCTGGACGACTACCACTGCTTCGGCTGCTCGCCGCACAACCCCCGCGGCCTAGGCCTGCGCTTCACCGCCCACGACGCGGGCATCGCGACGACGTTCCGGCTCGACCGCGGCCACGAGTCCTACCCCGGCGTCGTCCACGGCGGGATCGTCAGCGTGATCTGCGACGAGACCATGGGCAACCTGATCGTGCTGCGGCTCGGCCGCACCGCGTTCACCACTGGCATGCGGCTGCGCTACCTGGAGCCGCTGCGCGTCGGCGTCGAGTACACCTGCGTCGCCCGGCTGCGCCCCACCGGCGGGCGTGGCCAGGCCGCGCGGCCCGACGGCGCGGCCGCCGGCGCCGAGGGCGGGGTCCTCCAGGCCGAGGCCGAGATCCTCGACGCGGCCGGCGCGCTGCTCGCGACCGCGACCGCGAGCTACCTGCCGACGCCGATCGAGGTCGCGCGCGAGCGCTTCGCGCTGCGCCCGGACGAGGCCGACCGGGTCGCGGCCGCCCTCGACGCGGTCGCGTCCCACGCCGCCGCGCCGGCCGCCTCGCGGGCGGCCATCGCCCCCCGGGCCGTCGCCCACCAGGAGGACGTCCCCCACCAGGACGTTCCCCAGCAGGCCGTTCCCCAGCGGGCCGTCGCGCCGGCGGCCGTCACCGACCACCACAGGGAGCACTGATGTCCACCGCCCAGGCGACCACCACCCATGACGAGATCGTCGCGACCGTGACCGGGATCGTCGCCCAGGAGCTCGGCGTCCCCGCCGAGAGCCTCGCCCCCGACACCGACCTGCGCTCGGTCGAGGGCGCCGACTCGGTCAAGGTGCTTCGCATGATCGCCAAGGTCGAGCGGGAGTACGACGTCGAGCTCGAGGACGAGCAGGTCTTCTCGACGAACTCCATCGACGGCGTGGCCGCGGTGGTCCTCGTCGCCCTCGCCCAGGACGCCGCGTGACCACCACGACGACCGCCCCGCCCAGCGCGGCGGCGCCCGCCGCCGGCGTGGAGCTCAGCGACACCAACCAGCACTACGACCTGCCCGCCGAGGTCTTCGGCCTGTTCCTCGACCCGCTGCGCAAGTACAGCTCCGGGCTGTACCTCAGCAAGGGCGACACGCTGGAGCAGGCCCAGCTCAACAAGCTGCGCTTCGTCGCCGGCCGGCTCCAGCTCGGCCAGGGCCAGCGGGTGCTCGACGTCGGCTGCGGCTGGGGGTCGCTCACCCTGTTCGTCGCGGACGCGCTCGGCTGCGAGGTGGTCGGGGTGTCGCCGGCCGGCAACCAGCACGCCTACATAGCGCGGCGGGCGGCCGAGCTGGGGCTGGCCGACAGGGTCTCGACCGTGCAGGGCCATTTCGAGACCGTCGAGGCGGGCGAGCTCACGGCCGGCGGCTTCGACGCGGTCACCATGCTCGGCTCGATCGTGCACATGCCCGACCTGGACGTGGTCTTCCGCCGGGCCCGCGCGCTGCTGCGCCGGGGCGGTCGGCTCTACGTGTCGGAGAGCTGCTTTCGCAACGCGGCAGCCCGCGCGGCCTTCGACGCGCGGGAGGGCACCCAGTTCGTGCGCTCGGCGATCTTCGGCTGGGGCGACATGCGGCCGCTGTCCGACCTGGTGCGCGCCGCGGAGGACGCCGGCTTCTCCATCGCCAGCGTCGACGACCTCACCGACGACTACCGGCGGACGATCGACGACTGGCTGGTGAACGTCGACGCCGCCACCGACCAGCTCGACGCGATCCGCCCCGGCACCGCGGCCACGCTGCGCCGCTACCTGGAGGTCGCCAACGCCGGCTGGGGCTACACGACCAAGCACTACGCCCTCGTCTGCCGCCGCGCCCGCTAGACGCCGGTCGGTACGCCGGCCCCCGCCTTCCCCGACCGACGCTTACGGAGAACCCCGATGCCCGTTCCCGGACCCGCGGCCGACCCGCTGACGACCGGCCAGTCCACCACCGATCCGACCGCCACCAACACCACGTCCGCGAGGCTGTCGACCCCCGGCCGGTCAGCCCACGACATGCGGGCCGTCAACGCGAGCACCGGCACCGGTCCCGGCTCCGGGCCGGTTCGGCCGGCGCTCGGGCCGCTGCTGCCGGCGGCGGACATCGCCGACGTGGCCGAGGCGTTTCACCGGGCCGCGCCGTCCGCCCGGCGCTGGGACGTGGAGTCCTCGATCGCCTGGGAGGTGGCCGACGCGGGCCGGCTGACCGACGGGCAGGCCTCGGCGGTCCAGTTCATCACGCTGATCGAGGACCACCTGCCCGGCTACATCGGCGTCTACGAGCGGGCCTTCCCGCTCGACGAGGACGTCGACCTCGAGACGTTCATCCACAACCGGGAGCTGTACCACTTCACGATCCGGTGGGGGTTCGAGGAGGACACGCACGCGCGGGCGCTGTTCCGCTACCAGGTCGCCTCCGGCCTCGCCGACCCGGCGAGCCTGCGCCGGGAGCTCGCGGTGGAGGGGCGCAAGCCCTTCGAGCTGCCGCACGACCACGCCGTCTCGCTGCTCGCCTACGCGCTGGTCCAGGAGAAGGCGACCCAGATCTACTACCAGCAGCTGCGCGCGGTCGTCGGCGACCCGGTGCTCGCCGACGTGCTCGGCTACCTCGCCAGGGACGAGGCGCGGCACTTCGCGTTCCTCGCCGACGTGGTGGAACGGTACCTGCGGCTGTACGGCGACGCGGTGGTCGAGCCGATCCGCGAGGTCGTCGCCCAGTTCCGCATGCCGCTGGCCGACACGATCCGCGGCTACTGGCGCTGGGCGCTGCGGATCGCCGACACCGCCCGCTACGACCACACCGACGCCTACGGGCACCTGATCCGGATCGTGAACCACGCGGTCGACGCCCGCACCGACCGGGTCGACGAGCTGGTCCGCTTCGTCGACGCCTGCCGCTCCACCACCGCCGGAGCGCCGTCATGACCGGCGGGCTCGCCAGCCAGGTCACGGACACGGCCGGCGCGGAACACGCCGACGCGACGCGCGACGGCGGCGCGGTGCCCGGCAGTGGCGCGATGCCCGGCAGTGGCGCGACGCCGGAGCTCGTGGTGCCAGAGCTCGCGGTCCCGGAGTTCGACGCGTTCAACCCGGAGCACCGCGCCGACCCGTACCCGCGGTACGCGGCCGTGCGGGAGGCGACGCCGCTCGTGCGCAGCGCGCTCGGCCCATATCTGGTCACCCGGTACGCCGACTGCGCGGCCGCACTGTCCGAGCCGGCCTGGAGCCACGCGGACGAGGCGGAGATCTTCCACCCGGACGTGGAGCACACCGAGCTGCCGGCCTCGTTCCTGTGGATGGACCCGCCGGACCACACCCGGCTGCGCGGCCTGGTCAGCAAGGCGTTCACCGCGCGGCGGGTGCTGGACCTGCGGCCCCGGATCACCGAGATCGTCGACGAGCTGCTCGACGGGGTGCTCGGCCGGGGCGAGGTGGACGCCGTCGAGACGCTGGCCTACCCGCTGCCGCTGACGGTCATCTGCGAGCTGCTCGGCGTCCCGCCGGCCGACCAGCACCGCATCCACTGGTGCGCGCCGGCGCTGGCCCGCGGCTTCGACCCCGACCTGCTGCTCAGCGAGGCCGAGGCGAAGGCCCGATCGGACGCGGCGCTGGAGCTGCTGGACTACTTCGCCCACCTGATCGCCCTGCGGCGTGCCGAGCCCGCGAACGACCTGGTCAGCGGCCTCGGCGCCGTGCACGACCGGGGTGACGTGCTCACCGAGCACGAGATGCTTGCCACCTGCGTCACGCTGGTCGTCGCCGGCCACGAGACGACGGTCAACCTCGTCGGCAACGGCCTGCTCGCCCTGCTGCGCCACCCCGACCAGCTGGAGCTGCTGCGCCGGCACCCCGAGCTCGCCGCACCGGCGGTGGAGGAGCTGCTGCGCCACGACTCGCCGGTGCACCTGACGACCCGGGTCGCCCGCCGCCAGCTGGTCCTCGGCGGTCGCGTCTTCGAGCCAGGCGAGGCCATCGTGCTGCTGTTCGGGTCGGGCAACCGGGACCCGCGCGCGTTCGACCGGCCGGACGAGCTCGACCTGGCCCGGTATGCCGGCGGCTCGACCACGCCCAAGCATCTGACGTTCAGCATGGGCATCCACTACTGCCTGGGTGCGCCGCTGGCGCGCCTGGAGATGGAGATCCTGCTGGACGCGCTCACGCGCCGGGTGCGCCACTTCGAGCCCGGCGCGGACGCGCCCACCTACAAGCCGAACCTGGTGCTGCGCGGCCTCGCCCGCCTTCCGGTCCGCCTCTCCTGAGCGGCGCCGACGACCCGGATGGCTGGACCCGACCCATCGAAGGAGTGGCTGGGATGACGAGCGCCCCGGCGGCCGAGAACCCGCTCGCGGCCTTCGCGCCGGAGCACCGGGCCGACCCCTACCCGGTCTACCGCCGGATCCATGCGGGCGGGGCGCTGCAGCCGCTCGCTCCGTCGGTGTGGCTCGCGCCGCGCTACGACGAGTGCGCCGCGGTGCTGCACGAGCCGGCATGGGGACACGGCTACGACGCCGGTATCAACCCGTTCCGGCCTGGCGTCCCGGCGGCCGACGTCCCCGGTTCGTTCCTCGTGCTCGACCCGCCGGACCACACCCGGCTGCGGGCCGTCGTCGGCCGGGGGTACACGCCGCGCGCGGTCGAGCGGCTGCGCGCCGGCGTGCGGGCCACCGCCGAGCGACTGGTCGCCGACATGGTCGGGGCGGGCGAGGCGGAGGTAATGGCCGCGCTCGCCGACCCGCTGCCGCTGTACACCATCGCCACGATGCTGGGCATACCCACGTCACTGGCCGAGGAGCTGCGCGGCCCGCTGCGCGCGATGTCGCGCGGGGTGGACCCCGACGTCTTCCTCTCCCCAGCCGACGTCGCCGCCCGTGCGACGAGCGAGCGAGTGCTGGAGGACGCCTTGGGCGCCCTCCTCGACGAGCGCCGGCGGGCGCCGACCGACGACCTGCTCGGCGCGATCGCCGCCGCGGCCAGCCCCGACGGTCCCATCAGCCACGAGCTGCGCGCGCTGGCCGCCCTGATGATCATCGGTGGCTATGGCACGTCGGAGAGCATGCTCGGCAACGCCGTGCTCGCGCTCGCGCGCGATCCCGACCAGCTCGATCTCCTGCGCCACCGCCCGGAGCTTGCTGCCTCGGCCGTCGAGGAGCTCATCCGGTTCGACCCGCCGGTCCAGTTCACCCACCGGGTGGCGCTGCGGGACCTGACGGTCGGAGGGCAGCTCTTTCCCCGCGGCAGCGGCATCGTCGTCATCCTCGCCTCGGCGAACCGCGACCCCGCGGTGTTCACCGACCCGGACCGGCTCGACCTCACCCGCTACCACGGCCCGCTGCCGGCCCGCCGCCACCTCGCCTTCAGCCTGGGTGTGCACTTCTGCATCGGCGCCCTCGTCGGCCGCGTGCAGATCGAGGCCGCCCTCACCGCGCTGGCCGCCGCCACCCGCTCCGTGGAGCTGGCCGAGCCTCCCGTCTACCGTCCCAATGTGGCGATCCGCACCCTGGACACGCTGCGCGTCCGCCTCGAGCGTCCATGAGCATTATCCGGGGCGTCCCGGGCCCACGGTGGGGTGGTCGACTGGTCCGCCCGGTTCCCGTCGGGCCGAGGACTGTCCCGTTAACGGTGGTTCCGATGGTTGCTGTCGTATTCGTGTCCGGTCGGGGGGCGGTTCGGGTCTGATGGCCAACCTGGGGGTGTTGTGATGTCGGTCGGCGTGGTCAGGTGCAGGGTGGGTTGTCCAGGAGTCCCACTCCGAGCTGGCGAATCGCGGTTGTTGGCCAGCGGCAGAACGCCGGATGTGACCGAGGTTGGCCAGCGTCGTTCAGGGCCTGCGGGCGTGGAAGGTGCGGCGCAGGTCGCTCACCCAGGCGTCGGGGTTCTCCCAGGGGATGAAGTGGCCGCCGTGGTCGTGGGCGTTGACGTTGACGTGGTTGAACCAGTCGGCCTGCGGGCCGGTCTTGAACGCCTGGACGCGCTCGGCGGCGGTGTGGATGCCGGGCGGGTTCTCGTAGGTGACGAGGGTGAGGCCGACCGGGGCCTGCACGACCGGGGTGCGGTCGTGGGCGGGGGCCCAGGGGTAGCGGTTGGCGTTGGCGTAGTACCGCATCGACGTCGCGATGGAGTTGTTCACCCAGTAGATCGTGGCGTGGGTGAGCAGGTCGTCCTTGCTGAAGACGGACTCGACGTCGCCGCCGTTGTCGCTCCAGGCGTTCCAGCGCTCCAGCAGCCAGGCGAGCAGTCCGGCGGGTGAGTCGCTCAGCCCGTGGGCCAGGGTGGCGCCGTCGAGCATGTGCACGGCGAGGTGGGACGCTGAGCGGTGGTCCAGCTCGATGACCCGGGCGCGGACGTCGGCGGGCTGGTCGTCAGTGAGGGGCCGATTCCGGGCGAAGTCCCAGGCGCGGGGGCCGGTGAAGAAGTCGAGCGGCAGCCCGGAGCCGATGTGGATGCCGTACAGCTCGTCGGCGTACTTGTGGCCGAGCTGGCTGGAGACGATCCCGCCGATGTCGCAGCCCCCGGCGGCGTACTTCTCGTATCCCAGGGTCTCGGTCATCAGGGTGTGCCAGAGGTCGGAGACCTTCCAGAAGTTGACGTCGGAAAAGTCGGTGAGCGGGCCGGGGAAACCGAAGCCGGGCAGGGAGGGCACGATGACGTCGAACGCGTCGGCGGGGTCACCGCCGAACGCGGCCGGGTCGGCGAGCGGGTCGATCACCTTCGACCAGTGCCAGAACGTCCACGGCCAGCCGTGGGTGAGGATCAACGGGATCGGGCGGGGGCCGTGGCCGGGCCTGCGCAGGAAGTGCACCGGGACACCGGCGACGCTCACCTGGTAGTGCTCGTAGGCGTTGATGGCGGCCTCGGCCTTGCGCCAGTCGTAGCCGTCCCGCCAGTAGGCGACCAGCTCACGCAGATAGCTGTCCGGGACGCCGTAGGACCAGTCCCCGTTCCCCTCGTCCAGCGGCGGACGGGTCAGCGTGAGACGGGCGCGCAGGTCATCGAGGACCTCGTCGGACACATGGATCGGGGCGGGCTCCAGGGGGAAGGCGTGCAGGGGGGTCATGGCGTGGTTCTCCTACTGGGTAGCGGGAAGCGGTGCTGTCGGCCTGTTGGATGGTTGGGCAGCGGGCCGGGCCATTTCAGAGAGCGCGGGCAGCGACGCGGCGAGTACCTGCTGGTGGTGCGCGAGTCGAGCCGGCCGGCCAGGGATGCGCTCCTTTCGCGACCCGGCGGATGATCGGCTCTGCGGGCAGGTCGCGGTTGCAGTAGGCGATGCCGACGTGCGGACGGAAACGCTGCTCGACGGCGGGAAGGCCGCACGCAGCGGTGACCTTGTCCACGGCGGCGCGGAGTTCGACCAGCGGCTCCCAGGGCGTGACGGTGAAGCGGACCGCGCCGCTCGACCCGGCCAGCGGCCCGACCCACACCCGCACGCCCCTGCCGGCAGATGCCCCTCGACCCGGTCCGGACGCTCCGCCCAGGCCAGCGTCCGCCCGTCCTGTCCCGGCTGCTTGCCGCGCTTCCTCTCCCCCGCCGGCGGCGCGGCGATCCGCCCGGTTCGGCACCTCCCGGCCCGGCAGCACCCCGTCCGACGACAGCGGCAACGACGAGTTCCCGAGTTCCGCGACGACGCCCGCCGCAACCGGTCGACCTCAGCCGTCAGCCGCACGACCTGCCCACGCAGCTCCTCGATCAGCTCCGCCTGCGCCGCCACGGTCGCGCTCTGCGCGGCCACCACGGCCAGCAGCTCCTCACGCGACATCTCCTCCGGCGCCACCCGGCCAGATCACCACAACCCGACCCGCGCCACCACGCGCGACACCCCGAACACCGAACAACATCGACACCCGGCTCGAACGCCAACCACTCACAGCAAGATCACGAAACCATGTGAATGTTTACTTCTCGATGGTGTCCGCGGTGGGTGACCCGGTTTCTCTCTGCCTGGGTCCAAAGAGCATTCCACTGCTTTTCTAGACCGGTCCCCGCTCACCGACAAGCACGATCAGCACCACCCATCGCGCGATACCGATGTCCGATCGCCACTCCGGCCGACACCGATGTTAATCGCTTTCGCGACATACTCGGGCAGGCCGTCGTGAAAAGCTCGCCACCGGGCTGAGGGGAAGCGGCCAGAATCCGCCGGCCGTATCCCCGGGCCGACCGCCGCCGGCAACGACCAGCTCCGGGTGGATACGTGACTTCGGCCATGCCGCGTACCGTCTTCAACCCCGCGCCCACCGAGCCGGCCCAGTCCACCTCCGGCGGCGCGGACGACGCCGTGGCGGGCTTCGTCTTCGACGCGTCCGGCCCCGAGCACCGCACGGACCGCGACCAGACGATAACGCCGCCGGACGGCGGTGCTTCTCGCAATGCGCACCCGAGGTAACAGCCCGGGTCGGCACCACGAAGGAGCGGGACCCATGACCTCAGCCCAGATCGAGAACGTCGTCCCCGACGCGGTCGACCTGTTCACCACCGCCCACCGCCTCGACCCCTACCCGGGCTACCGCCGGCTGCGCGAGGCCCCCAGCCTGACCGACATCCGCCTCGGCGACACCGAGGTGACGGTGCTGTCCAGGTTCGCCGACTGCGCCGCCGTGCTGCAGAGCGCCACCTGGGGGCACGGCAACGCCGACCGGCTCAGCCCGTTCTGGGACCAGGAAGCGAGCCTGCCGGGCTCGTTCATCCGGATGGACCCCCCGGACCACCGACGCCTGCGCGGCCTGGTCAACAAGGCCTTCAGCGCCCGGATGGTCGCCGACCTCACCCCCATGATCACCCGGCTGGTCGACACCCTCGTGGACCGGGCCGTCGAGGCCGGCGGGCTCGACGTGGTCCGGGACCTCTCCGCGCCGCTCGCACTCGCGATGGTGGGCCAGCGGCTGCTCGGCGTACCCGAACAGGACGCCGACCAGCTGCGAGCCTGGGAGCTGGCAATCGCCCGCGGCACCGACCCGGAACCGCTGCTGACCACCGAGGAGATCACCCGCCGCGACCAGGCCGGAGCAGGCGTCGTCGCATACCTGATGGACCTCATGGAGCGCCGCCGCGCCCACCCCGAGAACGACCTGCTCAGCCGGCTCGTCGCCGTCGAAGAAGCCGGGGAC
>NZ_MBLO01000244.1 GCF_001854805.1 Pseudofrankia coriaricola
GCGGTCAAGATCGTAATGCTACGGACAGTGAGGCGCGGGTCCGGCGTGAGGGCTTGGCGCGAGAGTTGGTTGCCGATCTGTTGGTACAACTGCCGCCCGTGTCGTGCGAGTGGATCTCCTTGTGGGCCCGGCGGCAGTCTCCGGCAACGACTCGGCGCCTCCGATTAGTGCACAATTTTCGTCGCTGGCGCCGGCGAAGCCGCAGGTCACAGCCTTACGATCTTGCGAGAAGAATCAACGTGAGGGAAGTCAGGTTCGAAGGCTTTGCTTCCCGCGTAGGTCGCCATGAAGCTGCCGCCGCCGTAGGCTGCGCCGGAATTGACCAGCAGCAATCCGCCGCGACCACGCGCTCGCATGGGTCCGCCGAAATGGTGACACAACCGCATCATCGTCAGAACGTTGATGCGCATCAGGTCCAGCCAGGGTTGGACGTCGATGTCGAGGAAGTGCGCTCCGTTGGTGTCGGCGCCGGCGTTGGCGACGTACAGCCCGATCTCGCGGTCGCCCACCGCTTCGATGACCTGCTGGGCGCCGTCGTCGGCTGCCAGGTCCACTGACGCCGTAATACATTTAACGCCCGTTTCGGCGCGGATCGAATTGGCCAGGTCGGTCAACGGTCCCAACCGGCGCGCGAGAAGGACGGAAGGTAGCCCCTCGGAGGCGATGCGGCGGGCGAATGCCTGCCCGGTCCCTTCGGAGGCGCCAGTGATTACTGCCCATGGCCCATATTTTTCCGCGAATGTCACGAGGTTCCTTTTCTTCGGTCCGCGGCTCCCAGGCCGCAAGCGCTCGCGCTCACCGGCTACGCCTTGTGACGTCGCCCACCACCTGAAGCCTTGGCGCGTGATAGCAAGTCAGCTGGAAGTACGGACGAATACTGATGCTCGGCAACTGGTTATCGAGCTCTCTGATGCTCGACCAGAAAGGCTCATGAAGCCTCGGCCTCCTGGGCGACGATCGCGTCGACGGCCGCCAGTTCATCGGGGGTGAGCCGCCATCCGGCGGCGGAGGCGTTGGCGATGACCTGCTCGGGCTTCGTGACGCCGGCCAGGACCGACGCAACGGCTGGCTGGGAGGCGACCCACGAGATCGCGAGCTCGAGCAGAGAGCGCCCTCGTTCCTCGGCGAAGGTGGACAGCTGCTCGACGGTGGCGAGGCGCTCGTCGGACAGCGGCGGGCGGCGGGCCATGATTCCCTGGCGGAGCATGGTGCTGACCGGCGCGTCGGCGCCGAGCCGTGCGTCGGGCGGCGGTGGTTCGCCCCGGCGGTACTTGCCGGTAAGGAGTCCGCTGGCGAGGGGGAAGTAGGCAAGGACGGCCATGCCATTGCGCTCTACCGCGCCGAGTACGTCCTCCTGGGGTCGCTCCAGCACGCTGTACTGCACTTGACAGGACCGGTACGGCGAAAGCGACGACCGAGCCGCGGTCTCGGCGGCGTCCTCCAGCATCTCGCCACCGAAGTTGCTGCAACCGACCTCGCGCACCTTGCCGGCGCGCACCAGCCGGTCGAGCGCCTCGAGGATCTCCTCGATCGGCGTGAAGGGGTCGGGCTGGTGCTGCTGGTAGAGATCGATCCGGTCCGTTCCGAGGCGCCGCAGGCTGGCCTCGACGGCAGCCACGATGCGCGCCGCGCCCCGCTGATCCGGATCAGTCTCGCTCTGGTTGAGGAACTTCGTGGCGATGATCGCCTCGTCCCGACGCTGGCCGAGTGCCGCGCCGATCAGCTCCTCGGAGTGCCCCTCGCCCAAGAAGGACGTGATGCTGTACTCCTCGGCGGTGTCGAAGAGGTTGATGCCCGCGTCGAGGGCGGTGCGGACGATCCGATCGACCTCGCGCCTGTCGCAGCCAGCGCCGAAGAAGTCCGTACCGAAGTTGTTGCCGCCGAGACCGACGACGGATACCTCCAGGCTGCCGATGCGCCGAAGATTCACGACGAAGGCCTCGCGATCCGGTCATTGCGCCGTCGGTTCAGCCCAGAGATCGTGGCCCGCAACGAGCGGTGGAGCCGTCGCCCCGGTTCGTGTCGGTCTTCGATTGTCTTCATTGGTCGTCCAGCTGGACGAGGAGGTTCCGAGCGGCGTCGACACACCGGCTGAGCCTTTCGTGGGGACCGACACCGGCGTTGGCCTGCGAGCGGAGAGGCACCTCGAGTCCGATCACAAGGTGGCGCGGCAGCGCGTCGAGTATCTCGCGCAGTGGTGCCTCGCCGGTGCCCGGCACCATCCGCTCGAAGCACGCCTCTTCCATGTAGTTAGGGATGGTGGGCACGAGCGGGACGTCACTGAGCTGGATGTACTCGATCAGGTCGGGGTCGACGGCGGCGACCTCGGCCGGGCCGGAGCCGGACCGCACGAGGTGCATCGTGTCGATGAGGAGACGGAAGTCCGGCCTGCCAACTGCCCGGACGGCGTCGAGCGCCGTGGGGAGGTCGGCGATCGCGAGCCCGGGCGAGAACTCCAGCGTCGTCCGCATCCCAGACTCGGCGGCCATCTCGGCAAGCACGCCGAACTGGTCGACGCTGCGGTTGAAGTCCGGATCGAAGGTGACGGTGTTGACCCGCTGGGCACCGAGCTCGGCCATGACGGCGACGTCGCCCGCGAGATCACGCATGTCCATGTCGGGATGGAGCACGAACCCGTCGCCCAGCGACACCGTCACGCCCCGGTCGCGCAGGGCGGCGAGCGTCTCGCGCCGCAGGGCGAGATCGTCTCGAAGCGAGAAGGACGGGTAGCCGTACGGATTCGGTAACGCGCTCAGGGCGAGCGCCACGTACCGGAGCCCGAGGTCGGCGGCCAGGCCCACGGATTCAACCGGCGGAAGTCCCATCACGCTCAGCGGCTCGATCGACAGTCGTTCCATCGTGCTCCCTCTCATAATCCACGGTCCTCGGGCCATGCCGCGACCGCGACGAGGCTGGGGTTGTGCCCATCAGGTCGGCCACGGTCGCCCTGCGACGTTGCCGCCGGAGTCCGTCCGGTGCACGGTGACCTCGGCGGTGCGGACCTGGCGGTAGCCCGCGGTTGTTGATCTCCATCAGCCGGCAGTGGCGGGCCTCGTGCCGCGTCGCCCCTCGACGCCGCACATCACGCAATCTCCAGCGAGACGCGCACGGCGTCCTTGCCTTCAACCCGTCTGTCAGCGAGCGCCAGGGCTTCCTCGAATCGCTCCAGGGGAAAGGACTCTCCCGCCAGTTCCGCGGTGGGGACCTTACCCTCGTTGATCATCGAGCACGCCAGGCTCAGGTCGACGCCCCCACCTGGCAGCACGGTGAGGTTCCGCAGCGGGATCTGGTTGATGTCGAAGCCGTCCAGCGGGCGGTCCTTCATCCCGGCGGCCACCACCTTCCCGCCGGGTCGCACCAGCTCGAAGGCCGTGATGAACGATCCGGGACCGCCGGAGGCGACGTCGAGCACGACGTCCGCCATCCTGCCGCCGGTCGCCTCCGCGACACGGGCGACCGGATCCTCGCCCTCAAGGTCGACAGTGTGGTCCGCCCCGACGCGGAGTGCGGTGTCGAGGCGCAACCGATCACGTGACAGACCGACGGCGATGATCGTGCCAACGCCCTGCGCTCGGGCGGCGACGATGGCGGCGAGGCCCATGTGACCCGGACCCAGGACGAGCAGTGATTCCCCGGGTTGCGCGGGGCGTACGAAGGTCGCCGAGTTGGACAGGCACTCGTAGACGGTGAGCTCGGTCGCCGGCAGGTCGTCGCGGAGCTTCTGCACCTCGGAGCCCGGCACGAGCTCCATGTAGTCGGCGTAGCCGCCGAACTGCCCGGACGCCTCATCGACCGGGAAGTCGAACCCGTAGACGCGCGATCTCCCGCCGGCCGTCCTGACGTAGGAGCGGACACCCACCCGGTCCCCCTCCCGCACGCCGAACTCCGCGGCCGCGTCGGGTGAGATCTGCTCGATCCGGCCGACGATCTCGTGGCCCGGAACCGTGGGGAACACGCCTCCCGACGGCACCGGCGCATGACCCCTGAACTGGTCGACGTCGCTGTGACAGATCCCGACCGCTTCGACCCGAAGCACGGCGCAGCCGGGCCTGAGCTTGGGCTTCGGGACCTCGCGGAGCTCCCAGGTCTCATCACCGTTGAACACGATCGCACGCGGCAATCGAGCCTCCCGAGTTGACTGAGCCAGTGTTACCTGGCGGGTGCCCGACAAGTTAGCACTTCTCTGGCGCATGCCAGGAATTTGTTATCGTCCTGACGGTGGTTGGGCATCCGGGACGGCGAACGCAGGTCGAGCGCCGCGCCGCGTCCGAAGCAGCGTTGCTGCGAGCCGCGGCCGAACTGATCGCGGAGCGCGGGTTCGAACGGACGTCGCTGCGCAGCATCGGCGCGCGCGCCGGGACGAGCCGAGAGATGCCCGCCTACCACTTCGGGTCGAAAGAGAGCTTGATCACCCGGCTGGCTGAGCGCGCCCACGAGCGCACACTCGAGGCAACGACCGAGGCCCTCGAGCGCACCGACCGGCAAGTCGAGGAGCTCTCCGCCCTTGAGGTGCTTCGTGTGACGATCGAGACCTACCTCGAGGTCTTCATCGCCGCTGACGCACCCGAGGAGCGCGCTGTGGTCGTGATGTGGGGCGCGACGTTCCCGTCCGACTCCCCGCTGCCCGCCGTCGTCCACGCGGACCGGAAGACACATCGCGACCTTGCCGAGACAATCCGAGCCGGTCAGCAGGACAGGTCGATCCGCGCCGACGCCGACGCCGACGCCGCTGCCGTGCTCGTCATGGGGATGGCCCGGGGCATTGCGGCTCTTTCCCTCGCGCATCCCGACGCCGCCGATCCGGCCAAAGTCCAAGGCCTTTGTGGTGAGGCCATCACCGCCTTGCTCCAAGGCCCGAGCCCTACGGTGTCGGACAGCCCAGAAACGCTCGCGACCTCCAGGCGGACGTCGCGGCCCGGCTGATGAATGCCTGGCGTCTCGCACCCGCGCACCCCTACGGCATGGACGACTGGAGCGGCGGCTGCGAGGGTTACGGGGCCGGTCCCGTTTCGCCGATCAGACGGGGCATGCAGGGGCGAGGAGTCTGTGTTCGGTATGTCGAGTTTGGTGTGGGTGTCGGTCCGGAGCTGCGTGACCAGGCTGCGTGCGTTGGCGGCGCGTGCACGGGTGCCTGGAGTCGTCTGCGCGTGTGGCGTGGACCGCTGAGAGGCCGGCGGCGGCACCTCTTTGATCGTTTGACAGCCAAGTTGACAGCCTACGGCCCCTGTAGCCAACCAGCGTCCCACCGTCTGTACCCAGGCCAGCCGGTCGCCCGCGGCCCGGGGGTGCGGCCCGCCCCCGAGTAGAGTCCTATCCTCCGCCGGCTATCTCGCGCAGGGCGTCCAGGTGATCGGCGAACGCGTGCCGTCCGGTCGCCGTAAGCGAGAGCCAGGTACGGGGGCGCTTGCCCACATACCCCTTGCGGACCTCGACCAGTCCGGCCGTCTCCAGCACCGCCACCTGTTTGGAGAGCACGGAGTCGGAGATCTCGACGGTATCGATCTCACCGATCGGACCCTTGTAGCTCGCCAGCGAGCCACTCTGATCCATTTTGTAGACGAAGACGGCAATGATTCCGGCGATGATGACCGCCGCGCCAGCGACGCGCGCGAAGGCCGGTTCCCTGCAAGGCGCGGGGCGGGCTCAAGGCGCACGGTCGGCGCGCCGTTGAGACCGGGAGCAACCCTCCCCAGGCGGATTACCGCTGGAGGCGGCGGGAAGCAGATCGGAGTGACGACGGATGCCGGCCAGGGGCCCAGGGTTGCCCGGGCCGGGCGTGGGCAGCGGCGCGCGCCTGACGGCGAGCCTGCGAGCCCGGGCTCTGTCGGCTGGGGCGCGCAGGCCATGGATCGGATGCCGCGGAATATGGACCCTGTGGACGGGCGCCAGCAGGGGCGGGAGCCGGTCGGCGCGGCCGCGGCGCGGCCATGGGTGCGGACCGTCGGGGTGGAGGAGGAATTCCTGCTGTTCGACCCCGTCGCGCGTGTCCCGCGGGCCGCCGCGTCACGGGTGCTCGCCCGGGCGGGCGAGCGGTCACCCGGCCTCGGCCCCCGCCTGGACGGTGAGGGTGTCGGCGGGCTGGACGTCGAGTTCACCCGGGAGCAGGTGGAAACCGCATCGGCGCCCCAGTCCTCCCTTGCCGCGGTGCGCGCCTGCCTGGTGGCGCTGCGCCGAACGGTCCTGGATGCCGGGGCCGCCGAGGGTGTGGCGCTGGCCGCGACCGCGACCAGCCCGACGCCGGCCAGTTCGCGGCCCACCCCGAAGCGGCGCTACCAGCGGATGTACGCCGAGTTCGGCCTCACCGCCACCGAGCAGCTCACCTGCGGCTGCCACGTGCACGTGGCGGTTCGCTCGCGGACAGAGGCCGTGGGCGCGCTCGATCGCCTCCGTCCCTGGCTCGCGCCGCTCGTCGCACTGAGCGCGAACTCGCCGTTCTGGCAAGGCCGGGACACGGGGTACGCGAGCTTTCGCACCCAGGTCTGGCAGCGGTGGCCGACGGCAGGTCCGACGGCGCCGTTCGGTTCGCTGGCGGAATACGAACGGCTGGTCGACCTGTTGATCGGCAGCGGCGCGGCACTCGACGGCGGGATGATCTACTTCGATGCTCGGCTGTCCCGGCACTGGCCGACGCTCGAGCTGCGCGTCGCCGATGTCTGCCTGTCCGTCGACGACACCGTCCTGCTCGCCGCGCTGGCCAGGGCGCTGGTGTCGACCATGGCCGCCGACTGGGCCGACGGGCGTCCGGTCCCCGACGTGCGCCCGGAGCTGCTGCGCGCCGCCAGCTGGCGGGCAGCCCGATACGGCCTGTCCGCGGAGCTGCTCGACCCGGAATGCGGCGAGCGGGCCACGGCACGTACGGTGGTGGACCGGCTGGTCACCCGCGTTGGTCCGGCGCTCGCCGCGGCCGGCGACCTCGAAACCGTCGTCCGGGGCGTCGGGGAGTTGTTCGATCGTGGCACCGGAGCGGATCGACAGCGGGCTGCATACCATCGCCGCGGCCGTATCCACGATGTCGTCGATCTCGTCCTGCGTGAGACGGCCGACGACATCGGCGTGGCTGTCGCCTCGCGCCGTTCTGCCTCCCCCGCCGGCGGGCCGTCCCCTGTCGCCGAACCGGCCTCCGCCACGCCCGCTACCACGGTCGCTCCGAGGTCTCACACCCTCGCCGCACCCGCCGCCGCCGCGCCACCCTCGGTCGCGCCCGCCGATGACATGGGCGCCGCGCTCCCGCCGGGACCTGTGGGGTGCAAGCGGGTGATCAGGGTCGCCGAGCTGGGCAGACCTGCGCAGGGATCATGATGGGTCGCTGAGATGGGCACTGGGTGCCGTCGCCGCAGCGGTGGTCGGCGTCGTCGTTCTTGTCATTGTTCTCGTCGTCAACATGCTGCCGGATTTGCGGCGCGACATCGGAGCGGCCTACGACCCATCAAGCCCGACAGCCACCGCGACCCAGCTGGCCGGAAAGATCAGTGAGGTAGGTGGCGGTCGTGCCGGCGTCCTCGTGGGCGGTGTACCAGACGGACTCGCTGCGTCCGCCGGCCGCGGGTCGTTCCGCTTCGAGGAGACGGTGGACGCTCTCGGGATCGTCGGCGGCGAGCAGGTGCGCGACAAGCGCCGCCAGCGCATAGTGGTCCGCCTCGTCGCGTGCCGCGGCGTCGGGAAGCAGCCGCAGCGGTGGCTGCGAGGCCAGGCCGCCCCACCGTTCAGCAGCCAGGCCGCGCCGGGGCGTCGATTGAACGGCCCGGCCCGGCGTCAGCGGTGGCCATCGTCAGGCCGGTACGCCTGAGGTGCGCTTGATGAAGGCGTCGAAGACCCGGTCCGGCAGGACCCTGCTGAGCAGGATGAGCGGGCGGGCGCCGAAGCCGACGATGTACCGGGTGCGGGGGCGGCGGGCGGTGGCGGCCTTGGCCACGACGTCGGCGATGACGCTGGGCGGTGAGGTCCTCCGCGCGTCGGGTCGCGAGCCCTCCTCCAGTGATCTGGCAATGGCGGCGGCCTGTTCCGCGTAGGGTCCTCGTCCCGAGGTGGCGCGGAGCTTGTCGGCGGCGATGGCGCCCCATTCCGTTCGGATCAGGCCGGGCTCGATGAGGATGACGTCGATGCCGAACCGCTTCAGCTCCAGGCGCATCGCGTCGCTGAGACCTTCGACGGCGAACTTGCTCGCGTGGTACCAGGCACCCAGAGGCATGGCGAACCGTCCGCCCATCGAGCTGATGTTGACGATGGTGCCGCTGCCCTGGGCGCGCATGGCCGGCAGCACCATCCGCGTGAGGTGCGCGAGCCCGAAGAGGTTCACGTCGAACTGCGCGCGGGCCTCGGACATCGGGACGTCCTCGACTGCGCCGTACGAGCCGTAGCCGGCATTGTTGACGAGGACGTCGATGCGGCCCTCGGCCGCGAGGATCTCGGTGACGGCCTTCTGGGTGGAGACGTCGTCGGTGACGTCGAGGGCGATGGTGCGCACGCCCGTGGCGGCGAGCTCCGCCATCCGGTCGACGCGCCGAGCGGCGCCGTAGACGACGAAGCCGGCCTCGTGGAGGCGACGGGCGGTGGTTTCGCCGATGCCTGAGGAGGCGCCGGTGACCAGGGCGATCTTGCGAGCCATGGCGGTTCCTTTCAATGGGAGACGGATGGGCGGCCGGTCGCCGGGGTCAGAAGTCGGGGCGCCGGAAGTGCCCGAGAGCGGCGGTGCGGGCCAGAGCGAAAAACCGCGGCAGCGTGGGGTCGATGCTGTAGCGGGCGAAGCGGTCGGCCAAAGCGAGCCAGCCCCGCTTGTGGTCCATGATCAGATGGCTCGGTGAGGTGAATCCGCTGGTCACAATCGACTTCTCGACGTTCTCGAAGCCGAGGAGGTTGCCGAAGTCTTGCGTGAGCAACCTCAGCCGCTCCGCCGGTGGCGTGGCTCGCCAGCGCTCCGGGTCGACCCACGCGACAGCCTCGGTGGCCTTCATGCCATGTCCCTTCGATGCAATGCAGGTCGCTGAACAGCACCGACGAGACTCCGCCCCAGCATCGCGGAACAGACCGTCGGTCTCTTATAACTTAAGAGACCGACGGTCTGTAGTCAAGAGACCATCGGTCTCCTAAACTGAGGGGTATGGCAGCCTTCCAGCGTGCGAGGAGCGAGGTGCAGCGCACGGAACGCCGTGAGGGCATCCTCAGGACGGCGGCCGCGATGCTCGACGAGATGCCCGTGTCGGCGATGAGCCTCAACGAGCTCAGCCGCCGTGTGGGGCTGGCGAAGTCCAACGTCCTGCGCTACTTCGAGTCGCGCGAGGCGGTCCTGCTCGACCTGCTGGCCAACGCCGCCGCCGGGTTCCTGGTCGAGATCTCCGAGAAGCTCCCGTCGGCGGTCGACCCGTCCGCTCCGGTGCCCGTTCGCGCAGGCGAGCTGGCGTCTGGGCTCGCCGCGTCGTTCGAGGCCCATCCGATGCTGTGTGAACTTCTCAGCGCCCAAGCCGCCATCCTGGAGCGGAACGTCTCCGCAGACGTCGCGCTTCACTACAAACGGGGGGCGCGGGACAGCATGGTCGGGCTCGCCGCCCTGCTCCGCCGTCTCCTTACCGAGCTCGACGAGCGGCGATCGGCGCAGGCGGCCGGCCTGGTCATCGCTCTCGTCGGCGCCTTGTGGACCCGCGGCCATCCCGCGCCGGCCCTGGTCGCCGCCTACGAGATCGACCCGGGCCTGGCGTTCATGAATCCGCCATTCCGTGAGTCCCTCGACGCCGCGATCGAAGCCGTCCTCCTAGGCCTGGCGGCGCAGAGCGACGCCGCGGGGTAGCCGCGCCCGACCACCACCTGCAGACGAGGATCGACTGGCCCGGCAGTCAGATTGCCGCGATGGTCGTGGACCTGCCCGGCGTTGCGCGGCTCTTGGTGGCCGAGTACAAGCACCACCGGCCGGGCTCGCGCCGACATCATGATCCTCGCCGATGGCGCGCCAGCCCGACACTTGCGGCGCCCTCCTGAGGCGTCGGGCGACACCTGGCCACCGACAGGTTCGTCGCGCTGGCCGACGCCTGACGGCTCAGGCGGGCGTGAGCCCGGACAGGTCCCGCGAGGCCACGCTGTTGCGGTCGCTGACGGCGGCGCCCAGCGAGAACTGCGGCCAGAAGCCGGTGAGCTCCTGCCGGCTGCGTTCACTCCACTCGCGGGCCAGGTCCGTGCGCGACTTGTAGAAGTTCAGCGCGTACCCGCCGGCGTGGACACGCAGGAGGGAGAAGCCGCCCGGGTACTCCTTGGCCGCGCAGACCTCCTGCAACACCACGCGCGGCGCGGCCGGGCTGACCGTCCGGTGGTTGCGGTGGGTGTGCCCGGCGTGGTGGAGGAACACCCCGGGGGTCGACGCGTAGGTCGCCAGCAGCCCGGTGGCCTGCGTGGCGTCGAGCATGCTGCCCGCGCCGCCGCCGAAGGGCGTCCCCTCGACGACCAGCGGGTGGTGGCCGAAGACGATCGTCGGCTGGTCGCGGTGTGCCTTCAGGTCGGCGGCCAGCCAGGATTGCTGAGCGGCGGACATCCCGCCGGCGTCGCCGCCGTTGCCCGCCTTGTCGTACGTGTCGAGCCCGACCACGTGCAGGCCATTGAGGTCGTGCGAGAAGTACGTCGTCGCCGAGCCCGCGAAGAAGTCGTCGCGGAAGCAGTCGTCGCCCTGCCACTCGCCGGTGCCGCAGCCGGCGTAGGCCGCGCCGGCGTGCGCCCGGTCGTGGTTGCCGCGGGCGACGAAGTAGTCCTGCCGGTAGGTGCCGAAGCGGTCGAGGTGCGTCCGGACGCGGGTGACGTCGGCGGGGGCGGCCTCGCTGGACAGGTCGCCCGCGGCGAGCAGGTAGTTGGCGCCGCGGGCGGTGGCCTCGGCGACCAGCCCCTCGGCCATGACCTCCGGGTACGGCCGAAGCCCGGGCTGCTGCGAGAGGCCCTTGATGGAGGTGCCGCCGACCAGGCCGGCGACGGTCTCACCGAGGTGCAGGTCGTTGCACAGCGCGATCGAGAACAGGTGGCGTCCCGGCGGTGGCTGCGGGGTGGTGAAGGTGAAGGGGCCGTCCGCGCCGGCCGGTGCGGCGGTCCCCGCCGCGTTGCCCTGCACCAGCTCCAGCGCGGTGGGCGTGGCGGCCTTGCCGGCGGAGGCCGCCCGGTAGTAGTAGGTCTGGCCCGGCTCGAGCCCGGTCAGCTCGACGTAGTGGTACGGGGTCGGCCCGCCCTCGTCGTGCGCGGTCTTGGTCAGCTGGGACGGGCTGGTGCCGTAGGAGACCTGGCCGTCGGCGGGTTTGGGCACCATCCGCTTGGTGCCGTCGTCCGTGCCGGGGACGCCGGTATACCAAGTGATCACGGCGCTGGTCTCGGTGAGGGTGACCAGCTCCAGGTTCACCGGGCTGACCGTGCGTGGGTCGACGTCGGCCGTCGTCGCGGCCGCGGTGGCCCGGGCGGCGGGCTCGTCTCGGTCGGAGCAGGCGACGAGTGGCGCGGCGGCGATCAGGGCGGACCATCGCAGCAGGTCGCGGCGGGTGGTGTGGCAGCGGCAGGGCACGGCGGCATTCTCCCGCAGGGGTTCCGACATGTGGGTGAAATCGTCCTGGCCGTTCGCGGTACGAACGCGGCGCGCGCCGGGCGTGCCGGGTCCGCCGTATGGGCCAGGAAACCGGGCGGCGTCGGTTTCCGGCGGCCGGACTCGGCCGTGCTCGCCGGGGTCGGGTCGTAGGATCGCGGCCATGCCTGCCGATGCGAGCGTTGCGGCCGGTGTTGATGACGGCGCGGCGGGCGGCGAGGGTCAGCGGCGGCGGGGCCGGGGGCGCCCGGCGCAGTTGAGCCGAGAGCAGATCGTCGCCGCCGCGTTGGAGCTAAACCTGGAGACCCTGACGGTCCGGGAGCTCGCGGCGCGCCTTGGGGTCACGCACGGAGCGCTGTATCGGTGGGTTGGCGATCGTGACGAGCTGCTGGACTTGATCAGCGATGTGATCGTGGAGCGGATCCTCCCGGCCGATCAGCCGCGGCCGAATCAGTGGCGGGCGTGGTTGCGGCGCCTGGCGTGGTCGATGCATGACGAGTTCTTGGCCGTGCCGGGGTATGCGACGCGCACCTCGCGGCCGCACCGGCACAACCCCGAGTCGTTCGGTCGACTTCGGGCTGGCGTCATAGGGGCCTTCGTCACTTCGGGCGTCTCGCCGGAGCTGGCCGAGCAGAGCTGGTACATCTTCGGCGTCTCGATCGTGAGCTGGCTCGCGGCAGCGGAGAGCTCGCTGGAGCTTGGGCCTGCCGAGCCGCGCTTCGACGTGTTCCTCGACGTCCTGCTGCGTGGGCTGCCTGCGCGGGAACCGGCCACGCCTCGACCGGTGGGTCACGGGGGCTGCTAGCTCATCGCAGATCAGCACCCGGGGTTCGGCGGCCATGGCGCGTGCGATCGCAATGCGTTGGCGCTGCCCGCCGGATAGCTGTCCGGGGTAGCGGCGGGCCAACTCGGGCGCGAGCTGCACAGCGTCGAGGAGGTCTCGTACCTGGGTCTGCGCCCTGGCGCGGTCGAGGCCGGCGAGCGCGCATCAGCGCGCCACCTCGACGATGCCGCGGATGTTGAGCCCGTCGGCCATGTCCTGGTATGCCTTCTCGATCTCGTCGAGGGCGTAGCGACGGGTCACCATCTCGTCGAGCCGTAGCCGGCCGCCACGGTAGAGGCCGAGCAGCATCGGTACGTCCTGGTGCGGGTTGCAGAAGCCGTACAGACAGCCGACGACGGTCTTCGCGAACGAGGTGAGCAGCCCCCCCGGCAGCTTCACGGTGATCTCCTCGTAGCGGTCCGCAATGCCGGTGAGGACGAGCGTGCCGCCCTTGCGGGTCATCTCGTAGCACTCGGTGACGACCCGCTCGGTTGCCACGCCGACGCACTGGATGACGCTGTCGGCGAGCGCTCCGGCGGTGTGGTGACGGACGTGGTCGAGCGCCTCGGCGTGCGTGGTGAAGCCGGCGTGGGCGCCGAGGCGCCGGGCGAACTCGTTCTTGAAGGGCACCGGGTCGACGGTGACGACCGTCGCCGCGCCGCCCATGAGTGCGCCCTGCACGGCGGCGGCACCGACGCCCCCGACCCCATAGACCACGACGACGTCGCCGGGGCGGACGCCCGCCGCCCGTACCGCCGAGCCCCAGCCCGTCGGGACGCTGCAGCCCAGCAGGCACGCCGCGTCCAGCGCGGTGTCGTCGGGCACCTTGACCAGCGAGCGCTCCTGGGCGACGAAGAAGTCGGTGAACGTTCCCAGCGCGCAGAACCCACCGGCGTCCCGGCCGTCGCCCAGATGCATGCGGTAGGTGCCGTCGGCGAGCGCCCCCGTCAGGGTGCTCGCGCCCGCGTCGCAGAGCCAGGACTGGCCGACCGTGCACCAGCGGCACAGGCCGCACGCCGGGATGAAGGAGGTCACCACCTTGTCGCCCGGCCGCAGCCGGGTGACCCCCGCGCCGACCTCCCGCACGACCCCGCTGCCCTCGTGCCCGCCGACCAGCGGGAAGCGCAGACCCGCGCCCTTGTTGAGGTGGTCGTCGGAGTGGCACAGGCCCGCGAACGCGGTCTCGACCAGGACCTCGCCGGCGCGAGGCCCGTCCAGTGAGATCTCCTCGACGGTCCAGGGCTGGCCCGGACCGTGCAGGAGCGCGGCACGCGTCTTCATTTCCGACCCTCTCGAGTTGTCCGGCGTGCGGCTGGGTGCCCGGGCTCTCAGTGGGCGACGAGCTGGGACGCGGTGTTGTACATGACGTCGTCCTTGACCTGCTCGTCGAGGCCGTCGAGCAGGTTGCGGAAGTCCGCGGGGGAGGCGAGTCCTTCCGCGTGCGGCCAGTCGGAGCCCATGACGATGCTGTGGTGGAAGCCGAGCTGGCGGATGATCTCCACCGGGTCGTCCTCCGGGTAGGGGACGACGCGGATGTGGTCGCGGAACACCTCGCTGGGCCGGCGGTCGAGCTGGCCGCCGATCCACGGGCCGTTGCGGCCCATGCCGCGGCTCTTGTCCATGTGCCTGACGAAGTGCGGCACCCAGGACGCGCCGAACTCGCTGGCCAGCACCTTGATATCGGGAAAGCGGCCGAACAGGTTGTCGAACACCAACGCGGACAGGGTCTCCGTGATGGGCCGCTCGCCATAGGTGTTCTGCCACTGCCACGCCGACATGCGGAAGTGGATCGGGTCCGGCTCGTGCCCCCAGGCGGGTGCCAGGTTGGCGTTGTAGTAGGCCTCGGTGATGTGGTAGCAGACCGTGGCCTTCGCCTCGTTGATTCGTGCCCAGATGGGGTCGAAGTAGGGGTCGCCCGGGCTGCGGCCGTAGGCGGGGCCGGTCGTCATGAGAATGAACCGGGCGCCGTCGGCGAGGACCTGGTCGAGCTCCTTGACGGCGAGGTCGCGGTCCTTCAGAGCGATGGTCGCCGGCGCATAGATACGGCCCTCGTGGTCGAACCCCCACTGCTCGTTCATGTAGGTGTTGAACGAACGTAGGTTCGCGTACAGGGCGTCGGGCCGGGTGATGTAGGCCTCGGCCATCAGCCCCCAGCTACCCGGGTAGATGATGGTCGCCTCGAGCCCCTGGGCGTCCATCTCGCGCAGCCGCGCGTCACGGTCCTGGTAGACGTCGCGCATCGGCTCGAACATGTAGGTCTCGACCGGGGCGCCGGTGCTCATCTGCTTGAGCATCTCCTTGAGCGACCCGGGCTTGTAGGCCTTCCTGAACTCGGGCTCGACGGCGACGAGGATCCGTTCGCCCATGAGGATCGCCTCGTCGCCGTTCTGCAGCGTGACCGGCTTGACGGTCCGGTGTGCCCATTCCGGCGCGATGTGCCGGGTGAACGCGTCGGGCGTCTCGTACATGTGCTGGTCACAGTCGAAGATCCTGCCCACGGCTGCCTCCCTGCGCGTGCGTGCGCTTGTGGGCGCGAATGGTGTGGTGGAGAGAAGGACCTGACCGAGGTCAGGTGATCGTCCGGCCGCCGTCGACGGCGAGCTGCTGGCCGGTGACGTAGGCGGCGGCGTCGGAGAGCAGGAACCGGACCGCGCCGACGATGTCGCCGGGGGTGCCGGTGCGCTTGAGGACAAGCCGGTCGGCGAAGAAGCCTGGTGGTTCGGCCAGCCCGTCGACCATCTCTGTCGGGAACATCCCGGGCGCGACCGCGTTGACCCGCACCCCGTGGCGGCCCCACTGGACCGCGAGCTCGCGGGTGGCGTGCGCGAGCCCGGCCTTGGCGGCGCAGTAGCCCGCGCTCGGCACCGTCAGCCCGGTGGCGACGATGCCCGACATCGACGTGATGTTGACGATCGAGCCGCCTCCGGACTCCCGCATCGCCAGCGCGCACTGGCGGGCCAGGTCCAACGGCGCCACCAGGTTGATCTCCAGCAGAGCGCGGACGTCGTCGGCGGTCTCCTTGAGCGCCGGGACTGCGCGTAGGACGCCCGCGTTGTTGACCAGCCCGTCGATCCGGCCGTGTGTGTCCAGCGCGGTGCTGACGAGCTCGGCGCGGGCGTCGTCGTCGGTCAGGTCGGCGGGCAGGACGACGCAGCGCTGGAGCCGGGCGGCGAGTTCTTCCAGCCGGTCGGCCCGGCGGCCGGTGGCGACCACCAGCGCCCCGGCCGCGTCGAGCCCCTCGGCGATCCACGCGCCCAGGCCCGAGGTCGCGCCGGTCACCAGCACGACGCGGCCGCCCACGTCGAACGGCTCACCGGCCGACCGGGCAGCCTCGGAGCTGACTGCGACGGTCACCGGCTAGACCATCGCCGGCGTGTCGGTGTCGCGTCCCGACCGCAGCACCCGGCCCGGGGTCTGTCCGGTGAACGTCCTACCCGCCACGATCGGCGTGCCGCCGACGACGACGTGCGCGATCCCTTCCGGCTCGCTGTAGAGCCTGCCAGCGCCGGCAGGCAGGTCGAACCTGGTGGTCAGAGGCCGCTGGGTGACTGCTGCGGGGTCGAACACGACGACGTCGGCGGCGGACCCAACAGCGAGCCGGCCGCGGCCGCGCAGCCCGTAGAGGTCGGCGGGCACGGACGTCAGCAGCCGTACCGCCTCCTCGAGGCTGATCACCTTGTGCTCGCGGACGCCATGGTGTAGCAGCATGGTCGTGTAGGCGAAGAAGCCGATCATGTCGAGGTGCGCGCCGGCGTCGGAGGCGCCGACGACCGCGCGCGGGTCGCGCCAGATCTCGGCGCGCGCGGCCCAGTCCTCGGCGGTCGGGGTGCGCCACGGGTTGGAGAACGTGGTCCGCAGCTCGTCGGCGACGACGATGTCCATGAACGTCTCGAACGGGTCGCGGCCCTGTTCGGCCGCGATCTCGCCGACCGCGCGCCCCGCATACCCGCGGGTGGCGTCGCTGAAGGTCTCGATGATGTGCCGATTGCGCCAGTCCACCAGGTGGCTGTACGGGGACGGCGCCGCGCAGGCGTCGCGCAGCGCCGCCCGGCGGGCCGGGTCGCGCAGGATCGCGAGCCGCTCGGCCGGCGGCAGGAACAGGAAGTCGTGCAGCCCGGGCACCATGTCCAGGACGAACCCGGACAGGAACGAGAACCGCGACGGCGGCGTGTCGGGCATGGTCAGCCCGACGACCTTCGCCCCGCGGGCCTTCGCCTGGTCGCCGAGCGCCAGCTTGGCGCGCGCGTCGTCGAGGGTGCGCGCGGCGACGGTGAGGATGTTCCAGTTCAGCGGCCGGCCCGCCGCCAGCGACATCTGGATCATCAGCTCGCCGATGTCGTCGGGGAAGGGGCCCTTGCCGGGCACGGTGGGCAGGTACTCCAGTGACGTTCCTGGGTGCTCGCCGGCCACCGCGGCCAGCTCCAGGAGCTCGGCGTCGGTCGCCCACCGCGACGGGACAGGCCGCCCCTCGCCGTCGTGGTGGCTCTGGGCACGGGTCGTCGAGAAGCCGAGGCCGCCGGCCGCGAGCCCCTCGTGCAGCAGCCGCCTCATCGTCGCCAGCTCGTCGTCCGTGGCCGGCCGCTCGGTGGCGGCCGGTCCCATCGCGACCCGGCGCAGGGCCGAGTGGCCGACCATGTAACCGGTGTTGATCGCGAGCGTGCCGTCGAGCCGGTCGAGGAACTCGGCGGTCGTGCGCCAGTCCCAGGGCACGCCCTTCTCCAGGGCCGCCAGCGGCATTCCCTCGACCCGGGCGAGCATCCGCATCAGGTAGTCGCCGGACGTGTCGTCGAGCGGCGCGACCGTGAAGCCGCAGTTGCCGGCCAGCGCCGTGGTCACGCCATGCAGCGGGGACGGCGACAGTGTCGGGTCCCAGAAGCCCTGCACGTCGAGGTGGGTGTGGACGTCGACGAAGCCGGGCGCCACGACGAGTCCCTCGGCGTCGATCGTGCGGGCGGCGCCGTCCGTGAGCTCGCCGACCGCGACGATCCGGCCGCCGTCCACCGCGACGTCCGCGCGCCGCGCCGGCGCGCCCGTCCCGTCGACCACCTCGCCGCCACGGATCACCAGGTCATACATGACTCTCCCTCGCCGGCCCCGACCTCGAGGCCATGGACGCCATAATAAGCTAACTAATTAATTTCAGCCAACTATCGATCGATACTGGTTGGGCGCGGAGTACCCGCGACTGGACCAGGTCCTCGGCCGCCAGCACCGCGGTCTTCCGGTGAACCAGGAAGCCGCGGGCGGAAGCGCCGTGCGGGCCACCACGTGACCGGTCGGGATCCGCGGCCTGGCTGTCACGGGCGGCCCGCGGGGCGGATCTGTGTGCTGGCGGAGAACCGGACGGCGAGGCGTCCGTCGCCGACCGTGATCTCGCCCTCGGCGACTACGAACCGCCGGCCGCGATGGGTGACCTGGGCCGCGCTGCTCACCGGGCCGCCGCCCGCCGGCACGCCACGCACGTAGTTCACGAGGATGTCGAGCGGCAGGGCCTCGTCGTCCGGGCCGAGCAGGGTCGCGACAGCGTCCGCCACCGTGATGTGGGCGAGCATGGCCAGGACGCCGCCGTGCACCGCGCCGAAGCTGTTCGCGACCGCCCTGGTCGGCCTGAGCTCGAGCTGGGCGCTACCGCGGCCGGCGGCGGCGCTGGTGACGCCGAGCAGTCGATGCGGGTCGGAAGGCTGTGCCTGGTTCGGGCCCTGTGTGGGGACGGTGGTGGGTGGCGCCGCCGTCGCGGGCGCGCGCCACGTCGTGCCGAGTGACCGCAGCGAGCAGATGGCCAGCAGCTCGCCCGCGGGGTCGACCAGCTCGGCGCGGGCCAGCGCCGCTGCGTCGCGGACGGCGGTGAGTGTCGCCCTGCCTTCGACCCAGCCGGGCGCGGGCGGCGTGGGGCCGGCGAACTCCAGGCGCAGCTGGGCGCTGAGCACCGCTGTGGTGGGCGGGAGCCCGGTCGACGCCGCCGAACCACAGCACGCGTCGGCGACGATGGCCAGGGCACCGGCGAGGATCCGCCGGTCGGCGCCGAGCACCGCGGGGCTGGCAGGCATCCGGGCGACGCAGCGGCCGGCCTCGGCCTCGCGCACCTGCAGGCCAAGGGTCTCGTGGACGGGCAGCGCCGCGCCGCCTCGGCCCCGTCCCTTGCGCAGCCATTCCAGCTCCGCGGCGGCGCCGGGATCGCTCGCCGTGACGGGCGTGGTCATCGGATCACCGACGCGCGGCACCTTGTCCTCCTTGGCTCGTCCAGTCCTGGACGGAGGATACCTGAATTAGCTAAAAAATTGTTCTAAATAGAACGTCTGGGTTGGCGGTGCCCGCGCGCGGCGCGACCCCCGACGGGGGAGACCTGGACGGGGGAGACGAGGCGGCGCTCCGCCGCCGCGCTGGCCGGCCTGCGCGGCGGCGTGCCGCGGCCGGCCGTCAAAGCGTGATTGCCAGGCGGGTGGCCTGGTCGATGGCGCGGACGGCGTCGAGTCCTTCGGCGTCGTCGGCGCCGCCGACCAGGTGGGCCCTGATGCCCCGGGCGGCGAGTGCCTGGTAGAGGCCGCGGTCGCTCTCCTGGCCGGCGCAGATGACGACGGTGTCGCAGGGATGGACGTGGGCCTGCCCGTCGACGGAGTAGTGCAGGCCGTCATCTTTGATCGCGAGATAGCTGGCGCCGGTGATCTCGGCGACCCCGGCCCTGCTCAGGCGGCCGCGAAGGATCCACCCGGTGGATTTGCCCAGGCCGCGGCCGGTACGGCCGGCGTGCCGCTGGAACAGGGTGATCTCGCGAGCGGCCCTGCCCGCCGCCTGCGGGTCGGTGACGTCGCCGCGGCGACGGGCGTCCGGGTCCGCCACGCCCCAGTCCCGCAGGAACAGCTCCGGGTCCAGGGCGAGCTGGGGGTCGCCGACCAGGTAGTCGGCGGTGTCGAACCCGATGCCGCCGGCGCCGATGATGGCTACCCGCCGCCCAGGTGCCACCCGCCCGGTCAGCACGTCGGCGTAGGACACGACCTTGGGGTGGTCGAGGCCCGGGATGTCCGGCCGGCGCGGGGTGGCGCCGGTGGCCAGGACGATCTCGTCATATTCCTCGGCGGTGAGCTTGTCGGCGTCGACCGGCCGGCCGAGGCGCGGCGTGACGCCGAGGCGAGCGAGGCGGACACGGTAGTAGCGGATGGCCTCGGCGAACTCCGCCTTGCCGGGGACAGCCTTGGCGAGGTTCCACTGGCCGCCGATCTCGTCCGCCGCGTCGTAGAGGGTGACCGCGTGGCCCCGTTCGGCCGCGGTGACGGCGCACGCCAGGCCAGCGGGCCCGGCGCCGACAATCCCGATCCGCCTGCGGACGGCGGGCGCGTCGGCCAGGAACTCGATCTCTCTCCCGGCGCGCGGGTTGACCATGCATGAGGCCGTGGCGTCCGTGAAGATCCTGTCCAGGCAGGCCTGGTTGCAGGCCACGCAGGTGTTGATCTCGTCGGAGCGTCCGGCGCGGACCTTGTGGGCGAAGTCGGGATCGGCCAGCAGGGGGCGGGCCATCGAGACCAAGTCGGCCGTACCGTCCGTGAGCAGCTTCTCGGCGACCTCCGGGTCGTTGATCCGATTGGACGCGATGACCGGCACCGTGACCGCGGACCTGACACGGCGCGTCGCGAAGGCCCACGCCGCGCGCGGGACGCTGGCGGCGATCGTCGGCACCGCCGACTCGTGCCAGCCGACGCCGGTGTCGAGGACGTCGGCGCCCGCGGCCTCGACCCGCCGGGCGAGCTCGGCGATCTCCTCGCCGGTCAGGCCGTCCTCGACGAGATCCACCGCGGAGATGCGGTAGATCAGGAGGAGGTCCTCGCCGACACGCTCGCGGACCCGGCGCACGGTCTCGACGGGGAGTCGCAGCCTGCCGTCGAGGTCGCCGCCGAACTCGTCGGCGCGGTCGTTCGTCCGCGGTGAGGTGAACTCGTTGATCAGGTAGCCCTCGGAGCCCATGACCTCGACGCCGTCGTAGCCGGCCTCGCGCGCCAGCTGGGCGGTGCGGGCGAACTGGTCGACGACCTCCCAGACCTGCGCGGTGTTCAGCGCCCGCGGGGCGTAACGGTTGATGCGGGCCTTTGTGGCGGACGGGCCCACGCAGCCGGGCACCTTGGCGTAGCGGCCCGCGTGCAGGATCTGCAGGGCGATCAGGCCGCCCGCGTCGTGGACCGCGCGGCACACCGCCCGATGCGGCTCGAGGTCGTGGTCGTCGTCGAGGACGCCGGACTCGGGATCCATGCGGCCGTCCGGGTGGGGGGCGTAGCCACCGGTGAGGATGAGCCCGATCTCGCCGCGCGCCCTGGCCCCGTAGAACGCGGCCATCCGTTCCACCGGCCGGTCGAGGGTCTCCAGGCGGGTGTGCATCGCGCCCATGACCATGCGGTTGGGCAAGATGACCGGTCCCACGCGCAGCGGCGCCAGCAGGCGTGGGTAGGAGCGGGCGACGATCTTCATATAGATAACTTAATGTTATTATTGTGGAGTGTCGAGCGTAGATCGTCACGGTGGCCGGCCGGCAACCCAGGTGGACGTGCGCGAGGGAACCTGGTCGGCGCTGGTCGCTGGAGCCGTGTCGGGAGCCCAGGAGGCGGTTGTCGGTACCGCCAACCGGTGGAGTCGCGGGGACCTCGCGGACCGGGTGGGCGGCGTCGGCGCCTGGCTGACCGGCCTGGCGCTTCCGCGGGGCCGGCCGGTTCCCGCCCTGGTCGCGGACACCGGCCCCGCGCTGGCGCTCGTCATCGCCGGCGCGGCGATCGGACGGCCGATCGCGCCGCTCGGCTCTCGGCTGACTGTCGCGGAGCTCGCCGCCATGGCCCGAGGCCTGGGCGGTGGGGTGCTGCTTGCCGAGGCCTGCTTCGCGCCGCTAGCCGCCGAGGTCGCGTGGGCCACCGGCAGCCAGCTTGTGGTGCTGCCGGACCCGTTGCCGGTCGGCGGCCCGCGACTGCCCGCCCCGGAGGCCGACGACGTGGCCATGGTTCTGCACACCTCAGGCACGACCGGCGCGCCTAAAGCCATCGCCTACCGGCAGCGAGCACTCGCCGCCCGCGTCCGGGCCTACCAGTCCGTCGTGCAGCTCGGTCCTGGGGACGTGTTCGTCACGGCGGCCGGGTTCCACCACATCGCCGGGCTGGGCAACCTTGCCGTGGCGGTGGCCGCGGGCGCGACCGTGGTCTCGTTTCTGGCCTTCTCCATCGACGCCTGGCGGGCGCTCACACCGCTGGGCGTGACCCACGCACTGCTCGTCCCCACCATGATCGAGATGCTCCTGGCCGCCGACGCGCTGGCCCTGCCCGCGCTGCGTTGGGTGCAGTACGGAGCGGCCCCGATCCATCCCGACACGCTCCGCGCGGCACTCGCGGCTCTGCCCGGTGTACGGCTGGCCAATCTGTTCGGCCAGACCGAGGGCTCGCCCCTGTGCGTGCTGACGGCCGACGACCACCATGCCGCCATCACCGGCCGCCCAGAGCTGCTCTCGTCCGTGGGCCGGGCCGCTCCCGGCGTCGCGCTGCGTGTCGAGGGCGCCGGCGCGGACGGCGTCGGCGAGCTGTGCGCGCGTGGCGACCACGTGTTCGCCCCTGGCAGGGACGGCTGGCTGCGCACCGGCGACCTGGCGCGCATCGAGCCCGGTGGCTACGTCTACCTCGCAGGCCGGACCGGGGACACGATCAACCGCGGCGGTGAGAACGTCCGCCCGCTGGAGGTCGAGACCCTGCTGCGCAGCCATCCCGCGGTCGCGGACGCGGCCGTCGCGGGCGTGCCCGACCGACGCCTCGGGGAGGAGGTCGCCGCCTGGGTCGTGCCCGCCGACGAGAGCAGCCCGCCGAGCGAGGAAGAGTTGACCGGCTATCTGCGGGCTCGGCTCGCCGGGTTCAAGGTGCCCCGACGCTGGGCTTTCGTCGAGTCCCTGCCCCGCGGCGCCGCGGGCAAGCTGTCGCGCCGAGCCCTGGCCGAGACATCTGTGCCCGCGCAGGGTGACTGAGCACCACCGGCCGCACCGACACGGGGCTTGCGGATCGCGCGGGAGCTGTACGCCTTGTCAGCCAGGACATGATCGAGTCGGGTTCAGGGTCGTCCCGGCCTGTCGCGACGGATGCTGATCCCGGCCATGGCCTGCTCGAACTGGGGCGAGTCGTTCACCTTGCCCGCCGTCAGCACGACGGACAGCGGCCGGCCCTGCCCGTCGCAGGCCAGGTGGATTTTGCTCGTCAGTCCGGCCGCAGCGGGCGGGCGTCTGCCACCGCCTCCTTGAGCAGCGGCCGTCTTGGCTCGACCCACGCCGGGTTGACCGCCATAGTGCTCCAGGTCACTATGAAGCTCAACATTGAGGTCGATGTCGAGCTTGGAAGGCGCGTGATGGTTGGATGCCGCCCTACGACCTGGTGATCAAAGGTGGAACGGTCATCGACGGCTTACAGACCCCTCGTTACAAGGCCGACGTAGCCATCGCCGGCGGCCGGATCGTCCAGATCGGCAGGATCAGCGCGAGCGACGGCGCCGAGGTGGTCGACGCGTCCGGCAAGGTTGTCGCGCCCGGCTTCGTCGACCTGCACACGCACTACGACAGCCAGCTGTTCTGGGACCCGTGGTGCACGATGTCCGGCTGGCACGGCGTCACCAGCGTGGTGATCGGCAACTGCGGCTTCGGCTTCGCGCCCTGCAAGCCCACCGACCGCGAGCGGGCCATGCTGAGCCTGTCCCGCAACGAGGCCGTGCCGATGGAGACGATGAGGGTCGGCATGCCGTGGGACTGGGAGACCTTCCCGGAGTTCCTCGACAGCGTCGGCCGGGCGCCCAAGGGCGTCAACGTCATGTCGTTCGTACCGCTCTCGCCGCTGTACGGCTATGTGGTGGGTCTTGACGAGGCCAAGAGCCGGGCGGTGACCGACGACGAGCTGCGACGCATGTGTGAACTGCTCGTGCAGGCGATGGAGGCCGGCGCCTGCGGGCTGTCCGCGCAGATCCTCGGTGACGTCGGCAACGTCCAGCTTGACTACGACGGCACGCCCATGGTGACCGACCTGATGAGCGAGCGCGACCTGCGGGCGTTCTGCCAGGCGCTGGGCTCGCTGGGCCGGGGCGTGGCCCAGGTGACCGCCCCGCTGGAGACGGCGGCCTTCATGGCGCGCGAGAGCGGCCGGCCGATCATCTGGAACGCCCTGCTCGCCGACGGCGCGCTCAACCAGCACGGCGGCCAGCAGCTGTCGCACCAGGAGGCGCTCGCCCGTCTGGTCGAGCTGAACGAGGGCGAGGGCGTCCGCGTCTTCGCCCAGGCCCTCACCACCAACTTCGCCTCCGAGTTCACATTCGAGGAGTACAACCTCGCCGACGCGATTCCGTGTTGGAAGGAGGCTCTGCTCGGCACGGTCGCCGAGAAGCGGGTGAAGCTCGCCGACCCCGCGCGGCGCGCGGCGATGAAGGAGATCCACGAGCAGCGCGGCGGCCTGTTCGGCGCCGGCTACCCGCTCGACCAGATCAAGGTCCACTGGATCTCCAGCGATGTCGCCCGGGCCAGGGAGCTCAAGGAGACCTACGAGGGCTACACAGTCGGCGAGATCGCCGCGCGTGAGGGCAAGCACCCGATCGACGCGATGCTCGACGTGGCCGTCGCGGGCGAGCTGCGCGTCGGATTCGCCACGCCGCTGCTGGAGACCCCGCCGGAGTCGATGCGCGAGATCGCGAACTGCCCGGTCGCGCTGCCCGGTGTCAGCGACGGCGGCGCCCACACCAAGTTCGTGACGACCGCGCGGTACCCGAGCGAGCTGCTCGGGCTGTGGGTCCGCGAGCACGAGATCATGACGCTGGAGCAGGCGCACTGGCGGCTGTCCGCCTACCCGGCGGCGGCCGCGGGCCTGAAGGGCCGAGGCTTCCTCGCCGAGGGGGTGCCGGCGGACGTGATCGTGTACGACCCGGAGACGGTCGACAGCCTGCCCGCCGAGCGCCTCTGGGACTACCCGGCCGGTGAATGGCGCCTCGTTCAGAAGGCCAAAGGCTACGACCGGATTATCGTCAACGGGAAGACCACCTTCATCGACGGCGAGTGCACGAAGGCGACTCCAGGCCGGCTTCTTCGCCACGGCACGGACTGAGCGCAGGAACGAGACGTGATGGCAGACAACGATGCCTCTCCGTTAGTGATCCTGGGGACAACGGCCGCCGGGTGTGCGAAGGAAGATCATTTTCGCACACCCTTTGGCCCACTAGAGACCGTGTTCGACGCGGACAACCACTACTGGGAGTCGAGCGACGCGTTCACCCGGCATCGCGACCCCGCGTTCGCCGATCGGGGCCTGCGGGTCGTCGAGGTAGACGGCGCTCTCCGGTACTTCGTCGGCGACCGGCCGCATCCGATTCTGCCAGGGCCGGGGGACGCGCACCCGCGGCCGCGGCCCGGTGCCCTGTACGACTACTTCAGCGGCCGTTCCGACAAGGGCTCGGTCGGCGCGGAGCTGGCCTGCGAGGTGCCCGCCGAGCATCCCGAGTGGTTCAACCGGGACGCGCGGCTGGCGTGCATGGACGTGCAGGGCGTGCAGGCGGCATGGATGTTCCCGTCGCACGCCGTCTGCCTCGAGGGGCCGATGCAGCCCGACATCGAGGCGTCGCTGGAGGTGCTGCGGGCCTTCAACCGCTGGCTCGAGGAGGACTGGGGGTTCGCCTACCAGAACCGGATCTTCGGGGTCCCGTACCTATCGCTGTCGGACGTCGACGGCGCGGTCGCGGAGCTGGACTGGTGCCTGGACCGCGGCGCTCGGGTCGTGAGCATCCGCAACGGGCCGGCGTTCACCCCGGACGGCACCCGATCGCCAGCCGACCCGATGTTCGACCGGTTCTGGGCGCGCGTCCAGGACGCCGGCGTCGTGGTGGCGCCGCACGCCGGCTTCGATGACGGCTACCGCGAGGTCGAGGCGGCGGTCGCGCGCGCCTGGGGCTACGGTGCCGCCCAGCGCCAGGGCGACACGAACGCGATCACGCTGAGCGAGCCGTTCGTGAACATGCTGATGAAGCACCGGCTCGTCCAGGACTTCGCGGCCGCCCTTGTGGCCCACGGCCTGTTCGACCGGTTCCCGGGCGTTCGCGTGGCCTATATCGAGAACGGCGGAACCTGGGTCGGGCCGCTGCTGCATGGCCTCGAACTGCTGGCCGCCCAGAACCCGGGCATGTTCCAGGACTCGCCGGTCGACCAGTTCATCGAGCACTGCTGGGTCGCGCCGTTCGTCGAGGACAACGTCGAGGAACTGGCCGTGCACCTGCCGGTCGAGCGGATCCTGTTCGGCTCGGACTGGCCGCACGCCGAAGGACTCGGCGCGCCGAAGGACTTCCTGGCCGCACTGGCCGGGTTCGCGCCCGAAGCCCAGCGTCGGATCATGGTCGACAACGCCCGGGAACTGACCTTCGGCTGACACTGGGCACCGACGCCACCAGTCCGCACCGACGCCACCAGTCCGCACTGATCCACCAGTCCGCACTGATCCACCGATCCGCGCCGACCTGCACCGAACCTCGGCCCGTTCCCTGGCACCGCCGAGGAACGGGCCGATTTCACCGCCCTTTTCCTTACCTGACCGAAATGGATGGACCAGGCATGCTCAGGACAGAGATCTCGCCCGACCGGGCTGACCGCGTATGGCGATGGCGGCGGCCTGCGGCCACGCGCTGGGGCGCGGCGGCCTTAGCCGCCGGCCTGGTCGCCGTCCTGGCCGCCTGCGGTGGCGGTAGCGGCGGTAACGCGGGCGCCTCCTCGTCGGGAGCGCCAAGCGCGGGCGGGCTGCTGGGGCCGTCCAACCCGGCGAAGGGCACGCCGGTGCGGATCGGGCTGATCTCGGATGACAAGGGCCCCGTCTCGGACCTGTCCATCGAGACCGCCGTCGCCAAGGCCACCGTCGGCTACCTGAACGACCACAAGGGCGGTATCGCCGGCCACCCGATCGAGCTGGTGACGTGCAAGGCCCTCGCCGACCCGGCCAACGGCACGGACTGCGCGAACCGGATGGTCGAGGACAACGTGACCGCCGTCCTCGTCGGCACCTCCTCGGTCGTGGAGAGCATCTGGCAGCCGCTGCAACAGGCGCATATGCCGACGTTCCTCAGCTATGGGGCCGGAGACATGCTGAAGAACGCCGACACGACGTTCTTCCTCACCGACTTCTCCTACCCGGTCAAGGCGGTGATCCAGCAGGCCAAGGACAAGGGGGCGAAGAAGGTCACCGCCATCACGATCGACGTCCCCGCCGCGATGGGCGTTTGGAACGATGTCGCGCCGGCGATGTTCAAGTCGGCCGGCCTCCAGCTGGAGGTCGTGCCGATTCCCCCGGGCACCGCCGACATGACACCGCAGATCCAGAGCCTGATCTCTCGCGGCGATCCCGGGGTCGTGCAGGTCGTGGGCAACGACGCGTTCTGCATCAGCGCCTTCAACGGACTGCGGGCCGTCGGGTTCACCGGCGTCGTGGTCCCGCACCCGAACTGCATGTCGGACAAGACCCGGACGGCGGTGCCCAGCAGCTTCCTGAAGGGACTGGTCGTTCCGGGGGTCGCGCCCGTCGGCGTGGACAGCCCCTCGACACGCCTTTACAAGGCCGTCGTGGCCGCATACGGCGGCAAGGGCATCGACACCGGCAGGGTCGCCGGGCTGTCGATGTTCACGCAGGTCGCCGCCTTCCAGCTGGCGACCGCGAAGATCTCCGGTGACGTCACGGCCGAGTCCATCGTCGCCGCGATCCGGGCGATGCCGGAGCAGGACCTGCCGGGCGCGGGCGGCCTGCGGTTCCGGTGCAACGGCAAGGCCATCCCGAGTGAGCCGGCGGTCTGCGTCCGTGGCTGGCTGACCACCACCCTCGACGACAAGGGGCAGCCCACCGACTATCTGCCCGTCGGCGTCACGCCGATCGAGAACTAGTGCCGGCCGGGCGCGTCCGGCCAGCCGGCCAGCCGGCCAGCCGGCCGGACGCGCCCGCAAGGCGCCGCCGGATCGCGGATGAGGCGAGTGCGCGGACGGCCGCTTGGTGGATCTCGCGCTCGTTGCGCTGGCCGCCACGCCGTCTCTGGCGGGCATGGCACCCACGAGGCGGCCGCGGGGCCCTGGTCAGCTGTACAACGGAGTGCAGGCAGATGTCCCCCAACGCGAAAGGTTGACCGGAATCGATGTGTCCTGATCAATCCGACGCGGCATACGACCTGTCCGCGGTGCCTCTTCCACCGGACACCGTGGGCCTGCTGGAGGGGCTGACCACCACCCGGGCCATCCGGCGCTACGGCGACGAGCCAGTGCCGGAGGAGGCGTTGCGGGCGATCCTGTTCGCCGCCACGCGGGCGCCGAGCGGATCCAATCGCCAGCCGTTCCGATTCCTCGTGCTGACCAGCGGTCCGAAAGCACAAGAAGCCAAGAAGATCATTGCTGGCGGCGCCCGCCGGATCTGGGGTGGCAAGCGGAGCGCGGACCAGTACGAGCAGGGCTCGGGAGCGGTGGCCGACTCGCCCAAGGCTCGGATGGCCCGGACGATGCAGGAGTTTGTGGACACCTTCGAACGGGTGCCCGTGCTGATCCTGCCGTGCCTCGTCCGCTACCGCGACCCGACGCCCAGCGAGGGTGCGTCCGTGTACCCGGGCTGCCAGAACCTGTTGCTCGCGGCGCGGGCCTTGGGCTACGGCGGCGTGTTCACGGGCTTCAACTTCGCCGTCGACGCGGAGCTACGGGCGTTGCTGGACGTTCCCGACAACACGTTCATCGCGGGCACCATCACTCTCGGCCGACCGGTCGGCCATCAGGGACCGGTACGCCGCCGACCGATGCCGGAACTGGTGTACAGCGAGTCCTGGGGTGAGCCCGCGCCGTGGGCGGTCGACCCACCGGGCACAGCCTTCACCTCCGCGGGGCCGCCCAGATCCGCCATGCGCCGTGAGGAATAGACCCCGCTGGGATCGCAGATCGCACGTGGTCGGTTGCCTCGCTCGAGCCGTGCGACGGCCCTGGCGATGTCCGTACCGGAATCGACCGTTTGCGAGCCGTTGTTCTGGAGCGTTTAAACCGCGCCGATCCAGGCGCAACAGTGAGCCGGCGCGTGACGCCAGGAGTCAGCCGGGTCCATCGCTGGCGGCCGCGAGGAGTGGCACCACCAGGTCGCTGATCGGCGTCGGGATGCCGCGGGCCCGTCCGCGACGCAGCACGACACCGTTGCGGGTGTTCCATTCGAGCGGCCGGTTGGCTTCGCGGTCGGCGAGGATGGAGGTGCCCATGTCGGCCGGGTAAGCCTGGAAGCTGTCAACGATCTCTTGCGGCACCTCGTCGCTCAATACCGCGCCCTCGGCTCGGGCAACCTCTAGGCACTCCCGTAGATAGGCCAGAGACAGCTCGGCAATATCGGCCCTGGCAAATATGCCGGCGCGGCGGCCCGTGAGGACCATCAATCCGGCGACCGCGTTCTGCAGCAGCTTGCGCCACGCCACAGACTTAAAGTCCGTGGCCAGGTCGACCGAGCACCGAGTGCCGCGCAGAGCCTCGAGCACCACACGAGACGCCGGCGTGTCCGGCAGGGTGAGGCGCGCTTCGCCGCGCAACCACACCGTACCGTCGGGCTGCGCTTGGGCGGGGAACCACACGACCGAGGGGACGACCCGTGCGCCGGAGAGGTAAGACGCGATAATCGATCCTTGCTCGACGCCGTTCTGCAGAACACAGACAACGGTGTCTGCACCGCACAATTCCGTCAACCATGGTGCTGCCGCCTCAACCTGCGTCGACTTGACGGCAAGGAAAACAAGGTTGACCGCTCCCTCAGCCTGTGCCGTGTCGATCTGCACAGGCCCCGGCACGACGACGCGACCTTCTTCTACGTGCAGCTCGAGGCGTTCACGCGCTGTGCGGCCATAAATCCTCGGTGTATGGCCGATCTCATGCAGCGCCGCCGCCATGACCGTGCCGATCGCCCCCGGACCCACAACTGCGACGGTTGGATTCATCGACATCATCATCTCCCTTGAGTAGTCCCGGCCGTCCTGGACAGCCAGCCGAGCAGAACCTTGCGTCTCAGACAGATCGTCTAGGCGAGGGGGTGCGGGTGGTCGCGGCCCAGGACGCGTTCCCGGTCAGCCAAATTCCGTTCGTGCAGGTTGATCGCCTGCTTCACCCGCCCCGCCACCTGGTAAGCGCCGGCCAGGCGGTCTCGCGAGGCTAGCGTGTGGGTGGTCGACACGCGGGGCACGATTCTGATCAGCGAGGGTCCGTTCGTACAGTCCGACCGCGACTGGGGCTGGCCAGCCGGAAGCGGGCGTCCCGACGTCGGGCGGGACACGAATGCCGGGGTACTGAGGTACCGCCGCGTCGCGTCCGCGATGCGGACGGACCGTGAGAAAGATTTCAAGGTATACGCGCTGGGCTGGCCGCGCCGCCGTCACTGCCGAGGACCAGCGCGGCGCCGTGCGGTCGCGTCCGGCGGCCCGATGTCCTCTGGGCGGTGCCGTCGCCGACGCGCGTCTCCCCGATCATCGTCGGCCCGGCACCGGCGCCGCCGGCGGTGGCTACGACGGCTTGCCGGGCGCGGTTTCTCGTGGACCACCACCCGGTCACGCCGCCCGCGCACCAGGACTGCCGAGGTCTTCTTGGCGGGCCGTTCGTGCATGAACGCTGCAACACGGCCGCATCGGGGCGTCTCCGGCGCAGGTCAACGGCCCGCTGCGGCATCTCCGAAACCCGTCGTTGACATGACGCTGGGTTACTTCTATCGTCCCATCGTCAGATCAATATCTCTAGACATTTAGCCCCTTCCGCCCGGTGGCACCCTTGGATGTCCCGTGCGCAAACAGACCAGCGCGGTCTCGGTCGCCCTGATCGTCGCCCCGGCGGCGGGGCCGCCCGAGACGCCTGCCGCTGCCCGCTGGCGTTGACGCGTGGCCGCGGATATCCCCTTCGAGCATCGGCGGACCCCATGGTCCGCCGACGGGCGCGCGGTACCCGCCGCGCGCCACCGCCGAACGCACTGTGAGAGGGGCAAAACCATGTCAACGTCCAGGCGTACACCCGCGAGGAGAACCCGGTTCCGAAAACTGGCCACGCTCTTATTGGGCGCCCTGACGAGCCTGATGCTGATGCTCACCGGCGGGACCGCGCACGCGGCTGGCGGGGTGTCGCTGCCGGGTGACGAGTCGCCGCACGTCAGTGCCGGAATGGAATGGTGGTACATCACCGGCCACCTCAGCGGGAAGGACCTCCTCGGAAAGACCCATTCGTACGGCTTCGAGACCCTGATCAACCGCGTCGACGGGCTCTCCACCGCGCCGGTGGCGACCATCTACAACGGGAACTTCGCGATCGCGGACCTCACCCGGGGCACCTACACCTCCACCAAGAGCCTCTACAGCATCGGCCCGGACTCGGTTCCGGCCGGCGGCGGCTTCAGCGTCAACGCGGGCACCATTCACATCGATGGCAAGAACCGCGTCAACCATTTCTCCGGCGGCTTCTCCGACGCAAGCTACGTCTTCGGTACGATGACCGCGAGCCAGTCCACCCCGGCCGCGCTGCACGGCAACGCCGGCACCATCGGCTACGGGCCGTTCGGAACCTCGGGCTACTACTCCGAGACGAACCTGAAGGTCAACGGGACGCTGTTCGACCACGGCATGCCGGTGCTGGTGACCGGCACCGCCTGGCTGGACCACCAGTGGGGTAACTGGACGCCAGGCCAGGGTGGCTGGGAGTGGTACAGCCTGCAGCTGTCGAACAACACCCAGTACATGCTCTACTTCATCCGGGACGCGAACGGCAACTACGTCGAGACGATAGGCACCCGAGTCAACGCGGACGGCACGACCACCAATCTGCCGGCAGCGCAGCTCAGCCGCACGACGACGGCCACGTGGAAGAGTCCGAACACCGGAATCACTTATCCGGTGGCCTCGACGGTCAACATTCCTGGCGGGACGCTCTCTGTCACGCCACAGCTGGTGAACCAGGAGGTCTGGAGCAGCCTCATTCCTCAGGGCAACTACTGGGAGGGCACCGCGACCGTGGCCGGCACGATCAACGGCCAGGCCGTCACCGGGATGGCATACGCCGAGGTCATTCCCTTCATCGACATGCCGGGCCATGGCTACGTCTGGCAGTCCGTAAAGGACCTGCTCGGCCTCTGACGAAGGACCTGCCCGCGGCCCCGGGGAAACCCGAGGCCGCGCGGCGGCGTGACTCGCGGCGACGGATACCCGCGCTGGCATGCGTCGTCTCGTGGCATCGCCGGAGGCCGGGAAACGCCCCACGCCGCGACCGTCCGGACCGCCCGCGGTGCCCCGGTCGCGCGCGGCGCAGGCTGCTCGCTCGCTACAGGCCGGGCACGACGCGCAGGTCACGAACGGCGCCGCCGTCGAGGGCGGCGAGGGCCTCCTGGTAGGCGGCGCTGTCATGCGCGGCCCGGGCGGCCTCGACCGAATCGAATGTGATGAGCACGGTGCGGGTCTTCTCCCCAGCCTCGTAGGTCAGCTCAGGAATGCCACGGGCTATGAAGGTGCCGCCGGCGGCGCGCAGGGCCGGACCGGCCAGCTCGGCGTACGCCGCGACCTTGCTCTCGTCGACGATCTCCTTGTACACACTGATCCAGTAGGCAGTCATGAGGCCATCGTGCCCGAGGCCGGGACACAGACGGGGCTCAGTCCCGGGCGATCGTGGCAACGTTTCCGGTAGAGGTCGGTGGCTTCGGTTTCGTCGTCGAACCCGATCGCGCCCGGCTCGCGGACCTCGCCCAGCGACTCCGGGACGGACGCCTCAAGCCGATCATCGGGGCCGTGCGGACACTCCGGGAAGCGCCCTCCGCGTTCGCCCCCGACCGGCGCACCCCCGGCAAGACGATCATCAGGGTCACGGAAGACCGAGAGTCGTCATGATCGGAATACGGATCCGGTGCACGAGCTCGAGGTCGGCGTCGCCGCCGAACGGGTGCCGTCCGGTCCCGGCGTAGGCGACGAGCCTGCCCCAGGCGAACACGTCGGTCGCTGATCCGATGGGCTGACCGGTCAGCTGCCCACCGCGTTACTGGGTTACTGGGGCGCCTGTTCTCCGGGGGTCATGAGGCCGTGTTCGTAGGCGAAGACGACGAGTTGGGCGCGGTCGCGGGCGTGGACCTTGGTCATGGCCCGGTTGACGTGGGTCTTGGCGGTGGCGGGGCTGATGTAGAGCTGGTCGGCGATCTCGTCGTTGGACAGGCCGCGGGCGACCAGGATGGTGATCTCGCGTTCGCGGGTCGTGAGCTCGCTCATCGCGGGGAGTGCCGCGTGGGGGTGCGCCGTCGGGCGGGTGAGGAATTGCTTGATCAGGGTCGTAGTCGCGGTGGGGGATAGGAGCGATTCGCCGGTGGCGACGGTCCGGATGGCGTTCAGGAGTGCCGCTGGGGCGACGCCTTTGCCGAGGTAGCCGCTGGCGCCGGCGCGCAGGGCGGCGAGGATGAGCTCGTCGGTCTCGAAGGTCGTCAGGACGAGGACGTGCGTGCCGGCGAGGGCTTGGTCCGAGGTGATCTGGGCGGTGGCGGCGACACCGTCGAGGTCGGGCATGCGGATGTCCATGAGGACGACGTCGGGCATCGTCGCTCGCGCCACGGCGATGGCCTCGACGCCGGTGCCGGCCTCGCCGACCACCTCCATCTCGGGCACCGCGTCGAGCAGCAGCCGGAAGGTGGCGCGCAGTAGTTCCTGGTCGTCGGCGAGCACGATCCTGATTGAGGCGGTCATGGCCTGGGCTTCTCTGTGGGGCGGTCCGGCTTGGTCCGGAGCTCGGCGGTGACACGGTAACCGCTGTCGTCGGTCGGGCCGGCCTCGAGCCGGCCGCCCGCGGCGCGTGAGCGTTCGCGCAGGCCGATCAGCCCGTGTCCGGTCCCGACACGGCGGGCGTGACTGGGCTGGGGCGTGGGTGCGTTGCGGATCTTGAGGTTGAGGTGACCGCTGGTCCAGTGCAGTATGACGGCGACGGGCACGCCGGGGGCGCGCCGGGGGCGTGCTTGGTGGCGTGGTGAGCGTCTCCTGGACGATGAGGTAGGCAGCCAGGTTGTTCTGGTGGTTGAGTTCGTTGTCTGGCTGCCGCGGGACCGGATGTCGCGACCAAGGTCATTTTCTCGGTGGTTGCCGCCCCGGCCAGTGCCGAAGGCCGCACGCCCAGATACCGCATCCGTGGTGGTCCAGAACCACCACGTAGGGATGATGGCGAAGGGCGCAGTCCCGGACATAGCGGTGAGGAATCAGCGATCAGCCTGGAGCCCGCCTGTGGCCAACGATTCTCTTTCGGTGACCGGTCGCGCTCGATCGTCCCGCTGTTATCAATGGCGGCGCTGGCCATCGCGCTGTGGCGCGGCTGAAGCGCTGCCGCGCCCGCGGTGCGTTCTTCGTGACTGGCGGTGGATTTGCAGGTCGGCTCCGCTCTGTTGAATTAATGTCCCCGGTTCCCGGGCGCGGCGATGGGAGATTGCGTTCGTACTCCCGCCGGTGCAACAGACCCCGCTAGCCAGTTGGCGATCTCGCCGAGTGCGTCGGACTCGTAGTCCTGGGCGACGGAGCGGCCGAGGTCGGCGATCGACACTTCGCGGAGTGCCGCGCGCCAGGCTCGGTCGGCGGCGATCATCGTGCGGGTGATGGCGCACGGCGCGGTGCACGCCTCCGGTGGGGCGGCCATCGGGCCCCGCTGCCGGATCTCCGTGCACACGAACGTCGGCTGCGGCCCCTCGACGGCCTCGACCACGTCAAGCGCCGTGATCTCCTCCGGCGGGCGGGTCAGCACGTACCCGCCGGACTTGCCCTGCACCGAGTGCACCAGCTCCGCGCGGGACAGCGCCTGCAGGTGCTTGGCCAGGTATGTCGCCGAGACGCCGTGCAGCTCCGCCAGGCGCGCCGCGGGGACCGGCTCGGTCGCCGCGGTCAGCACCACGCAGCAATGCAGTGCCGCCTCGACCCCACCGGACAACCTCACGGATTCAGCGTATCGACGACAGCTTGACTCGGACAACATGTATCTGGGTATGCTCAAACTCGGACATGATGAATCCGAGTTAAGGAAGGCTGGCACCATGAAGATCGCGGTCATCGGCACGGGCCTCATCGGATCCCAGGTCGCGCGGAAGCTCGCGGCGGCGGGCCACGAGGTCGGCGCGCACTCGCGTGCCACCGGCGTCGACCTGCTCACCGGGGCGGGGCTCGACGAGGCGGTGCGCGGCGCCCAGGTCGTCGTGGACCTGACCAACTCCCCGACCTTCGACGAGGCCTCGGTGGACTTCTTCCGCACGTCGGTCACCAACCTGCTGGCCGCCGCGGAGCGGGCCGGCGCCAGCCATGTCGTCGCGCTGTCGATCGTCGGTGCCGACCAGGTGCCCGACCTGGTCTACTACCGCGCCAAGACCCTGCAGGAGGACCTGGTCAAGGCCGGGCCAGTCCCGTACTCGATCGTGCGCGCCACCCAGTTCATGGAGTTCGTCCCGGCGGTGCTGACCTGGACCACCGACGGCGACGTCGTGCGCCTGCCGGCCACGCCGATCCAGCCCATCGCCGCCGCCGAGGTCGCCGACGCCGTCGCCGGGGTCGCGGCCGGCGCCGCGCTGCGCGGCACGCGCGAGGTCGGCGGGCCAGATGTCTTCCCGCTCGACGAGCTGGGCCGCATCACCCTGGCCGCGACCGGCGACAGCCACCAGGTCGTCACCGACGACACGGCGGGCATGTTCGCCGCGGTCAAGGGCGACGTGCTCACCACCTCGGAGGGTGCCCACATCGCCGCCACGCACTACCGCGACTGGCTGCGGTCGCGCTGACCCGGCGACCCGCCTCAACCCGGCCTGGCCGCCCCGATCTGATCCGATCCGGGCATCGCGCGCGCCGTAGTTGTCATACTCTGCCGGGGTTGCGCCTCCTGGCAGGCAGGGCGACAGAACAGAGGGCGTCATGCGCAGGATCCTGATCGTCGGCGGCGGCTACGCCGGCTTCTACGCCGCCTGGAAACTGGAGCGGAAGCTCCGTTCCGGCGAGGCCGAGGTCACCCTCGTCGACCCTCGCCCGTACATGACCTACCAGCCGTTCCTGCCCGAGGTCGTGGCCGGCTCGGTCGAGGCGCGGCACGCCGCGGTGTCGCTGCGCCGCCACCTGCGCCGCACTCGGGTTGTCGCCGGCACGGTGACGGCCATCGACCACGAGCACCGCGTCGTCACCGTCCAGCCCGCCGACGGGGACACGTTCGAGGTCACCTACGACCTGATCGTCGTCACCGCCGGCGCGGTCACGCGGAAGATCCCCGTGCCCGGTATCGCCGAGCAGGCGATCGGCCTCAAGCACGTCGAGGAGGCCGTCGCCATCCGGGACCAGCTGCTCACCGCGTTCGACCGGGCCGCCGCGCTCCCGCCCGGGCCGCGGCGGCGCAAGCTGCTCACGGTCACCTTCGTCGGCGGTGGTTTCTCCGGGGTGGAGGGGTTCGGCGAGCTGTTGTCGCTGGCGACAGCGCTGTTCAAGCGCTACCCGGAGCTGCGCCGTGACGAGCTGGGGTTCCACCTGGTCGAGGCCTCCGGCCGCATCCTGCCCGAGGTCACCGACCGGCCGGGACGCTGGGTGGTGCGCTCGCTGGAGCAGCGGGGCGCGCACGTCCACCTGAAGACCCAGGTGACGTCCGCCGTCGACGGGCACGTGGTGCTCTCCACCGGCGTGGAGTTCGACTCGGAGCTGATCATCTGGACGGTGGGCAACGGCGGGAACCCGGTCATCGGCAGGCACACCGATCTCCCGGTCGACGAGCGCGGCCTGGTCGTCGTCCGGCCGGACCTGCGGATCGGCACCGAGAGCGACCCCGTGCCCGACGCCTGGGCGGCCGGTGACGACGCCGCCGTGCCCGACCTCGCGTCGGCTGTCCCGGGCGCGCGCACCGTGCCCAACGCCCAGAACGCCTACCGCCAGGGAAAGCTGCTGGCCCACAACCTCGTCGCCACCCTGCGGGGCCGGGAGCCGAAGAAGTACGTGCACCACAGCCTGGGCGCCGTCGCGACCCTGGGCCTCGGCCACGGCATCTTCCAGTATCGGCGCATCGTCATCACGGGGCTGCCGGCGTGGCTCATGCACCGCGGCTACCACATGCTGGCCGTGCCGAGCTGGGAGCGCAAGGCCCGGGTCTTCGCCATCTGGCTGACCGCCGCGCTGTTCGGCCGCGACACCCTCTCGCTGGCCGCCGTGCAGCACCCCCGGGCCGCCTTCGTCAGCGGTGGCGAGCCGTCCGTCCTTCCGGAGTAGGACGGACCGCGACCGACCTCCGAAGGCCCGGGGCCCGGCCGCCGCACCCCGGGCCCCGGACCCGGCCGCTGGGCCCGGACACCGACCCCTTGAGCCCAGGCCCAGCCGTCGGCGCGCTCCGGGCCCTCGCACCCCGCTCACCTCCGCCTACACGGGCTCGGCCCGCGTCCCAGACTTGGTCTGAGCTGCCGGAATGGGGCGCGATGGATCTACACTTGCGTGAGCTTGCGGTGCCACAGGGGAGAGAGACGCCGATGACCACGCCAGGGCAGCCGACCGGCAGTTTTAACTACGCGCCTCCCGGGTCGACGGGCGGCGCAGCGATTCCACCCCCGTCGGCCCCGGCGGCTCCCACGGCGCCGCGAGGTCCCGGGGCACCGGGCGCCCCCGTGCCGCCGACGCAGCCACGGGGGGCCAGGTCACGGCTGCCGGGGAGGCGCCAGCGCGGCGGCGGGGTCAGCTGGGTGGTCTACGCGGCGACCGTCATCGTGCTCGTCCTCGCGATCCTCGTCGTGCTGTTCGTCGCCCAGAACGACCAGCGGGTGACCATCTGGCTGTTCGGCACCCGCAAGTACATGTCGGTGGCCGGCGCGCTCAGCATCGCCGCCGCCGCCGGGCTGGTCGTCGGGCTGCTGCTCGGCGTCATCACCCAGATCCCGGTGCGCCGCAAGCTGCGGGCCGCCAAGCGCCGCCTGGAGGGCTGACCGGCCCGCCGGCCCGGGCCCTCCGGGCGCGCGCGCTGGCGCGGGATCGGCGAGGGCGGGCGAAGTGAGAGCTGGGTCGCGAACGGACTGGTGACGGTGGCGGGCCGGATATCGTCCGGCTCGTGACGGCGTCTCGAACCGATCTCCCGGCCGACGCGACGGCGCCGGTGCGCCATCCGGACGCGCCGGCGCCGGGTACCGCGGTGCCCGCCCACTACGCGCACTGCTTCGGGTGCGGGGCCGCCGAGGAGCACGGGCTGCATCTGGCGATCGTCGCCGGCGAGGGCGTCGAGCTCGCGGCGACGCTGGAGGTCACCGAGCACCATCAGGGCGCCCCAGGTCTCGCGCACGGCGGGCTGCTGGCGTCGGCGCTCGACGAGATCCTCGGCATGCTCGGCCATCTGACGCGGATGAGCTGCGTCACCGCCCGGCTGGAGACCGACTTCCGGCGGCCGGTGCCGGTGGGCTCGACGCTGCACCTGCGCTCCCGGGCCGACGGCGTCGCCGGGCGCAAGCTGTACGCGAGCGCCGAGGGGCGCCTGGGCGCCACCGACGGGCCGGTCGCGGTCCGGGCTCGCGCCCTGTTCGTCCAGGTCGGCCTGGAACACTTCGCGGAGCACGGCCGAGCCGAGGAGCTTGAGGCGGTCGCCCGCGACCCGCACCTGATCAGCATCCCGGACTACACCGTCAACCCATAGCGGGACGTCGTCCGTCGTCCCCGGCGCGTGGGGCCGCGTGGGGCCGGCGCCGCGGGCTCGAGCTCAGGCCCGGACATGACGGGGGGTGCGCGCGAGGCCGGCCGGGACAGGTGGTAAGCGGATTTGGCGGATGCACGCGACACGCCGTGATGGGGCCACCCATAGCCGCTTACGGCCCGTCTTGTCGGTACGCTCCAGTCGCGGCCAAGGTCTGCTGCTGGACCAGCGGCTGGTGCTGTGCCACCGGCCGTGCCGCCCCTCGCGGAAATGGCAGGTTCATTCGTGGCTGGATTCTCCGACGCGCCCTCGGTGGGCGGTGCTTCCCGGGTGCCCTTCGGTGAGGTCACCATCGAGAAGCCGCGGATCCCCGAGGAAGGCCGCCTCGAGCTGGCCCACGACGACGACAAGGTCGGCCAGCGGGGTCCGACGGGACGGCCGATGCCGCTGTTCCCGGTGCCCGAGCCGCTGACGTCGCACGGTCCCGCCTGGGTGCTCGCCATGTGCAACCAGAAGGGCGGGGTCGGCAAGACCACGAGCACCATCAACCTGGGCGCCGCGCTCGCCGAGTACGGCCGCCGGGTGCTGCTCGTCGACTTCGACCCGCAGGGCGCGCTGTCGGTCGGCCTGGGCATCAACCCCAACCAGTTCGAGCTGACCGTGCACGACCTGCTGCTCGGCGGTGGTGACACGGACATCAACGACGTCATCATCGAGACCCAGGTCGAGAACCTCGACCTGCTGCCCAGCAACATCGACCTGTCGGCCGGCGAGGTGCTGCTCGTCAGCGAGGTCGGCCGCGAGCACAGCCTGACGCGCACCCTGAGGCCGGTCCTCGACGAATACGACGTCATTTTGGTCGACTGCCAACCGTCGCTCGGCCTGCTGACGGTGAACGCGCTTACGGCCGCCGACGCCGTGATCATCCCATTGGAGTGCGAGTACTTCGCGCTGCGTGGTGTCGCGCTGCTGCTGCAGACCATCGACAAGATCAGGGACCGGCTCAACTCCCGCCTCGACCTGGCCGGGATCCTCGCGACCATGTACGACGCCCGCACCCTGCACGCCCGCGAGGTGCTCGCCCGGGTCGTCGAGCGCTTCCCGGACGAGGTGTTCCACACGGTGATCAACCGGACGGTCCGTTTCCCGGAGACGACCGTCGCCGGCGAGCCGATCACCACCTACGCTCCGACCTCCGTCGGCGCGGCCGGCTACCGCCGTCTCGCCCGCGAGCTCATCTCCCGCCGGGTGACGCCGCCGGTTGTCGGCTAGGGCGGCGGGCGCTGGACGCGCCGCCCGCCTGTCGGACGCTGAGCGGCGTGCGGCGCTGGACGCGCGCCCTGCCTGTCGGACGCTGAGCGTCCTCCCTGCGTGGTGACGGCTACATGCGTATGGCCGTGGTTGCTGTGGTGCTGGGTCGAGGACGTGGCTGGGTTGGTGCTGCGCTTGAGGCGCCGTCACCTCGCTGTGGTTGCGTGTTGCCTGGGTCTGGCGGTGCTCCTGGCTGCTGGCCGCTGGCGGTGGCGGGGGTGGTGCCAGGCTGAGGACGTGGCTGGGTTGGTGGTGCGCTTGAGGCGCCGTCACCTCGCTGTGGTTGCGGGTCGCCTGGGTCTGGCGGTGCTCCTGGCTGCTGGCCGCTGGCGGTGGCGGGGGTGGTGCCGGGCTGAGGACGTGGCTGGGTTGGTGCTGAGCCAGAGGCGCCGTCGCCATCCCTGGCGTTGCGCGGGTCAGTAGCTTGGGTGCCCGGCCACCCGCCTGGTCGCCGCCCGCTGGGGGAAGTGCGACCCGGGAGTGGGAGAATCGGCGCCTACTTCGGCGTTGTAGGGACGACGGAGACGGACGAACTGGAGGCGGACGACCTCTCGTGCTGTTCCACCTGGCCGAGCCCGCGGCGCTGCTCGGGATTTTCCTTGCCCTGGTCATCGGGGTCTACGCCCACGACACCGCCCAGATCTTCGCCGCAAGGCTGGTGCGCGACCCGACGCCGCTGCGGTCCGGGCGGCTGAAGGCGAGACCGCTCCCGACCCGGGTGGGCCCCTTCAGCGCGGTCGCGATGCTCATCGCCGGCAACGGCTGGACCGAGCCGATCCGGATGAACGAGGTCTGGCGCAAGCGCCGGTTCCACGTCAGCGCGGCGATCCTCGCCGGGCCGCTCGCCTACCTGCTGCTCGCCTTCGGGGCGTTGGCGGGGGTCGCGGGCCTGTCCGAGCCGGCCACGCTGGTCATCGGCGACCGGACCATCGAGTACGACAGCATCGACAGCTTCCCGGCGGAGCTGCTGCTCTCGATGGCCGTCACCTTTGCCGCCATGTTCATTCTGAGCCTGATCCCGATCCCGCCGACCGACGGCGGCCGGTTGCTGTTCCTGCTCGGCCCGCAGTCACCCGGCTGGCGCAACGCGAACTACAAACTCACCGAGACCCACCTCGGCATCATCCTGCTGCTGGTGATCCTCCTCGTTCCGATCCTGCTGCCGAGCCTTCCCTCGATCGTCGGCCAGCTCGTGCCACCGCTGCTGCGCGGCCTCGGCGACATCGTCGGCATCAGCCTGTAGACCAGCGGCGGCCTGTCGGCCAGCGGCACGCGGTTGTCCGTAGCTGGACCGGACGTGTTCGCACGGGGTGCTCAGGTGGCCATGTGCCGGCGCCACGCTGCCGCAGGCCGCCGGCCTGGGCACGCGGCCGGGCGCTGTGGGCGGCATGTCCGCGGGCCGTCGGTGATCGGCGGTAACGTTGCGCCATGCCGCCGGCTCACTCCTCCCTCCCCTCGGGGACGGCCGGGCTGCATGCTGTTCCCGACCCGACCGACCCGACCGACCCGACCGACCCGACCGACCCGACCGACCCGACCGACCCGGGCGGTGAGGCCGGTGAGGCCGCGGTCGGCCCGGCCGCCGATGCGCCCTCACCCGACATCCCGGGCCCGCAGGCGAGGCCCGATCACGCGGACAGCGGCCCGCTGGACGGGGTGCTGACCGGGCGGAGCGGGCGCTCAGATGTGTTCGTCGTCGAGCTGGAGAACTTCTCCGGGCCGTTCGACCTGCTGCTGTCACTGATCGCCAAGCACAAGATGGACGTCACCGAGGTGGCGCTGGCCAAGGTCACCGACGAGTTCGTGGCGCACATCCGGCGGCTCGGCGACCGGTTCGACCTCGGGCAGGCCACCGAGTTCCTGGTGATCGCCGCGACCCTGCTGGACCTGAAGGCCGCCCGGCTGCTGCCGTCGTCGGGCAGCGAGACCGACGACGAGGACCTCGCGCTGCTCGAGGCGCGTGACCTGCTGTTCGCCCGCCTGCTCCAGTACAAGGCCTACAAGGAAGCCGCCGCGATCTTCCAGACGCTGATGGCGCTGGAGGCCCGGCACACCCCGCGGGCGGTGCTGCTGGAGCCGCGCTACGCGGCCGCGCTGCCCGAGGTGCAGATCACCATCGGCCCGTCGGAGCTGGCGGCGCTCGCCGCGAAGCTGCGGGAGCCGGTGCTGCCGCCGCTGGTCGCCACCGACCACGTGCACGCCCCACGGGTGAGCGTTCGCGAGCACATGCTCGTCGTCATCCAGCGGTTGCGGGAGCTTGGTGTCGCGTCGTTCCGCACGCTGTGCGTCGGCTGCCTGGAGACGATCGAGGTCGTCGCCCGGTTCCTGGCGCTGCTGGAGCTGTTCCGCGAGGGCCGGATCTCCTTCGAGCAGGACCTGCCGCTCGGCGAGCTGGTCGTGCGCTGGTCCGAGCAGCAGCCGGACAACCTCGACATCGGCGGCGGCCTCGTCCCGGTCGCCGAGCTGGCCGCCCGCAGCAGCTTCGACGAGGACGAGGACGGCGTGCACGACGAGGAGGGGCGTTGACCGAGGCCACCGGTGACACCACGGGTACCGGCGACGGCGAGACCGCGGGCGGCATCCCGTGGCCGCGGGTCATTCCCGACCGTCCCCCCGAGCCGCGGGCCGACCCCATGGCCGACTCGACGGACGGTGCCGCCTCGGCGGACACCGCCGCCCCCGACACATCTGCTCCCGACACATCTGCTCCCGGCACGTCCGCCCCTGACAGGCAGGGCCGCGAGCCTGGCGCGGCGGCGGACGTGGCCACGGCGGCGGACGCCACGGACGCGGCAGGCGCCACGGACGCGGCGGACAGGACGGAGGCCCCGGACGCGGCGGACACCGCGGACCGGCCGCCGCTGCGGACGCTCGTCGAGGCGGTGCTGATGGTCGCCGAGAAGCCGGTCGGCGTCGCCGAGTTCGCGACCGGGCTGGAGGCGCTGGCGCTGGACGTCGAGCGGGTGCTCGCCGAGCTCGCCGCCGAGTACCGCCGCGACGGCCGGGGCTTCGACCTGCGCCACGTCGGCGGCGGCTGGCGCTTCTACACGGCGGAGGACTGCGCGCCGTGGGTGGAGAAGTTCGTGCTCGCCGGGCAGATGTCGCGGCTGTCACAGGCCGCGCTCGAGACGCTGGCCGTCGTCGCCTACCAGCAGCCGGTAAGCCGCGGCCGGATCTCGGCGGTCCGCGGCGTCTCCGCCGACGGCGTGATCCGGACACTGACCGCCCGCGGGCTGGTCGAGGAGGCCACCACCGACCCGGAGACCGGCGCGATCCTCTACCGCACGACCGACTACTTCCTGGAGCGGATGGGCCTGCGTTCCCTGGACGAGCTCCCGCCCCTCGCGCCGCTGCTGCCTGGCATCGACGACATCGAGGACATCATCGCCCCCTGACCCCCGCCTCACTTCTGCGCCTGGCTGTCCGTGGGGTCCCCCGGGTTCCTCCCGGATCGGCGACAGGGTTCCTGCCGGATCGGCGGAGCCGATCTGGGAGGTAAGCGATCTGGGAGGTCTGCTGGGAGGTCCGGATTGGCCGCCGAATGGCGTAGACCCGGACGTTCCGGTGTGGGTTGGGCCGACACCTAGCCAATCGGTGGGGGAGGCCGTGATGAACTGGAAGGGGACCCGTCGGCGATGAGGCCGTCGGGCGCGGCGAGGGACGTGGTGGAAGCGGTGGCGACGGTGGTCGAGACGGACAAGCCCGAGGGAATCCGGCTGCAGAAGGTGCTGGCGGCGGCCGGCGTCGGCTCGCGCCGGCACAACGAGGAGCTGATCGACGCCGGCCGGGTACGCGTCGACGGGCAGGTCGTCCGTGAGCAGGGCCGCCGCGTCGACCCGGAGACGGCGGTCATCGAGGTCGACGGTGAGCGGGTCGTCACCAGGACCGGGCTGATCCACCTGGCGCTGAACAAGCCGCGCGGCGTGCTGTCGACCATGGCCGACGACCAGGGCCGCGCGACGATCGCCGAGCTGCTCACCGAGTTCGGCTCGCATCCTGGCCTGTTCCACGTCGGCCGGCTCGACGCCGACAGCGAGGGCCTGCTTCTGGTCACCAACAACGGCGAGCTGGCGCACCGGCTCACCCACCCGTCCTTCGGCGTGCCCAAGACCTACCAGGTCGAGGTCAACGGCCCCGTCCGCAAGGAGACGCTGCGCTGGCTGCGCGTGGGCGTGCAGCTGTCCGACGGGCTGGTGCGGGCCGACAACGTCCGCGTCATTGACCAGGCCGGCTCCCGGGTGCTCATCGAGCTGGTGCTGCATGAGGGCCGCAACCGGATCGTGCGCCGGCTGATGGACGAGGTCGGCCATCCGGTGCAGCGCCTGCTGCGCACCGAGTTCGGCGCCGTCCACCTCGGCAACCTGCGCTCCGGCCGTGCCCGCCACCTCACCCGCTTCGAGGTCGGCGCGCTGCACAGCGCCGTCGGCCTGTAGCTGTGGCCGCTGTCCATGCCGCGCCAGCCGATCCGTCGGCCGGCCGCGCGGCGGCGGCGAGGCCGCATGCGGCCGGCGGCTCCCCGGCGGAGCTGCCGCGCCGCGTCGGCATCGTCGGGTCCGGCCTGATCGGCGCGAGCATTGGGCTGGCGCTGCGCCGCGTCGGCGTCGAGGTGCTGCTGCGCGACACCGACCCCGAGCAGGTCAAGCTCGCGGAGGCGATGGGCGCGGGCACCCTCTGGCAGGGCGAGCACGTCGACCACGCCGTCATCGCGGTGCCGGCGCACGCGATAGCCCCCGAACTGCGCGCGGTCCAGCGGGCGGGCCTCGCCGTCACCGCCAGCGATGTCGCGAGCGTCAAGAGCCGGCCGATCGCGGAGGCGGTCGTCGCCGGCGTGGACCTGACGACGTGGTGCCCGGCCCACCCGATCGCCGGCCGGGAACGCGGCGGTGCCGCCTCCGCGCAGGCGGACCTGTTCGCCGAGCGGACCTGGGTGCTCTGCCCGATCTCGCAGACGGACGCCGCGGCTGTCGCCGCCACCGAGGCGCTCGCGCGGGCCTGCGGCGCGCTGCCGGTGCGCGCCACCCCGGACCGCCACGACGAGGCGATGGCCGCGCTGTCCCACCTGCCGCAGGTGGTCGCGAGCCTGCTCGCCGCCGCCGCCCCGCACCTGGCGCCCGGCGAGGTGGCGCTGGCCGGGCAGGGATTCCGGGACACGACCCGGCTCGCCGAGTCCGACCCGGCGCTGTGGTCGTCGATCCTGGAGGGCAATCGCGGGCCGGTCTCGGCGCACGCGCGCCGCCTCGCCGCCGAGCTCGGCGCGCTCGCCGACGCGCTCGACCATGCCTCCGAGGCCAGCGTCACCAAGGTCGTGACCGACATCATGGAACGCGGCCGGACCGGCCGGGCGCAGCTGCCGAGCAAGGCGGGCGGGCAGGCGGCCCGGCCGTGGGGCTGGGTCGGCGTCGTGCTCGACGACCGGCCTGGGCAGCTGGCCGCGCTGCTGACCACGGTCGGCGGCTGGGGGGTCAACCTCGAGGACGTCGCGCCGTTCGAGCACAGCCTCGACGCGCCCGCCGGCGTCATGGAGCTCGCCGTCGCGCCCGACGAGGCCGGCCCCCTGGTCGACCGCCTCAACGCCGCCGGCTGGGTGGCATACCGCCGCTCCTGAGCCCCGCGCCGGGCTGGCGGGCGGGGCGGCGGCGTGGGTCTCGTCACCGGCGCGCAGCCTTGGGCCGTGCCGCCGGTCATGATCCGACCGGGACGAGTAGCCTGATCCCGGCCACGGCGAGTATCGGCGGGTGGGGACGGTACCCCGCGGGCGTGGGCGCAGGTGTGCAAGGACATCCGGACGGAGGGCACGGGGTGGAGCACGACCACGGATCCGGATCGCCGGCAGGCGGCGACGCGGCGGCGGCTGGGCATGGACCCGGGCTGGTGGTCGCGGTCGACGGGCCCGGCGGTTCGGGGAAGTCCACCGTGGCGAAGGCGGTCGCCCGCCGGCTCGGCCTGCGCTACCTCGACACCGGCGCGATGTACCGCGCGGTGACCCAGCTCGCGCTCGAGCAGCGTGTCGACCTGGAGGACACCGAGGCCGTCGCCCAGCTCGCCGAGCGGGCCACGATCACCCCCGGTACCGACCCCGACGGCCCGACGATCGCCGTCAACCAGGTCCGGGTCGACGCTGAGATCCGCACCCGGGCAGTGACCAACGCGGTGAGCGCCGTGAGCGCGGTCGAGGCGGTGCGCCGCAGGCTCGTCGCCCAGCAGCGGCAGATCGTCGCCGACGCGGTCGGAACCACCGGCGGCATCGTCGTCGAGGGCCGTGACATCGGCACGGTCGTCGCCACGGACGCGCCGGTGAAGGTGTACCTGACGGCGTCCACCGAGGTGCGGGCGCTGCGCCGCTCGCGTGAGCTGGGGGAGAAGGGCGTCGACGACGTCGCCCGGACGCTCGCCGAGCTCGGCCGGCGCGACGCGCTGGACAGCACCCGCACGGTCGACCCGCTGCTGGTCGCGCCGGACGCCCTCGTGCTTGACTCGACCGGGATGTCCATCGACGAGGTCGTGGGCTTGGTGTTGCGCCGCTGCGGCGAGGCGGGCTTCGTCGTGCCCACCGTCGCCGGCACCCCCGGGGCGGCGTCGTGAGCACGGGCGACGACGTGCCCGCTGATCCGCCGCCCACCCACGTCACCGAGGCAGCGGAACAGGTGCAGGCGACGCAACCGGCGCCTCCGGCGGCCGGTACCGAGACGGCGCGGGCCGGCGAAGTGGTCCCGGCCGGCGTCCCGGCCGGCCAGGTGGTGCTCGCGGTGGAGCCGGCGCCGGCCGTGCCGCCGTCGGCGGGAGCCAGCCGGAGGACCACGGGGAAGGCACCCGCGCTGACCGCGGCGGGGCCCGCGCATCGGGGCGCCGAGTCGCCGCCGTACAACGACATCCTGCACCGGCTGCTCAAACCGCCGGTACGCTGGGTGCTCAACCATGTGGTGATGCGGATCCGCCTGGAGGGCGTCGACAACGTCCCGAAGGGCGAGCCGCTGATCTTCGCGGGGAACCACTCGAGCTGGCTCGACGGGCCGCTGGTCGTCATCGAGTCGCCGCGCACGGTCCGGTGCCTGACGAAGGTCGAGATGTACAAGGGCATCCTCGGCTGGCTGCTGCGCCTCGTCGGGCAGATCCCGATCGACCGCGGCAAGGCCGACCGGGTCGCGCTGCACACGGCGCTCGACGAGCTCGCCCGTGGCAACGCGATCGGGGTCTTCCCCGAGGGCACCCGCGGCAGCGGCGAGATGGCTGCCGTGCAGCACGGCATCGCCTACCTCGCGGTGCACGGCCGCTGCCGGGTGCTGCCGGTGGCCTGTCTCGGCACGGGCGGCGCGCTGCCGAAGGGGGCGCACTGGCCGAAGCGCTCGGCTCGGGTGCGGGTGGTCTTCGGTGAGCCGTTCACCGTGGAGATTCCGGCGAACCCGCGGTCGCGCAAGGCCTTGGCCGCGGTGGCCGAGGACATCAGGGTTCACCTGGCCGATCATCTGACCGCCGCCCGGTCGGGCGCCCCGGCGCCGGAGATCGCCGCCGGGAACACGGAGGCCGGTCGGCGGGCTGAGTAGGGCGGCGGTACGGCGGTACCCCGGCGAGCGGGGCACCGCCGGCCGCGTTCTGGCCGGCGCCGGGCGGGCCACGGCCGGGCGGGCCACGGCCGGGCGGCCCGCACGGGCCGCGTCGCCGCCCGAAGTGGACGATGGTTGCCAGGCGCCAGCCATGGCTCTCCGCGGACAGGCGCGACGGGCCACGGCGCGAGGCGCCTAGGTGGGACAGACGGTCGGCGTAGGACAGTCGACGTGGCAGACGAAGGATGACAGCCGGAGTCGGGGCAGGCGGTGACGCCGCCCGGACCGACGACGCGGGAACGACAGGAAGCAGTACGACGGTGACGACACAGGACAGCCCGAGCCAGGACAGCCCCGCCGTGGGCACCGCATCCGGGGGGCAGCCGGTGCTCGCCGTCGTCGGCCGGCCCAACGTGGGCAAGTCGACGCTGGTCAACCGCATTCTCGGCCGGCGGGCGGCCGTCGTCGAGGACGTTCCCGGCGTCACCCGCGACCGGGTCGCCTACGACGCGACCTGGTCGGGCCGGCGGTTCACGCTCGTCGACACCGGCGGCTGGGAGCCGGACGCGAAGGGCCTGGCGGCCCGGGTCTCGGCCCAGGCTCAGTCCGCCCTCGCGACCGCGGACGCGGTGCTGTTCGTCGTCGACGCCGTCGTGGGCGCGACCGACGCTGACGAGGCCGTCGCCCGGGTGCTGCAACGGTCCGGCCATCCCGTGGTGCTCGCCGCGAACAAGGTCGACGACCAGCGGCTGGAGTCCGACACCGCCGCCCTGTGGAGCCTGGGGCTGGGGGAGCCGTACCCCGTGTCGGCGCTGCACGGCCGGGGCAGCGGAGACCTGCTCGACGCGGTGCTCGCCGCCCTGCCCGAGGCGCCGGCGGAGCGGTTCGACGACGAGGACGGCCCGCGCCGCGTCGCGCTCGTCGGCCGGCCCAACGTCGGGAAGTCCAGCCTGCTCAACAGGCTCGCGGGCGAGGAGCGCTCGCTGGTGCACGACGTCGCCGGAACCACCCGGGACCCGGTCGACGAGGTCGTGACCGCGGGCGGGCAGCCGTGGCTGTTCATCGACACGGCCGGCCTGCGCCGCCGCGTCGGCCAGGCCAGCGGCGCCGAGTACTACTCGTCGCTGCGCACCGCGGCGGCGATCGAGGCGGCCGAGGTCGCGATCGTGCTGCTCGCCGCCGACGAACCGCTCACCGAGCAGGACCAGCGGGTCATCCAGATGGTCGTCGACGCCGGCCGGGCTCTCGTGCTCGCCTTCAACAAGTGGGACCTGCTCGACGAGGACCGCCGGCTCACGCTCGAGAAGGAGATCACCCGCGACCTGGCCCGGATCGCGTGGGCGCCCCGGGTGAACATCTCCGCGCGCACCGGCCGGGCGACCGACCGGCTCGCTCCCGCGCTGCGCACCTCGCTGGAGAGCTGGGGCAACCGCATCCCGACGGGCCGGCTCAACGCGTGGCTCGGCGAGGTCGTCGCCGCCACCCCGCCGCCCCCGCGCGGCGGCAAGATCCCCAAGATCCTGTTCGCCACCCAGGCCGGTGTGCGCCCGCCGCGCTTCGTCATCTTCTCCACCGCCTTCCTCGAGCCCGCCTACCGCCGCTTCCTGGAGCGCCGCCTGCGGGAGGACTTCGGCTTCGTCGGCTCGCCCGTGGAGATCTCCATCCGCGTCCGCGAACGCGACGACCGCCGCCACGGTCGCTGAGCCCGGTCCGTCGCGATCCGGCGTGCTGCCGCGCGCCAGATCACGACGGGCTCCGCTGGCCGGTCAGCTCGCCGCGCGGGATGATCGCGTGGCGGGCTGCCACCCCGGATGTGCCAAAGGCCGTTGATCAGGGCTGGAAGCCCTGATCAACGGCCTTTGGCTACCTGTCGGGACGACAGGATTTGAACCTGCGACCCCCAGACCCCCAGTCTGGTGCGCTACCAAACTGCGCCACGTCCCGAGTGTGATGCCGCCGCGGTCCAGTGACCATTCCGGCGACGAGGGACACGTTACCTGATCTGCGGGCGCTGTGGTTGGCGGGGTCCGCGGGTCCCGGCGGATTCGTGTTCCGTGGCGGTGGGCGCCCCGACGGGGTCGGGGCGCCCACCGAGGGTGGTCGCCGTGGGCGCGGGTCGCGCGGGACCGGTCCGGCCAGGCGGAGTGGGCGTTCGCCTGGCCGGAACCGGAGCGCGCGGTGGTCTGTCTCGCGGCCGTCCGACCTCAGCGGGCCGGATCGGCCGGGACAGCCGACGTCGACCGTCGGGGCGGCCCGGGCGGGGCCGCCGGCGGACGGCTGGGTCAGATGGTGCCCTGGCCCCGGCGGCGGTTCACGACGCCGACGGTCAGCAGGATGGCGCCAAGGCCGGCGCCGGCCAGCGGGAGGACGGGGGTGGAGTTGGTGGCCATGCCGCCACCGCCCGCGGCGACGCCGCCGGGGCCGCCGCCGGGGGCGCCGCCCCCGCCGCCGCCCCCGCCGCCCCCGCCGACACCGACACCGACACCCGCGCCGACGACGCAGTCCTTGTCCTTGTCGCGGTCGCCGAGGATGCCGTCCTTGAACCAGTCGTCATTCCTGCCGTCGTCCGTGCCGTCGATGCAGTCCTTGTCCCTGTTCTTGTCGTCGAGGGCGCCGTTGTCCTTCCGGTCACCATTGCCGTCCGCGGCCTGCGCGATCCCAAGGCCGGGCCCACCGATGGTGAGGATGACGCTCGCGGCGCCGGCCAATCCCAGCAGGGCTGCACTACGTCCCAGGCCCTTCATCAGGTCCCCTCTCTCGCAGATTGTGACTTTCACATGACTGCGAGTGACACCATAGCCACTCCTTGGCCAAATCCTGAGCAGCCCGCATGGGCGTGGTGAGCACCTGGTGAGTGGCCGGAGAATCAACGGCGGGGTTCGGGGCCCCTGGCGGCGGTTGCCTGCGGCGACGGGGACCGCCCCGTTCCCGCCGGTTTCCTCCGGCGCCTTTCCCGCGATCCAGGACGGGTTTTCCGGAATTCGGGACCACAGCGTTGGCCCTGATTGTCTTCCGCGTGCGTCCTGTCCCTTTTTCCTGTCCCGTCCGGGCGCGCCGTTGATTCACTGCCGGATACGGCGTCGGTGACGCGGACAACGGGCTTCGGCGCCATAGCATGCACGCCGTCGGGTGCCGGTGGCACGGGAAGGGGCGAGCATCGTGGGCGGTGCGTCAGAGCGTGGCGGCCGGCGGCCCGGTCCGCGGGCGGTCGCCGCGGCCGGACGGCCCCGGCGGCCCGACCCCCGGCCCGACCGCCTCGGCGCGGGGCCCGAGCAGGTGGCCGGCTCGGACCGCCTGCTGGACCACCGCGGGCCCGCGCGGGGCGACGGGCTTCCTCGGGACCGAGGCGTCGCGAGCGGCGGGCGCCAGCGTGCCGCCGTTCGTGAGGACGGCCTCGACGCCCTCCTCGACTCCACCGAGCCCGTGGCCCTGGGCCCGGCCCGGACCCGGGCGACCGCTCGCGCTCGTCTGCGTGGCAGGTCCCGGGCCGGCATGCCGTCGGCCGGGCCGCCGGACAGGCCAACGGGCCGGTTCGGGTCGAAAGCCCGGCTGACCTGGCCGCTGGTGCTGGCCGGGCTGGCGCTGGTCGCCCTCAGCGGATACCGGCTGGCCGCTCCGGAACTCTCCGCGGTCGAGGCGCCGTCGGCCGGCCGGGTGCTGCCGCCTCCGGTCACCGCGACGGCCTCGGCTCCGCCGGCCACGGCGAGCCCCGCGCCACTGCTTCCACCGCCTGTGGTGGCCGACCCGGTACGGCTGCGGATCCCGGCGATCGCGGTGGACGCGCCCGTCGTCGGCCTTGGGCTGACGCCGCAGGGCGCCATCGACGTGCCAACCCAATGGGGCGACGTCGGGTGGTACAAGCCGGGGGTTGCCCCAGGCGCCGTCGGGCCCGCGGTGCTCGTCGGCCACTACGACTCGAAGAAGGGGCCGGCTGTCTTCTACCGGCTGCGCAGCCTGCTGCCAGGGGACCAGCTGACCGTCGTGGGCGTGTCCGGGGCGAGCGTCACGTTCGTCGTCGACCGGTCGGAGACCGTGTCCAAGGCGGCGTTCCCGACGCAGCGGGTCTACGGCCCGGTCACCCGCCCGGAGATCCGGCTCATCACCTGCGACGGCGGGTTCGACGAGCGGACCCACCACTACCTGGACAACCTCGTTGTCTACGGCCATGCCATCCCCACACCGGTCGTCCCGCCCGCCCAGGGCCTCCCGGCGGCGCCCGGTGCCACACCCGCGGCCGTGCCGACGCCCGTGGGTGTGACGCCACCCGTGTCGCCCGCCGGGGCCCAGCCCACGCCGTCGGCCGGCACCCCGGCGGGAGTGGCATCCGCCGCGCCCGTGTCCGCCCCGCCGGCGTCGGCCGGATCCGCGTCGGCCGGGCTCACGCCGCCCCCGCCCGCCTCGGTCGCTCCCGCCGTGCCCTCCGCCGCCACTCCGCGGCCATCCGGGTGACGGCGCCGCCGCGCCCACCGCGGTCGTCGCCCGGTGGCCGGGCCGTCCGCGGCCACGCCCTCCGTCGGCCGTCCGCAATCAGGCCGCGACTGTCGGCCTGACCGCGCCTGCTGGTCCGACCGTGTCTTGCGCTCTGCCGAGGACCCTGTGGTTTCGGCGGCTCGCGCCAACCCGCCCACAAGATAGTCAACGCTGTTGACGCGACGGGACCGGCGCGACGATCTTCGTCGCGCCGGCGGCCCTTTGGTGTGGGATGGGCGGAGGTCGGGTCGCCGTGGCATGCCGGTCGCGGCGGGTGTGTCGCGTTGCGACCACGCGCGTCTGTTTCGGCCCATTCGTCCGGTAGGGCCCTTGGACCCTAGAGCGATCCGGGACTTTAGTCCTGCACGAACTGGGCTCGGTGGGCCCCGAGGGTGTAATTTCTCTCGGCCGACCCAACGTCGGATCAATCGACTGGGCCGCGCTGGCGCGGGATGGTTCGCAACCCCTGACGCCGATGACGATTTCTCCTGGTTGGGCGTGTGGGCAGAGCCGGTCGGAACGAGGCGGACATCTCATCGAAACCTGCTGGGAGGTGTCCAATTGTTGTGTTTACGGTGGTTGGAGGTGCCGCTGGGGGATCGACTATGGTCAGCGATGCAACATTCTTCGCCTAAGGCACCAAATCGTCAGGCCAAACGCCGAGTCCTGCCCCTGGTCTGAACACCCTCCGACAAGCCGGGGCAGGAGCGGGGGACCCAAGGTCTCACCGGGCAACGCCGGAACACCGGCCGCGTCCTCGGGGTGAAGCTGCCGCAAGGCAGCCGGGTGGCGTGAACCCCGCCCGAACCCGACAGCTGACCTCGCAGGCGTCAGGGAAGGACGCGCGTTGTCCCGTCGTGGCATGGCCTGGCTCCCGGACGACTGGGACGAGCTTGTGCGCGGCCGGCATCGCACGGACGGCGCCCCGAACGGGGCCCGCCGGCGGACCGGCAACCAACCCCGCCGGGTCAGCACGATCGCCGCGTTCACGACCGGCACGCTCGCAGTCTCCACCGCCGCGTTCGCCGCCACGGTCCCCTCCTCGGACTCGCCCTCGACCGTCGACACGAACCCGCAGAACAGCAGCACCACCTACGAGGCGAGCGCCCTGGGCGCCGCGTTCGGGGGCGGGGGCGACGAGAGCGGCGCCAGCGGCCTGGGCCGCGCCGTGTCCGACGGTTCCGGCTCGGGCGGCCTCGCGGGAGCGGTGGCCGACTCCGGCCCGGTCTTCACCAACCTGACGCTCACCGCGGACCACACCACCGTCCAGCCCAACGCTCCGGTCGTGTTGACCGTCAAGGCGAGCGAGGCTCTCGACGGCTCGGCGCTGGTCCGCCAGAAGGTGAAGATCGTCGTGGTGGACGGGCCGAAGTGGCAGGCCACCACCACCCTCACCACTGACGACCAAGGCCAGGCGAGCATCACCGCCCGGCTGCTGTCGACCACCACGCTCACCGCCGTGTTCGACGGCGGCAGCACGCTGCGGCCCTCGGTGGCCGGCGCGACCACGATCACGATCCAGCAGCGCAGGAGCGACGACTACCTCGACACCGGCGTCCCGTCGGTCATCCAGGGCAGCACCATCGGCGAGAAGGCCGTCTACCTCGCCTCGCTGCAGAAGGGCAAGCCGTACGTCTACGGCTCGGAGGGCCCGTACTCGTTCGACTGCTCGGGCCTCGTCCAGTACGTCTTCAAGCAGCTCGGCCGCAACCTGCCACGCACCGCCGAGGCACAGTACTGGGCCACGACGCACGTCGCCCAGTCGGGCAAGCAGCCGGGCGACCTGATCTTCTACGGCAGCCCGGGCAACATCTACCACGTCGGCATCTACGCCGGTAACGGTTACATGTGGGCCGCCCCGCAGACCGGTGGTGTGGTGTCCCTGCGCCCGATCTACAGCTCGACCTACCTGGTCGGCCGGGTCATGTGACGGGACGCGGCCAGGCGCGGAGCGCCCCGGCCGTGTCTTCGTCTCCCGGACGCTTCGCGCCCGACCAGCCTGGATCCCGATGCCTGTTCATGGCGGGGGTAGCTCTTCTTCGGGCCCGGTGAGCCAGGTCCAGTCGGCGGCGGACGGTTCCCCGCGGCTATTTCCCCGCGGGCGACGGTGTGGACGAGGCTTCATGCGTCCCGCGGCCGGAAGCCGGTGATCCTCATCTCCTTCTGATCCGGCTGACCTGGTCCGCCGCGGCGGTCTGCGGCCGGTGCCGAGCCCTGCCCGGAACGCGCGGCGGGGCTGCCGGCGCCACGGTCCGCGCCGCGGAAGGCCCGGGTTACGCCCTCAGTGCCGGCGCCCGGTCGGGCGCGCTGTCCTGCCCGCCCTCGCCGCGCCCGCGTGCATGGTCATCGACTAGCGTCTTGCCTCCAGAGGGCGCGCCGATCCTGCCGGGCGCGCCACGGTACGCGTGTGCCCGACGCGGGCAGGACATTTCCGCGTCTCCTTTGGCCCGTAATCTTGCTGGCAGGTCGCCGCTGAGGGGAGGAAATGCCGCATGACGAGCGCCTCCGCCCCCAGCGACCGGATCTGGACCATCCCGAACCTGCTGTCCGCGCTGCGCCTGCTCGGTGTACCCGTCTTCCTGTGGCTCGTGCTCGGCCCGCACGCCGACTGGGTGGCGCTGGGCATCCTGGTCTTCGCCGGCATCAGTGACTATCTCGACGGCCGGCTCGCTCGGGCCCTGGGCCAGACCAGCCGCCTGGGCATCCTGCTCGACCCGCTCGCCGACCGGCTCTACATCCTCGCCACCATCGTCGCCCTCGCCGTCCGGGGGATCATTCCCTGGTGGCTGTTCGCGGCGATCGTCGGCCGCGACGTGTTCATCACCCTGCTGCTCATCCCGATGCGCCGCCTGGGCCTGGGCACCGCGCTGCCGGTGCACTACCTGGGCAAGGCGGCCACCTTCAACCTGCTGTACGCCTTCCCGCTGCTGCTGCTCGCCGACGGTCACGGGACGGTCTCGACCGTGGTCCGCCCGCTCGGCTGGGCGTTCGCGATCTGGGGGACCGCGCTGTACTGGTGGGCCGGGCTGCTCTACGCCTTCCAGGTCGCCGGCATCGCCCGGGCCCGCCGGCAGGCCGCCCGGGGCCGGCCGTCCCCGGCGGGAGGCTCGCCGTGAGAGCCGTGGTCATGGCCGGCGGGGAGGGCACCCGGCTGCGGCCGCTGACCGCGAACGCGCCCAAGCCGCTGCTGCCGGTCGTCAACCGGCCGATCATGGAGCATGTCCTTCGGCTGCTGAAGCGGCACGGCTTCGACGAGACGGTGATCACCGTCCAGTTCCTCGCCGCGATGGTGCGTACCTACTTCGGTGACGGCGACGAGCTCGGCATGCACCTGTCGTATGCCACCGAGTCGACGCCGCTGGGCACCGCGGGCAGCGTGAAGAACGCCGAGGCGGCGCTGCGCGACGAGCAGTTCCTGGTGATCAGCGGCGACGCGCTCACCGACATCGACCTGACCGAGCTCGTCGCCGAGCATCGCAAGAACGGCGCGCTGGTCACCGTCGCCCTCAAGTCGGTGCCGGACCCGCTGGAGTTCGGCATCGTCATCGCCGGCGAGGACGGCCGGATCTCCCGCTTCCTGGAGAAGCCGACCTGGGGCCAGGTCTTCTCCGACACGGTCAACACCGGCATCTACGTCATGGAGCCGGAGGTGTTCGACCACGTCCCGGCCGGTGAGCCCGTCGACTGGTCGGCCGACGTGTTCCCCCGCCTGGTCGCCGCCGGCGCCCCCGTGTTCGGGCACGTCGTGTCCGGCTACTGGGAGGACGTGGGCACGATCGCCAGCTTCCTTCGGGTCCAGGCCGACGTGCTCAACCAGCAGGTCGACGTGGAGATCGGCGGTTTCGAGGTCTCGCCGGGGGTGTGGGTCGGCGAGGACACCGACGTCCACCCGGACGCGGTGCTCAAGGGCCCGCTCGTCGTCGGCGACTACTCGAAGGTCGAGGCCGGCGCGGAACTGCGCGAGTTCACCGTCGTCGGCAGCAACGTCGTCATCAAGCAGGGCGCCTTCCTGCACCGCGCGGTCGTCGGTGACAACGCGCTGATCGGCGCGCGGACCAACCTGCGCGGCTGCGTCATCGGCAAGGGCACCGACGTGCGTCGCGCCGCCCGCGTCGAGGAGGGCGCCGTCGTCGCCGAGGCCTGTGTCGTCGAGGAGGAGGCGTTCATCTCCCACGACGTGCGGGTCTACCCGTACAAGACGATCGAGGCCGGCGCCGTCGTCAACACCTCGGTCATCTGGGAGTCGCGCGGGCAGCGGTCGCTGTTCGGCCCGCGTGGCGTCTCCGGCCTGATCAACGCCGAGATCACCCCGGAGCTGGCGGTCCGGCTCGCCGCCGCCTACGCGACCACGCTGCGCAAGGGCGCGACCGTCACCACCGCCCGCGACGGCTCGCGCGCCGCCCGGGCGCTCAAGCGCGCGGTGATCAGCGCGCTCACCACGAGCGCGATCAACGTCCGTGACCTGGAGGTCGCGGCCATGCCGGTCGCCCGGTTCGACGTGCGCACGTCGGACGCGGCCGGCGGGATCATCCTGCGCACGACCGAAGGCGACCCCGAGCGCATCGACATCGTCTTTCTCGACGCCGACGGCGACGACCTGTCGCCCGCGGCGCAGCGCAAGCTGGACCGGGTGTTCTCCCGCCAGGAGTTCCGCCGTGCCTTCCCCGGCGAGATCGGCGACCTGCGGCTCCCGGCGCGCACCGCCGACCGCTACACCCAGGACCTGCTGGACCAGGTCGACACCTCCGGCGTCGCCGAGGCCGACCTGAAGGTCGTCGTCGATCCCTCCGGCGGTGCCGCGTCGCTGGTGCTGCCGACGCTGCTCGGCCGGCTCGGCGTCGACGTGCTCACGGTCAACAACCGCCTCGACGACACCGTCACCACCCACACCGAGGCGCAGCGCCACCGCGCCGTCGAGCGGCTCGGCGAGCTGGTGGCGAGCTCCCGGGCGGCGTTCGGGGTCCGGTTCGACCAGGTGGGAGAGCGGATCACCATCGTCGACGAGCGGGGCGACCTGATCGACGACGACCGGGCGCTGCTGGTCTTCCTCGACCTGGTCGCCGCCGAGAACCGGGGCGGCGAGGTGGCCGTGCCGGTCACCACGACGCTGGTCGCCGACCAGGTCACCCAGTTCCACGGCCTGACGGTGCGGCGCACGTCGCTGTCGGCCGCCGACCTGCCCCGGGTGGCGCGCGACCCCAGGGTCGTGTTCGCCGCCGACGGGCGCGGCGGGTTCGTCGTGCCCGAGTTCGGCGCGGCGCTCGACGGGCTCGCGGCGTTCGTCCGGCTGCTCTCGCTGGTCGCGCGCACCCGGCTGACCCTGTCCGCGATCGACGCGCGGATCCCGCCGGTCGCGGTCGTGCGCCGCTCGGTGCCGACGCCGTGGGCGGCCAAGGGGACGGTGATGCGCCGGGTCGTCGAGTCGGTCGACGCGGCCGCCGGGCACGTCATCGACACGACCGACGGCGTGCGGGTGGTGCGCCCGGACGGGGCGTGGGTGCTGGTGCTGCCCGACCCGGCCGAGGCGGTCACCCATCTGTGGGCCGAGGCCGGCGACCGGGACGAGGCCCGCGCCCTGCTGCGCCACTGGGCCGCCGTCGTCGAGGCCGACCACCGCGACCGCGCGTCCACATCCCACGGCCAGTACGGCCCTCACAGCCACCACTGACGCGGGCCGGTGACGGTGAGGGCGCCGACACGGCCGGGCGCCCGCGCGGGTGCGCTGCGCGCCAGTGGCTTCGGCGTCGGTGAGAATGCCCGGTGTGCGCGCGCCCGGATCGGCCCTGACCCCTGGACCGGGCCTCCAGACTCGCGAAACCCCTCCAGCGTCCAGGTCCCCTGGGGCGGCGGCCCCGCTCGCCCTGGTGGCCGCTGGGGCGCTGGATCCGGCCTACCGCGCCGCCGCGGCGCGCCGTGCCCGGCGCGCCGGGCCGGCCGAGGCCACCGGCGGGGTCGGTGCGGCCCGTGCCGCCGCGGCCCGCCGCCGGCCGTCGCGACTGGTCACCCTCGCGCTGGCCGCCATGGTCGGGCTGCTGCTGGCCGACGCGGCCGGCACCTGGCGGGCCGGCGCGCCCGCCAGGGCATACGCCGACGCGGCGCTGATCACCGAGCGCGACCGCCGCGCCGCCGACGTCGCCACGCTGACCGGCCGGGCACGGACGCTGCAGGCCGACGTCGACGCGGCCAGGGCCGCGCTCGCGCTCGGCGAGGG
>NZ_MBLO01000245.1 GCF_001854805.1 Pseudofrankia coriaricola
CTCGGCGAGGGTGAGCAGCGCGCCGTCGCCTCGGCGCTGGGAGTGCTCGAGCCCGCGGCCGCCGCCCGCCCGGCCAGCGGTCCCGGCCTGCGCGTCGAACTCGTCGACGCCACACCGGGCCAACCCGCCAGCGCGCCGCCCGGGCAGCCCGGCGCGGCATCACCGGGCGAGCGTGGCACCGGCCAGCTCGCCGACCACGATCTGGCCGATCTCGTCAACGCCCTGTGGAGCGGCGGTGCCCGCGCGATCACCGTGGGCGGTGTCCGGCTCTCGCCGACCAGCGCGATCCGCACCGCCGGAGAGGCGATCCTCGTCGGCTTCCAGCCCGTCGCCTCGCCGTACCGGATCGATGCCATCGGTGACCCGGCAAGGCTGCTCGCGGCTCTCTTCGGCTCGGCCGCCGGCCGCCGGCTCGCCGATGACCACCTGGCCGGCGCCCGCCTGCGGGCGACCACCACCATGCGCGACCTCACCATGCCCGCCGCGCAGGTGACGCCACCCAGACTCGCGAGGAGGCAGAGCCAGTGATGGCGCCGTGACCCGCCCCGACGCACCGGACCGGCCGGACAAGCCCGAGGACGACGTGGGCGGAGCACCGCGGGTGGGCACCGGGGGAGCCGACGACGCCTACGACGACGCCTACGACGACCCCGTCGGCGCCGCCGACGACGGGGTCGGGGGCCCTGCCGACGGCGGCCGGCCGGAGCGCCGGCGGGCGGCGGTGGGCGCGGCGGCGCCGGCTCTGGCGCTCGTCGCGGGGCTGGTGGCCGGGTTCCTGCTGTTGCCGTCGGCGCCGAGCTGGCTCGCGCCCTACCTGCCAGTCGCGGTGGTGAGCGCGTTGGACGCGCTGGTAGGTGGGCTGCGCGCCGCCCTGGAACGGGTCTTCGACGACCTGGTGTTCGTCGCGTCGCTCCTGACGAACACGGTGGTCGCCGTGCTGCTCGTGCTGCTCGGCGAGCGGCTCGGCGCCGGGGGAGCACTCACGACCGCCGTCGTCATCGTGTTCGGGATCCGGATCTTCACCAACGCCACAGCGCTGCGCCGCCACCTGTTCGGGGTCTAGCCGTGCCCGTCGAACCGCCCGCGCCGCGCGCCGGGACGTCCACGCCCACCGAACCGCCTGTGCCCGACGAGGCGCCGGTGGCCGGGAGCCGGCCCGCGGCGGCTGATCGGCCCGCGGCGGGCGACGGTGGCGAGCCCGCGGAGCAGGCGTCACAGCCGCCCTCACGTCCGCCGGCCGCGAGGGTGGCCGTGACGGTGCTGCTGGCCGCGGTCGGGTTCGCGGTTCCGGTGGCCGTCGACGCCGCGCGGGAGACGGCGCCCGCCGGCACGGGCACGGCGCGCCTTGTCGACCAGGTCGGCGCGCTCGGCGCCGACGGCCGCCGGCTCGCCACCGAGATCGACCGGCTCGAGCAGGAACGGGCCACGCTCGCCTCCGCCACGCCGAACCGGGTGGCGCTCGCCGCCGCGAGCGCCCGCGCCGACGCCCTGGCGATTCTCACCGGCACCGTGCCCGTCGCCGGACCGGGCGTCGAGCTGACCCTCACCGACCCGCGCGGCAACGTCGGCGCCGACGTCCTCGTCGACCTTCTCCAGGAACTGCGCGACGCGGGCGCCGAGGCGGTCGAACTGTCCGGGGTGCGCCTGGTCGCCGAGAGCTACATCGTCAACCGGCCGGGCGGCGGGCTGACCGTCGACGGGAAGGCCGTGCCAGCGCCCTACACGGTGCGCGCGATCGGCGATCCGCACACATTGGCCGAGGCGATGCGGTTCCCCGGCGGCGTGCTCGATACGGTGGCAACCCGCGAGGGTGCGACGACGCGGGTCACCGAGCTTGGCCGGGTCGAGATCCGCGCGGTGAGGTAAGACGGCGCGGCCCGGCCGCGCCGCTGGACTGGCTGGAGGCGGTTGGGCCCATGGGAGGCGACTCGGTGTACCCGGAGGACCTGAAGTACTCGCGCGAGCACGAGTGGGCCCGGGTGGCCGGCGCGACGATGCGTGTCGGCATCACCTCGTACGCCCAGGAGGCGCTCGGCGACATCGTGTACGTGTCGCTGCCGGAGGTCGGGGAGCCGGTCAGGGCCGGCGAGCCGTTCGGCGAGGTGGAGTCGACCAAGAGCGTGTCGGACGTGTACGCGCCGGCGTCCGGCGAGGTGGTCGCCCGCAACGAGGCGCTCGACGGCTCGCCCGAACTGCTCAACTCCGATCCGTACGGCGACGGCTGGCTCATCGAGGTCGCGGTCTCCGACCCGTCGACCCTCGACGAGCTCCTGGACGCCGCCGCCTACGAGGAACACGTCAAGAGCCACTGACGCCCCCGCTGATTCCGGTTCGGGCTGGTTCCGGAGGTTCGGCCTCTTTCCGGGTCGGGGGCGGGATCGGCGGGGACCCCGACGGCCGGGCTGGCCTGGTGCGGGCGGGGTCTGGCCGGTGGTTCCGCGCCGGAGAGGCCGTCGGCGGGCTGGACCGGTGGTCGGGCTGTCGGATGGGCGACAGTCCGACCACAGCGGGGCGCGGAGAGGCACGCGAACGGCCCGCCGGTGCCGGTGGTGGTGGTCTGGCGGCTCGTTGTGGATGTTGTGGATGGTGCCGTGGTGGTCCGTAGAGGTGCCGGTACGATAGTCTCGCCGCCGAGGCCCTGAACGGGCTGTTTTCGGGGCGCCACGCCGGGAGCTGTTGTCGCACCCTTTTCACGAGCCTGCCCCTGATGCACTAGCCTCGGTTGCATCAGTTGGCGGTGGTGGCGCCGTTCGCGGTTGGCGCGGGCGGTGGCCCGGCCCGGGTGACGTGTGTGGGGGGTGGGCGGCTTGGTTCGGCGACCCTCGCGGATTGGGAAGACGACGTTCTCGCCACCAGCGCGGTGGCCCGAGCGGCCGGTGGCCCGTGCCCGCGGGCGTCGGCAGGAGGCGGACGCGACGGTGTTCTGCACGAGGTGCGGACAGCACAACCCGCCCGACGCGCTGTATTGCGCGCGGTGCGGGTCACCCCTGGTACGCCCGGGCGAGCCGGTGGCGCCCGAGCCGCCGCCGGGGGACCAGACGTCCACGCTGAACCTGGCGACCGCCGCCCTGCACCGCGTCGACGGCGACCAGGTCGAGGAGGCCAGCGAGCGGGAGGCGGTAGCCGCGGTCGACGCGCTGCCGCCCGGCTCGGCGCTCCTCGTCGTCAAGCGGGGCCCGAACGCTGGCAGCCGCTTCCTTCTCGACGCGGATCTGACCACCGCCGGCCGGCACCCGGAGAGCGACATCTTCCTCGACGACGTGACCGTGTCCCGCCGGCACGCGGAATTCCTGCGCTCGCCGTACACCAAGGGCTTCACGGTCCGTGACGTCGGCAGTCTCAACGGCACCTACCTGAACCGGGAGCGGATCGACTCCGCCGACCTCACCAGCGGGGACGAGGTGCAGATCGGCAAGTTCCGGCTGGTGTTCCTGACCGGGTCCCCCTACTCGGGGGGTGGTCCGTTGTGAGGGCGGGGGGACCGCGGTGAGCGCCCGGCTGTCGGCCGCGGCGGCGGCCGCGGCGCCAGCTCCGTCGAGCCTGGGCTCAGGCCAGTCCCGGGTCGGGCGGCCAGCGCGTCACACCGGCCGTCCGGTGCCGGACGCCCAGGCGGGCGCCCGGCACAACGCCAAGGTTCTCAACATCGGCGAGGTGCTCGACCGGCTGCGGGTCGACTATCCGGACATCACCCTGTCCAAGATCCGTTACCTGGAGGCCGAGGGCCTGGTCGAGCCGGCCAGGACCAGCGCGAACTACCGCAAGTACTCGGCCGCGGACGTCGTCCGGCTCGCCTACGTCCTGCACGCACAGCGGGAGCGCTACCTGCCGCTGCGTGTGATCAAGGACGAGCTGGCGGCGATGGACCGAGGCGACGTGCCAGCCGCACCGCCTCCCGGCCCGCGCGCGGTGCCGACGACTCCGCCCGCGACCGGCCTGGACGTGCTGCTCGGCGCCGAGCGGGTCCGGATGTCGCGCCGCGAGCTGCTCGCCGCCAGCGGGCTCGACGAGGAGGCGCTCGCCGAACTCGAGCGGCACGGCCTGCTGCGGGCTGTCTCCGGCGGTGGCTACTACGACGCGGACGCGCTGGTCGTCGCCCGTACCGTCGGCCTGCTCGCCGCGCACGGCGTGCAGGCCCGCCACCTGCGGGCCGCCCGCGCCGCCGCCGACCGGGAGGCCGGCCTCATCGAGGCCGCCGTCGCCCCGCTGCGCGCCCCGCGAAGCGCCGGTGCCGCCCCTGACGCCGACGACCTGCCCCGCGACTCGGTCGACGAGCTCGCCCTGCTGCTGGTCCGCCTGCACGCCGCCCTGCTACGCGCCCGCCTCGGCTCCCGGACCTGAGGACGCGATCGGCGGGAGGCGCGCTCGCCGGGAGGTTGTTCGCGAACCCTTCGGGTTCGCTCCCGGACTCCCACGTGATATTGCTCCGGGGCCGAGCCCCGGACCCCGCGTCAGGGGACGCGGTCGGGCTGGCCGATTCGCGGACCTTCGGATTCAGTCCCCGGCTTCCGGGGCGATTTTGCCCAGGGGCCGAGCGCTGAAGCCCGCGCGGCTGACTTCGGCCCGCCGGACCCGGTGCGCGGCAAGGCCCGGGCCGGGATGGCCCCCGTCCGGGTGGCGCGCGGTCTCCGTGCCGACGGGCGGTGGCCGGGTGGTGGTTTTGTGGAGCCGGGCGGTGGCTGGGACCTATGGAACTCGCCGGCGCGCTGACGGGTGGGTCGCGGCGGAGATACTGTCTCCAGAGTGGGGTTTCCGGGCCCGGCCGTTGTGGGTGATGGTCGAGGGCCCGGCGGTGGGGTGGCCGTCCGGGCGAGGCGGGGGTCGACGGGTGTTCCCGGGTCACCCGCACGAGGAGGTAGATCGGTGCATCGGCTGGACATCGTCGGCGTGCGAGTCGAGCTTCCTTCGAAGCAGCCGATCGTCCTGCTCAAGGAGGTCGGTGGCGAGCGGTATCTGCCCATCTGGATCGGTGCCGTCGAGGCCACGGCGATCGCCTTCGCGCAGGAGGGGATCACCACCGCGCGCCCGATGACCCATGACCTGATGCGGGACGTGCTGCGGGCGCTGCAGACGGAGCTCTCCCAGGTGACCATCACCGACCTGCAGGATGGCGTGTTCTTCGCGACCCTGCGGTTCGCCAACGGCGTCGAGGTCTCCGCCCGTCCATCGGACGCGATCGCCCTGGCGATGCGGATGGGCGCGCCGGTCTACGGCGTCGAGGCGGTGCTCGCCGAGGCCGGGATCACCGTTCCCGAGGAGCAGGAGCAGGAACAGGAGAGCGAGCTCGAGAAGTTCCGCGAGTTCCTCGACACGATCTCCCCCGAGGACTTCAATACGCCCGGCTCGTAGCCCGGGGGCTCGCCGTCCCGTCGGCCCCGGCCGCGTTCGACGCGGCCGGGGCCGACCCATGCCCGGGCTCGGTTCCTGCCGCCGCCTGTCGGGGCGAGGCGCTGGGCGCGCTCGCCCCGTGTCGGGCGCTGGGCGCCCTCCTCGCGTGGTTCCGGGCCCTGGCATGTGGCGGTGGTAGGGCTGGGACCGGGCTGACGAGGTGGCTGGGTAGGTATTGCGCCAATGCGCCGTCACCAGCTGTGGCTGGACAGCCGAGCCCATGGGATGGCTGTCCGGCGGTATCCCTCGGCATGTGCGGGGTCGACGGCGTTTGGGCGGTGGCGAGCGGATTGCTGGCGTAGGCTGAAAATCTGATTGGGAGATGCTTGGGCGACGCTGAAGACGTTGTGGGCTGGTTGCGGTGGTTTGCGAAGCGGATGGTGGGCGTTTGTGGTGGGTCCGTCCGGTAGGTGAGTTCTGCCGGCTGGACGGGAGACACGCCGAACTGGATCGTTGAAGGTACGGCGCGGCGCTCCTACGGTCGGGAGGTCCGCGCCGGGCTCGGGTACCGCCGTGTCCGGTTTGGGGGGGACCGACCTGGCGGTCGGGACGAGGTGGCCGCGCCGCGGGGGAGGCCGGTCACGCAGGCGGCGCGCCGGCCAGGCGCGCCCAGAGCGGCGGGCGCGCGCCGAGGGCTCGCGGTCAGAGGAGGCGCGGACATGAATCCGACCTGCCCCCTTGGTGACCTCAGGGACAATGGCCGCGGGGTGTGCGAAGGAAGATCATTTTCGCACACCCTTTGGCTCCCTGGACGCGGCGGCGGTGACGCCGGTCGGTGGCCGGGCCGTCCGGTCCCCGCTGGAGGCGCGAGTGAGAGGTCGGGGGCGTGGCGACCGGGAACGGGACGGCAATGATCGAGCAGGGTGAGCTCTTCCCCGACGAGCTGCCCGGCCCGCCCGGCGACGACGTCGGCTACCGGGGCCCGACCGCCTGCGCCGCCGCCGGCATCACCTACCGGCAGCTGGACTACTGGGCCAGGACCGGGCTGGTGGTGCCAAGCGTGCGCGGCGCGACCGGGTCCGGCAGCCAGCGCCTCTACTCGTTCCGCGACATTCTCGTGCTCCGCGTGGTGCGCAAGCTGCTCGAGGCCGGCGTGTCGCTGCAGAACATCCGCTCCGCCGCCGAGCATGTCCGCAGCCGCGGTGTCGACGACCTCGCCGAGCTCACGCTCATCAGCGACGGCTCGACCGTCTACGAGTGCACCTCCGACGACCAGGTCGTCGATCTGGTCCGGGGCGGGCAGGGCGTGTTCGCGATCGCCGTCGGCCGGGCGGTGCAGGACATGCGCGGCCAGCTCGCCTCGCTGCCCTGCGAGCGCCTCGGCCAGCCGGCCGCCGCCCACCCGGGCGACGAGCTCGCCGGCCGCCGCGCCCGCCGCAGCTCCGCCTAGGCCCTCCGCCTGCCTCCGGGCGGCCGGTGCCCTGTTCTGTCACACCTCGTGCCTACGATGCGTCGGTGAGCGAAAGTGACGCGCCCGCCGTCCTCATGGAGGGCGTGCGGAAGAACTACGGAAGCACCCAGGCGCTCGCCGGGCTGGACCTGACCGTCGCCGCCGGAACCGTGCACGGGCTGCTCGGACCGAACGGCGCCGGCAAGACGACGGCGGTGCGCATCCTGACGACGCTGCTGCGCCCGGACGCCGGGCGTGCCGAGGTGCTCGGCCTCGACGTGGCCCGCTCGGCGGCCGCGCTGCGCGGCCGCATCGGCCTTACCGGCCAGTACGCGGCCGTCGACGAACGGCTGACCGGCCTGGAGAACCTGGAGATGTTCGGCCGGCTCTACCGGCTACCGGCCCGCCGGGCCAGGGCGCGGGCCATGGAGCTGCTCGAGCGGTTCGACCTCGCCGACGCCGCCCGCCGCATGTCGGGCACCTACTCGGGCGGCATGCGCCGTCGGCTCGACCTCGCGGCGAGCCTCATCATCGCCCCGCCGATGCTCTTCCTCGACGAGCCGACCACCGGGCTGGACCCGCGCGGCCGGATCGGGATGTGGGAGGTCATCGGCGACCTGGTCCGCGACGGCACGACCGTGCTGCTGACCACGCAGTACCTGGAGGAGGCCGACCAGCTCGCCGACCAGATCTCGGTCATCGACGGCGGCCGGGTGATCGCCGAGGGCACCGCCGACGAGCTGAAGGCCCGGATCGGCGGCCACCAACTCGACATCGAGGTCGCCCGCGGCGGCGACCTGACCGCCGCGGCCGGGGTGCTCGCCGGCGTCGGGACCGGCGAGGTCACCGTCGACGAGCAGAGCCGGCGGCTGTCGGTCCCGGTGCCGGGCGCGAGCGTGCTCGCGGAGGTCGTGCGCGGGCTGGACGCGGCCGGCGTGGCGCTCGTCGACGTCGCGCTGCACCGGCCTTCCCTCGACGACGTGTTCCTCAGCCTGACCGGCCGGGCCTCCGGCGCCGCGGCCCACGACGGCGGCGGCGCTGCCTCCGACACCCCGCCCGCCCAGGGCGGGGGCTCCGAGCCACAGGACCTGGTGACGACGTGACGACGACCGAGACCGCGGTGTTCGGGAAGGTGCCTCCCGACGGGAGCCCGGCGGGTGCGGCCGGCTCCAGGTCGGCGGTGGACCTGACGCCCGCGAGCAGGAGCGGGCTGTTCTGGGTGACCTCGGACGCCTGGCTGCTGGCGAAACGCAGCCTGATCCACACCTGGCGGGTGCCGGACGTGCTGGTCTTCTCGTCGGTGCAGCCAGTGCTGTTCGTGCTGCTGTTCACCTACGTCTTCGGCGGCGCGATCGACGTCGGCCCCGGCAAGAACTACGTCGACTACCTGATGCCGGGCGTGTTCGCGCAGACGGTCGTGTTCGGCGCCATGCTGACCGGGATGGGCCTGGCCACCGACAAGCAGAACGGACTGCTCGACCGGTTCCGGTCGTTGCCGATGGCCCGTTCCGCGCTGCTCACCGGCCGGACCCTGGCCGACCTGGTCCGCAACACGTTCATCGTGCTGCTCATGCTCGCCGTCGGCCTCGCCGTGGGCTTCCGTTTCCACGACACCTCCGCGCCCGAGGTGATCGCGGGCTTCGCGGTGCTGCTGCTGTTCTCCTACGCGTTCTCGTGGATCTCGGCGACGATCGGGATGGCGGTCAGCAACCCGGAGGCTGCGCAGTCGGGTGGCCTCATCTGGGTGTTCCCGCTGGTGTTCGCCAGTTCCGCGTTCGCGCCGGTGGACACGATGCCGGGCTGGCTGCAGGCGTTCGCGAAGCACCAGCCGGTGTCGGTCACGATCGACGCGTCCCGGGCCCTGTTCCAGGGCGGCCCGCTGGCGACGCCGCTGATCTCCTCGGTCGCCTGGAGCGTCGGCATCATCGCCGTCTTCGGCCCGCTGGCGGTCCGCGTCTACCGCCGCAGCACCAGCCGCTGAATCCAGGTGGGACGCAGGGCTGGCATGTGATATGCGAACCAGCCACAAATAGTGACAGCGCATCGGCGCAGTGCCAACGTGGCCACGTCCTCCGTCCGGCACCGGCCCAGCCACCGCCATATGCCTGTACCCGGCACCACGCAGGGAGGAGGACGCTCAGCGTCCCGGACCTCTCAGATCGACTCCGCAAGCTCCGTCGATCCGGCAGGGACCCCGGATCCGACAGGAACCCCGAGGCAGGCGGCGCGTTCAGCGCCCGCCGCCTCAGGTGCGGCCCTCGACCTCTTGGGCGTTCTTGAGGGTGTCCTCGTACGGCAGCCAGTCGGCGTGGACGACGGGCCAGCCGTCGTCGAGCAGGAGGGTGACCACGGCGGGGTCGTCGTCGACGACCACGGCGACGTGCCGGGCCCGGCCGAGGCGGCGCAGCTCGGCGCGCTTGAAGACGCGGGCCGAGCGGCGGTCGTCATCGGGGCGCATCCGCAACGTCCCGATCGGCAGCCCGTGGGCGGTGAGCCAGCGTTCCGTGTCGGCGCGCGAGCGTTCCGGCCGGCCCGTCAGCCACACCACGTCGTGGTCGGCGGCGAGGCCCAGGACCAGGTCGACGCCCTGCGGCAGCGGCGGGTCGGCGGTCGCGGCGGCGAAGAAGGCATTCCAGTCGCCCGGGCGCTGGCGCAGGAAGCCGAGCCGGTGCCGGACGTCCGCGACCACACCGTCCACGTCGATCACCGCGACCGGCCGCTCCCCGCCCGCCTCGCCGGCCCCGCCCGCCTCGTCCACGCTCGTCCTCCCTCGCAGGCCCGGCCTCCGGCCGGTGGCCCCGCCGGCACCCGGGTGCCACCCCCGCACGCCCGCCTTGTCCGTTCCATACTGGCTGGCTCCGCTGCCGTCCCTCGGCCCCGGGGGGTATGCCGCCGCCGGCCGGCCCGTGGCGGCGGGCGCCTGGCCCGAGCCGCCGAGGGAAGCCGTGGTGCCGGGGAAGGTCGTCGGGCGGACCGGTCAGCAGCGGAAGACGAGTGGACACAGCCCGGGGGGCGGGCGGGCGGTCACATCACGGCGCCCTCCGGTACGGTCCAGACGGCGTGGGTCATGCTGCCCGACAACGGAGTCACGACCGGAGTCCGGCAAAGGGTCGCGGGCGTCCGGCCTTTGTGGGCTAGCGTGAGTGTTGACGTTGGTAGCCACCTGGCGGCTGCCGTCCGAGTCGGCACCGGCGCCGCGTCAACGTCACGCCATCGGCGCGGAGCGGGGAGGTTTGCGGTGTCGGGCAGCCGGCGGGCACGCACGCTCGCGGCGGCCGTCCAGTCCTCGCTGGCCGGGGCGCTCGCCGTCGCCGACCGGCTGGACCGACGGGCCGACCGGCTCACCGGCGCGTCCGCGGATGCCGACGCACCCGAGGGCGCCGGTGGTCGGGCGGCGCTCGGGACGGCGTTCACGGAGGCGACCGAGCTGGTGTACGCGCAGGCCCGGGGCCTGGCGAGCGCGGGCTGGGGGGCGTCGGCGTGGTCCGTGTTCACCGCCCCCGGCTCCGCGGGCGCCGCCGGCTCCCCGGGCCTGGCGGCCGGTGCCGCGGGGCGGTTCCGGCCGGGGCTGTGGCGGGTCGGGCGGGTGCTGGCGCCGGTGGGGAGCAAAGCTGTGCCGCTGGCGGTACCGCTGCTCGACGCCGGTAACCTGCGGGTCACCGCCCCCAGAGCCCGGCGCGCCGAGGCGGTCGAGCTGGTGCGCGGGCTGCTCACCCGGGTGCTGGCGGAGGTGCCGCCGGGCCGGGTGGAGCTCACCGTCTACGACCCGTTCGAGCTGGGCGCCGGGATCGCCGGGTTCGCGCCGCTGCGGGCCGCCGGCGTCGTCGGTCCGACGCTGACCACCCGCGCCGCGCTGGAGACGGCGCTCGCGGAGCTGTCCGGCCATGTCGGGCGGGTGACCGTCGACCGGCTCGGCGGCTCGTTCGCGACGCTGCGTGAGCGGGAGGACGCCGGGCTGCCGCGGTCCGAGCCGTGGCGGGTGCTGGTGCTGCTGGCCTGGCCGTCGCTGCCCGACGAGGCGTCCCGGTCCCTGCTGGGCCTGGCCGCGCAGGGGCCCGCGTGTGGCGTGCACATCGTCGCGGTGACCGAGCCCGACGACCCCGACGCCGCCCCGACGGGCCGCCCAGCCGTCGGGCCGCTGCCGAACGAGGCGTCGCTGCTCACGGCCGGCCCCGCGCGGTGGCGCTGCTCGCTCGCGCCCGGCCTGGACTGCGCGCTGGACGCCCCGCCGCCGGCCGAGCTGGTCGCCGCCGTCGCGGGGTCGGTGGCCGCGACGGCCGCCGACGCGGCCGCCCGGGCGCCGGGGCTCGGCGCGCTGCTGCCCGACGGGCTGTGGGAGTACGACAGCGCCGCGGGGATCTCGGTGCCGGTCGGCTTCGGCGCCGACGGCCCCTGCCTGCTCGGCTTCGACGACGACACCGTGCACGGCCTGGTCGGCGGGCAGGCCGGCGCGGGCAAGTCCACCCTGCTGCTCGCGATCATCTACGGGCTGGCCGCCCGCTACGGCCCGGACCAGCTGCGCATGCACCTGCTGGACTTCAAGGAGGGCCTGGAGTTCGCCCAGTTCGGGCCGCGCGAGCGCGACCCGTTCTTCCTCCCGCACGCCGACACGGTCGGGATGGACAGCGACCGGGAGTTCGGCGTCGCGGTGCTGCGCCACGTCCGCGGCGAGATGTCCCGGCGGGCGGTGGCGATGCGCGCCGCCGGCGCCCGCGACCTGCGCGGACTGCGCGCGAACGACCGCACCAGCGCCTGGCCGCGGATCCTCATCGTCGTCGACGAGTTCCAGGTGATGCTCACCCCGCTCGACCCGGTCGCCCGGGAGGCGGTCGCCCACCTGGAGACGCTCGCCCGCCAGGGCCGCGCCTACGGCATCCACCTGCTGCTGGCCAGCCAGACGCTGTCGGGCATCGACGCGCTCGACGCGACCGCCGGCAAGCGCGGGTCGATCTTCGGCCAGTTCGCGCTGCGGGTGGCGCTGCGCACGTCGATCAGCGAGTCGCGGGTGCTGCTCTCGACGAACAACGAGGCCGCGGGCGCGCTGTCGGGCGTCGGCCAGGCGGTCGTGAACCGGCGCAACGGCCACCCGGCCGGCAACGAGCTGATCCGGGTCGCCCGGCCCGACACCGACACGCTCGCCGTGCTGCGCCCCAGCCTGGCGAAGGCGCTCGCCGCCACCGTCGACGACCCGCGCCCGCCGCGGGTCTTCGTCGGCCACGCCCCCGCCGTGCTGGACACGAACCCCGCGTTCGCCGCGCTGCGTGTCCCCGCGCCGGCGCTGGGCCCGGCGGCGCCGGCCGACCCGGTGGCGCTCGTCGGCGCCCCGCTGGACCTCACGCCGCCGGCCGTCGGGGTGCGGCTGTCGGCCCAGCCGGGCCGGAACCTCGCTGTCCTCGGCCCGCTGCGCCGGGAGGCGGTCGGCGTGCTGCAGGCGGCGGTGCGCAGCGTCGCCGCCCAGGCGGGTCCCGGCGGGCTGCGCGTCGACCTGGTCGCGGCGAGCCTGGAGACCCTCGGTGCGGTCGACGACCTGGCCGCGGCGCTGCGGGCCGCCGGGACGGCGGTGACCGTCACCGGGATGACGGGGCTTGCTGGCGTCGTCACCGAGACCGCGGCCGAGGTGGCCCGGCGCGAGGACGTGGGGCACACCGGCGAGGGCCGCGCCGGCTTCCCGCTGCGGCTGCTGGTGCTGTTCGCCGCGGACGCCGGCCGGGCGGCGCTGGAGGCGCCCAGCGGCTCCGGGCGGCGCACCGGGCTCGACGACCTGCGGCTGGTGACCCGGCGCGGCCCGGCCGTGCGGGTCCACGTGCTCGGCTGGTGGCGCGGGCCGTCGCGGCTGCTCGACGACCTGGGGCCCGGCCACCGCGACGACGTCGCCGCCTGGGTGTCGGTCGGGGTGTCCGGCGGCGACCTGTTCGCCCTGGCCGGGCACCGCACGGTCGCCGCGGGCACGGCGTCCAACCGGGGGGTGCTGTTCGACCGGCATGTCAGGGCGGAACCGCACACCGTCGTCCCGTTTGCCCCCCTGGATGCGGGGGATGGCGACGACGCCGCCCGCGCGTTCGGCGCGGCGAAGGACCCGGCGGGCGCGTTCGGCGCGGCGGGCGAGCTAGGAGGGAGCGGGGCCAGTGGCTGACCATGACCGGATCGTCCCGTGGTTCCCCGACGTCGACCTCGACGTCCCGGCGGCCCCCGCGGCCCGTGCGCCCCGCGCGCCGGCCCGGCCGCTGGGAGCCCGCCGCCGGCCCGCCTCGACCGGCCACGAGCCGGCTCGGGCCGTGCCCGGTGGTGCCCAGGAGCCGCCCGGCGCCAGCCTGGGCGAGGCCGGCGGCCATGGCCCGGCCGGTCTGGCGGCCGGCGCCGACCTCGACGGCTACGCCCACGCTGGCGACCACGACCCGGCGGGCGGCCGCGCGTACGCGCTGGGCGGCGGCCCTGGCGACGTCGACGACGACTACGCAGGCCTCGACTACAGCCTCGCGGGCCACGGCCTCGTCGACGTCGCCGGGGCCGGCCACCCCGGCCCTGGCCCTGGCGGCGGGGCCGAGGGCCTCGGCGCGGGGGCTGGGCACGCCGGAGCGGGCGGCCAGCCGGCCAGCGGGTCGGGGGCGCTGCTGCCCGCGCTCCCGCGACCGGTGCCGGCCGCCGCCGGCCCGGCGCCGTCCCACCCGGGCCAGCCCACTGGCCCCGCGGGCGCGCCCGGCTGGCCCGGTGACCCCGCCGGGCAGGAGCTGCTCGACCCGCGGGTCGCGGCCCGCCGGTTCGCGAACCTGCTCGCCGACGAGGACCGGGCCCGCGGGGAGTGGGAGGCGCGGCTGCGGGCGGGCCATGAGGAGGCGCTCGCGCTTGCCGAGAGCTACCGGGATGCCGCGGCCGAGATCCGCGGCCAGGTCCGCAGGGTGTGGGGGCAGGTCTCCGAGTCCCTCGCGCCGTTCGGCGTCGACAACCTGGACCAGGTGCGCGGCAGCGCGCCGGCCACCGAGGCGCTCCCCGGCATCGGTCTCGGTGACGAGGGGACCGGCCGGCGGTCGCTGCCGCCGCGCCGCGACGGCAGCGGCCGCCGCGCCGACGCGACCCCGGCTCGGGCGGGCCGGCATGCCGCGGCCAGCGGGCTCCGGCCGACCGGCGCACCAGCCGCCGTGAGCGGCCCGGCCGAGGACGGGCCGCTGGACGTCGCCGCGGAGGCCGACCAGGCCCGCCGGCTGTGGATGCGGGCGCTGGCCACCGCCGCGGAGCTGCGGGGCGTGCAACGCGCCTCCTCCAGCCTGTCGATCGGCCTGGTGACCGCCGGGACGTGCGTCCTGGCGGGCCTGCTCAGCGCCGCGGCGCGGCTGTTCCTCGACACGGACGGGCTGCCGTGCCTGGCCGCGGGGCTCATCGCCGGCGCCGCGCTGGTGAGTGTGGCGACCGACGGCGGGGCGAAGGCGGCGGTGCGCTCGGCGCTGCTGTCCGCCGGGACCGCCGGCGCGGTGGTGCTGGCGACGGCCCGGGTCGCGCCGACGGCGCCCGCGGCGATCATCCTGTCGCTCGCGTCGCTGGCCGCCGCGGTCCGGTTCGGCCTGGGTTTCGGAGCGTCGAAGCCAGAGCAGCCGGCCGCCGGCGGGGGCGCGGGGCGGCGCCGCTAGCCTCCGTGGGGGTCGTCCGGCGGCGCGGCGGGGGAGCGCCGGCGGCCGGCACGCCCGACGGCTGGGTGGGGGGTAGGCAGGCGGGGGCCGGAAGGAACGGGGCATGGGGTGTCAGGCTCGATCGCTGAGGTCAAGGCGCAGCTGGACGAGGCGTTCCGGCGGACCGAGGAGGTCGCCGGCCAGCTCGAGGGCGCGCTGACCCTGCTGGAGGAGGCGCAGGCGATGGTGATCGCCGCGACGGACGGCAGCGAGCACCACGCGGTCGAGCTGCTCACCAGCGCCCTCGTCGACACCCGGGACACGCTGGCGAACTCGCTCGCCTCGCTCGGCTCCGCGGTCCAGGAAGTGCGCGACTACCGCGACAGCCTCTAGGCGCGCGGCCGGTCCGGCTGGGCTTGGCCCGGCACGACACGACACGCCCGACCGCGTGGTGCACCCGAATGTCGCCTGTGCCACAGGGGATCGTGGTGTGGGCGTCCGGCAGTGGTAGTAACCGCGTGAAGGGTTGGGTAACAACCGACCAGCGGGGTCGCAACCCGGTGCGCCCGACCCCGGCGGCTGGCTACAGTCCGAATTGACACCCGTGCGGTCGAGTGTTCGTCGCACGAACATGCCCGGGCCGTCCGCCGGTCCCGGGTGGTGTGGACCTGACACACCGAGGCTCCGAGCCGAGGAGCTCGCGCTGCACCGGACGAGGCCTGACGCCTGGGACGCGTGAGCGGGAGACGAGGTCGCTCACCGGAAGGAGGCAGTGCGGGCATCTGACAAGACACGGCCTTTCCCGGCCGGGGCTCCCGGGGAGGCGTCCGGGGCGCGACCACCTAGATCGCGCCTATTTCGGCATATCCGGGACCTTTCCAGGCTCAGGGCAGGCGGGACCGCCGCCCGAGGGCCGCCGGAGCATGGTCAGGAACCACCGTGCTCCCTCATGCCGAACAAGCGAAACTGAACAGAGACCACCAGGAGGGCCTCCCCACGTGGCGCACATCGATGTGCTTGACCTGCCGCTGGTGCTGTTGTCGAACCGAGGTCCGGTCAGCTTCGACCGGGACGCCTCGGGCCGTACCGTCAACCGGGGCGCGGGCGGACTGGTCTCCGCGCTGGCGGGCCTCGCCGAGCATCTCGAGGACGCTGTCTGGGTCTGCGGTGCGGCGACCGAGGAGGACGCCGCCGTAGCCCGCGAGGCCACCGGCCAGGCGCTGCTCGTGCAGACCCATCCCATCCCGCACCTGGTCGACCCCCGCTTCGGGGACGCCGTGCCCGACGGGCCGGCGATCAAGGTCCGGATGGTCGTCACCGACCCCGCCGCCTACGCGGACTTCTACTCGATCTGGTCGAACCCGATCCTGTGGTTCGTCCAGCACGGCCTCTACGGCCGCTCCCTTTCGCCGGTGCTGACGCAGGCGGAGCACGACGCCTTCGAGAACGGCTACGTCGTCGTCAACCGGGCCTATGCCGACGCGGTGGCCGACGAGGTGCGCGCCCGCGGCGGCAAGGCGCTCGTCCTGCTACAGGACTATCACTTCTACCTGGTCGCGGAGCACGTCCGTCAGCAGTGCCCCGACGTCGTGCTCACCCATTTCGTCCACATCCCGTGGCCGGGGCCGGACGAGTGGCGGGTGCTGCCCGCCGACATCCGGGAGCGGCTGCTGACCGGGCTGCTCGGAAGCGACGTCGTCGGCTTCCACACCCGGCGCTACGCACGCAACTTCGTGCTGTGCGCTGGCGAGCTGCTCGGCCTGCCGACCGATCTCGACGCCCTGACGATCACCGTTGGTGATCGGACGGTGCGGGCTCGCTACTACCCGATCTCGGTGGACCCGGCGGCGCTGGACACGACGCTGGCCAGCGAGCAGGTCAACGCCCATGTGGCGATGCTGCGCTACATCTTCCTCGACGAGGACCGGCAGCTGATGCTGCGGGTCGACCGGACCGACCCGAGCAAGAACGTGGTGCGCGGGTTCCTCGCGTTCGGCACGCTTCTCGAGCAGCACCCCGAGCTGGTCGGGAAGGTCAGCTTCCTGGCACTGCTGCAGCCGAGCCGCACCGACGTGCCCGAGTACGCCGACTACATCGCGTTGATCGGCGGCGTCGTCGCCGAGATCAACGCGAAGTACACGAAGGAAGGCCGCCAGCCGATCGACCTGCGGATGGTGGAGGACTTCCCCCTCGCGGTCGCGGCCTATTCGATCTGCGACGTGCTGGTCGTCAACGCGATCGCGGACGGGATGAACCTGGTCGCCAAGGAGGTCGCGGTCGTCAACCGGCGCGGCGGGGTGCTGGCGCTGTCGGAGACGGCGGGCGCGCACGAGGAACTCGGCGAGTTCGCCGTCACCCTGCACCCGTTCGACATCCAGCAGATGGCCGACGCCTTCTACACGGCGCTGACCATGCCGCTGGAAGAGCGTCACCGCCGGCTGGCCGCGGCGGCCGAACAGGTCCGTACCCACGACGTGGCTCGGTGGCTGGGAGACCAGCTCACCGATCTGCGCCGCATCGCCGGCTTCGCCTGATCCCGCCGCCCGGCCTCGCGTGCCCCGGCCCCGTCCAGGCCTGGGCACGCACCCGGGGCCTGGCCACGTACCCGGCGTCTCCCATGCCGTGCTGCCTGGTGCCGGGCGGGACGCGGATCCGGTGGATTGTCCGTGTTCGGGCGGTGGCAGGTGCTACGGGCGGCGGACGGGGAACGATGACGCGGAGCGCGCGTCCGCGCGCCGCCCGGCGGTGGCCGGGCGAGGAGCGCTCCGGGTGACTGGGGGTCGATGGCGATGGTGGGAACGATGCGGGGCACCGAGGAGCGGGCGCGTCCGGCGGCGGGCCGCGAGGGCCAGCCGGCGGCCCGGCCAGCGGGCCGTCAGCCGGGAAACCGCCAGCCGGGGGGCCGGTCCGGGCATCACCGGGCCAACGTCGGCTCCTGGGTCGCCGTCCTTCTGATCATCGTCGGGTTTGGGACCGGCGCGTTCGCGCTGGCGACCCACCTGGTGGCGCTGTGGATCCTGACCGGGGTGGCGCTGGTCGCCGGCGGGGCCATCGCGCTGGCCTCCCGGATCATGGACCAGGCCTACTACTGACGGGGCCTGGAGGCGACGGAGCGCGGCGGCGGCGCTAGAGGGCCAAAGGAGGTGCGAAAATGTTCTTCCTTCGCACCTCCGGCGGCCCCCGTCCCCAGGAGAACTAGAGGGCCAAAGGAGGTGCGAAAATGTTCTTCCTTCGCACCTCCGGCGGCCCCCGTCCCCAGGAGAACTAGAGGGCGTGGCGCAGGCCGCGCGGGGTGACGAAGGAGCCGAAGCGGGTACTGGCCGGGCCGAGTTCGGCCCAGCGTCGCGTTCCCAGGTCCAGTACGGCGAGCGCCGCGGTCGGGAAGGTGGGGATCTTCACCCGGTCCGGCGGCGGGAGCAGGCCCACGGCCAGCGCGTGGATGCCCGGATTGTGCCCGAGGAGCAGGATGTTCGGTACGCCGTCGTCGACCTCGCGCAGCCGGGCGAGCAGCTCGTCCGGCCCGGCGAGGTAGAGCCGGTCCTCGGTGAGGACGGGAACCTCGGGCGGGAGTGCGGAGGCGATCCGCTGCAGGGTCTGGCGCGTGCGCAGCGCCGACGAGCAAAGGATCAGGTCGGGGGCGAGCCGCTCGACGCCGATGTGCTCGGCGACGAGCTTGCAGGCCTCGCGGCCGTCGCGGGACAGCGGCCGCTCGGCGTCGGGCGTCTCCGCGTCGGCCCAGTCGGACTTGGCGTGGCGCAGCAGCATCAGCCGCCGGCTGGCGCTTACCACCGGGCCGCCCCGGACCTGCCGGATCGCCGAAGCCGATCCGACAGGAACCCCGCGCCGGCGCGGCCGGCCGGGCGCGGAACCTGGCGAGGGGAGCGGCTGGGGACGCCCGGGGCGTCACCGGACACAGGTCCTCCTCGCATGTGGTGACGGACTGTAGCCGCGGCCGCCGTCGCCACGGGGGCCGCCGACCCGGCGGGCGAGTGTGTACGGCCCAGACAAGGCTATTCCGAACGCGCAGGACACGGAAGCGGGGTACCCACGCCGATGGGTGTGGGTACCCCGCCTGGTGATGATGCGAGGTGGAGAAACGCCGGTTGGCCCGCGATGTCGCGGCGTGGCCGGACCCGCCTCCCGGGGCATCGCCTCCGGGGGTCTGGGGGCGCCGGCTGGTTACAGCCGGCGGGCCAGCTAGCGGTGGTGCTGGTTGTGCCCTGGTGCGGGTGGAGCTGGTGGTCCTGACCGGTCAGCCGGCCACGGTCACGACGGGCAGCAACCGGTCGGCGATCATGAGGGCCTCCTCGGCGTCGATCCGGCCACGGGGGATCAGGTTCGCGCGCTGGTCCGAGGTCAGGCCGCCCCACACGCCGTGCTCCTCCTGGCGGAAGATGGCGGTGGCCAGGCATGGCCGTCGTACGGCGCAGGTCGAACAGATCTTGCGGGCGCGGGTCTCGGCGGCGGCGCGGGCCTTGGTGTTACGGCCGTCGGGCGGGAAGAACGCGTCCGGGTCGCCGTCGCGGCAGGCGGCGTCCTGACGCCAGTAGGCGGGCCAGCCCGGGCCGTACGGCTGGGGCGGCAGGTCACGACCGGGAAGGACGGGGACGCCGGCGCTCATCGGGCTCCTTCCGTGCGGACGCACTCCGTGCGGGGCAGGTCAACCGGGTTACTGGTGAGTAGCACGGTGGGCTGACTGGGCATACCGTCTCCTGCGAGTGCAATGCGGACAGGCGTGCGGAGGGCCGTCGAAGCGGCCCGAAAAGGGCGCGCCAGAGGACGGTCCGACCAGGTTGAGCCGAGTAGCCCCCGGGTGATCCGTGCAGCTGCGGGGTGTTTCGCCCGGTCGGTGACCGGTGCCCCGCTGCGTGGAAACGAACCCGTCTCGTCTCGTTAACGGAGGAACGTAGACGTCTCTCGACCGGATAGCAAGGGTTCCGGAACGCGGACGTCCGAATACCCGAGAGGCGTCTCGATACCCCCTCTTCACGCCGTCCCGGCCCCGGTCGCCCCCCGCCGGATGGGCGCCTCGCCACCCGGCGGGCGGGCCGCCGCCGACGTCGCCGGGCCGTCCGGCCGGGGCGGCTGGGACTCCCGGAACCCCTGCTATGCAGGCACTTCCGTCGTGCGGTCGCCTGAGGCTGCCGCCAGGCCGCGGCCGACGGCCCCCCGGGCGCGAGGCGGCTCGAGGGCGCGTCCGGCGTCCGGCCGGCGCCGCGTTTCGTGCTCGGAGCACGAGGCTCGAGACCCGGCGGAGGCCGTGCGCCGCGGCGAAGTGTGCGTAGTCCCACAGCAGTTCTCGGCCCCTTGAAATCGGGGCCCGTTCCGGATAATGGCATCCGGTGCCGTATGCCCGTCCGGGCCGTCGCGCCGGCCGGTTTCGGCACTGTGTCCGAGGCCGGCCGCCGCCGGGGCGCGGCGCGGCGGGGTGGGGGACAGGCGCGTTCCAGGCGGGCGCCCAGGCGCCGCCGGACGGGTGGTGCGATGCGCCGCGAGCGGCGCCGGGCGGGTGCGACGGCCGGTGGTCAGGCGCGTTCGGCCGCCGCCGCGGTGGGTAGGCCGGCGGCGGCCCAGGCGTGGTAACCGCCGATGACGTCGGTGGCCCGGTGCAGGCCCAGCTCCTGCAGCGCGGCCGCCGCCAGGCTTGACGTGTAGCCCTCCGAACAGATCACGATCACGCGCAGGTCGTCCCCGGTGGCGACGGGCAGGCGGGCGTCGCTCGTCGGGTCGAGGCGCCATTCGAGCACGTTGCGCTCGATGACGAGGGCGGTCGGGATCTCGCCCTCGGCGGCGCGCTGCGCGGCGGGACGGATGTCGACGAGCAGCGCGCCGCCGGCCACGGCCGAGGCGGCGTCGAGCGGGTCGAGCCTGCGCAGGCGGGCGCGGGCACGGGCCAGCATCGCGTCGACCCGGCTGCCCGCGGCGTCGCCGGCCGCCGCGGCGGTCACGGCGCCACCGCCGCGGCGGTGGCGGCCGTCACGGCCGGCGGGACAGGGGCGGCGGCCGGAATCCGGGCGGCGCCGGATGGCTCGTAGCGCAAGGGGAGCTCCGGTGGGGAGTAGGCGTGCACGGTGGTGGCCGCGGCGCCGCCGCGGTTGATGATCCGGTGGACGTGGTCGGCGGCGAACCCGACGACCTGGCCTCGGGTGTGCCGGCGGGTCTCGATCCCCTGCCACGATCCTCGGCTCAGGTCGTGGATGTCCTCCTCGACGGCGCCGTCGGCCACCGCGAGCGCGCCCAGCGCGCCGCCGTGGTCGTGCACGGCGGTGTGCTGGCCGGGTGTCCAGCCGATCAGCCACACCTCGACGACGCCGGTCAGCAGCAGCCGGGTGTACCAGCGCCGCCGCGGGTCGTGACGCACGATCGGCCGCCACAGCCAGCTCGCGGCGGCGAACCGCCCGGCGAGGTCGCTCAGCGTCGCCAGATCGAGCGGCTCGTCGTCGTCGCGCAGCACCGCGTCGGCGAGCCCCGCCGGCAGCAGGTCCGCCGGCGGCGTGCCGGCCGGCGGGCTCCCCAGCCGCGGGCGGGCCGTGGCAGGTGTGGGTCCGGCTGGCGGGGGATCCTCGGCCTCACGGGTCACGGACGCGGCCGTCAGGCCGAGGATCGCGGGATGGACGAGTGGCACGTGAGGCTCCAGGGGGTACTGCGCGCGGCGTGCGCGAGGGTCAGGAGAGTCATGCGAGTCGGGCGAGGGGCGGGAACGGCTGGCGGCGGGTCACCGGGGCGGGAACCCGGCTCGGCGGGCCGCCGGCGCTGGCGCGTCCGGACGTGGTCAGCGCCCCCGACTACGAACCTTTCCCGATCGATAAGATGTGAAATAGAGATCGGTCTGCCGCCGCGACCTCGGTGAGGAGTCTGTCCAGGCCTGGGCGGGCGGAGCCTCGGCGGCCGAGCCGTCAGGGCTCCGCCGGGGCCGGCGACTCGGAAGCCGGGGCGCGGCCTGGCGCCGACCGGGCGTGATGGCCGCGCGGTGCGAGAGAGCACTCCGGCTGCGCCGTCGGCGGACGACCGTGCCGCTGGCGCGCGAGCGCGCGGGGCTCGTCCCGTTCGGGGGGCGCCGCCTCCGGCTGCCCGGAAGCCGGCCGAAGGTCAGCGGACGGGGGCGGCCGCCCTGGTACACATGCCGCTGGCCAGCCGACCCAGGTCGGTGACGCGGTCGCTGTGTAGCAGGAGGACAGCTGCCATGCGCCGATGGTATAGCCACACGGCCACCGCCGTCGCCCCACCGGCTTCGCGACACCCAAGATGGTCAACGGCGCTGACGGCCCCCCGCTTAGGTGCCCGTGCCGGCGGGCCGGGGGATCGCCGTTGTGTCGTCTGGTCGTCACGTGTCTGCCACGCTTTGCCCCTTTCGGGTAGGTCAGAAGTGGCGTCGCGGCCCTCGGGAGCGCATTGGTAGCGTTCTGTCGTGGTGGGCGGGACTTTCGACCCGTCCTGGCGTCGTATTGTGCAGCTCGAGGCGGCTGATCGTCGCCAGGGTGAAACAGGTTCGCCAGCATGGGCGCGGGCCGACGAGGCGCGTGGGAGGTGCTGGAAGGGTGACCAGCGAGGCCGGCCATGCGCGTGTTCCACCGTCGGTGCCGTTCGCCGCGCCGCGGCCGTCGCTGCCCACCCAGGCCGGGGCGGACGCCGTGCCGTGCGGGCCCGGGCCGGCCGCCGGCCCCTCCGCCACCGCGAGCGTGGGCAACCCGGCCGTGCAGCCGGCTCCGGCCGTCCAGGCCGAGCCGGGTGCCCCGATCGAGGACCAGATCGAGCGGATGCTGACCCGGCTGGGGGACCGGGTCGACGACGCGCTGGCCGGGCAGGGCCGCATGCGGGGCCTGGTCGACGTGGTCGTCGGCGCCGCCCAGGAGCCGAGCCTGCCGGCGACGCTGCGCCGCACCGCCGAGGCCGCCTGCCGGCTCGCCGACGCCGAGTACGGCGCGGTCGGCGTGCTCGGGGCCGACGGGCGGATCACCGACCTCATCCAGGTGGGCGTCGAGGCGGAGGACGCGGCCCGTGTCGGCGGGCTGCCGACCGGGCAGGGGCTGCTCGGCAAGGTGCTGCGGGAGACCTGGACGCTGAGGGCCGACGACGTCGCCCGCCACCCCGAGGCGGTGGGGTTCCCTGCGGGCCACCCGATGTTCGACACGTTCCTGGGCGCCCAGATCGCCGTGCGCGGGGTCGCGTTCGGCGGTCTGTTCCTCGGTGGCAAGCGCGGTGGCTCGTTCACCCGCGCGGACGAGGAGCTGGTGACGGCGCTGGCGGCGGCCGCCGGGATCGCGGTCGAGAACGCCCGGCTGCGCGACGAGGCGTGCCGTCAGCAGGCCTGGCACACGGCCAGCGGGGAGATCTCCGCGGCGCTGGTGTCGGTCAACGAGCCGTGGGCCGCGCTCGACCTGGTCGCCCGCCGCGCCCGGCAGGTGACGTCGGCGTGCCTGGCGGCGATCGTGCTGCCGGACACGAGGACCGGGTTCGTGGTGACGAACGCCGACGGGCCTGGGACGCAGTCACTGCGCGGCCGGTCGCTGCCGGTGGACCGCAGCCAGCTGGTCGAGGTGATGCGCGTGGGGCACGCGCAGGTGGTCGGCGCCGGCGACCTGCCCGACCTGCTCGGGGACGCGGCCGACGGGCTCGCGCTGGCGTGCGTGATGGTGGTGCCGATGGCCGCCGCGGGCCGGCCGGTCGGCGGGCTGCTGCTCGGCGTCCAGGCGGCGGCGGGCGCCGCGCCGGGAGTGTCGGCGTCGGTGGGGACGGCGGCGGCGCAGGGCCGGCCGGGCGGCGTCGCGCCGTTCAGCGCGCTGGACCTGGACATGGCGACCGCCTTCGCCGGGCAGGCGGCGCTCACCCTGGAGCTGACCCGGCTGCAGCGCGACCGGGAGCGCCTGGCCGTCTTCGAGGACCGCGACCGCATCGCCCGCGACCTGCATGACGTCGTCATCCAGCGGTTGTTCGCCACCGGTCTGTCGCTGCAGGGACTCGCGCGGTCGGTGCCGCCGCCAGTGGCGGCACGGGTCGCCGGGGCGGTCGCCGAGCTGGACCAGACGATCTCGGAGCTTCGGCACACGATCTTCTCGCTGGCCTCGCCGACGCCGGACGGCGCCCACCTGCGGGCCGAGATCGACCGGATCGTCGGGCAGGCCGAGCACTCGCTTGGGCTGCGCCCGGTGGTGCGGGTCGAGGGGCCGGTTGAGCGGGTGCCCGTCGTGATCCATCCGCACCTGCTCGCGGCGCTGCGCGAGGCACTGTCGAACATCGCCCGGCACTCGCGGGCGACCCGGGTGCGGGTGCTGGTCCGGGCCGGCGACGACAGCGTGCTGGTCGAGGTCCAGGACGACGGCGTCGGCCCCGGTGGCGCGACCGTCACCAGCGGACTGGCGAACCTGCGCCGCCGCGCCGTGGACCTGGGCGGCCACCTGGACTTCGGTCCCGGCGTCGGTGGCGTCGGCACCCGCGTGCGCTGGCAGGTCCCCCTCCTGGGCCGCGAGTCCCCGCCCGACTGGGCCACCGCCCCCACCCCACCCGGCCTGCCCCGCCCTTAGCGCGGCCCCGGGCGCCAGGCGCAATCCAGGACGTCGAGGCCCCGAGCCAGACATTCACGGCTCGAACAGCCAGGGGTATCGGCCGCGTCCGTCCTGACAACGCCCTCAGCGTGCCCCAGCCACTGCTGGCGACAGCGCCTCGGCGCACCACCAACGCACCCACGTCGGGAACCCCGAAACCAGGCCGGGAGGGCGCTCAGCGCCCGACAGGCGACGCGCTGGGCCGCCGCCCCCACCCCACCCAGCCACCGCTGGTGACAGCGCATCGGCGCACTCCCAACGCACCCACGTCGGAACCCCGAACCACACCAGCCCCGGCCCCATACCCTCCAGCCCCGAAACCAGGCCGGGAGGGCGCTCAGCGCCCGACACGGGGCGAGCGCGTCCAGCGCCTCGCCCCGACCTTCGAGCCAGCCGTCGCCTCAGGTGCCGAGTTTGGTGGCGAAGACGGCGGCCTGGGTCCGGCTTTCGAGGCCGAGCTTGGAGAGCATGCTCGAGACGTAGTTCTTGACCGTCTTCTCCGCCAGGTACATGCGGTTCGCGATCTGGCGGTTGGTCAGGCCCTCGGCGATGAGCGCCAGGATGCGCCGTTCCTGGTCGGTGAGGCCCGCGAGGCGCTCGTCCTCGGCCGGGCCCTGCCGCAGCCGGTAGAGGACGCGGGGGGTCACCTCGGGGTCGAGCAGCGACTGGCCGGCGGCGACGCGGCGGACGGCGTCGACGAGCGCCGCGCCGCGGATCTGCTTGAGCACGTAGCCCGCGGCGCCGGCCATGATCGCGGTGAACAGGGCGTCCTCGTCGTCGAACGACGTCAGGATCAGGCAGGCGATGGTGGAGTCGTTCGAGCGGACCTGGCGGCAGACCTCGATGCCGCTGCCGTCCTGCAGCCGGGCGTCGAGGACGGCGACGTCCGGCCGCAGCGCCATGATCTGCTCGAGGGCCTCGTCGGCGCGGCCGGCCTCGCCGACGATCTCGATGTCCGGCTCCTCGGACAGCAGGTCCCGCAGGCCGCGCCGGACGACCTCGTGGTCGTCGAGCAGGAAGATGCGGATCGTGCGGCCAGGGGGCGGCGCCGGCTCGCCGGTGGCCACCGTCGGCGCCCCGGCTAGACCCGTGGGAAAGCCCGCCGCTTTGCTCTGGGCACTCGCCGATGCGGGAATGTCCGCTGATACCTCTGACACCGTTGACCCCGCCAGACCCGCTGTCGTTGAAGACCCTCTGTGCGTCACGTGATGCAACGAGAGTATAACGCGGGAGTTCACTGACCTGGACCGACCGGGCCGGCCGCTGCGATCCTCACTGGCACACAAGGGCCCCTTGGGACGGGAAATTCGTCCCGCGTGATTAATCGACGGCGCTGTGCGACATCCGCGTCGATTCGCCGGCTCTTGGCCTCGTCTCGCATACCGGCCGTGGGAACCGCCGCTCCCGCACCGCGATGCCGGAGTTGGTGCGTGTCCTATGCGTATCTTCTGGACGGCCGCCCAGCGGCCGGGCGTGCCATGCCGACGCGCCGTAACGGTCGTTACGGCGGCTACGGGCGGTCCGCCGTGGCAGCCTCCGTGGCGGGCGGGCCGGCCTCCGCCCCGGCCTCTGCCGGTCCGGCCAGGGCGGCGGGCGCGTCGGCGGCCTGCTCCGCCGCGGCGGTCGGCTCGGCTGACTGGACGGCGAGCAGGGCGCGGCGGGCGCTCAGGGCCGCGAGGCCGACCAGCACGCCAGCGCCGGCGACGACGGTGAACCCGGCCCTCGGGCCGTACCGGTCGATCAGGGCGCCCGCCAGCGGCGTCCCGGCCGAGATGCCGGTCACCAGCGCGACCTGCAGCCACGCGAAGCCCTCGGTCCGCGCCTCCGGGGGCATGAGCCGTTCCATCAGCGCATTGGCGCTGATCAGCGTCGGCGAGGCTCCGGCGCCTGCAATCACCATGAACGGCAGCAGCACGGCCGTGTTCGGCGCGGCCAGCGGCAGCCAGGCGGCCGCCGCCATCAGGGCGGCGGCGGTCAGGAACCGGCGGGTGGGCCCACCCGTGCTCGCCCGCGCCCCGTACAGCAGCGAGCTCACGCCCGAGCCGAACGCGAACAGTCCGAGCACGAGGCCGGACAGGGCGCCCAGCCCGCCCTCGCGGCCGTATGCGACGGCGGCGAGGTCGACCCCGCCGAAGCACACGCCGACGGAGAAGATCACGACGAGCAGCGCCCGCACGGCGGGGTCGCGGAACACCCGCGGCCGGGCCGCGCCGAGCGCCTTGGGCCGCGGCCCGGGGTCGCTGCCGCGCTGCGCGGCCAGCGCCAGCGTCCCCGCGGCGAGCAGCCCGCCGGCGACGACCAGCCCGGAGGCGGGCGTCACCTCGGTCACCAGCCAGGTGACGAGCACCGGCCCGCAGATGAAGATCGCCTCGTCGAGCGCGGCCTCCAGCGCGAACGCGGTGCTCAGCAGGGGCGAGCCTCCCAGCCGGTAGCTCCAGCGGGCCCGCACACAGGCGCCCACCGGCGGGAACAGCCCGCCGGTCAGCGCCCCCGCGATGTACCAGAGCGGGCGCGGCGCGCCGGTGCCGACGCTGACGAGCAGGCCGACCAGGCCCACCAGATGGCCGGCGAGGCACCACAGCAGCACCCGAGCCTGGCCGAACCGGTCGAGCGCGCGCCCGAGCTGGGCGGCGAGAGCCGCCTCGCTGATCGTGCCGGCGGCGACGACCGTGCCGCCGACACCGTAGGAGCCCGTCGTGTGCTGGATGTAGAGCACGATCCCGATGGCGACCATCGAGATGGGCAGGCGGCCGACGAACGCGGCGGGCACGAAGCGGTTGGCGCCCGGGGTCGCGAACGCCTGCCGGTAGACACTGGCCAACAGTGGACTCCTGAGCCGCCGACCCAGCCACGCTGCCGACGACCGCCCGCGGCTGACCTCGCGGTACACGCCTGGCTGGACGGGCGTGTACGGACGGTCGGTCGGTGTCCGTTTCCTGGCCGTGGCCGGTCCAACCCTGCCCGACCGTCCGACCGGAATCCACCGGATTACCGGCGAGCCCCCTGACACCACGCCGCGCCGGACAGGCCTCTCGCGTGGGGCACCGGCCCCGTCTCGCCCCGAGAGAGAACGCGACCAGGCCATCAACGGCCGCGCGCGACCGACCAGTCCCGCCCTACCAGCCGGTGTCGCGGACCCAGCGGGCGCGCGGCGCGTGGCGGCGCGGGTGCGGCCCGCCGGCGCGCAGCCGGCGGACGAACGGGAGCACGGCCAGCGCGCCGAACACGAAGCCGACGACGTGCGCGCCATAGGCGACCGCGCCGCCGGAGGACACGCCGATCCCGGTGAAGTACAGGTACTGGAGCACGAACCAGAACCCGAGCACGATCCAGGCCGGCAGCCAGAACGGGATGAAGAACAGGATCGGTATCAGGCCGATCACCCGGGCCTGCGGGAACACCACCAGGTAGGCGCCGAGCACGCCGGCGATCGCGCCGGAAGCGCCGATTAGCGTGTTCTGCGAGTCGGGTTGCGCGAGGGAGAAGCCATAGGCGGCGACAAACCCGCAGGCCAGGTAGAAGAGCAGGTAGGTAAGCCTGCCCATCCGATCCTCGATGTTGTTGCCGAACACCCCGAGGAACAGCATGTTCCCGAGCAGATGCAGCCAGCTTCCATGCAGGAACATCGACGTCAGCACGGACAGCACGGGGTACTTGTGGAACGGCGGCGGGCTCACGACCTGGCAGCCGGTGGTGCTGTCGGGCCGCAGCTGCAGGCGGCCGGTGTCGGCGGCTGGCAGCTGGTCGCCGCTGAGCAGCTCCTTCGGGATGGCCCCCCACTGCTCGAAGAACCGGCGCTGCTCGCAGACGCTGGCGGCCTGCCCGTCCCGGTGCATCCCCATCACCGCCGTGGCGACCGGGGTCAGCAGCACGAAGACGAGAATGTTGACCGCGATGAGCAGCCAGGTCACGACCGGCCGACGGCTGAGTGGGTTGATGTCGTGGATGGGGATGACCACGCCCGACATCCTGCCGGGCCCCTTTCGCCCCGGCGCCACGGGGGCGGTGCGAGGCGCCGGCGCAACGCCCCCGCCACAACGCCGTGACACCGCCCCCGGGTGCCCGGGGGCGGTGCCCGGGCCGGGATCGTGCCGGCGCGCCGGCTTCGGCGGTGGCGGCTGTCACGCCGTGGGCGGGGAACGCGGGACCGGAGGCTGGCATTG
>NZ_MBLO01000246.1 GCF_001854805.1 Pseudofrankia coriaricola
CCGCGCCTGGGGTGAGCACTGCGCCTGGGTCGTCCTCGGGCCCGCCTGCCGGCGCGCGCGGGCGGCGGGTGGTGCTGGGCCGGGCGGCGGGGCTCGCGGCGGCAGCCTACGCGTTCGTGGTGACGATGGCGGGCACGACGCTGCCGACGCCGCTGTACCCCGCCTACCGGGCCGAGTTCGGGTTCTCGCAGCTGATGGTGACGGTCGTCTTCGCCACCTACGCCGTCGGGGTGATCGCGGCGCTGCTGCTGTTCGGCCGGCTGTCCGACCGGGTCGGGCGGCGGTCGGCGCTGCTGCCGGGGCTGGCGGCCTCGGCGGCGAGCGCCGTGGTGTTCCTGCTCGCGGGCGGGCTGCCGGCGCTGCTCGCCGGCCGGCTGCTGTCCGGCCTGTCCGCGGGGATCCTCACCGGCACCGCGACCGCCGCCATCGTCGACCTCGCCGCGCCGGGGAAGGCCAGCCGCGCCGCTCTCGTCGCCACGGTCGCGAACATGGGCGGCCTTGGCTGCGGGCCGGTGCTGGCGGGCCTGGTCGCCCGGTTCGGCGAGCACCCGCTGCGGCTGACGTTCGTCGTCGACCTCGCGCTGCTCGTCCCCGCGGTGCTCGGGGTGCTGCTGATGCCGGAGACCGTGGCGCCGGCCGCGCGCGCGGCGGCGCGGGCCAGCGGGCGGCTGGTCGCCCGGCCGCGGGTCCCGGCGCAGGTGCGGGCGGCGTTCGTACGGGCCGCGTTGGCGGGGTTCGCCGGATTCGCCGTGCTCGGCATGTTCACCGCCGTCTGCCCGGCGTTCCTCGGCGAGGAGCTGGGCGTGCACAACCCGCTGGTCACCGGGCTGGTGGTCGCCGCGGTGTTCGGGTCGTCGGCGGCCGGCCAGCTCGTCGCCCGCCGGACCGGGCCCGGTGCCGGCCTGCCGCTCGGCTGCGTCGTGCTGATCGTCGGGGTGGGGGTGGTCGCGCTGGCGCTGGTGTTCGCCTCGCTCGCGATGCTGACCCTCGGCGGGGTGATCGCGGGCGTGGGGCAGGGACTGAGCTTCTCCTCCGGCCTCGGCGCGCTGCTGACCGCCGCGCCGGCGCAGGCCAGGGCGCGGACCTCGTCGGCGTTCTTCGTCGTCGCCTACGTCGCGCTCTCGGTGCCCGTTGTCGGTATCGGCGTGCTCGCCACGCTGACGACGCTGCGGACCGCGGGACTGGTGTTCGTCGCCGTCGTCGGCCTGCTGGCCCTGGCTGTCCTGGCCCTGTTGGGACGGGCGCCGCGGCGCCCCGCCACGTCGTGAGCCGGCCGCGGCGCCCCAGACCTCCCAGATCGCTTCGCGACCCGGCAGGGACCCCGGCCGGGCGCCGGGGCAGCGGGAGAGTCAGGCAGAGTGGGGGCGTGGAGCTGCTGAGCGAGCCGCTGGCGGGCGGCCAGGACGAGGTGGCCGCCTCGGTGGTCCTGACGGGCGCGGCGCGGCGGCTGGTCGAGCGGGACCGGGCCGTCGTGTGGCACCCCTACGCGGCGGTCGGGCCGGGCGCGCGCGGGCCGCTGTACCCGGTCGCCTCCGCCTCGGGTGTTCGTCTCACGCTCACCGACGGCCGCGAGCTCGTCGACGGGATGTCGTCGTGGTGGGCGGCGATCCACGGCTACCGCCACCCGGTGCTCGACGCCGCCGCGCACGCCCAGATCGACACGATGGCGCACGTCATGTTCGGCGGGCTCACCCACGAGCCGGCGGTGGCACTCGCCGAGACCCTGGTGGCGATCACCCCGGAGCCGCTGCGCCGGGTGTTCCTGTGCGACTCGGGGTCGGTCTCCGTCGAGGTCGCGATCAAGATGGCGCTGCAGTACCAGACGGGGCGCGGCCGGCCGGAGCGGAGCAGGCTGCTGACGATCCGGCGCGGCTACCACGGCGACACCTCCGGCGCGATGGCGGTCTGCGATCCGGACACCGGCATGCACCACCTGTTCACCGGCCTGCTGTCGCGCCACCTGTTCGCCCCGGCGCCGGCGCGCGGGTTCGCTGAGCCGTTCGAGAACGCCGACGCCGAGCCGTTCGCGGCCCTGCTCGCCGCCCACGCCCACGAGGTGGCCGCCGTGATCCTCGAGCCGGTGCTGCAGGGCACGGGCGCGATGCGCGGCTACGCCCCCGGCTGGCTCGCCCGGGTCCGCGAGCTGTGTGACGAGCACGGCGTGCTGCTCGTCGCCGACGAGATCGCCTCCGGGTTCGGCCGGACGGGGGAGCTGTTCGGCTGCGACCATGCCGGGATCAGCCCGGACATCATGTGCGTCGGCAAGGCGCTGACCGGCGGCTACCTGACGATGGCGGCGACGCTGTGCACCGAGGAGGTCGCCGAAGGGGTGTGCTCGCCACCGGCGGGCGCGTTCATGCACGGCCCGACGTTCATGGCCAACCCGCTGGCGGCGGCGGTCGCGAACGCCAACCTCGGCCTGCTGCTGTCCTCCCCGTGGCGCGAGACGGTGCGCCGCATCGAGGCCGAGCTCGCCGCCGGCCTCGCCCCCGCCGCCGGCCTGCCGGGCGTCGCGGATGTCCGCACCCTGGGCGCCGTCGGCGTCATCGAGACCCGTGAGCCGGTCGACATGGCCGTCATCCAGCCCCTGCTGGTCGACCTGGGTGTCTGGGTCCGCCCCTTCGGGCGTCTCGTCTACGCCATGCCGCCCTTCATCACCTCCACCGCTGACGTCGCCACCCTGACGTCCGCGATGGTGGAGGCCGTCGCCCGTACCACGGGATGATCCTGCCCGCTGCCCGCTGCCCGCTGCCCGCTGCCCGCTGCCCGCTGCCCGCTGCCCGCTGCCCGCTGGCCTCGGCGGGCCCGTGGGCGGGCCGCCACAAGATAGTCAACGACGTTGACGGCGGCCGACTGTGGAATTTCGGTCCCTGATCCGCCGGGCCGGGGGCCTGCGCCGTTCTGCCCGGAGGTGCCATGGCGGGGCGTGCCGCGGCCGGTCGGAGGGGCTTGGTGTGGACGCGATGTGACCTCTGCTCCGGAGGCCACAGTGCTCCCGCGGGCGGGGTTGGCGACCTGGGGGCGCGCCGCGCGGCGGGGGGAGCCGGTGTTCGTGCAGGTCAGCGCCGCGTCAGGGTGGTCGCTATGTTGCTGTGTGTATCTAGATCAGCAACGGTGGTCACCTAAGGCGACAGATGACCGACATTGGTGAAGTGGTTGCCGATGCGCACCCGAACTTCGTACTCTTTGTTCTCAGCGGAGCACAGGGAGTAGCTATACCCCAGGGGGGCCTCAGACCGGCAATTCCCGCCTGGACCTTGGACGAGGAAGGCCGATGCCCCATGGCCACAGTGACCGAAGCCGCCGCGTCCCACGGCGAGCGCCGCGGACGGGGCAGCACCGGTGGGAACGGCGGTCTGGACCGGCGCCGCAACCGGATGGGCGCGGTGCTGCGCCGCGCATGGGCCTGGTCGATGGCGTCCGTGTTCTTACGGCTCGGCGTGGTCATCAACGCGGGTATGGCCATGATGGCACGATCGCCGCGTCGTCGGCGCCCGGCCGTCCCGGACCCTGGCGTCCTGGGAGACGGCGGCTGGGTCGTCGACACGCCGCCGGCCGGGCTGCCAACGGTCCCCGCGCCGCCCGCGACGGGAGACGGCGCGCCACCGCTGTCCCGCCCGCCGGGCAAGCGTCCGCGCCCGCCGGCCGCGGCGATTGTCGGCGAGTCGGCGCGCCGGCGGCCTGCCGGTGCCGACGGCCAGCGGGAGCCGCGCGCCGCGGCCGTCGCGCCGGCCGGCCGCCGGCCGCCGGCCGCACGGCTCGCGACCGGTCACCTCTCGACCGGACCCGGACCGCGGCCTGCGCGGCCAGGGGGCACCCCGAGGGCGATGTGGCCGAGCTGGCGGGCGGCGGCGGTGGGAGCCGCCTGGGCGGGACTCGCCGCGAGCTGGCTGGTCGACCCCCTGTTCCGGCTGACGGACGTCCTCACCTTCGGGACGCTGCTCGCGCTCGGGGCACTGGCACTGACGGCCTCGCGCCGCCTTGGCGTGTGCTCCCGCGACGACCTGCTGGAGATCTGGACCCTGCCGGTCGTCCTCCTGCTCCCGCCGGTCTACGCCCTGGTCACCCACCTGCCCTTCTGCCTGCTTGCGACCGGCCGGCCCTGCGCCCCTGGTACCCACGGCGCCGCGAACCGGGCGGCGCCAGCAGGTGCCATGGTGTCGCCGGGCTCCGCCGAGGCGCCGCGCCCCGCGCAGCCCGAGGGGACCCGCGAGGGGCCGCCGGCCCGCGCCGCCGCCGCGCCGGGCGCCGGCGGCTCGGAGGGACGGGCCATCCGGCCGGCGGTGGTGGCGCGGGGAGTGGCGCGGGCCGGCGGCCGGCAGATCCACGGGGCCGCGGCGCTCGGGGTGGCCGGGGCGGCGGCGTCCTGGCTGCACGGGCTGCTGGCGCCCACGGGTGAGCCCTACACCGCGCACAGCCTCGCCGGCTCGCCGGGGCGGCTCGCGGCGGTCGCCGCCACCGTGCTCGGCTACGCCCTGGTCCGCCGCCTGCTGCTCGGCTCGCCGCGGCCGGCGGTCCGGCGTGCCAGCCTCCCCGGACACCGCGCGTACGCCAACGCCGAGGCGATCACCGGTACTGGCGCCGGTGGGGAGCCGGGCGCCAGCCGCGTCCCCGTCCAGGGCGGGGCGGTGGCGCCGACCGGGAACGAGGCCTCGGGGGAGACCTGGACCGCGGACGCGATCTGGACGGGCTGGTGGCGCGCACCGGTCCCCGGGTCCCGGACGCGCGTGACCGGGCGCTGGCGCGGCCTGTGCGGGCCCGCGAAGGGTGCGGAGATCGCCGAGCTGTGCTCCGGGGTGGCGGTCGCGGCGCTGTGGGCGGCGAACCCGCTGCTCATGCTCGCCGTGGTCCCACCCGTGCTGCTGCTCGCCAGCAGCCTTCCGCCCGACGAGCTGCTCGCCGCCGCCCGCACCGACCCGAAGACCCGGCTCGCCAACGTGACCTGGTGGCGCGAGGTCGCCGAGGCCGAGCTCGCCAGGACCCGGCGCGCCGGCCGGCCGCTGTCGGTGCTGCTCGTCGACATCGACCACTTCAAACAGGTCAACGACCGCCACGGCCATCTGTTCGGCGACACGGTGCTGGTCGCCGTCGCCGACGCGCTGCGGGCGGCGACCCGGCCGTGGGACCTGGTCGGCCGGTTCGGCGGCGAGGAGTTCGTCGTGCTGCTCACCGACGTCGACCTGTCCACCGCGGCCGAGGTCGCCGAGCGGATCCGCGGTCAGGTCGCCGCCACCCGCTGCCCGCTCGACGGCCCGTCACCCGCCGCAGGTCTCGACGGCGGCGATGACGATGACCGGGGGACGGTGAGCGTCACCGTCTCGGTCGGCGCGGCGGCCTGCGAGCCGCCGGCCAGCCTCGCCTCCGCCCTCGCGGCCGCCGACGCCGCCCTGTACCGCGCCAAGGCCGCGGGCCGCAACCGCGTCCATCTCGCCGCCTCCGCCGCCGAGCGGCCCGCCGCCGCCGCGCCGGCGGGCGAGGCCGGGCCGCCGGTCCAGGGCGGAGCTCCCCCCGTACCTCCTCAGGCGACCCGGGCGGATTAGGGCGTGCTCCCCGCCAGCGGGCCTGGCGTCGGGAACCTGTCCGTGGCCGCTCCCGACCATTGCCGGGCGGCCGCGCCTGTGCCCGTGGCGCCGTCGGGCCAGCGGGAAACCGCGCTGGCGCGGACGGTGGTCAGTGGCCGGACAGGGCGAGGCGGAAACGGTACTGGGATGATGCGGCCGAGGCGAGGCCGGTGTCGTTGACGCGCACCGTAGGTCGCGCCGCTGCTCCAGGTCCCGACCATCGTGGCCGAACCGAACCGAACCGAACGGTGACGCTTCCGGAGATCTCCGTGAAGGAGGTGCCGCCGGCGTTCACGTCCGCACGATGCCCCCGAAGTCCCATTCGCGGCGGCGCGGACGCCAGAGGACATCGACTCGCCTGTAAGGCGCGGGACGTCACGAGACGGGGGTGGGTCTCACGGTGTTGTCCACGGTGTTGACAGCGCCGGGCGCCCAAATTCGATCTTGGACATCGTCGGGTGAGGGGGACTGGGAGCAGGGATCAGCGGGTCGCGTGGTATGCGGCCTGGACGGTGTGGCGAAGCAGGATCATCGTCGTGACCGGGCCTACACCGCCGGGAACGGGGGTGAGGGCGCCGGCGACGCCGGCGATCGCGTCCGCGTCGACGTCGCCGAGGAGGCCCGCGTCCGTCACGGTCGTGCCGACGTCGACGACGGCGGCGCCCGGGCGGACGAAGCCCGCGCCGACCAGCCCCGGCCGGCCCACCGCGGCGACGACGATGTCCGCCTCGTGCGCGACCGTGGCCAGCCCGCTCGTCCGGGAGTGGCAGACGGTCACGGTGGCGTTCTCGGCGAGCAGCAGCAGCGCGGCGGGCTTGCCGACGACCGCGCCGCGCCCGATCACGCAGGCCCGCGCGCCGGACATCGCCACCTCGCCGCGGCGCAGCACCTCGACCACGGCCGCGGCCGTCGCCGGGGCGAACGCCGGCAGGCCGAGCGCGAGGCGGCCGAGGCTGACCGGGTTCATCCCGTCGACGTCCTTGACCGGTGGGATGCGGTCACCCACCTCGCCCGTGATCATCCCGGCCGGCAGCGGCGTCTGCGCGATCACGCCGTGCACGGCCGGGTCGGCGGCGAGCCGGTCGAGTGCCGCGGCCAGTTCCGCCGGGTCGTCGGTCAGCTGGTGGCGCTGGAAGCCGACGCCGACCCGGCCGGCGGTGCGCTCGAGGACCCGGACGTAGGACAGCGCCGCCGGATCGGTGCCGGGCACCACCACCGCCAGCGTCGGCGTCACCCCTGTCTCGGCGAGGTGCGCGACCTCGTCGACGACGCCCCGGCCGATCTCGGCCGCCATCGCCCGCCCGTCCAGAAGCCTCATGCCCGCACCGTAACAAGAGCCCGCGCGCTTGCCGGTCGAGGTGATCCTCGCTGCCGGCGGCGTCGAGGTCGTCGGTCACGCGGGCACCGGGCTGGAGGCGATCTTCGCGACCCGCCGGCTGCGCCCGGACGCCGTCCTCATGGACGTCCGGATGCCGGAGCTGGACGGGCTGGAGGCCACCCGGCGCATCCTCGCCGACGCCCCGGCCGCCACCGACGGCCAGCCGACCGGCCATCACCCGCCGTCTGGCCGAGCGGTTCGCCCGGACGAACCAGGCCGCCCCCCACCGCGACCTGGCATCGCTGACGCCGCGGGAGCGTGAGGTGCTGACCCTGATCGCCCGTGGCCTGTCCAACACCGAGATCGCCGCCGCGCTGTACCTCGGGTGCCATTAACGAACGTGTCACCAGCCCCAAATCCGGTGGGGGTTCCGTCAGCGGGTGCGGCGGCGGGTGGTGGGGTCGTGTTCGGCGGTGACGCGGGCGGAGGTTTCTTCGCCGAGGCGGACGTAGTGTCCGAGGCTGGCCAGGTGCTGGTGGCGCGACTTGGCTTGCAGTTCGGGTGCGGTGCGTCCGGCTTGGGCGAGGTGCTGGAGTGCGGAGTGGCGTAGCTGGTGGAGCGTCCAGCCGTGGCTGTGCGGGTCGATCTGCGCGGAGGCGGTTTTGAACATGTGCTCGGCGCGGGGGTAGGACAGCCGGCCGCGGCCGGTGGCCGGGTCGATGTCGGCGGCTGCGGGCGCGCGGCGGCCGGAGGCGGGAGCGCGCCGGTCAGCGAGGAACACCGGGCCGGTGGTACGCCCAGACAGCAGGCGGGGCAGGAGGCGGGCCGTGGCGGTCTGCCAGTGCACGTACTCGATCGCGCCGCCTTTGGAGATCACCCGGGCGCGGCGGAACTCGGTGTCGAGGTCCTCGATGTTCAGCGAGAGGACCTCCTCGGCGCGGGCGGCGGTCTCATACAGCAGCCTCCAGAGAACGCGTTCACGCAGCCCGTTGTGGTCGCCGGTGAACAGCGCCTCCAGGCGGGAGCGGGGGATGGCCCGGTCCCCGCGGCGGGTGGGTTTGCGGCGCTCCAACCGCCGGGCCGGGTTGGTCGCCAGCAGCTCCTGGCGCTGCGCCCAGGCGGTGAAGGAGGTGAGCGCGGTCAGGTGCCGGTTCCAGGTGGCTCCCGCCGCACCGTTCCACCGGAGCATCACGGCGGCGTAGTCCTCGGGAGTCAGGGCGGCGGGCCGGTCGGCCGCGGCGACGGCAACCAGGCGGGCGAGGGTCTCGGCGTAGTTTGCGCGGGTCGTCAACACCTGGATGGAGTCGAGGTAACGGTCGACGGCGGCCGCGAGAGCCACGGGCTCGGCGGCCGGGCCGGGGAACGCGACGACGGACACGGCGGCCGGCCTCCCGAACTGATGTGACACATAACGTTACGGAGTCGTCCGCGGGGCGGTGAGCACCGACCTGGGCCCACGCGCCCCGCGGTGAGGGTATGTGACAGGTAATTTCGATTCTGTGTCACTGCCCGGCTGCGGTCACTAGCGTGATCCCACGGGCTTTCTTCCCCGGCGGGCGAGGCACTGGCGACGGCTGTGTGGGCGGCGCTGGATGCGCCATCAGGGGCTCAGGTCACAGACCGTCTCGTCCGGCCGGAGAAGTAACGCCGGCCAGGTCTTCGTGCCCGCAACGGTCTTCACCCGGATCTCCCGGTCACGGCATGGATTGCAGGGGCGGGTGCTGTGTCGTTATCCCTGGTGGCTGGAGTAGCGGCGGAGGTTCGGGGCCGGGGTCCTCGGTAACGACGACGCCGGCGGCCGAGTGGTCGAAGCCAGCGGGCCAGCGAGTGTGCTCGCTGGCCACCGCGCCGGTCAGACGTGCCTGGAGAAGATCGGCCGTGCTCAGGTCGGTGCCACGCACGTCGGCCAAGCGCAGGTCGGTGTGGCGGAATACAGCGCCGTTGGCGTCGGCCTTGCGCAGGTTCGCCTCGCGCAGGTCAGCCTCGGTGAAGTCTGCGTCGCGCAGGTCGGTCTCGACCAGTCGTGCGCCCCGTAAATCGGCCAGAACGCAGCGGGCCCGGCGCAGGATCGCGGTTTTGAGGTCGGCGTGTCGCAGGTTGACCGAGACGAGGGACGCTTGCGTCAGGTTGGCATGGTAAAGGCCCGCCGCCTCCATGCAGGAACGATCGAGGTTGACCTCGGGCAGCCACAGCCCGTCGCAGTCGGCCCGTCGCAGGTCGGTGACGCTGAGGTTGACCCAGGACTGCTCCCGGCGCTGGCACAGCACCCCGAGGCCGGTCAGCGCCACCTGGGCATCGGCGGCACGGACCTCCAGCGGCGAGATGTCGTTGATAGGCACCTCCGCCGCTGGAGCTTCCGGACCGGTGGGCGGCCAGGGCAGGTGCGTACGCAGATAAGCGGCCTGGATGGAGATGACGGCCTCGCGGTCGCGGGCGGAGTGCTCCGCGATTCGCCACAGCGCGTGGAGCCCGCCGATGCGGGTTTCCAGCTTGTCACTGCCGAGCTGATCGACGGCCCGGCTGAACCGGTCGGTGACGTAGCCCTCCTGGGTGGCGCGCAAGCCGTCCTGGCTGACTCGCAGTTGCCGCCAGGTGGCGTATGCGCCGAAAAGCACGATCATGCCGCCGACGGCCTGCAGAAGCGTCGTACGGACGTCGTTCACCGCGCTCGGCCGGTCCTGCGGAGCGACGCTCGCCCTAGCGAGATCGTGGTCGACCACCACACCCGGCAGGACGACGAACACCGCGCCCAGAACGGCCAGCCCCGCTACTCCGGCCAGCAGGGCCGCGACCGCACGGCGCCAGACCAGCCGGTCGCGCCACGGCCGGCGACCGCTGTCCGGCCCCCCAATCGCCATGGATATGGAAGTCTAGTAAGACTTTGACCGGCTCTGTGCGTGTTGTACTGGTTGGGGTTTGAGGAACATCGGAACGAAAACAATGCTAGGCCTGAGTCGGTGCTGATGGGCGGTCTGCGGGTGCATGATCGGTGGGTCTGGGCGGGTTCCGCAGAAAGTCGGTGATTATCTGCGGCAGCGTCCGCTCCGACGTCGACGAGCACGTTGCGGCGGGCAAGGTCCCGCTCCCAGGCGATACGCCGCTGACCCGGCTGCACGTCCTCGCGCAGTTCAGGTCGTGGGGCCGATGGCCAGGCGTGATCCCAGGTCCAGGCGGACTTCTCCGTAGGGGCGCACGTGGGACCAGAACAGCGGGGTGAGCCCACGCCGGTCGGCGGGGGTGAGCAGGCCTGACCACTGCGGCTCGACGAGGACGTCCTGGAGCATCAGCGTGTTGACGTACACCAGCGATGCCTGGAGGATCCGCAGGCACAGCGCGGCCGTCTCGATCTCTTCACGCCCGTTGGTGGAGATCTCCCCACCCTTGCCGTAGTAGATCACCGCGTTCGCCGCGTTCCAGGACTCCACCACGTTCAGGCCCTCCTCGATCTCCCGCTGAAGGTCCCGGTCACGCAGGTAGCGGGCGAGGAAGACGGTGCGCTGAGCGCGGCCGATCTCCAGCATCGCCTGGTAGGCGGGGTGCGAGGCAGCCCTGGTGAAACGGGACAGGATCGCCTCGGTGGAGGCGGTGCCGGTGCGGATCGCGGTGGCGTACTTGATGACCTGGTCGTAGTTGGCGTCGATCAGGTCCCAGCGGATTGGCCGGGTCAGGGCGGCTTGCAGGTTCGGGTAGGCGCCCGGGTCGCCAGCGTTCGGCCGGTACAGGCGCACCCGGTTGATCTGCTTGATCCGCGGCAGCAGGTCGACGTTCAGTAACCGGGTGATGCCGAACCCGATCTCCGACTGGCCGTGGCTGTCCACATAGTTGCCTTCGACGCTCATCGTGGTGCCATGGCGGATCGCGCCCTCGACCATCGCCGCGACCTCCGAGGCCGAGGCCCGCAGCGTCTGGGAGTGCACCACCACCGAGCCCCGCTCGACGTGCCAGTACACCAGGATCCCCCGGCCGCCGTAGCGCGAGTGCCACTCGGTGAACAGGTTCTGGTCCCAGGAACGGAAGTGCGTGGAGTCCGAGGCCACCGCGGTCGACCCGGTGCCCCACAACCCCGTCTCTCGCTCGGCGAAGGTGGCGTTGGCGATCTCAATGGCGATCTGCCGGGCAGCCTGCAAGGTCAGGTAGCGGCGCCGGACGTAGCGGATCTCCTCTTCGGTGTGGCCGTGCTCGCCACCGGCTACCGACCGGATACCAGCGTTGGTGCCGTAGGCGTAGATCGCGAGCATCAGCCGTTCAGCCAGCACCTCGGGCGCCAGGTGCCCGCTGCCCACCACGGAGGTCACCGCCGTCAGGCAGCCGGTCCGCAGCAGGGCCTCCTTGAGCATGTCGATCAGCGGCACCGCGTTCCAGCGGCGGCCCACCTCGTTCTTGACCCGCCGCAGGTTACGCGGTTCCTCGGACGCCTCCGGCGCGGTGAATCTGATCGCCCCGGCCTTACGCTCCTTGATCTCCACCCAGCCCAGGCCCGGCAGGGCCTCATCAAGGCCGGCCAGGGCCTCGGTCATCTCCTCACGCAGGGAGGTGATGAACACCGCCGGGTCCAGCGGCTTGCGCAGTTCGTTGTAGTGCTCGACCCGGCGGGCCTCGAAGTCCGTGGGCAGGTCCTCGTCCGGGTTGCGCCAGCGGCCCGCGCCGACCACCCAGATCTCCTTGCAGCGCAGCTGCTCGCGCAACGCCTGGAAGGTGGCCACCTCGTAGACCATCCGCACGATCCGACGCCGGCCGCGCTTGTCTGCGCGGTAGACGAGCTCCGCCCACTGCCCGGTGGTGACCCGATGCTCCGGCGCAGTTTCGCCGAGCGGGTAGTAGGTGGTGTTCCCGGCCTTCGCGTACCTCTGGACCAGGGCGAGCGCGTCGATGACCGGCCGGTACGCGGAGTTGTTGGAACGGAACTCCAGCACCTCCAGCAGCTCGATCAGACCCTTCCGGTAGTGGCTGGTGTAGGACGCCTTCAGCGTGGTCTGCACCGTGTGCCGGTACACCGGCCCCTTCGTCCGGTACTCGTGGACCAGCTCCTTCAGCGTCTGCTCGCCTCCGCCCACGGCCGGGAAGACGACCTCGCGGACCTCACCGTCCGGTTGGGCCAGCGACGCCTCGGCGATCCGGAACAGGATGTTCTCCTTGCCCGTCACCCGCTTGAAGGCGTTGATCAGCTCGTTGGTCACCTTCTGCTCGGCCCGGGCGCCGGTCCGATGCACTGTGGCGATGAGCAGATCCACCAGCGAGTCGGTCACCTCCCGCTCTCGCTCCACCAGCAGCGCGGACAGCAGCGTCACCGCAGCCTCCTGCGACCGCCGGCGCAGGTGCGACGGCGACTCCACCGCAGCCCGCGCCCGCCAGGAAGCCAGCACCTGCGGTGCCACGTCGGCGAACAGCGACGCCGGCAGCCCGATCGCCCGGATCGCGGTCAGCTTGCGGATCTCCCGCAGCATCGACTCCAGGCTCACGTTCCCTGGCATCGCCTTGATTAGCGCCAGCACCGACTCGCCGTCGTCCGCGTCCTCCTCGTCCGTGTCACCGGCGGCGGCCACCAGAGTGAGGATCCGCTCTCGCACCTCCGGAACCAACCGGGCCGCGACGGTGGCGAACCAGGTCTCCTCCGCGGTGTGCAACGCGGAACGGACCATCCGCGTGATCCGGTCCGGCGCCGGGGGCTCGATGCTCTCCTCGCGGCAGTGCTTCAGCAGCTCCTCGCGCACCCGGTCCGCGTTCCGCTCGGCGTGCGCGACGTTGGTGGCCAGCCAGGCCGTCAACTTCTCCGCGTCCTGCACCGAGCACGCCCGAAACCCCAGATGCCCGCGTATCTGGGCACGGTGGTACTCGATCGTGCTCCCGACCCACTGGTAGGACTCGAACTCCGCCGCCGGCACCTCCAGCTGTCGGGCCACGAACTCGACCACCTCGTCCGGGAACTCCGCCCCACCACGGGGGAACCGGCCATGCCGAGTGAAGTACTTCAGCAGCAGCCCGAACCCCAGCCGCGTCCCACCCCGCTTACCCGCCACGAGCTCCAGCTCGTCACCGAGCACCGTCCAGTACTGGACCAGCTCATCCACGCCCACCGGCTGCCGCGCCATGGCCGCACATCATGCTCAAGTACGGCTCGTCAGCGACGACCGGGCACCAGAGCCCTGGCCCCCGTGCAGTCGCGTCAGTGAAGCACCCTCGTCGGGAACGGCCAATCCATCGAAGATCCACCCCGTTTGGGGCCAGTGACACGTCCGTTAATGGCGCCCGTACCTCTGTCGGAGGCGACGGTGAAGACGTATGTGAGCCGGATCCTGTCCAAGCTCTCGCTGCGCGACCGTGTCCAGGCCGTCGTCGTCGCCCACGAGACCGGCCTCGTCACCCCGAACACCCGCTGACCGCCGCCGCGCCTGGCGTCGGCCCGAAGGCACACAAGATAGTCAACGCTGTTGACGCGCCGGCGGCGATGAAGTTGATCTATGAGCGGAGTTGATCTACATTAGGCGCCGTTGGCCCGGCCGGCGAGGTCTGGTCGCGGCACCCGCTCGGCGAGCTGGGGCGGGGCCTGGAGGCAGTAGGCGTCGGTGAGGAGCTCGCCAAGTTCCTCCCAGTCGGTCTGGCCATCAAGGACGAGGCCGACGACGTTCTCGCCCCACGACGCCTTGAAGTACGGCGGGCCGAGGCGCTCGAACGCCATCACCTCGCCGAGCTCGGCCCGGAAGGTGATCCTGATGAGCTGGTCCTCCCCGCCGAACACGTGCGCGACCGTCGCCTGGCCGACGCGCCAGCGCACACCGGTCCAGGCGTCCTCCTCGACGCAGTCGGGGAACCCGGTCAGGAGCGCGCCAAGGCGGCTGACCATCTCGCGCGGTACGGGTGGGCGTTCCGGCATGCCCGCAATGTGCCACACACCACCGACAGGTCACCCCGGCTCGCCAGGAACGGCCGACCGTGCCGAGCTGGCGCCAGGTCCCGACGTCCCGCGTCCTGCGTCTCAGCTCCAACGACGAACGATCGAGGTCATCGGCCGACCCGGTCATGGCCCGGGCGATCTGATCACCGGCGCAACAACGAAGATAATCAACGCTGTTGACGAGCAGACATCCGTCAGTTTGATCTTGAAGATCAGAATCGGTACATCACCGGGGGCCGGGGGTCATCGACGACCCCGGCGACGATGGCGGCAAGATCCACTATTGGCTGTCGTGACGTGGGCGACGGTCCCGTCGGCGGGTGCTGGCTGGATCGGCATTTCCCCGGGGCTCGCGCCGCGGGACGGGGCGAGCCGGCGGCGTGGCCGGTTGGACTTTCTCGGGTGAGGCTCGGAGGGTGGGCCCGGCCGGTGGGCCGCGACAGGCCGGCCCCACTCCCCTCTACTTGACATAATGTTCCTTATCGGCGCTTGGGGGAGTGGGGGGGAACTGCTGGTGCCAGCGGGTTTTCTGCCTCTCCGACACCCGGCGGCGAGGTCTTCCACTGGTTGCCGCTGTTGGTGCCGCGTTTCATGATCTGGTGGAATTTTGGGGCCGCGGCTCGGACGAGCCCACCAGATCATGAACGGCTTGTGGGTTCGGGGCCGAGGTGCGCTGAGTTTGGTCCCTGAGCGCGGACACCTCGCCTGAGGTCAGGCGGTCAGAGTGCTCACCTGCCAGCGGCTACCGGCACCGAGCTTGCCCTGGACCGGCCCGACGCGTCCCAATAGATGGCCCGGGCATCAGGGAGGATGTCGACCACACCTGTCGGAAATCCCTCCCCACATCCGCTGCCGTGGGGTTCGTTGAATGTGGCTTCGGGGTGTGTTCCGGGGTGACGCGTGGTCTGGTAGCTGTTGTCGGGCCGTGTGCTGGTTTTGGCACCGTGCCCACGCCCACGGGCAGCGTCCCGATCGGGCGCGACGCGGTGCCTGGGAGACGCGCGTGCGTGGCGGTCGGATCTGGCGAGGGATGGAGCTGGTGCGGGTGTCCGGGTCTGGCGTCGAGGTGTTGCGGTATGCGGCGTTCACGTCGTCGCCGGAGGGTGGGAACCCGGCTGGGGTGGTGTTGGACGCGGCCGGGCTGTCCGACGGGGAGATGTTGCGGATCGCGGCGGAGGTGGGCTATTCGGAGACGGCGTTCCTGGTCGCGAGGGGCGGCGGCCGGTTCGACGTGCGGTATTTCAGCCCGCTGGTGGAGGTGCCGTTCTGCGGGCACGCGACGATCGCGTCGGCGGTGGCCTACGCGGATCGGCATGGGACAGGCGCGTTGGTGTTCGACACGGCGGCGGGGCCGGTGGAGGTCGGTACGGCCGTGACGGACGCGGGGGTGGTGGCGACGTTGACGAGCGTGCCGCCGCGGGTGGCGCCGGTGTCCGCCGGGGCGTTGTCGGAGCTGCTGGCGGCGCTGGGCTGGCGGCCGGAGGACCTCGATCCGGCCCTGCCGCCGCGGGTTGGCTATGCGGGGGCGTTTCATCCGATCGTGGCGGCGGGTTCGCGGGCGCGGCTGGCGGCGTTGGACTACGACTTCGACCGGCTGGCGGCGCTGATGGCGTCGGAGGGCTGGACGACGGTGCAGCTTGTGTGGCGGGCGGACGCGGCGACGTTCCATGCCCGTGACCCGTTCCCGCCTGGTGGGGTGGTCGAGGATCCGGCGACGGGTGCCGCGGCGGCGGCGTTGGGTGGCTACCTGCGCGAGTTGGAGCTGGTGGTGACGCCGGCGCGGCTGACGGTCCACCAGGGGCAGGACATGGGGCGTCCGGGTGTCCTGACGGTGGATGTTCCGGCGGCCGGTGGTGTGTCGGTCTCGGGGCCGGCTGTGGTGTTGGGCGGGTAGTTCGCCGGTGGACCCGTGGCGGACGGGTCTCGGACTGGCCTGTGCTGGGCGCTGCGTGGGATGGCGCGCGTGGGCTCGGGTGACGTGGTTGTGGCGTTGCCCGGGCGGGGCCCGTCAGGGGCTGGCGGTGGCGGCACGCAGTTCGGCGGTCCGGCTTTTGATACTCCCCCGGCGGGTTTGGGACTCGCCGGGGAGCGCCGGGTGCCGGGTTCGGACGGGGTCGCGGGTGGCTGTGGGGTCAGCGAATGCCGTGGATGGCGGTGGCCGAGGGTGGTGTGGGGATGCCGGGGCGCAGGTCGGGGGCGTCGAGGACGGTGAGGGGTGGGGTGCCGAGGCGGACCTGGCCGGCCCAGGCGGGTCCGGCCACGTCGTCGGCGGGGTCGTGGGGCCAGTCGTCGAGGACGCGTATCGACCACTGCCGGATCGGCATCGCGAGGAGCAGGGTGGCGGCGAGTTCTCTGGCGGTGGGGCGGCGCAGTTCGGCGACGCGGCCGGGGGCGATCCGGTCGGTGAGGATGTCGAGGGCGGTCTCCTTGTCGGTGCCGGTGAGCGGGGTGAAGGTGCCGAACAGGACGGCGCTGCGGTAGAGGAGCGCCGACTCGAAGGCGGAGCGGGCGATGAGGACGCCGTCGATGGCGGCGATGGAGACCGACACCGGCTGGCCGGTGGCGATGGCGCGCAGCCAGCGGGACCCGGTGGAGCCGTGGATGAGGAGCTGGTCGTCCCAGCGGACGACGGCGGTCGGCAGGACGACGGGGTGATCGTCGTCGACGAAACCGACGTGGCCTAGAACGGTGGAGGCGAGCAGCCGGTCGAGGTCGGCTCGGTTGTGGGACATCAGCTCGGGCAGGCGGGTGGCCTCGGTCCGTGGCATGGCGGCCACTGTATGGACCGGTCCCCCGGCGGGATGGCCGCCTTGTCCGGGGAACCGGTTCCTGGGGGCGGGCCGTGGTCAGTTGGCGGCGGTGTGGTGGCGGGGGGAGTCGTCTCCGCCGTCCTGGTCGGTGTGCTCGCCGTGCTCGCCGTCGGGGGCGGCGGGGTGAGCGAGGTCGGTCTCGTCCTCGTCGTCGAGGGCGGCGAAGGGGTCGAGGGGGTAGTAGAGGATCGGCTGGGTGTCGTGGGGCAGGACCCAGCCGGGTTCCCAGGGGAAGTGGCCGGCGGGGTCGCACCAGACGATCTGCAGGGCGTCGACGGGTGGGCCGTCGGGGGTCTGGTAGCGGCGGTTGGCGAAGGTGAGGAGGTCGGCGGAGGTTCCTGGGTCGACGTCGAGGAGGGCGAGGCGTGGCCAGCCGGGGAAGTCGGCGCACTGGTGGCGGGCGGTGAGGCGGGCGCCGGCGCGGACCTGCTCGCCGAGGGTGTTGAGGAGGTGGGCGGCGGGCTGGGTGCGTAGGCCTACGACGACGAGTTCGGGATGGTCGTATGCGGTCAGGCCGATGGTGTAGACGTGGCGCGGCAGGCAGGGGTCGCCGCCGACGCCCTGGAGTGCCCAGCCCTGCTCGGTGATGGTGGCGTCGAGGAGGGCGGTGTAGCGCTGTTCGAACTGGTCGCAGAGGCGGTCCAGTTCGTGTTCGGTGTCGATGAGCCGGTTGGGCCCGCCGGTCGGGGTGGTGCGGTGGGTCCTGGTGCCGTGGGTGTGGCCGGTGGTGGCGCTGGTGATGGTGAGGGTGCGGCGCGGGCGGGTCCGGGGGCCGCGGTGCTTGCTCATTGGCGTCTCCCGCTGTGCGGTGGAACGCCCCCTGCGTCGCGGCTCCGGGTTCCTGGGAGCCGTGTGGTTGGTCGGTGCGCCTGTGGTCCTCCGGTGGGTCACGCTACGGACTGGCGTGGATGTGCGCTGGTGCCGGCGAGTTCCGCTGTGGATGTCGGCGGGCCGTCCACAGATCCGGGTGCTGGTGGCGAAGGGCCCGACGCAGGGCCGGGGTTGGTGTAGGCGCTGCTCACCGGCGGCGGCTCGCGGTGGGCATGTCCGGCGGGTCCGGTCCGGGCCGTCGACGGCGTGGGCGGAGCCGGCGGGGTCGGATGTGCCGGGTCGGGTGGGTTGGCGGCCCCGAGGCGGGGCCGCCGGGGTGTGGCCGGTCCTGGGGGCCGGCGTGGCGGGCGGCTGGGCTCAGGTGGTGTTGGTGTCGAGGTCGAGCGCGAGGCTGTTCATGCAGTAGCGCTGGCCGGTGGGGGCGGGGCCGTCGTCGAACAGGTGGCCGAGGTGGGAGCCGCAGCGGCCGCAGCGGACCTCGGTGCGGGTCATGCCGTGAGAGCGGTCCTCGATGTACTCGACGGCGCCCTCGGTGATCGGCTGGTAGAAGCTGGGCCAGCCGCTGCCGGAGTCGTACTTGGTGTCGGAGGCGAACAGCGGGTTGCCGCAGCCGCCGCACAGGTAGGTGCCGGTCTCCTTGGAGTAGGTGTAGGCGCCGGTGAAGGGCCGCTCGGTGGCGGCCTGGCGCAGGATGGCGTAGCGGGACGGGTCGAGCAGGGCGCGCCACTCGGTGTCGTCGCGCACGACCTTCTCGTCGGCGGCGCGCGGGGTGCTGCTCTGGCTGTCGGTCATGGTGCTCCTGTCGGTGGACGACGACGCGTCGCCGGGACGGTTTGCCGTTTGCCGCTGCCTCGCCGGTCGTGGGTGCCCGCGGCGGTGGTGCGTCGGCGCTGTGCGCCGTTGCGGCGGCTTCTCCATCGGTGGTTGGCGGGTGGTCGCTGACGGTCGCGGGTGTCCTGATGGGACTGGTCCAGTGGGTGCCTGGTGGGGTCGTCGATCGTCACATGATGCAGCGGTCCGGCTGGTGTGGGCATTCCCCGTGGGGCCGGCTGGCCGCCGCGGGGGTGCGGTGTCGCCAGGACGGCGGCACGGGTCAGTGGTAGCACGCAGGACGGAGGGCGCCGGGTTCCCTACGATCGCCGCAGGTGTGGCCGTATGACGCGGTTCGCGGGGATGGGGCCGGTTCGCGGCCAGGGGGGTTGAGGTTCGCCGGTGGTGCCGACTTTGCCGCTGGACGAGGACGACCCGACGTCGGTCGGCCCGTATGACCTGCTGGGTCGGCTGGGTGATGGCGGGATGGGCAGTGTGTACCTGGCGCGCCGCCGCGTGGCCGACGGTTCCGGCGAGGCCAGCGGGGCGGGAGGTGACGCGGGTCCGCTGGTGGCGCTGAAGGTGATCCGGCCGGATCTGGCGCGCATTCCCGAGTTCCGGGAGCGGTTCCTGCGGGAGGCACGGTCGGCGCAGCGGGTGGCGCGGTTCTGCACGGCCGAGGTGATCGACGTGAGTACGGTCGGGCGGCGGCCGTACCTGGTGACGGAGTTCATCGACGGGCCGACGCTGTTCGCCGCTGTCCGGGCGGGTGGGCCGTTGCCACCGGCGGAGCTGGAGCGTCTCGCGGTCGCGGTCGCGTCGGCGCTGACCGCGATTCACGCGGCCGGGATCGTGCACCGTGATCTGAAGCCGGGGAACATCCTGCTGTCCGGGACGGGTGCCCGGGTGATCGATTTCGGGATCTCCCGGGCGTTGGACGTCACCGCGACGCTGACGCACGGCAGTATCGGCACGCCGGGGTTCATGGCGCCGGAGCAGGCGCTGGGCCGGCCGGTGTCGGAGGCGGCCGATGTGTACGCCTGGGGCGCGGTGGTGCTGTTCGCGGCGTCGGGCCGGCCGCCGTTCGAGGGTGACTCGACGCCGGTGGTCCTGCGCCGGGTGGTCGACGAGGCGCCGGACCTGTCCTCGGTGCATGGGGCGCTGCGTCCGTTGGTCGCCCGGGCGATGTCGAAGGATCCGGCGTATCGGCCGGCCGCCGACGAGTTGCTGCTGTTGCTGCATCGGCTCGCGGCCCGCCCGCCGCGGCCGGCGGCGGCCGGGCCGACGCTTCCGGATGCGGGTGCCCGGTTGACCCCGCCGCCGACCCCGCCTCCCCCGATGCCGGCCGGGTCGGTCGGCGGGGACGGTGACGCGGATGGCGCGGGTGTGCCCGTCACCTCCGTCGTGACCGGCCCCGCCGGGCCGCCTCGGGCAACGATGGGTGCGGCGCCGGATCCGGATGCGGTGACCCGGCGGGCGCCCTGGCAGGGCGAGTCAGGGCCGTTTGTCCCGCCGCCGGGTGGGGTGGCTGGTGGGGTGCCGGCCGCGGGCAACGCGCCGCGACGGCGCGGCCGGCGGCGTCTGGCGCTCGTCGCCGCGCCCGCGGCCGTCGTCCTGGCGGGCGTCGTCACCGCCGTCGTCCTCACGGCGCGTGACGGTGGTGGCGACCAGGGCTCGGATGGGGCCGGGCAGGTTGTCTGCGAGCCGCCGGCCGGGGGGCGGGTGCTCGAGCAGTCCGGGGTGGCGTCCTCTGGTTCGGGCAACGTGCACGCGGTGGCGTTCTCCCCCGACGGGCGGACGCTGGCGGTCGGTGGTGACGACCAGGCTGTCCGGCTGTGGGACGTGTCGGAAGCGGCGCGGCCGTCGCGGGTCGGTGGGACGTTCGCGACGACCGGCATCATTGAGGCGTTGGCGTTCTCCCCGGACGGCGGGGTGCTGGCGACCAGTGGGTTCGACGCGGCGATCCGCCTGTGGGACGTGACGGACCGGGCACGTCCGCGGGAGGTGGGTGAGCCGCTGACGGGGCAGGCCGGGCCGGTCGGGGCGGTGGTGTTCTCGGCGGACGGTCGGCTGCTGGCCAGCAGCGGCTTCTATGACGCGGCCCGGCTGTGGGACGTGTCCGACCCGGCCCATGGCCGGCTGGCCGCCCGGCTGCCGGTCGGTGACACGAACCTGGTTGCCCTCGAGGGCGGCCGGCTGGCGACCGCGGGCGTCGGCGCGGGGCTGTGGGATGTGTCCGACCCGGCGCGGCCGCGTCCGGTCGCCACGTTGGCCGAGGGCGTTCAGATGGTGGCGGTGGCGCTCTCCGCCGACGGCGGCCTGCTGGCGACGACCACCAACAGCCTCGGCGGCCATGATCGTACCCGGCTGTGGGATGTGTCCGACCCGGCGCATCCGACGAGCGTGCCGGTCGCGGACGGGGCATATCGGATGGTGTTCTCCCCTGACGGCGACATGTTCGCCGCCGCGGGCTGTTGGGGTGTCGGTGTGTGGGATGTGACGGATCCGGCGCGGCCGGTGTTGACCGCGCGCCACGTGGCGGGCCCTGAGGGCGGGGCGGCGAGCCTGGCCCTGTCGCCGGATGGCCGGCTGCTGGCTACCGGAAACGGCGACGGCACCGCCCGGCTGTGGTCGGTTCCGTGACCGGGGGCCCGCGGGTGGACTTCAGTCTGTGTCTGTGTCTGTGTCCGGGTCGGTCGGGCCGGCGGCGGGGCGGGTGAGGGCTGGGGCGGCCCAGGCGACCGCGCCGGCGCCGAGCAGGGCGGCGAGGGCGCCGGCGGCCGGGGAGATCTGCCGGCGGGCGGCGGCGGTGGACAGCACGGTGGCGTCGACGGCGTCGGTGAGGATGCCGGCCCAGACCCAGCCGTCGGTGGGGTGGCGGCGGGCGAGGGCGTGCAGGAGGCCGGTGCCGAGGGCGAGGTCGCGGCCGCCGAGGAGGCGGGCGGCCCAGGCGGTGTTCTCGGCGGTGACGCGGTCGACGCCGGTGGCGCGCAGGGCGGTGACGGGGCGGGTGAGCGCGGCGGCGCCGATGGCGCAGCGGCCGAGGGCGAGCAGGCCGAGATGCGTGCGGCCGCCGGCTTGCGGTGTGATGGATGTGAGCGTGCGGACACGTAGTGTGGCCACGGTCTCGTTACCGACCCTTCCGTTGTGGGAACGTCTCGGCTGGCTCCGACGTTCGGAGAACAGAGACACCGGTTATCAACGGCTCGGAGGGGTTCTATGGGCGAGCGCGTTCTGCGGGGCAGCCGTCTCGGCGCGGTGTCCTACGAGACCGACCGCAGCACGGAGCTTGCTCCGCGGCAGACCGCGTCGTACGACTGTCCGAACGGCCACCAGTTCACCATGCCGTTCGCCGCTGAGGCTGAGGTGCCCTCGGTCTGGGAGTGCCGGGTGTGCGGCGAGGCGTCGGTGATCGTGGACGGGGAGCGGCCGGAGCCGAAGAAGGCCAAGCCGCCGCGTACCCACTGGGACATGCTGATGGAGCGGCGGACGACGGCGGATCTGGAGGAGGTTCTGGCGGAGCGTCTGGCCGTCCTGCGTGGGGACAGCCGCCAGGCCAGCTGACGGGTAGCGGGCCTGGCGTGGTCGCCGCCCCTTCGGGTGGTGTCCCGGCGGGCCTGGGTCAGTTGTTCTGCTCCGGGGGTGACCCTCGGAGCCTGTCCGCCGGGCGCGGCCCGGCGGAGGCCGACGGAGCGAGCGAAGAGCACGGAGAAGCGGAAGCGGCGGAAGTGTTGCCGCGGACGCGGCAAAAGGGGCGTGGCGCCGAGGCCACGCCCCTTTTGCCTGTCCTCCGGGCCGGGTTCCCGGTCGGGGGTCGCCTGGCCATGGGTCAGGGCTCGTCGGAGGTGCGCTGGTGGGCGGGCGCCGGCGGGTTGACGGTGGTGGTGCCGGCGGAGCTGGGTGACGTCGCCGTGCTGGCGGACGGACTGGTGGTGGCGATCGTGGGCTTGGTGGGCTGTGTGGGCGCGCCGGCGGTGGCGGTGGCCGTGACGAGGGCGGGCTCGGTGGAGGGCGCGGGGACGCTGATCGGTGTGGTGGGCAGCGGGCGGGGCGCCGGGCCGCTGCGGCCGGAGGTGAGTGCCCACAGGGCGGTGCGCCAGAAGGCCTCGATGATGATGGAACGGCTCATCTTGGACGCGCCGCGTTCGCGTTCGACGAAGGTGATGGGTACCTCGGCGACGCGGAAACCGGCGCGCCACGCGGTCCAGGCCAGGTCGACCTGGAAGCAGTAGCCCTGGGACTGGATCGCGTCGAGGTCGCGGGCCCGCAGCACGTCGGCCCGGTAGGCGCGGTAGCCGGCGGTGGCGTCACGCAGCGGTATGCCGAGGGCGGCGCGGACGTAAAGGTTCGCGCCGCGGGACAGGATGAGCCGGCTGCGTGGCCAGTTGCGGACCTGCCCGTCGCGGACCCAGCGGGAGCCGATGACCAGGTCGGCGGTGTTCAGCCGGGCCAGCAGGCGGGCGAGCTCCTCGGGCTGGTGGGAACCGTCGGCGTCCATCTCGACGATGACGTCGTAGCCGTGGCGCAGGGCCCAGGAGAAGCCGGCGATGTAGGCGGAGCCGAGACCGGACTTGCCGGCGCGGTGCAGGACGTGGATCTGGGGGTCCTCGCGGGCCAGCTCGTCGGCGATCTGACCGGTGCCGTCGGGGCTGTTGTCGTCGATGACGAGCAGGTCGACGGCCGGGTTCGCCTCGCGGAGCCGGTGGGCCGTGCGGGTGAGGTTCTCCCGTTCGTTGTACGTCGGCATGCAGACGACTACCCGGTGGGCGTCCACGCCGCTCCTTTCTGGTCCACGGCCGTCGGGCCGGTGGCCTGCCCGCGGGGCGGGGGTGTCCCGCGGGGTGGCGTCAGGGCCGGGGTGCCCGGCGCCGGACGGGGTGGGACCGGCTGGCCGTGGGCGCCGGCGCCCTGTGGCGATCCCAGCCATAATGGCCGCCGCCGCGAGGGCGCTCGCGACCGCCTCCGGGATGGCGCCTACCCGGTCGGCCAGAGTGCGGCCGGTGCGCAGTGGCAGCTCGGCGGACAGTATGCCCGGTTCGTACAGGCCGGTCTGGGCGAGGATGGTGCCGTCGGGGGTGATGATGGCGCTTTGTCCGCTGGTGGAGACCTGGATGGTGGCGCGGCCGTGTTCGACGGCGCGGATCCGGGTCATCGCGAGCTGCTGTTGGCTTTCGCCCTTGCGGCCGAAGGATGCGTTGTTCGTCTGGACGACGATCAGGCGGGCGCCCTGGTCGACGGAGTCGCGGACGTTGCCGTCGTAGGCGACCTCGAAGCAGATGACGTCGCCGATGGTGGTGCCGGCGGCGGGCAGGACGGCGGGGCCGGTGCCGTGGACGAAGTCGTTGGGCATCTCGGTCGCGAACCGGGTGATGACCTTCTGCAGGAGGGCGCGGCCGGGGAGGTACTCGGCGAACGGGACGGGTCGGTGCTTGACGTAGAGCTGGCCGGCCCAGCCGTCGGCGGTCCAGACGAGGCCGGCGTTGCGGACGTGGCCGGCGCCGGGGCCGTCGAGGACGGCGCCGAGCAGGATCGGGGTGCCGACGGCGCGGGCGGCCTCGTCGAGCAGCGCCGCGGCGCGGGGGTCGGCGAACGGGTCGACGTCGGAGGAGTTCTCCGGCCAGACGACCAGGTCGGGTCTGGGGGTGCGGCCGGCGTCGACGTCGGCGGTGAGGCGCAGCGTCTCGTCGACGTGGTTGCGGGTGACCTGGAACTTCTCGCCGAGGGCGTCGAGGCCGCCGGGTTCGGGGACGTCGCCCTGGATCGCGGCGACGCGCAGGGTGCCGTCCTGGGCCGCGGTGGGCAGCGGGACGGCGAGGCCGACGGCGGCGAGCGCGGCGATGCCGGCGGCGGGCAGCGCGGCGCCGAGGGCGAGCACCCTCGCCCGCCCGTGCCGGCCGGTGCGGGTGTCGCCGTCGCCGGACCGCTGGGCGGGCACGGCGGCCGGGCCGGTGGGGCTGGTGGCTGGCCCGGGGGGTGCGGTGACGTCGGGGACGCCGAGGCGGGTGGCCAGCGCGGCGCGGCCGGTCGTGGCGAGGGTGTGCAGGGCGAGGGCGAGCAGCGCGCCGGTGGCGGCGACGGCGAACGTCATCGCCGGGGCGCCGGCGACGGCGGCGAGCGGCGTGTAGGGGCCGTCGGGCTGGCTGAACGCGAGCCGGCCCCAGGGGAAGCCCCCGAAGGGGGCGCGGCCGCGTACCGCCTCCTGGGCGACCCAGACGCAGGCGACGGCGGCCCAGGCGTAGCTGGCGCGCAGCCGCAGGGCGAGCACGGTCGCGGGGCCGGCGAGGGCGAGGATCGCGGCCTCGCCGATGGCGAGGGCGACCAGGGCGTCCTCGCCGACGAACGAGACGAACCGCAGCAGCGGCAGGAAGAAGCCCAGGCCGAACAGGAACGCGACCCGGTAGGCGGACCACAGCCGCCGGCCGCGTACCAGCAGGGTGAAGGCGGCGACGGCGACGGGGGCGAGTGGCCAGGCCCCTACCGGGGGGAACGCCAGGTAGAGGGCGACACCGGCGGCGAGCGCGGCCACGGCGCGGGTGAGCGTCGCGGGCCTGGGCGGCCGGAGGCGTCGCCGCCGGGGCCGGGCGGTGTCGGTGGCGACGCCGGGTACCGTGCCCTCGGTCGCGGGTCCGCCGGGGCGGGACTCGACCGAGGGCGGCGGGCCGGTGCGCGCGGAGGCGGCGGACGGCGGTGTCACGGTCCCAGTGTGCTGGACAGAACGGATCTGGTGGGCGGGAGTGCCCGTCCTGCCCGCGCCCGGGCCGGTTGCGGCCCGCTCCCCCGCTGTCCGGATCTGCCTGTCCCCGTGCCGTCCGGCCCTGCCCGGCCCCCTGGCGAGTACTCATCGTGGCGTTCGTAACGTTCTGTGACGTAGCTCTGTCCTCGTGGCTGCCGGGAGGGCGGCGCGGGCCGGGTCAGGGGATGGTCGGGCAGCGCAGCACGGAGGTCAGCGCGGCGCAGTAGCTCGCCGTCGTGATCTTCCAGTGGCCGTCGGCGAGGACGAGACGCAGCTCGACGGGTATGGTCCCGTGCCCCTGGCCGTCGGCGGTGGGCAGCTCGACTCTCGCCGTCACGGTGGCTTCCGTGGTGCCGAGGAACAGCGGGTCGGGTTCGTCGTCGTCGAGCTCGCCGAGGCCGACGAACCGGACGGCGTGGATCCGCGCGCCGTGGCTCGCCAGCGCTTCGGTCAGCGCGGGCCGGGCCCGGTCGGGAGCGGTGAGGGCGGCGAGCATCCCGGCACCGGCGGGGCCGTCGAACGCGGCGTGCGCGGCCTGGCGGAACCCGGCGAGGGCTGAGGCCCGCTGCGCTGGCGCGACGGCTGGCTGGGGGCCGACGGTGGCGGCGGCCCCGATCCGCCCGACCGTGTCCGCGTCCGGACCGGTGACGATCACCCCGGCAGGGGCTCCTGGGACGTGGACGTACAGGGCGTACGACACGGGTGGGATGTCACCGGCCGAGGGGCCGGCCGGCCGGGCGTCCCGGCGGATGAGCACCGTGGACCGGGCGGGTAGGCCGGGCGCATAGACCTCGGTGGCCGACCAGTCGGGGGAGAACCTCTGGTGGCGGTCCCACTGGCGGCGCAGTTCGATGCCCGGGTCGGGGGAAGCACCGGTGAGCGGATCGGGCTGTACGCGCAGCACGGCGACGGTGTAGGCGGTGGCGGGGCTGGGCGGGTCGCCGCCGGCCAGCGCCTGGTTGACCTCGGCGACGGGGGCGAGTTTCAGCTCCTGCTGGACCGTCGGTCCTGGCCGGGCGACGCCGACGGGCGCGTTGACGTTGGATGTGGGGCCCAGGGCGGTGACGGTGTCGTCGTAGCGGGCGACGCCCGGGGGCAGCCAGCCGAACGTCACGCCGTACACGTCGATGTGGGTCTCGGGCCGGGTGTGCGCGGGGACGACCGCCGGGGCGGCGTGGCGGGTCGTGCCGGTCAGGACGGTGACGCCGCCGGTGACGAGCGCGACGGCGGCGGCCACGGCGATGGCGGCGGTCACGGCCCGGCGCTGGTGGCGGCGCCGCGTGATGATGGCGGCGCCGGTCGGCGCGGGGGGCAGGATGCCGGCCGCGGCGGCGTCGAACTCGACGCGCAGGCGGCGTTCGAACCCGGCCAGCTCCGCCGGCCCCGGCCTGGCGTCGTGGCCGGCCGGTTCGGGCGCCCTCATGCGGTCGCTCCCTTCGGGGACGGGGACAGCGGGGGCAGAGCGGGAGCGCCAGGGCCCAGGAGCGCGCGCAGGCGCAGCAGGCCGCGGGCGGTGTGGGTCTTGACGCTGCTGGGCGCGCAGCCGAGTTCGGCCGCGATCTGGGCCTCGGGCAGGTCCCCGAAGTAGCGCAACACGATCACTGCCCGCTGCCGGGCTGTCAGCTGGCGCAGCGCGGCGAGCAGGTCGTGGCGGTCGGTGGCCTGGGCCGCCTCGTCAGCGGGCCCGGCGGGGTCGTCGACGTCGGGGTCGTCCCAGTCGACGAGGTTCTCCCGGGCGGTCAGCCGGCGCCGCGCCCGGCTGACCGCGCCGTTGGCCAGCGACCGGCGCAGGTAGCTGTCGGGGTCGTCGATGTGCCGCCAGCGCCGGTAGACGCGCAGCAGGACGTCCTGCAGCAGGTCCTCGCCCGCCTGCCGGTCGCCGGTGAGGAAGACGGCGGTGCGCAGCAGGGTCATGCCGCGGTCGGCCACGTAGTCCTCGAACGACCGGTCGTCGCGGCGCGGCGCCGCGCCACCGTCCGGCATGGTGTCCCCTTCCGCCGTCTGGGTCCGTCCTCATGACGCGGCGGCGGCCCGTCCGGGGCGACGGCCACATTCACAACATTGGACCAACCGGCCCGCGTCGGCCGGCGAGGTGGGGACGGGCTCGGGGCGGGGCTGGCCGTGACGGCGGTCAGGTGCCGGCGTCGAAGAGGACGTCGCCAGCCAGGACGGTGCGGGCGCAGGCCGGGTCCGCACCGGTCAGGTCGGGCAGCGGTGGCCGGGACAGCCCGGCCGCCGGGTCGAGGCCGGCGGGCAGGCGCCAGACGGCGAGGGTGGCGGGGTGGCCGGGGGCGAGGGTCCCGGAGCCGTCGGCGTCGGCACGGGCGGCGTGCCAGCCGCCGTGGGTGGCCGCCCGCAGCGCGGTGGCGAGGTCGAGGCGGGCGGTCGGGGTGTGGTGGCCGGTGGCGGCGCGCACGGCACCCCACGGGTCGAGCGGGGTGACCGGGGCGTCGGACGACAGGGCCAGGCCGACGCCGGCGGCGGCGAGCGCGGCGAACGGATTCATCGCGCCGGCCCGCCGCGCGCCGAGCCTGGTGGCGTACATGCCGTCCGGGCCACCCCAGGCGGCGTCGAACGCGGGCTGGACGACGGCGACGGCAACGGTGCGGGCGAGCCGGGTGATCTGGTCGGGGTGGGCGAGTTCACAGTGCTCGACCCGGGGCCGGCTGGCCGCGACCCGGCTGGCGCCGACGGTCCGGACGGCGGCGTCGAGACCGTCGAGGACGACGTCGAGCGCGGCGTCGCCGATCGCGTGGAAACCGGGCTGGCGGCCGGTCGCGACCGCGGCGAGCACGGTGTCGCGGACGGCGGCCGCGTCCAGCATCGGTGCGGGGCGATGGCCGGGGCGGTCGGCGTAGGGGGCGCGCAGCGCGGCGGTGTGGGAGCCGAGCGACCCGTCGACGAACAGGTCACCGCCGAGGCCGACGGCGAGCCGGCCGTCGGGGTCGAGGTCGGCGAGGACGGCCGCCTCCCCCGCCCAGTAACCGTGGATGGCGGGGCCGGGCTCGGCGGCGGCGTGGGCGAGCAGGGCGGCGAGGTCCTCGGCGCTGGACACGTCGGGGCCGGCCATCTCGTGCAGCGCCGCGATCCCAAGGCGAGCGGCGGTGGCGCGCAGCCGCCGCCAGGCGCCTGCGCGCTGGGAGGGGCTGATGGTGGCGTAGGCGTGGACACGGGCGGCGTGGTGGGCGTCGCCCGCGACGAGGCCGTCGCCGAGCCAGCCGGGAAGGCCCGCGGCGCCGGACGCGGCGGCGAGGGTGGTGGAGACGGCGGCGGTGTGGCCGTCGACGCGGGCGAGGTAGACGAGCCGGCCGGGTGCGGCCCGGTCGAGCTCGGCGGCGGCCGGGGCGCGCCGCCCGGGCCAGCGGGTCTCGTCCCAGCCGGTACCGAGCAGAGCCGTGCCCGGGTCGGCGCGGGCCGCGGCGGCGACCGTGTCGAGCGCCGCCGCCAGGGTGGGCGCGGCGGCGAGGTCCAGGCCACCGAGGGCGAGCCCGGTGGCGGTGGCGTGCAGGTGGGCGTCGACGAACGCGGGGGTGACCAGCGCACCGTCCAGGTCGACGACCGCGTCGACGCCGCTGCCGGGCCCGGGCGCCCCGATCTCGCCTGGGTCGGCGCCGACCCAGGCGACGGTGTCGCCGACGGTCAGCAGCGCCGTCGCGCCCGGGTACGCCGGGCTGTGCACGTGGCCGCCGCGGTAGAGCACCGCCTGGTCCCGGCGGCCTTCGGCGCCGGCGGACCGGGGCGACATCCGGGTGCGCACCTGCCCAAGTCTGCCTGCCGCCCTCCGCGGCCTGGAAAAGCCCAGGGGATGTACATGGAACCACAGGCCTTCGAGCAGACGACGGTGAACGGCCGGCCGGCGCTGCTGGTCTCCGCCGCCGGGCAGACCGCCGTGTACTGGGTCGTCGACCAGCCGGGCTGGGTGACGATCCGGGGCCTCACTCCGGAGCAGAACGTCCACCGTCAGATCGTCGACCACACCGCCGTGCAGGTCTCCGGGACGGACCGGGCGTCGGTGCTGCGGATCGCGCGGAGCACCACCGTCGGACCCAAGCCGCAGGGGCCGGCCGACCTTCCCGCGGTGCTCGCGGGGATCAACGCGGCGGGGCGGGCGGCGTTCGACGGAGCCTCCGGGGCCGGGATGCTGGCCGCGGTGACGGACCCGACCCTGATCCGGCCCGCCCTGGACCGGGCGCTGGCCGCCAGGCCCGAGCAGGTGCGCCAGATACGGCTCGTCACCTTGTACGAAAGCCTCGGCGACCTGGTCTTCCTCAGCGACACGGAGCTGGTCGCCACGTGGGTGACGGTCACACGGCCCGGCGAGCAGCTGCACCCGAACAGCCGGAACGCCGAGCTGCGGTTCGTCGAGACCGCCGACGGTTGGAAGGTGACCCGGTCCAGCTTCTGCCTGGTGATGATGACCACCGTGCCAGGCTGCCCCAGGTTCCCCTGACCAGGGCCGGTACCGTCCGGCCCCGTCGGTGGTGGATCTGCCGGCGGCCGTCGGCGCCGTCAGAGCGCCGGGGAGCGGCCCTCGTAGGGGGTGGACAGGACGACGAGGGTGCGGGTGGACACGTTCGCGGCGGCGCGGACCTGCTGCAGGAGGGTCTCCAGGTCGGCGGGGGCCGCGACGCGGGCCTTGAGCAGGTAGCTCTCCTCGCCGGCGACGGAGTGACAGGCCTCGATCGCGGTGAGGTGGCGCAGCCGGTCGGGGGCGTCGTCGGGCTGCGACGGGTCGATCGGTTTGATCGAGATGAACGCGGTCAGGGGCAGGCCGACGAGCGCCGCGTCGACCTGCGCGGTGTAGGAGGTGATCACGCCGCGCTGTTCCAGGCGGCGGACGCGCTGGTGGACCGCGGACACGGACAGCCCGGTCCCCTTGGCGAGGTCGGTGAAGCTCATCCGCCCGTCGTCACACAGCAGCCGCACTATCTGGCGGTCGAGATCTTCCAGCACGAGGGGCAGCGTAGGGCCTGGCAGGGCGGAGCGTTCACCGGTGATCCGCCGGGTGCGGCGTGGCCGAGCGGGGCTCCGGTCTGTCGCGCCCGTGGCTGTCATGAAGCTGTCTCCGCTGATGGCACCAATGGGCTAGCGGGTGCTGCGGGCGGGTTCGTGGGGCGCCACCAGGAGCGACACGGTGGGCGGGGCATGGTAATGGGCCGAGTCGCGCCCGGCCTGGGTCGGTGCCTCGACGGGGGCGGTGGGGGCGGGACGGGCCAGTCGTCTGGGTGTGTGTCCGTCCCGGACGGGGCTGCCGGGTTGTCGGTGTTGTCGGTGGGCCGTGCCAGGGTGGGCGGTGTGGATGGGACAGAGCTGGGCGGCGGGCTGGCGCTGCTGGACACGCCGTCGCTGTACTTCCGGGCGTTCTACGGGGTGCCGCGGTCGGTGACGGCGCCGGACGGGACGCCGGTGAACGCGGTGCGGGGGCTGCTGGACGTGCTCGCCCGCCAGATCCTGGATCTTCGGCCGCGGCACCTGGTGTGCTGCTTCGACGCGGACTGGCGTCCGGCGTTCCGCGTCGAGCTGGTGGCGTCGTACAAGGCGCACCGGGTCGCCGAGGTGCTCACGCCGGCCGAGGTGCCCGCGTCAACGTCCGTCTCTCCCGTCCCGCCCGGCGACGGCGACGCGGCGACGGGCGCCGCGGGCGCGGGCGGTGAAGGTGGCGTGCAGGTCGAGGAGGTGCCCGACGAGCTGACGCCGCAGCTGCCGGTCATCGACGACATGCTCGACGCGTTCGGCATCGCCCGCGCGCAGGCCGCCGGGTTCGAGGCCGACGACGTCATCGGCACGCTCACGACCCGTTTCCCCTACGGCGACGGCGACGGCTGGGCCGTCCGCGACCCGGCACCCGGGCAGGGGCCGCCGACGGGGGGCTGGGCGGGGCCGGTGGACGTGCTGAGCGGCGACCGGGACCTGTTCCAGCTGATCCGCGACGACGTGCCCGTGCGGGTCCGCTACTCGGTGGAGAAGTTCGCGATCATCGACGAGGCGGCCGTGACCGCCCGCTACGGCGTGCCAGGCAGGGCCTACGGCGACTTCGCCGCGCTGCGCGGCGACCCGTCCGACGGGCTGCCCGGGGTGGCGGGGATCGGCGCGAAGACGGCGGCGGCGCTGCTGACCCGGTTCGGCTCGCTCACCGCCGCGCTGGACGCGCTGGACGCCGGCCAGCAGGACGGCTTCCCGGCCGGGGCACGGCGGCGGCTGGAGGTGGCCCGCGACTACCTGGACCGCGCCGAGGTCGTCGTGCGGGTCGTGCCGGACGTGCCGCTGCCGCCGCTGCGCACCGCCCTGCCCGCGGCCCCGGCCGACCCGGACCGGGTGCTGGCCCTCGCCGAGCGCTGGGGCCTCACCTCCGCGGCGACCCGGCTGGCCCGCGCCCTGGCGACCTCGGCCGCCGGCCGCTGACAGCGGCTGACGGCCCGCCGGCGGCTGGCGTCTCGGCGTGGCCCGCCGCTCACGCACGCCGCCCGGCCGGGCACCCGGCCCGCCGGGCTCGTGGCGCTGGGTACGGCCGGGCCGGGGTGGGCGGGAGATGTGGCCCACACCGGGGCAAGATGGGCCGGCCGTTGTGGGCGGGGTGGCGACGTTCGGCCCGGTCGGGGCTGGCCTACCGGCCGGGCGGGCACCCGCGGTGGAGACTGCGGGTGCTGGGCATCGGGCCGGGCCGCCGCCCGGGCGGGGCTGGCGGCGCGGTAGCCGGGTGCCGGCGGCGCCGGGTCGGTGGGCCGGTAGTTTGACCAGTCATACTCCGGCTCGGGCAGCACGCGCACGCGAACGATTCGGCCAGGACACCGCCTGTGGGTCCATCGTCGCCTACCGTTGCCCAGCGGATGTCGGTGCGGTAGCGGAGGTGACGGGTGGGGCTGCGCGAGCGGCTCGCGGGTAGGCGCGTGTACATGACCGGGGTGACGGGATTCGTCGGTGAGGCGCTGTTGGAGCGCCTGCTGTCGGACTTCCCGGACACCCGGGTCGTCGCGCTGGTACGACCCCGCGGCGGGCAGGACGGGGCGTCGCGGCTGCGGCGCCAGCTGCGCAAGCCCGCGTTCAAGGCGCTGCGGGAGAAGGTGGGCGAGGGGGCTGTCGAGAAGCTGGCGGCCCGGGTGGAGGTCCTCGACGGGGACCTGGCGTCGATTCCGGACATCCCGGCCGACGTCGACCTGGTGATCCACTGCGCCGGTGAGGTGTCGTTCGACCCGCCGGTCGACGAGGGGTTCACGACGAACGTCGGCGGTGTGCAGGAGCTGCTGCGCGCGGCCCGTGCCGGGGGCGCGTCGCCGCACATCGTGCACGTGTCGACGGCGTACGTGGCCGGGCTGCGCTCGGGGCACATCGCCGAGGGGCGGCTCACGCACGACGTCGACTGGGAGGCGGAGAAGGCCGTCGCCGGCCGGGCCCGCCAGGCCGCGGAGGACGCGTCGCGCACGCCGGAGCACTCGGCGCGGTTCCTGGCGGAGGCGCAGGCCAAGCACCTGCGCGCCGGGGCGCAGTCCGTGTCCCGCGACGCCGAGGACCGCCGCCGCCAGTGGGTGCGCGACCGGCTGGTCCGCTCCGGGGCGGAGCGGGCGCAGGTGCTCGGCTGGACGGACTGCTACACGTTCACCAAGGCGCTCGCGGAGCGCTGCCTGGAGGACTCCCACGGCGACCTGCCGCTGACGATCGTCCGGCCGTCGATCATCGAGTCGGCGCTGGCGCGGCCGTACCCGGGGTGGATCGAGGGCTTCAAGATGGCGGAGCCGCTGATCCTCGCCTACGGCCGGGGCGAGTTCCCCGACTTCCCCGCGTCCCCGGACGCCACGATCGACATCATCCCGGTCGACCTGGTCGTCAACGCGATCATCGCCGCCGCCGCGCAGACGCCGCCGGCCGACGAGCCGGCGTACTACACGGTGTGCTCCGGGTTCCGTAACCCGCTGCTGTTCCGGGAGCTGTTCGAGCACGTCCACGAGTACTTCCAGGAGCATCCGCTGCCGAAGCGGGGCCGCGGGCCGATCGCGGTGCCGGAGTGGCCGTTCGCCGGGGCGCGGGCGGCGGAGGCGAAGCTTCGCAACGGCGAGCGGGTCGCGGCCGTCGCCGGCCGGGTGCTCGAGCATGTGCCGCGTTCGGAGAAGGTCCGCCGATGGGCGCAGGAGTTCGACCGGTTCGAGTCGCGGGTCGGGTTCCTGCGCCGCTACGCCGACATCTACCGGGCGTACACGAAGGCGGAGCTCGTCTACGTCGACGACGCGACGAAGGCGCTCTACGACGCGCTCGACGCCGCCGACCAGGCCGACTTCAACTTCGACCCGGCCTGCTACGACTGGTACCACTACCTGCAGGAGGTGCACTTCCCGGCGGTCACCGCGATCCTGCGCAGGCCGCGGGACCCGGCGCCGCCCAAGCGCAGCGGGGTGAACCTGCCGGCGAACCCGGACGCGCTGGCAGTGTTCGACCTCGACGGCACGCTGGTCACCTCGACGGTGATCGAGTCGTACCTGTGGCTGCGGCTCGCGGACGAGGCGCCGGCGGGCCGGGCGCGGGAGCTCGCGGGGCTCGCGGCCGTGCTGCCGCGCTACCTGCGGGCCGAGCGCACCGACCGGGGGCATCTGATCCGTTCGGTGTACGCCCGGTACAAGGGAGCTGACCCGGAGGAGCTGGCGAGGATCATCGACGAGGTCGCGGGTGACATCCTGCTGCGGCGGGTGAAGCCGGCGGCGATCCGCCGGGTGCGGGCGCACCGGCAGGCGGGGCACCGCACGGTGCTGCTCACCGGGTCGGTGGACTTCCTGGTCCGGCCGCTGGCACCGCTGTTCGACGAGGTCGTCGCCTCGAAGTTGACAGTCGGCGCGGACGGGCTGCTCACCGGGAAGCTGGCGTCGTCGCCGCTGGTCGGGGACGCCCGGGCGGCGTTCCTCGACCACTACGCGGGGCAGGTCGGCGCGGACCTGTCGTCGTCGTGGGCCTACGGGGACTCGCAGTCGGACATCCCGATGCTGCGGGCGGTCGGCAACCCGGTGGCGGTCAACCCGGACCTGTCGCTGTTCCGCACGGCGAAGGCGAACGGCTGGGCGGTCGAGGAGTGGCCGTCGACGGCCGGGGAGCCACGGGCGGTGGCCCCGTCGCGGCAGGAGCGGTCGCTGTTCCACGCGGCCCGCACCGCCGCCGCGACGCTCACCGGCGCGGGCACGGGCGCCGGCGTGGGACGGGATGGGGGTGCGCGGTGAGCCGCGGGCTGGAGCTGTACCGGTCGATGCCACGCTACGCCGCGGCCCGGGTGCTCTCGAGCAGGGTGCCGTCGCTCGCGGGGGCGGCGGCGACGTCGGCCGCGCCGCTGCGGCTGGTCGACAAGGGCGACCCGGCGCTGCCAGGCAGAGGCTGGGTGACGGTGCGCCCGACGCTGTCGGGGATCTGCGGGTCGGACCTGGCGACCGTGACCGGCCAGTCGTCGTTCTACTTCTCGCCGCTGGTGTCGATGCCCTTCACCCCGGGCCACGAGGTCGTCGGCACGTTGCAGTCGGACGCGGCGCTGCCCGACGGCACCGTCTACAAGGCCGGGAGCCGGGTCGTCATCGACCCGGTGCTCGGCTGCGCGGCCCGCGGCCTGGAGCCCTGCGCGCACTGCGCGGCGGGGCTGACGAGCCGCTGCGACCGGGTGACGGTCGGGCATCTCTCGCCGGGGCTGCAGACCGGGTACTGCAAGGACACCGGGGGTGGCTGGGCGCGGGCGCTGGTCGCCCACCACAGCCAGCTGCACCCGGTGCCGGGCGACCTGTCCGACGAGCGGGCCGTGCTCGTCGAGCCGCTGGCGACCGCGGTGCACACCGCGGGGCGGGCGAGGGTCGCGCCCGGGGACCGGGTGCTGGTGATCGGTTCCGGGGCGGTCGGTCTGTTCACGCTGCTGGCGCTGCGGGCCTACACCCCGGCGGCGCACATCACCGTGGTCGCGAAGCACCGCCGCCAGGTGGAGCTGGCGCGGCGCTTCGGCGCGGACGAGGTGCTGTCCCCGTCGGACGCGCTCGGCGGGGTGCGGCGGGCGACGAGGGCGCTGCGCGCCGAGCCTGAGCTCGGCGGGCCGTTCCTGCTCGGCGGGGTCGACATCGCCGTCGACTGCGCCGGGTCGTCGTCGTCGCTGTCGACGGCGCTGCGGGTCACCCGCGCGGGCGGGCGGGTCGTGCTGTCGGGGGTGCCGTCGGGGTCGGTGGACCTGACGCCGCTGTGGTACCGGGAGCTGGAGCTCGTCGGCACCTACGCGTCGTCGGGCCGGACCGGCCGGCCGGCGGACGGGGCCACCGGCGCCGGGCTGGAGCTGGACGCGGCGGGTGCCGGCGCGGCGGCCGGGGTGGACGGCGCGGCGGGGGCGCGGTCCGACTTCGGCCGGGCGTTCGAGCTGGCGGCGTCGGCGCCGCTGGACGGGGTCGTCTCGGCGGTCTACCCGCTGGCCCGCTGGCGGGAGGCGCTGGACCATGCGCTGTCCGCCGGCCGGCTCGGCGCGGTGAAGGTCGCGTTCGACCCGACGATGCCGGCATGACCATGGGCGTGACCGCCGGTGCCGGATCCAGCACGATGGTCGCGACGCCTGGCGCCGCGGCCGCACCACCGGCCCGGTCCGCGGCCGGGGCGATATTCCGAACAGCCCGACGCGGCGGCCGACGCCGGCCGTGCGGGCCCGCGATGAGGGGAACGTGGCTGTGAGACCGGGGTTCGTGCTCGAGGTCGACGAGCGGACTCCCCCGCTGCTGGTGCACCAGGGTGAGGGTCTGCTGCTGGAGCAGTTCCCGTTGGGGACGCGCGTGGTGTACCCGCCGGAGTCGCTGCCCGGTGTGCCGGACGTGAACGCGGTGATCGCGGACGCCCTGGAGCACCCGCACGGCAGCGAGCCGCTGCGGGCGCTGCTGTTCGCCGGGATGAAGCTGACGATCGCGTTCGACGACCTGTCGATCCCGCTGCCGAGGATGCGCCGCCCGGACATCCGCCAGCGGGTGATCGAGCAGGTGCTGGCGCTGGCCGCCGAGGCCGGGGTCGACGACGTCCATCTGATCGTCGCGACGGCGCTGCACCGGCGGATGACCGCCGCCGAGATCGAGTACGTCGTCGGGGAGCGGGTGTTCCGGTCGTTCTGGCCGGACAACCTGTACAACCACGACGCGGAGGACCGCGACAACCTGCTGCACGTCGGGGTCACCGACCACGGCGAGGACGTCGAGATCAACCGGCGGGCCGCCGAGTCGGACCTGATCGTCTATGTGAACGTGAACCTGGTCGCGATGGACGGCGGGCACAAGTCGGTGCCGATCGGCCTCGCGTCGTACAACAGCCTGCGGCATCACCACAACAGCCACACGATGCTGCACTCGAACTCGTTCATGGACCACACCCGCTCGGCGATGCACTCGTCGGCGTGGCGGATGGGCCGGCTCCTCGCGCGGCACGTCAAGATTTTCACGGTCGAGACGACGGTGAACAACCAGGCGTTCCCGGAGAAGTACGGCTTCCTGACGAAGCGCGAGTGGGAGTGGTCGCGCAAGGACCAGGCGATGGCCTACGGGATGACCGCCGCGCTGCCGAAGCTGCCCGGCCGGCAGCGCCACCGGCTGTTCCAGAACATCGTCGCCGACTACCAGGTCACCGCCGTCAACGCCGGCGAGACCGAGGCGGTGCACGAGAGGACCCTGGAGTCGGTGCACCGCCAGCAGCTCGTCGAGGTCGACGGCCAGTCCGATGTGCTGGTCGTCGGGCTGCCGTACATCGGGCCGTACAACTCCGACGCGGTGATGAACCCGATCCTCGCGACCTGCCTGGGGCTCGGCTACTTCTTCAACATGTACCGGGGCAGGCCGCTGGTCCGGCACAAGGGCGCGATGATCCTGTACCACCCGGTGACGCCCGAGTTCACCCAGCTGCACCACCCCTCGTACGTGGACTTCTACGAGGAGGTCCTCGCCGAGTCGACGGACCCGGCGACGATCGAGGCGAAGTTCGAGAAGCAGTACGCGACCGACCCCTGGTACATCCACCTGTACCGGACCTCGCACGCCTACCACGGCGTCCACCCCTTCTACATGTGGTATTGGGCGACGCACGGCATGGACCACGTCGGCGACGTCGTCTGGGTCGGCGGGGACCGCAGGGCGTGCGCCCGGATGGGTTTCCGAGCGGCGTCGACGTTCGCCGACGCGTTGGAGATGGTGTCGGGCACGGTCGGTCGCGACCCGTCGATCACCTACCTGCACTCGCCGCCGCACGCGATCGCGGACGTCCGGTGAGCCGGGTCAGTGGGGCGTCGGGCCGGCCGGTGCGGGCTGGCTCGTCGTCGTCCTCGCAGCCCCACCCCGGCGTGGGGCTGCGGCAGGCTGCCCGCGGGTTCCGTCTCGGCGGGCAGCGGCTGGTACCGGCGTCGGCGCAGGTGTACCGGCCGCCGCTGCCGGGCCGGGAGTTCCCGACGGCGTGGGCGCGCGGCCCGGCCGCCAGGGCGGCCCGGGCGGCGTTCCTCGGCGGGATCATGGACCCGTTGCTGCACTCCCAGCTGACGTGGACGGTCGAGGGGTCCGAGGTGTTCGCCGACCTGGGCGAACAGCCGGCCCTGATCGTGGCGAACCACGCGAGCCATCTGGACGCCACGGTGCTGCTGTGCGCGCTGCCGCCGGCGGTGCGGGAGCGCACGGTGGTGACCGCGGCGGCGGACTACTTCTTCGAGTCGACGTGGCGGGGCCTGTCGACGGCGCTGGCGTTCGGCACGGTGCCGATCGACCGCAGCGGCGGCGCCCCGTCGACGACGCCGGTGGACCTGCTGCGCGACGGCTGGAACCTGGTGATCTTCCCGGAGGGCACCCGGTCGCCGGACGGGGCACGGGGCCGGTTCAAGCTCGGCGCCGCGTTCCTGTCGATCAACACCGGGGTGCCGGTGGTGCCTGTCGGGCTGCGCGGCACGTTCGCGGCGATGCCGCGGGGCCGGTCGTGGCCGGTGCCGGGCCGCCCGGAGGTGTCGGTGCGGTTCGGTCGCCCGCTGCGGCCCGGTGAGGGCGACGACGTGCGCGGCCTCACCGCCCGGCTGGCCGCGGAGGTCGACAGGCTCGTCACCGAGAGCGAGACGTCCTGGTGGGCGTCGCTGCCCCGGCCGGGCCGGCCGACGCCACCTCCCGGCGGCACCCGCGCCGCCGTCCCCGCCCCCGGCGGTGGCGAGCCGGCCCGGTGGCGCAAGGTGTGGGCGGCGACGGAGCCGCCGGCACCCACCCGCCCCCGCTCCCCCTGGGGCGGCTCCTAAAGGCGGGGGCATGGTCACTGGCCGTCGCCGCTGGCGACGGCGAAGTGGCCAGTGAGTATGTGCACCCCGCCATGGCGGCGCAGCCGGCCGGTGGCGACGACCGGCTCCCTGGTCCGGTATGCGCGGATCGCGTCGTCGTACTCCGGGCCGGACACGGTGACCTGCACGGTGCGCGGGGTGGACCGGCCGACGACGCCGCGGATCGTGGCGATCCCGCCGTCGTCGGCCTCGCCGCGGTCGAGCCGGGTGACCTGCCCGTACACCGCCGTCCTGGGCCGCTCGGACAGGGCGGCCAGGACGGCTCGCAGCCGCAGCAGCGCTTCGGCGTCGTCGCGGCGCAACGCCACCCGGACCACCGCCGGGGTGTCCAGCCCGGCGCGCGGCGCCCAGTAGAACGCCAGCTCCATCCTGCGCACCCGTGGCGCGGTCACCATCCCGAGCAGCGCGTCGCACAAGTCCACGCTCACCCCGCGCAGCACCAGCGGCGACGGCGCCGCCTCGGTGGCCGTGCCGCCGGCGGGACCGAGGCCCGCCGCCGGCACGGCCAGCGGGCCGGCCGGGTCGTCCGCCGGCTCGGCGAACGGCAGGCGGCGGGCCGTGTGGTGGTCACGGATCGCCTCGGTGACCTCGACGAGCGCGCCCGCGAGGGTCGTGCCCACCCGCCGCTGGAACGGCGCCAGCCGCGCCCCCGAAGGCCAGGCCGCGGGCGCGCCCCGGCCGCGGTCCGCGCCGGGCAGTGGGCCGTCGTCGAGCCGGGTGTAGACCGCCAGCAGGGGGCTGTCCGCCTCGGCGTGGACGAACCGGACGTCCTGCTCGACGAACGCCTTCACCGCGTCCGGCCGCCGGCCGGCGAACCGCGATGCCGGGCCGATGGCCGCCATCGCCGCGGCCTGCAACAGCCGCGCGACCCCGGCGAACAGCGCCCTTGCCTGGCCGAGTGACACCCCCGCGACGGCGTCGTCGGGCTCGAGCCGCAGGTGCAGCACGTCCCCCAGGCCCTCGGCCTGGGCCGCCGGTCTCCCGGTGCTCCGGCCGGCCGCGACCAGGCTCACCGGCACCGGGGCCGCCTCGCCGTTCACCGCGTACCCCCGCGCGCCCGTCCCGCCACCGGGGCCGCCTGGTGGCGTCCCCGCGGCGCCGTGGCGCCGTCCCTCGCGTGCGCGACCCCGCCGCGCCGCACCTTCACCGCCATGCCTGGGCCCCTCGTCCTTGTCGGTCACCGTCGGCCGTCGGCGGATGACCGCCGGCCGCGAGCCCTGGCGCCGCGTCCGCCAGGCGGGACCGAGCGTGGACCGGGCCGCGCCCGGCCCGCCAGGCTCGTCTCATCCCTGTGGACGGACACCTTTCGTCCACAGGGATGACCGCGATGCGGCCACCCCGGCGCCGGTGAGAGGTCGGCAGTGTGCGCACCCCGCGCGTCGGAGGCCTGGCCCACCCCCCGGCCACAGCATGTGAGATGCGTCACATGATGATCGACATGTGGATAACCCTGGTGACGACACGGTGGGTAACTGGGTGCCCCCTGGGGACGGGGGGGGTCAAGGCTGGGGATCGCCTGTGGGACAGGGCTGATCCCGCCGACAGGCCGGATGTCAAGGCGTTGAACGGGACACGCCCGCAGGTATCACTGGGTGCATGGCCCTGATGCAACGGCTCCGCCGCGACGAGACGACCACCGCCGAGACGGCCCATCGCGGCGCCGCGCCGGCCCCGGGCCTCGCCCCGCCACCCGCCCCGGCGCACCGCGCCACCGTCACCCACCCACCGGTCGCCGCGCGGGCAGCCGCCCCAGGCGGCCCGCCGTGGGCGCCGGCCGCCCTGCCACCGAGCGTCGCCCGCGTCGCGGCCCGGACCCGTCTGTCAGCCGAGCTGCTCGCCGCGATCCTGGAGGTCGACGCCCGCCAGCGCGCGACCCTCGACGACATCGAACGCGCCGACGCGCTCGCCGAGCGGCTGCTGGCCCGCCGCGCCGACCGGCAGCGCACCGCGGTCGCGGGCCGCCCCACCTCCGGCCCCGCCATCGCGCGGGCGTACCGGCCGGCCGACCCACCGAGGCGGTCAACCGCCGCCCGCGACCAGCCGCCGCCTTCCCGGCTGGTCGCGGCGGGGTGACCGCCGGGGACCCGGCACCCTTCTCGGCTCCCTGGCGTCCGCCTCGCGCGGTGACCGCCCGCCGGTCGGCCCGCTCAGCCCCAGGCGGCGCCCGCGACGGCGGCGCCGAGGATGGCGGCGCCGAGCGTGGTCAGCACCGTGACGGCGACGTTCGCCGCGGCGACCAGCCGGGAACCACTCTCGGCCAGGCGCAGCGTCTCGTAGGAGAACGTCGAGTAGGTCGACAGCGCCCCGCACAGCCCCGTCCCGACCAGCAGGGCCACCCGCTGCGACGCGACGCCGGCCGTGACCGCCCCGGCGACCAGGCCCAGCAGCAGGCTCGCCGCCACGTTCACGGTGAACGTCCCCCAGGGGAAGACGGCGCCGTGGCGGGCCTGCACCGCCCGGTCCACCAGGTAGCGCAGCGGGGCGCCGACGGCGGCGCCGGCGGCGACGAGCAGCCAGTTCACCCCGCCGGCCGCCGGTCGGTGTGGCGGACGGCCTCGACCTCGTCGAGCACGACCAGCCCCTCGCCGACCAGCTCGTCGAGTTCGGGGAGGAACGCCCGGACCCGAGGCTCCTCGTCGATGATGACGACCACGACGGGCAGGTCCTCCGACAGCGACAGCAGCCGGGTGGTGTGCACGACGGACGAGGCGCCGTAGCCCTCGACGCCGTGGAACACGGTCGCCCCGGCAAGGCCGGCGGCGCGCGCCCGGCGCACGATCTCGCTCGACAGCGGCCGATGGTGCCACTGGTCGCTGTCGCCGATGAACACCGTGAGGCGCAGCGCCCGGCCTGCGAGCCTGGTCATCGGTGCCTCCCGAACAGCGCGCGGGCCGCCTGAGGCCCCGCCCGCAGCGTAAGCCTGGTCGCGGCGGAGGCGACGGTGACGGCCGCGAGCGCCGCCGCCATCGTCGCCGCGAGGTAGGCCAGCGCCAGGCCCGCCCGGCCCGCGTCGAGGAGGCGCTGCGCGTCGACGGCATAGGTGGAGAAGGTGGTGAAGCCGCCGAGAACGCCGGTGCCCAGGAACGGCCGGACCAGCGGGTGCACCGCCCGGCGCGCGGCGACCACCGCCATGAGCACGCCGATCGCCGCGCAGCCGGCGGTGTTGACCGCCCACGTCGTCCAGGGGAACGCCGCCTGCGGGGTCGGCCAGGCGAGCGCGGCGCCGTAGCGCAGGCAGGCGCCGACCACCCCGCCGGCGGCGACGACCGCGATCACCGCGCCGTGCGTCCCCGCCAGCGGCCGGCGGCGTACCGCCGGCGCCGCCGAAAGGACAGGTTCCGCGTCGCTCAGGGCTCTCTCCCGCTGACGTCCCCGGCTGTCCGCCGCGACGGACAGCCTGCCGGCCGGCGGCGGTGTCCCTGGCCGGCCGGTACCGAAGCGGTGCGGCGGCCACGGCCCGCGCCAGGCCGATCGGCGGCCGCGCCGCCGTCTCACGGTATGCCGCCCGGCCGCGACGAGGCGCGCACACGGCCGCGCCGTTGGTCACCGCCCGGCAGGGTCAGTCAGGCAGGCTGACACGGGCGGCCGAGTACTCCCACAGCGCCCTGCCAAGCTCCGTGTCACGGGCCTGCCGGCCGGTGAAGAACCGGTCACGCACCTTGTAGCGGTGCAGGTAGGCGCCATTGACGGCCTCCGGGTCCTGCCGGGTTGCCAGCGCCACGAGCGGGCGGGCGCCACCGGCCGGGGTCCGGGCACCGACCAGCCGCAGGGGCCGGTAGAACGTGTGCACGAACCAGGTGTCGCGGCCGAAGCTGCTCACCACGACACCCGGGTGCACGGCGGTCGCGGTCGGCCAGCCGGGCGCGGCCCGGCGGGCGAGCTCGCGGGCGAACACGACGTTGGCGAGCTTGCTGTCGAAGTAGACGCCGAACTGCTGGTAGCGGCGCCGCGCACGGTCCAGGTCCTTCGCGTCGAGACGGCCGAGGGGGTTGACGACGCTGCTGGTCACGACCACCCGCGAGCCGGGGGTGGCCGACAGCCGCGGCAGCAGCAGGCCGGTGAGCAGGAACGGGGCCAGGTGGTTGACCTGGAACGTGAGCTCGTTGCCGTCCTCGGTCCGGGTCAGCGCCGGGAACAGCCCGCCGGCGTTGTTCATGAGCACGTCGATACGGGGGCAGACGTCGATGATCTCGGCGGCGGCGCGGCGGACGTCGGCGAGCCGGGCGAAGTCGGCGACGACGGGCAGAGCGCCTGTCTCGGCGGCGACGGCGGCGGTCCGCTGGGGCGAGCGGCCGAGGATCACGAGCCGGGCGCCGAGGGCGCGCAGCTGGCGGGCCGCGGCGGCGCCGATCCCCGCGCTCGCTCCGGTGATGACGACGGTCCTGCCGACCATCGACCGCCCGGCGGTGGGCCGGTCCGTCTCGCTGCCCCGCGCCCGGGTCGTCCGGTCCGCGGCCTGCCCCGCGTCGCCGTGGCCCGCCGCTGGGCTCGGGCCACCCTGCGCCGGCTGTGCCGGCTTCTTCGCCGTCTCAGGCGTCGTCTCCACCATCGTCACTCCCACGGCACCCGCGTGCCTCCCCTGGGGCACCCCCGGCCGGCGGGGATCGTCCCACGGTACGGCCGGCTGTGCCCGCTGGGCTGGCGGAACGTCGCCGCCGTGTTTCCCCGGCGGGACGGGCCGGCCGCCGTGTGCCGGGGCGGCACGCGGCGGCCGGCCGGCCATCCGCCGGGCTAGGTGGCCAGCGGGACCGGGGTCGCTTCGGGCGTGGCGCCCTGGGCCTGGGCGGGGAGGGCCGCCGGTTCGGCCGCCAGAGCCGGGCCTGGGCCGGGCGCGGCGGCGGCGCCGCCGGTGGCGGTGGACGCGCGGGCGCCGACGACCAGGAAGACGACGATGGCCGCGGCCGCGAGGAAGGCGGCGCCGACGAGGCTGGCCACGTTGAAGCCGTGCACGGTCGCGGCTGTCAGCAGCCGCCCGTGGGCCGCCGCCCCGGTGGCCGCCGGGTGGGAGCCCAGGTAGCCGGAGGTGGCGGTCCCGGCGATGGTGCCCAGCAGCGCGAGCCCGAGGGACGCGCCGATCTGCTGGGAGGTCATCACCGCGCCACCGGCGACCCCTGCGTCACGGCCGGCGCCGAGGGTGGCGATGCTGTTCGCCGGCATCATCACCCAGCCCATCCCGAAGCCCAGCACGACCAGCGACGGCAGCGCCCCGGTCCAGTAGGAGCTGTCCGGCCGCAGCAGGCCGATCAGCGCGAGCGCGACGGCCGCGCTCACCAGTCCCGTCACCAGCAGGTTGCGGATCGGCGCCCGCACGATCAGTCGGCCGACGATGCGCGCCCCGATGATCAGGCCGATGGTCATCGGGAGGAACGCGACGCCGGTGCGGGTCGGCGAGTAGCCGAGCACCTCCTGGAGATAGAAGGTCAGGAAGAACATCCCGGCGAACACGGCCACGCCGAGGCTGAACGTCGCCAGGTACGAGCCACCGCGGCCGCGGTGCGTGACGACCCGCAGCGGCAGCAGCGGGCTGGCGGTCCTGGACTCGACGAGCACGAACAGGGCGAGCAGCGCGACGCCGGCGACCAGGGAGACGATCGTCATGGCCGCGTCCCACCCGTCGGTCTCCGCCCGAGAGAACCCGAAGACCAGCGCCATCAGCCCGACGGTCGCCAGGAGCGCTCCCAGCAGGTCGAGCCGTTCCCGCGCCGCCCTGGCGATCCTGGCCGCCTCGGTGCCGCGCGCCGGGCGTGCCGCCTTGGCGGGCACGGCCGCGAGGGTGACGACGCTCGCGAGGATGGCGAGCGGGATGGAGATGAACAGGCTGTAGCGCCAGGAGAAGTAGCCGGTGAGCAGCCCGCCGGCAATCAGCCCGATCCCCGAGCTGGAGCCCATCACCGTGCCGAAGATGGCGAAGGCGCGAGCGCGTTCGGCCGGGACGGTGAACGTGGTCCCCAGCAGGGCGAGCGCGGCCGGGGTGAACAGGGCGCCGAACGCTCCCTGCAGGCCGCGGGCGGCCAGCAGCATGCCGGTGTTCACCGCGGCGCCGCCGAGCGCGGAGGCGACGGCGAAGCCGGCCAGGCCGATCAGCAGCGCGCGGCGGCGGCCGAGCAGCTCGCCGACCCGGCCACCGAGCAGCAGGAAGCCGCCGTAGCCGAGCGCGAACATGGTGATGACCCACTGCCGGCTCGGGTCGGACATGTGCAGCGAGCGCTGCGCGGACGGCAACGCGATATTCATGATCGTGAAGTCCGCGGCGACCATCAGCTGGCCGAGCGCCGCGGCCGCGAGCGCTCGCCAGCGCCGCGGGTCGGCCGCGCCGTCGTCGTGGTCGGGGCTGGTGGCCGCGGCGGCCGGGTCGGCGGGCCGTGTCGGTGAAGGGTCCGTGCTCATCGCGTTTCCACCCTCTGCCCCGCGTCCTGGCGGGGTCTCGTGCCGGGCGCCGAAACCGGATGCGGGATGCTGGGCTTCGGCGGCACTATCATGGGGACTGCCAACGTTGGTGTCGCCAACACTAACAAGATTCGTGGGTGGCGCCAACAAATTTGTCGGACGAAGCGGGGTGGGACCTGGTGGGCGAGAGCTGTGCCCCTGCGGGCGGCGTCGCGGCGGCCGCGACGGATACCGTGGGAGCCACCGCCGCCGAAGGGCTTGCCGCATCCTGGCCGGCCCGGGTGCGCGGGCTCGCCGGCTGGCTGGTGAACAAGACGGCGGTGCACTCGCACCGGCTGACCGCCGAGGCGTTCACCGCCGTTGGCGGCCGCCGCTTCCACTACGCGCTGCTCGCCTCACTCGAGGAGTTCGGCTCGTCGAGCCAGGCGGACCTCGGGCGGCATTGCGGGTTCGACCGCAGCGACGTCGCGACCATGGTCAACGAACTGGTCCAGGCTGGCCACGTCGAGCGTGCGCAGGATCCGGCCGACCGGCGCCGCAACATCATCGCGATCACCCCGGCCGGGCGGTCGCGGCTGGCGGACTTCGACGTGGTCGCCGCCGACCTTCAGGACGTCTTCCTCGCCCCCCTGGACACCGAGGAGCGCGCCGAGCTGATCAGCCTGCTCACCCGCGTCCTCGAGCACCACACCGCTCTCCACGGCTTCGCCCGCGAACCCCACCCGGGCGCCTGAGGCGCCGCCGGGTCAGTGGTTCGCGGTGGCGAGCAGGGTGCCGGTGCTCCACAGGACGGTGGCCTTGCCCGCGCAGGCGGCGGCGAGCAGCGCGCCGTCACGGGAGAACGCCAGGTCGTTGATGGCGCCGTGCCCGGCGGTGAACGCCGCGACCCGTGCCGGGCGGGCCGGGTCGGTGAGGTCCCACAGCAGCACCTGGCCGTCGGCGCCGCCGGTGGCGAGCCCGCGGCCGTCGGCCGTGACGGCCAGCGCCGTCACGGCCTTGCGGTGTCCGGCGAGGTCCGCGACCGGCTCTGGATGGGCCGGGCTCGCGACGTCCCAGAGCCGTGCGAGCCGGTCGCCGCCGGCGGTGGCGAGCAGGGGCCCGGACGGGACGAACCGTGCGGCGTACACGGTGTCGCGGTGCGCGGCCAGCGTCGCCATCCGGGTCGGTTTCGCCGGGTCGGCCAGGTCCCACAGCAGCACGACGTTGTCGTCACCACCGCTGGCGAGGCGCCGCCCGTCCGGGCTGAACGCGACGGTCCGCAGCCCCTTGCGATGGTCGGTCAGCGCGACGAGGAGACTGTCCGTCCCGGAGCGGCGGGTGTCCCACAGGGCAACGATCTTGTCCTGCCCGCCGGAGGCGAGCAGATGGGCGTCCGGGCTGAGCGCGACCGCGCGGATGTAGTGGCGGTGGCCCCGCTCGGTGAAGACCTCCTCCGGCGCGGAGGGGTCGGTGATGTCCCACAGCGCGACCCGCATCCCGTCGCCGGTGATGGCGAGGCGGGTGCCGTCGGCGCTTGCCGCCAGCGCGCGGACCCATTCCTGGGTCAGCCGGCCGCCGTACTCGATCACGGAGAGCGGCGCCGGGCGGGTTGGGTTCGCCAGGTCGAACAGCCGGACCCTGCCGTCCTGGGCGCCGCTGACCAGCACCCCGCCAGTCGACGGGAGCACGACGGCGCGCACCGGGGAGTGCTGCCCCTGCAGCTCGGCGAGCACCCCCGGCGTCAGCACCGGCGCTGACGCCGCCGGCTCGGCCGATGCCGCGGGCCGCGCCTCGGCCGGCGTGGTCGTGCCGGCCGAGGGCGCCGCCGCGGCGGACGGCACGGGCATGGCGTCGGCCGGCGTCGCCGGAGCGGCGTTCACGGAGCGGGCGGTGGCCGGGAGGACAGCGAGCTGGCGGCGCAGCCACTCGCGGGCGACCGGGGGCTCCAGGCCGAACAGGTCGAACGACACGGCGCCGGCGAGCAGCGCGGGCCGGCGCAGGTCCTCGACACGGGCCACGACCATCCGCCCGACCGGCACCTCGCCCGCGCCGGTCTCCGGGCCCTGGCCACCGGCCGGGGTGTCGGTGTCCTCGTCCCCGCCGGCCGCCGGCTCGCCGAGGCGCGGCGGGTGCGCGGCCGGGCTGGATGGTTCGCCGGCGTCGTCACCGAGAGCGGCGAGGTAGGCGGCGGACAGGACGACGAGCACCTGGTCGGCGTGCCCGGCGGCGGACCGCAGCGCCACCGCCACGGCTGGAGCGCCCGGGCTGCCGGCGGGCAGCGGCTCGGCGGTGGCCCGCCGGCCCGCGTCCTGCAGCTGCCAGACCAGCCAGTCGGCCCAGCCGCGGTCCTGCTCGGCGAAGCTCACCGCGAGGTCCCAGCGAACCACGCCTGGCGCCGCCGAACCACCTGTCCCACTGCCCGTTGTCACGCCCGCGAGCCTCCCACGTGCCTGGTCACCCGGCCCAGCCGGCCCCGCGTCGGACTGGGTCGCGTCTGATGGCCTCCGGCCACGCGAGGCTCCGCCATCATCGCCGCAGGGGTCCCCGGAAGATCGGCGCTAGCCGATCTTCCGGGGGAGCGACTTCGGACTAGAGGCCGACGCGGCCCGACGGGTTGTCACGGTCGAACAGCCGCCCCGCGCGCACGTAGCTGTCCAGGGACGAGGCCGAGCGCCACCGGCCCTGCCGCATGATCGCCCGGTCGGCGACGCCGGCGCGGGCGGCGGCGGTGGCGAACCCGGAGCGCAGCGAGTGGCCGGCGAAGTCCGCCGGGTCCAGGCCCGCCGCCGCGGCCCGGCGCTGCACGATCCGGGCGACCGAGCTGGGGTGCAGCCGGCTGGCCCCGACGTGGCCGTGCCGGTTGATCCCGCGGAAGGCCGGGCCGCCCGTGAGCCTCGCGGCGGCGGCCCACGCCTGCCAGGCGCGCACGGGGCAGGTCGGCCGGTAGGAGCCGTAGGCGACGCCGACGAGCGCGCCGGCGCCCTCCTGGTCGGTCTTCGACGAGCGGATCGACAGCACCAGCCCGTCGGCGGTGACCTCGATGTCGGCCACGTCGAGGCCGACCAGCTCGGAACGGCGCAGGCAGCCGGCGAACCCGACGAGCAGCAGCGCCCGGTCGCGGACGGCGGCGAGCGCCGCGGCCGCGCTGCCCGGCACCGCGTCGCCCGCCAACGCGCCCTTCGGCGTCTCGTCGGCGGGTGCGCCGGTGCTGGTCGGCGCGTCGGCGGGTGGTTCGTCGATCGCCGCGAGGACGCGGGTGAGCAGCGACGTCTCCAGCGCCTCCTTGCGGGCGGGGCGGGTGCCGTGGACGCGGCGGATGCCGTCCCACACGGTCGCGACCTCCGGGGACGTCGCCGGGTTGGGCGCCTTCGCGAGCTGGTGGGCGACCGAGATCGCGGCGAGGCGCCGCCGGATCGTCGACGGCTTGTAGCCGGCGTCCGCGAGGGCGGCGATGTAGCCGGCGACGGTCAGCGCGCTCGCCGGCACGGCCGTCGGCACCGTCGGCTGGGCGGCGCACCAGGCGCGGAAGTGCCGCAGGTCGGTGTCGTAGGCCCGCCACGTCGAGGTCGCCCGCGCGGCGCGGGCGTACTGCGTCACCCGGCCGGCCAGCGCCGCGGTCAGGTCCGCGTCGCCGTCCCACGCCACCTCGGCGTCGGCCCGCGCGGGCAGTCTGGCCACCTCGGCGGACTGCTCGCCGCCCGTGGGGTCGGCGGCTGGCTCGCGTCCGGTGGGCATGGGTGAAGTCTTCTCCCCCGGGTCCCGCGTCAGCAAGACCATGGCTGTCAGTCTGAATTGACAAAGTCATGGCTGTCAGTCCAAACTGACAGCCATGGACGTGGGCGATCTGCTGACGCGGGTGCGGGCCGGTGACCCGGCGCTCGGTCTGCGGGCGGTCGGAGCGCTCCACCGGCTCGCCGAGCAGGTGGAGGCGCAGGCCGTCGTGACGGCCCGCGAGCAGGGCTGGTCGTGGGAGCAGATCGGCGACGCCCTGGGCGTGTCCCGCCAGTCCGCGCACGCCAAGCACGGGCGCGCGGCCGGCTAGCCCGCGCCCCGCGCGGCGTCCCTCCGGTGCTTCGGACAGGACAGATTCGGACAGCAGAAAGAGGAGGCGATGGCGGATGCCCGCTCGCTTCGCCGCCGGTGCCCGTGGGGTCGTCGGCGCGGCGCTGGCCGAGGCGCGGCTGCGCGGCGACCGGCGGATCGGCACCGAGCACCTGCTCCTCGGTGTCCTGCACCATCCAGACACCGAGGCGGCGCGCGCGCTCGGGGTGGACCTGCCCGCCGCGCGCTCGGCACTCGCCGCGCTGGACCAGGCTGCTCTGGCCGCCCTGGGGATCGCCGTCGGCGCCCTGGCGCCCGCGGCGCCGGCCGACGACGGCGTGGACCCGTGGCCCGCCGCGCGGGCGCCGGCGTCGGGCGAGCCGGCGTCGGGCGACGATCCGGCCGCTGTTCTCTTCGGCCATGACCGGCAGCGGCCGACGCCGGCGCAGGTCGCCCAGCTGCGCACCGCGCTGAGCTCCGGCGCCCGCGCGGTGCTCTCCCGGGCCCTCGCCGTCGCGCCCACCACCCCGGCCCGCCGCGTCACCCCCGAGCTGGTGCTGCTGGCACTGCTCGAACGCCCGCCTCCGGACCCGGCCGCCACGCTGCTCGACCGGCTCGGCGTCGACCGCGCCGCCGCCCGCGGCCAGCTCGGCGACCCGTCCTGATGAGAACAGACCCGCCGGTCGGCTGGTTGGGACCAGCACGGCCGCCGTGCCCGGCCGCGCCGCCGCCCTGGCCAGCTGGTGGCCGCCGTGGGAACGCGTGAAATGCCTTTGACCTCACCTGGAGGTGAGTCCGTAGTGTCCGAACGTGCCGCCCGCGGCCCGGCTGGCCCGCGACGCCCGGCCGCCACCGGCTGTCACACCCGTGCGCGAGCGCTGTCAGCGCCGGCAGCGCCGCCACCCGCACCACCGTTGAGAGGGACCGCCACCGCATGCTGATCCGACTTCTGCGGGCCCACCTGGGGCCCTACCGCGCGCAGCTCGCGGCGCTCGTCACGCTGCAGCTCGCGGCGACGTTCGTGATGCTCTACCTCCCGACGCTGAACGCCGACATCATCGACCGCGGGGTGATCACCGGGGACACCGGCTACATCCTGCGGCTCGGCGGGATCATGCTGGCGATCACGGTCGGGCAGATCGTGTGCTCCGGCGGGGCCGTGTTCTTCAGCGCCCGCACGTCGATGGCGGTCGGCCGGGACGTGCGCGCCGCGGTGTTCGACCGCGTGCAGTCGTTCTCCGCCCGCGAGGTCGCCCACTTCGGGGCTCCGTCGCTGATCACCCGGGCGACCAACGACGTGCAGCAGGTGCAGATGCTCGTCCTGATGGGGTTCACCATGATGGTGTCCGCGCCGATCATGTGCATCGGCGGGATCGTGCTGGCGATCCACCAGGACCTGGGCCTCTCGACGCTGCTGGTCGTCGTCGTCCCGCTGCTGGCGATCATCATCTCACTGATCATCTACAGGATGCGCCCGCTGGGGCGGGCGATGCAGGAGCGGCTCGACACGGTCAACCGGGTGCTGCGTGAGCAGCTGGCCGGCCTGCGCGTGATCCGGGCGTTCGTCCGCGACGACCACGAGCGGACCCGGTTCGGGGTTGCCAACGCGGAGCTGACCGACACGTCGCTGCGGTTCGGCCGGCTGATGGCGCTGATGTTCCCGCTGGTGTTCACCATGGTGAACCTCTCCAGCATCGCGGTCCTGTGGTTCGGCGCGCACCGCATCGACTCCGGGGCGATGCAGATCGGCGCGCTCACCGCCTTCCTCAGCTACCTGATGCAGATCCTGATGTCGGTGATGATGGCGACGTTCATGTTCATGATGATCCCTCGCGCCGAGGTCTGCGCCGAGCGGATCGAGGAGGTTCTCGGCACCGAGACGACCCTTCTGCCGCCGGCCGCGCCGGTCACGCGACTGACCCGGCACGGCGAGCTGGAGCTGCGCGGCGTCGGGTTCCGCTACCCGGGCGCGGAGGAGCCGGTGCTGCGCGACATCAGCCTTCTCGCCCGCCCGGGCCAGGTCACCGCGGTCATCGGGTCGACCGGGGCGGGCAAGTCGACGCTGCTGTCCCTGATCCCCCGGCTGTCGGACGTCACCGAGGGGGCGGTGCTCGTCGACGGCGTCGACGTCCGCGAGCTCGACCCGGTGCTGCTCGCCGCCACCGTCGCCGTCGTCCCGCAGAAGCCCTACCTGTTCACCGGCACCGTCGCCTCCAACCTGCGCTACGGCAACCCGGACGCCACCGACGACGAGCTCTGGCAGGCCCTGGAGACGGCCCAGGCCCGCGGTTTCGTCGAGGCGATGCCCGACGGGCTGGCCACGCAGATCGCGCAGGGTGGCACGAACGTCTCCGGCGGACAGCGCCAGCGGCTCGCGATCGCCCGCGCGCTGGTGCGCCACCCGGAGATCTACCTGTTCGACGACTCGTTCTCCGCGCTCGACTACGCCACCGACGCGGCGCTGCGCGCGGCGCTTTCCCGTGAGACCGCGGCCGCGACGGTCGTGATCGTCGCCCAGCGGGTCGCGACGATCCGCGACGCCGACCAGATCATCGTCCTCGACGAGGGCAGGGTCGTCGGCGTCGGAACCCACCACCAGCTGATGGCCGGCAACGAGACCTACCGGGAGATCGTGCTGTCCCAGCTCACCGAACAGGAGGCCGCCGCATGACGAGTCCCAACGGCCGACCAGCCGGTGGGCTGCCGGCGCCGCGCCCCGCCGCCGCGGGCGGCGGCCCCCCGGCGGTCCGGATGATGATGGGTGGTGGTGTCGAGAAGTCGGCGGACTTCAAGGGGTCGACGCGGCGCCTGCTCGGGCTGCTGCGCCCGCAGCGGCGGCTGTTCGTCGCCTCGCTGGTGCTGTGCGCCATTGCCGTCGCCTTCAACGTCAGCGGCCCGAAGCTGCTCGGCCACGCCACCGACCTGGTGCTCACCGGCGTCTTCTCCAGGAACCTGCCGGCGGGCACGACGAAGGCCGAGGCCGTCGACCACCTGCGCGCCACCGGCCACGGCACCCAGGCCGACCTGCTCAACTCGCTGAACGTCACCCCCGGCGCCGGGATGGACTTCCACGCCATCGGCGCCGTGCTCGCCTGGGTGCTGGCCGTCTACCTGCTCGCCGGCGTCTGCTCCGTGCTGCAGGCCCGGCTCACCAACGCCGCACTGCAGCGGGTGCTGTCCCAGCTGCGTACCGACGTCCAGGAGAAGATCACCCGGCTGCCGTTGCGGTACTTCGACCGGGCGCAGCGCGGCGAGGTGCTGTCCCGGGTCACCAACGACATCGACAACCTCGGGCAGAGCCTGCAGCAGAGCATCGCGCAGTTCGTCCAGTCCGTCCTGACGATCATCGGCGTGCTGGCGGTGATGTTCTGGATCTCCTGGCTGCTCGCGCTGATCGCGCTCGTCACCGTCCCGCTGTCGATGCTGCTCGCGGCGCGGATCGGGAAGTTCGCGCAACCGCACTTCGTCAGCCAGTGGCGCACCACCGGCCGGCTCGGCGCCCACGTCGAGGAGATGTACACCGGGCACATGCTGGTGCGGGCGTTCGGCCGGCAGGAGGAGGCCGCCGCGGTCTTCGCCGAGCAGAACCAGAAACTCTACGAGGCGAGCTGGCGGGCGCAGGCCATCGTCGGGCTGATGCAGCCCGCGATGATGTTCATCGGGAACCTGAACTACGTCTTCGTCGCGGTCGTCGGCGGGCTGCGGGTCGCCTCCGGTGACCTGTCGATCGGCTCGGTGCAGGCGTTCATCCAGTACTCCCGGCAGTTCTCGATGCCGCTCTCCCAGGTCGCGTCGATGGCGAACCTGGTGCAGTCAGGGGTGGCGTCGGCCGAGCGGGTGTTCGAGCTGCTCGACACCCCCGAGCAGGATCTCGACCCGGTCGAGCCGGTCCGGCCCGCCGAGCCGCGTGGGCGGGTCGAGTTCGAGCACGTCGCGTTCCGCTACGAGCCGGACAAGCCGCTCATCGAGGACCTGTCGCTGGTCGCCGAGCCGGGGCACACGGTCGCGATCGTCGGCCCCACCGGTGCCGGCAAGACCACGCTGATCAACCTGCTGATGCGGTTCTACGAGGTCACCGGTGGGCGGATCACCCTGGACGGCGTGGACATCGCGACGATGACGCGCGACGAGCTGCGTGCGGCGACCGGCATGGTGCTGCAGGACACCTGGCTGTTCGGCGGCACGATCGCCGACAACATCGCCTACGGCGCCGAGGGCGCCACCCGCGAACAGGTCATCGCGGCGGCGAAGGCCGCCCACGTCGACCGGTTCGCCCGCACCCTGCCCGATGGCTACGACACGGTCCTCGACGACGAGGGCGCCGGCGTGTCCGGCGGCGAGCGGCAGCTCATCACCATCGCCCGGGCGTTCCTCGCCGACCCGCAGATCCTCATCCTCGACGAGGCGACCAGCTCGGTGGACACCCGCACCGAGGTGCTCATCCAGCGGGCCATGTCGCAGCTTCGGGCCGGGCGGACCGCGTTCGTCATCGCCCACCGGCTGTCCACGATCCGCGACGCCGACACCATCCTGGTGATGGAGCACGGCTCGATCGTGGAGCAGGGCACCCACGAGGAGCTGCTGGCCGCCGACGGTGCCTACGCCAGGCTGTACAAGGCCCAGTTCGCCCAGGCCGTCGTCGAGGTCTGAGCGCGCAACCGGCCGCGTGGTCCCGCCGCTTCTGCGGCGGGACCACGCGGCGGATCCCCACACGACCCGCGGGCCGGCGTCCCAGGCGGCGGATCCCCACACGACCCGCGGGCCGGCGTCCCAGGCGGGCGCGGCGTGCAGCCTGGTCTGGGTCATGGGCTCGCCTGGGACCGGGACCTGGCCCGGCGGGCGGCGGCTGGGAGGACGAGCAGGAGGTAGGGGACGGCGGCCGCGGCGAACAGCCAGCGGGCGGACAGGCCCAGCCCGTCGGCGCCCGCGCCGTAGGCCGCGAAGGTGGCGATGCCGACGGCCTCCATGCCGGCGCCGGACAGCGAGGTGACGGTGGCGCGGGAGGTGTCGTCGAGGCTGTCCTGCAGCCGGGCGTCGGCCTGCGCGAGCGCCCAGTAGAAGATCCCGAACGCGACGGCGACGCCGGCGATCCCGACCGGCCTCCCGCTGCCCGCGCCGACGGCCAGCAGGACCGCGGCGACGGCCAGCAGGGCGGGGAGCAGCCGCCCGCCACGGCCGGCGAACAATCCGCCCAGCGTCGCCCCGGCTGTCACGGCCAGCACCAGCAGTGGCACGGCGGCGGGCGCGGCGCCGGTGTCGCGTACGAGCAGCGGCACGTACTCGTCGAGCGCCGCGACGCCGGTCAGCGCCGCGGACAGCAACAGCATGCGGCGCACCGGCGCCGACCGGCGTACCACCGCCAGCCCGGACCGCAGCACCGCCAGCCCGGACCGCTCGTCGTCGGGGACCGTGTCCTCGTCAGGCGCCGCGGCGCAACCGTCCTGGCCGCCGTTGTCTCCACCTGTGCCGCCGGCAGCGCCGTCCACCGGCGGCCGGTCCGGCAGGGCGCGGCCAGCGGCGGCGCACAGGAGTAGCGCGGCGACGCTGACCGCGCCGACCGCGAGGTAGCCGCCGACGGCGACCAGCGGGCCGGCGAGGGCGGTGGCGAGCAGACCGGCCGCTCCGCCGGCCGCCTGGGAGCGGCCGATCAGCCGCGGGTAGGCCGCCGTGGCGCCGAGCCGGTCGAGCTCGGCGTAGACGAGGGCCTGCAGCGCGCCGGAGCGCAGCGCGACCCCGGCGCCGAGCAGCACGAACCCCACGGCGAACGACCAGAGTGACGGCGCGACCGTCCACAGCGCGTAGCCCGCCGCGTCGAGCACGGGGGCGAACGTCAGCAGCCGGCGCCGGGAGACGACGTCCGCCCACACCCCGGACGGGATCTCCAGCAGGAACGTCGTGGCTGACCACAGGGCGAACAGCGCCGAGATGCCCGCCGTCGACACCCCGCTGTCCGCGAACAGCAGCGCGTAGAGGGCGTAGAACGGCACGCATTCCTCGAGGAACGCGTACATGTACAGCCGCCGCGCGAGGGCCCGCTCGGGCCGCGCGGCGCTTCGTCGCCGGCTGGGTTGCCATTGGTGGGATCAATGTCGCCAGGTCATGGTCAGCAACCTATGGCCAGCCAGGCCCGGGCCAAAGGCATTTCTGTGCGCGCCGTTGGCCGGAATCCGGCGGCATCTGGCGTTCTGGCCACTGCTCGGGCGGTTGCGGCGTCGCTAGCGTCGTGATTCGACCCCGACGACCCGTGGAGAGACTGATCCGTGGCCAAGATCCTGCTCAGCCTGCATGTGCTCGCCGCGATCCTCGCGATCGGGCCCGTGGCGGTGGCCGCCAGCATCTTCCCCCGCTACCTGCGGCTGGCGGCGGTGGGTCCGGCGGACGGCCCGGCCGCGGGTGTGGCGCGGGCCCTGCACCGGATCTGCCGGGTCTACGCGCTGCTCGGGATCGCGGTGCCGTTCTTCGGCCTGGCCACCGCCGGCCCGCTGCACGTCTTCGGCGACGCCTGGGTGATCATCTCCATCGTGCTGACCGCCGCCGCGGCCGCCCTGCTCGCCGCCGTCATCCTGCCCGGCCAGCGCCGGGCGCTCGCTACCCTTCCCGAAGCCGCGCCGCGACCCGCCGCTGGCGACGACGAGCCCGCTCCGGCCGCCGCGGTCGCTCCGGCGGGCTCCGCCAGCTCGGCCGATTCCGGTGGTTCCGCCGGTTCGGTCGCCGTCGCGTCCCCTGCCCGGGTGGCGACCGACGCGTCGCCGGTGCTGTCCCGCGCGGCCGCCCGGCTCGGGATGACCACCGGCATCTTCAACCTGCTCTGGGCGGCCGTCGTCGTCCTCATGATCGTCCGCCCGGGCTCGACCACGGGCGTCTGACGGCCCGTGGGCCGACGCCGGGTCAGGCCGCCCTTTCAGCCTCAGGAGCGCGGAAGGCCCGGCGGTAGGACTGGGGGCTGGTGCCGACGAGGCGGCGGAAACGGTCGCGGAACGTGGACGGCGAGGTGAAGCCGACCCGTTCGGCGATCCACTCGATCCCGTGGTCGGTGGACTCGAGCAGCTGCTGGGCGCGGCGCAGCCGGGCGCGGGCCAGCCACTGGGCTGGGGTGGTGCCGGTCTGCTCACGGAACCGCCGCGACAGGGTACGAGTCGACAGGGCGCCTTGTCGGGCGATGTCGTCGAGGGACAGCTCCCGGTCGAGGTTGTCGGCGAGCCAGCGCAGCAGCGGCTCCAGCGAGACCCCGTCGGGCGCCGGCGGCTCGTGCGCGATGAACTGCGCCTGCCCGCCGGCACGCTCCAGGGGCATGACCGAGATCCGCGCCGCGTCGGCGGCCACGGCCGACCCGAAGTCGGCGCGGACCATGTGCAGGCACAGGTCCAGCCCGGCCGCCGCCCCCGCGGAGGTCAGGATCCGGCCGCCGTTGTCGACGAACAGCACCTCCGGGTCGACGTCGACCCCGGGGTAGCGGGCCGCGAGTTCCGCCGTTCCCAGCCAGTGCGTCGTCGCCCGCAGCCCGTCGAGCAGCCCGGCCGCGGCGAGCAGGAACGCGCCCGAGCAGACCGAGGCCACCCGCGCCCCGCGACGGGCGGCGCCGCGCAGGGCGTCGACGACGACCGCCTCGACGGGGAGGGCCGGGTCGGCGGCGCCGGGCACCACGACCGTGTCGGCCTCGGCGAGCGCGTCCAGCCCATGGCGCGCCCGTAGCGTGAACGTCCCCGCGTCAATGTCGGCTCCTGGCCGGGCCGCGCAGACGACGACCTGGTAGGCCGGCCGGCCGTCGGCGAGCCGGGCCCGCCCGAACACCTCCACCGGCACCGCCAGGTCGAACGGAACCACCCCGTCGACCGCCAGCACCGCGACCAGATGCCGGCCGGCCGATCCCGCTACCGGGACGGGACGGACCACTGGCGCCGGCTCGACCGCTCGGCGAGACGCCTCCCCGGAGGCGGGCTGGCCGGTCCTTGGGAACGTCGTCATGGCTGGAACCTAGCCGACCGCCGGGTTCCAGCCATCTCGCCGCCACGGCCCTGCCATGATCTGGTGTGTTCGTCCGTGCTCCGGCCCCGAAAACGTGCTCCGGCCCCGAAAAATCCACCAGATCATGGAGGCCCTGCGGCAGGCCTGGCCCGCGGTGGTGACCGGCCAGCCTCCGGGTGGCACACCACCGTCCTGGCGGCCCCCGGTGGCTCTGATCTCCGTCCGGGTTTCCGCATGCGGACTGGTCCAGGGGCCGCCGAGAAAATCGGGAGAGGGAACGCGGCCGAGGCGCTACAGTCACCCGCGTGACGCAGCTGGGTGAGCGGGCCGGGCCGGGCGACGGGGCGGTGGCGAACCGGGCGTGGTGGGACGAGCGGGTGCCGATCCATCTCGCGAGCGACTACTACGACCTCGACGAGTTCCTCGCCGAGCCCGACGTACTGCGCGCCTTCGAGACCGACGAGGTCGGGGACGTCACCGGTGCCCGGCTGCTGCACCTGCAGTGCCACATCGGCCTGGACACCCTGTCCTGGGCGCACCGCGGCGCGACGGTCACCGGACTGGACTTCTCCGCCCCGGCGGTCGACGCGGCGGAGGCGCTGGCCGCCGAGCTGACGCTGCCGGCCCGGTTCCTCACCGCCGACGTCTACGACGCGGCGGACGTCCTCACGGGTGAGACGTTCGACATCGTCTACACCGGTATCGGCGCGCTCAACTGGCTGCCGGACATCGCCCGCTGGGCGGGTGTCGTGGCCAGGCTGCTCGCCCCCGGTGGCTTCCTCTACCTGGCCGAGACCCATCCGGTGCAGGACGTCCTCGACGACGAGTCGGGCTCGACGTTCGACCTCGACTACTTCGACATCGGCCCGATCGTCTGGGAGGAGGAGGGCAGCTACGCCGACCCCGACGCGGAGACCGACGCGAACGTGACCGTCGAGTACCACCACACCCTCGGGTCCGTTGTCTCGGCGGTCGCCGGCGCCGGGTTGCGCCTGGAGTTCCTCCACGAGCACGACTGCGTGCCGTCCCAGCGGTTCGACACCCTGGTCCACGGCGACGACGGCCTCTACCGGTTCCCGCCCGGCACCCCCCGCGCCCCGCTCCTCTACTCCCTGCGCGCGTCCAAATCCTGACGCCGGCGGGGCGCGGGCAAAGGCCGTCGCGGGCCGGTCAGGCGGTGGCGGCCCGGTAGCAGCGGGTCGCCCAGACGAGGGTGAGAGCGGCGAGGGCGGCGATGACCAGGAAACCGGTGGCGACGGCGACGTCCGCGACGTCGCCCGCGGACAGATGCCGGGAAGCCTGGACCGCGTAGTAGAGCGGGTCGACGTGCGCGAGACCGCGCAGCCAGCCGGGGGCGAGGCTCAGCGGCAGCAGGATGCCCGACAGCAGGGTGAGCGGGAGCTGTAGGCCGGTGACGACGGCGGCCAGGCTGCCGATGTCGCGCAGCGTGATCCCGAGCGCCGCCGACCAGGCGGAGGTCACCGCGACGACGAGACACAGCAGGACCAGCAGCAGCACCGTCCCGGCCGTGTGCGGGTGGTAGCCGAACGGGATCGACACGACGACCACGACCAGCGCGGGGACGACGAACGTGACGACGTCGCGCAGCACGCTGCCCAGCAGCAGAGCGAACCTGCTGACCGGGGTGACCCGCAGCCGTTCGATGACGCCGGTGCGCACCTCGTCGATGACGATCCAGCCGGCGCCCATCCCGCTGCCGAAGGCCATCAGCACGAGGATGCCGGGGATGAAGGTGTCCAGCACGCCGCCATGGGCGAAGCCGGGCCCGCCGCCGAGGCGGCGCAGCAGCGGGGCGAACAGCGCCAGGTAGAGCAACGGCGTGGTCAGCCCCATGACCACCCAGACCGGCGCGCGCAGCGTCTCGAGCATCTTGCGCCACCACAGGAGCCGCAGCTGGCCGAGCAGCGTCATGCCGGCACCTCCTGCCTGGCCGCGGGGACGGCCAGCGACGTGCCGGCGTCGCGCAGCGCTCGTCCGGTGGTCCGCAGGAACACGTCATCGAGTGACGGCGCGGACAGCGAGATCGTCTCGAGTGTGACCTGGTGCTCGGCGAGCGCCGCGAGCAGGCGCGGCAGCGTCCGGCTGCCGTCGCCGATCGTCAGGTACAGCGTGTCACCGGCCAGCCGGGACTCGCGCACGAACGGCTGTTCGTCGAGTAGGGTACGCAGCCTGTCCGGCGTCGTCGGCCCCGGTCCGGGGCGCAGCAGCACGGTCTCGCCACCGACCTGCCGCTTGAGCTCGGCGGGGGTCCCCTCGGCGACGACCCGGCCACGGTCGATGATCGCCAGCCGGTCGGCGAGGGCGTCGGCCTCCTCCAGGTAGTGCGTGGTCAGGAAGATCGTGGTGCCCCTGGCGCGCAGGGCACGCAGCTGGTCCCACAGGTTCGCGCGATTCTGCGGGTCCAGGCCCGTGGTCGGCTCGTCGAGGAACAGCAGCGCCGGGGAGTGCATCAGCCCGAGCGCGACCTCCAGGCGGCGGCGCTGCCCACCGGAGTAGGTCGCCGCCCGCCGGTCGACGAACTCGCCGAGCGCCAACACGTCGACGAGCTCGTCGGCGCGCCGGGCCGCCGCCGCCCGGCTCGCGCCGTGCAGCCGGCCCTGCAACAGGAGGTTCTCCCGGCCGGTCGCTGGCAGGTCCGCGCCGCCGACCTGCCCGACGTAGCCGATCCGGCGACGGACCTCCGCCGGGTCGCGGCGCACGTCGACGCCGGCGATGTGCGCGCTCCCGGCGTCGATCGGCAGCAGGGTGGCCAGCATCCGCAGCGTCGTCGTCTTGCCCGCTCCGTTCGGGCCGAGGAAGCCGAAAACCTCCCCGGCCCGCACCCGCAGATCGACGCCGCGCACCGCCTCGACGGGCCCGCCGCGTCCGGGGAAGGACTTGCGCAGCCCTTTGGCTGCCAGGACATTGCTCATGCCGCCCACTGTCATCCGTCTGAGCAACTCTGTCAACCATTTGAATGACTAATACTGTCAGTCGTGGGCGCTACGATGTGGGTATGGCGCAGGCGGCGGACCGGCAGAACCGGCCGAGACGCGCCCCGACAGCGGAGGAACGGCAGCGCGACGCCGACCGGTCGCGGGAGCGGCTGCTGGCCGCCGCGCTCGACGAGTTCTCCGCCCGCGGCTACGCCGGCGCCCGGGTCGGCGCGATCGCCGCCCGCGCCGGGCTCAACCCACAGCTGATCACCTACTACTTCGGCGGCAAGCCGGGCCTGTACGAGGCGCTCCGGCAGCGCTGGCTCGACCAGGAAGCAGACCTCACCAGGCCCGGCGCCAGCCTGGAGGACCTCACCGTCGCCTACCTGCACGCCGTCGTCGACGACCCGCGGCTGGCCCGACTGCTGCTGTGGGACGGGCTCACCGAGCCCGACCACGGCGACGGGGCCGGCGGCGAAGGCGAGCAGCCGGGCGGGCCCGGCGAGCGCGAGGACCTCAGCGACTTCCACCGGCGCCAGGCCGCCGGCGAGATCGCCGCCGACCTCGACCCGGGACTGCTGCAGCTCGCCCTGATGGGCGCGATCCTCGCGCCCGTCGCCCTGCCCCACGTCGCCCGCCGGATCACCGGCCTCGACCCGACCGACCCGGACTTCCACGCCCGCTACGGCGAGGAGCTGCGCCGCGTCGTCCGCCACCTCGCGCGCTGAGGACCACCCGGCAGGCACGCCGGACAGGGGGCAGGCGGGCGTCGGCTGGCCGCGCGCAGGACGACGGTCCGGATAGGCGCCGGCCAGCCGCCCGCCCGGTGTCAGAGGGTCCGGATCACCCGGGCGGGGTTGCCGACGGCCAGCACGTTCGCCGGCAGGTCACGGGTGACGACGGCGCCGGCACCGACGACCGAGTTCTCCCCGATGGGGACGCCCGGGCAGACGATGACGCCGCCGCCGAGCCACACGTCGTCGCCGATCATGATCGGTTCACCGGCCTCGCGGCCGGTGCGGCGCAGGGCCGGGTCGAGCGGGTGGGTGGGCGTGAGCAGCTGGACGCCCGGGCCGATCTGGACGTCGGCGCCGAGGCTGATCCGGGCGACGTCGAGCAGCACAGCGCCGGTGTTGACGAACGTGCCCGGGCCGATGGTCGTCTGGTAGCCGTAGTCGACGTGCAGCGGCGGGAGGATCTCGACCCGGTCCCCGACCGCGCCGAGCAGCTCGCCGAGGATCTCGGCGCGCAGCTCCGGCTCGTCGGCGCGGGTGGCGTTGTACCGCTCGCGCAGCCGCGCGGCCCGCAGCCGGTCGGTGGCCAGCTCCTCGTCACCCGCGTGGTAAAGCTCCCCGGCCAGCATCCGCCGCTTCTGTTCGGACACCGCCCGCACCGCCGCGGTCTGCTCGGGCATCGCCGTCTCGCCTCCCTGAATCCCCGGCGGACGCGGGGCCGGCACCCGTCCGGCCCCGCCTGGCACCGGCACGCTACGCCCATCCGCCGCGGCGGTCCGCCCGGTTCAGGCGACATCCGCCGGTTTCAGATCCCGATCAGGTAACGCGCGAGGGCGTCGGGCTGTGACAGCGCCATCAGGTGACCACCGGGCAGCACATCAGCCTCCACGCCCACACGGTCGCGTGCCACCCGCCGTTGGAAGTCCACCGGGAAGAAACGGTCGTCGGCTCCGGCGACCACCCTGACCGGTATGGCCGGCCAGGCGTCGAACGCGCAGACGGACTCGAAGACGGCGTCGCCCTCGTCGCGCTGATCCTCCCGGATCGCCGCCGCGTCCTCGGCACAGACGTCATGCAGGAAGTACGTCTCAAGGTCGAACCCGGTGCTGTAGCCACCCCGTTCGGCCGCGGCGGCCAGAGCCTGGGCCTGCCCGGTGCTGTCCCACCAGGCGCCCGGCGTCTCGCCCGGAGCAGGGATCATCGCGTTCACGAACACGATCGCGGCCACCGGGACCGCCTTCGCGACCAGCGGCGCCGTGAACCCGCCGAGCGACTGCGCGACCACCACCACATCGTCGCGGCCGTCGACCGCGGCGCCGACCATCTTGGCGTACTCCGCCAGCCCCGCGTGCGGATCGGCACCGGTCAGATCCACGGCGATCGCCTCGTGCCCGGCCTCGCGCAACAGCGGAACCACCCGGTGCCAGTACGCGGCCACGCCCCCGGCACCGGGGATCAGCGCGAACGTCCGCGGCCGCGCCGGCATCGGGATCCGCCCACTCGGCTCGATCATCTCGCTTTCCCTTCCTAGGTTCCCGGGGTACAGACCCGAGCGCGGGGCGAAACTCATCGCTGGTGCGGTGATGGCGGGTGGCGGGGCGAGAGGGACAGCGCGCGGGACGACGCCCGTCGGGACCGAGCTGGGTCAGGGACGTGTCGGGCTGGGAGATCCTCAGGGCACCAGCAGCCACCGGCCCCGCTGCCCACCGCCGGCGACCTTGCATCGAAATGGAGCCAGAGCCGAAAGTGCGACAGAGCCGACTACGGGACAGCCCCCTCGTGGACGCGCTTGTGTTCGTCGACATCGCGCCCTGGCCTGGGCGGTGTTCGAAGGGTCCGATTCACTGGTGCGGTTGCTCACCGCTGCCTCCTGAAGGTTCCTCGTCGTCTCGTCAGGCGTCGACTACGGGGGTTTCGGCGCTTGCCGTGGTGAAGCGAGGCAGGGCGGCGGCGCCGATGGCGAGTAGGACGACAATGCCCATCTGTATGTATTCGACCGTGGCGAAGGCGTGCGGGAAGCTGTGCGGCTGCAGGGTGAGATAGAGGGTGCCGAGCGTGGCGACGCCGAGGGCGACCCCATCGGCGCCGTCATGGCGGGGCCGTAGGCCAGCCCAGGTGCCAGCCGGACCGTGACCTGTACCACTCGCGCTCATCCACCGGTCACATCCCTCCGTTGCCCCGGGTCATGGCAGTCACCGAGGAGACCCGGCCGATGTGACACCGAAGATCGGCGGGCTCCCAGGTTCCCCTGCCCAATGGTCGCTGGAGGAGATCCATGAACGTGATGATCGTGCGCGCCAAGATCAAGCCCGAAACTGCCGAGGAGGTGGTGGCCGCGGCCGAGACTATGTTCGCGGCAATCGAAAAAGCGGACCCGCAAGGCGCCCGCTATGCGTCCCTCGTGCTTCCCGACGGGGTAACCTTCGTCGCCCTGCTGGCGGTCGACGAGGGAATCGAGAACCCCCTGATGGCGGTGCCCGAATTCGTCGAGTTCGAAGGAAACCTCAGGAACTGGCTCGCCGAGCCGCCGACCCCGGAACAGCTGACGGTCATTGGGTCATACCGGTTCCTGTGATACCGCGCTGAGTACGTAAGCGACACCACGACGAGGGCGGCGCTCGGCACTCTCGCGCCGGGCGCCGCCCTCGCACACTCGACCCGCGCAGCTCGAGGAGTCTCGTCATGGCAGCCTCAGCGGCCGCTTGTGTCCGCCTTGGCGCGACGGTGACCATCATGTGCGCAACGCAGGGCCAGACCGTCAAGGCGCCGAGCAGGCAACCGGCGCTTATTGAGCGGTCCTGGCGCGGTCGAGTCGTTCGTGGATCGCGCGGCGGGCGCGGTCGTAGGCGTCTGGCTGGTTGAGGAGTCTGCGGGCGTAATTGGCCTGCAGGACCGCGCCGTGGAACTCGAAGATGAGCTGCTCGACGTCGGTGCCGGGGTCGAGTTCGCCGAGCCGGCAGGCGAGCCGGATCTGCCTGCGCAGGGTCTCGTATCCAATGGCTGCCACATCGGCGATGGCATCGCGGACCGGGCCTGTGCGGCCGTCGAACTCGGTCGCGGCCGCGAAGAAGAAGCAGCCACCTTCAAAGGTGTCGAGGTAGTCGATCCACGCGTCGAGCAGGGCGTGCAGGCGGGGCAGCCCATCGTCGGCGCGCTCGGCCTCGCGTAGCACTCGGTGCGCGAAGACCTCCGTCGCGGCGGCGACGATCTCCAGCTGTAGGTCCTGCTTGGTGCCGAACAGGCCCTGTACCCCGCTCTTGCTCATGCCCAGTGCGGTCGCCAGCTCGCCCAGCGAGATCCGATCCAGGCCCTCGACCGACGCCAGGTGCATGGCGCGCTCCAGGACGGCGCGGCGACGCTCGTCTCCGGGGCGGGTCGTCGACATGCCACCAGCATAACACTAGTACGTACGACCGCATTGACAAGTACGACCGTACGTACTAGCGTCCGCCACGGCCGATCACAACTAGCCGGGAGATTCATGTGAAGATCGCCGTATACGGCGCGAGTGGGTACACCGGAAAACTCATGATCACCGAGCTGCGTCGCAGGGGTTTCGGTGCGGTGCTCTCCGGCCGCAACGCCGAGCGGCTGCGTGACGCCGTCGAGGCCGGCGTCACCGACGTCGAGGTTCGGCCCGCCGGCACCGACGACGAGTCCGCGCTCGTCGAGGCCTTTCGCGGCTGCGACGCGGTCATCAACTGCGCCGGACCGTTCATCTCGGTGGGCGAACCGGTGGTACGGGCGGCCATCGCCGCCGGCTGCCACTACGTCGACACATCAGCCGAACAGCTCTTCCTGCAGCGGATCTTCGACACATACGCCGAGGACGCCAAGCGCGCCGGGGTGAGCGTCGTCCCGGCCATGGGCTACGACATCCTCCCCGGGGACATGATCGCGCACCTCACCGCTGAGCGCGTCGAGCCGGTCGAGGAGCTCACCATCGCCTATCGCGTGGGCGAGTTCGACATGACGCGCGGCACCATCCGCTCGGCAGTCGAGATGATCAAGGGTGGTGACCTTGTCTACGAGGACGGCGAGTGGGGCCGAGGCGGCATCCCGGCCAAGCGCACATCGTTCGCCTACCCCGGCGACTCCGAGGAGTCGCCCACGGTGAGGTGGCCTGGCGCCGAGATCGTCAGCGTTCCCCGTCACGTGCGCACACACCGCGTCGAGGTCATCATCGACGCGGCGGCGTTCACGCCGGAGATGTCCGCTCTCCTGCAGTCCCCGGCAGACGAGGTTGACATGTTCGTCAGCGGCCTGCCGGAGGGACCATCGACCGACCGGCGCCCAGCCGCCACCTTCACCGTCGCCGAGGCCCTCGGCGACGACGGGCGGCAGGCAAGAGGCGTGGTCCAGGGTGTCGACATCTACGAGATCACCGCGGTCATCGCCGTCGAGGGGGTGCGCCGGCTCATCGACGACGGCGCCATCGGCGGAGTGCTCGCACCCGCCCAGGCCTACGACTGCGCCGGCTTCCTCGACTTCCTCGCCCCGCACGGGACCACGTGGAACGTCGCGATCACGAGCTGAGCGTTCAGGGTGTCTCGCCCATTGCACGCGAGACCCGGTTATCGAAGAGACAGTCCCCGGTCTGTCGCCTTGTTCGAAACTGATTGGGCCGTGCTTTCAACCTCTGGTTCTTGAAGAACAACGTTCTCGGCTATGAAGCGACAGGAGTATGACATGATGAAGGTGCTGTACACGGCGGAGGCGCACGTGACCGGTGGCCGCGTGCACGGTCACGGGCGCACAGTGGGCGGCGAGCTGGACGTGGACATCCGGCTGCCGAAGGAGCTCGGCGGCGAAGGCGGCGCGACGAACCCCGAGCAGCTGTTCGCGGTCGGCTACGCTGCCTGTTTCGAGGCGGCGTTGACCCTGGTGGGGCAGCGCAAGAACCTTGAAGAGCAGGACACCTCGATCGACGCGAAGGTCATGCTCATTCCGATCGAGAACGGGCGGTTCAAGCTCGGCGTCGAACTCGACATCACGCTGCCATCGATCAAGGACGCCGAGCAGGCCGCAAACCTGGTGCGCGAAGCGCACCGGATCTGTCCCTACTCCAACGCCACCCGAGGGAACATCGACGTCGCGCTGGTCGTGAACGGCGTACCGCTGGAAGACTGACGCAGCCTGCACGCGGCCCGGCGGTCCCCGGACACCGAGGCGGTGTCATCGCGGACCGCGTCGAACGCTGAATGATTGCCGAGACGGGCGGCTGGTAACATGCCGAACCCGGCGCGGTGCAACATAGAGACCGCAGAACCTCCATGAAGGCGGTCCTTCCGAGATCATCTTCATGGCGGTTCGGCGTCCGCATGAGCGCCACCTACACCGCCACGTTGACGGTGCGCGAGGAAACGGTTCTGTTCGTGTCCAGCCTGCTGCACGCTGACCGGAGATACGGATCTGGCGGTCCGGTTGTGCTCGATGTGGAGGAGCACGAGGGCCACCGCGACGATCTGTCCGATCTTCCAGGGGCAGAGGCTGACGTTGCGCAGCGCCTTGAAGGTGGTCTTGAGCAGAGAGTTCCCGCGTTCCCCGACGGCTCGTTGCCGTTGTGCGCCTTGTTGTGGGCTTTCTGTTCGGCTGAGAAGCAGCCCGGTCGCGACACCGACCGGCCCGAGATGGTGCTGGAGGTCAACTCCTGGGTGCCTTACCTGGCCGAGTTCACCCACGTCTCCGAGGCCGGGTCCCGGATGGACGACCTGGAGCTGTCGGTGGCCGCCGTGCTCACCGCGGAGGCCACCAACGTCGGCATGGAGCCGATCGTCCCGACGGCGTCGACGCGCTCAGCCGCGACCGGCTGTTCTGGGTCGAGCAGAACTACCTGCGCTCCCAGACCCTCAGCCGGGCCCGGGACCCGCGGTTCAGCCGGTGGGAACCGCCTGGCGGAGGTTGGCCAGCTGGGCGGCGAGTTCGTCGGCCTGGCGTTCGGCGCGTTCGGCGCGGGCGCGGGCGTCGGCGCGGGCCTCGGCCAGCACGGCGACCCGTTCGTCGGCGGCGACCCGATCGGCCTCGCGGGTGGCGACGGCCTCGGTACGAACCCGGGCGAGCTCGGCGTCGGCGGCGGCCCGTAGGCGTGCCAGCTCGTCGGCGGACTCGCGGCGCAGCCGGTCGGCCTCGGCGGTGGCGGTGGCGCGGACCCGGTCGAGGTCCGCGGCCGCGGCGGCCCGTTCGGCGGTGGCGGACTCGCGCAGCGCGGCGAGCTCGGCGCGAAGCTCCACGACGGCCGCCGTGGCGCTGTCGGCGTCGCGGCGGGCGGCGGTGAGCTCGCCGCGGGCGGCGGCGACCTGGCCGCGCAGCGCGGCCATCTCCCTCTCGGCGGTCGCCCGGATGGTCGCGAGCCGGGCGGCGGCCTCGGCGCGGGCTCCCTCGGCGCGTTCCTCGGCCTCCCGGCGGGCGGCGGCGATCTCGTCCCGGGCGGACGCGCGGGCGGCCTCGACGTCGGTGCGGGCCCGCTCGGCCTGCTCGACGGCTCGCTCGCCGGCCTCCTCGGCGTCGCGCCGGGCGGCGAGCGCCGCCGCCTCGGCAGTGTCGAGCCGGTGTTCGAGCTCGTCGAGGGCGGTGGCGGCCTCGGTGGCGACCGCCTCGGCGTCGGCACGGGCGGCCGCCTCGTCACGGGCCGACGCCTCGGCGCGCACGGCGCGGGCGGCGGACTCCGCGACCCGGCGGGCGGCGTCCGCCTCGGCGGCCTCCACCTGCGCCTCGGCGGTGGCGACGTCGCCGAGGCGGCCCAGGGTCGTGGTGAACGCGTCCAGGGTGTGGCCCAGGTCGGCGGCCAGGTCGCCGACGTGGGCGGCCAGCTCGTCGGCGCGCAGCCGCGCGAGCGCCACCGGCCGCCGCGCCGCCTGCTCACCGCCGGGACCGGCCACGCCCTGGCCGCCGGCGCGGCCGGTCCCGAGCCGGCGGCGCCCGTCGCCGGAGACGGCGGCGCCGGCGGGGCCGGCCTCCACGGCGAGGTCGCGGCGGCGGCGGTAGGCCGACAGCCGGGTGTGCGCCGGGTCGTCGCAGTACGCCGGCGGCCGGCCCGGCCCGTCAGCCGGCGCGCACGGCCGCGGGCACCCCGGGTAGCCGCACACCGCGCTTTCGGCCCGCGCCTGTGGGACCACGCCGACCGGCGCCGCGCCCCCGCCGACCGGCGCGTCCGTCGGGCTCCGCGTGTCGTCGCCGAACGCCGAAGGGTCCGCCGGTCCCGCGGCCCGCCCGCCGGCGGACCCGGTCGACGGGCCCGCCGGCTCGTCGCCGCTCGAACCGGCCCCGTCGTCCGCCGCGTCCCGACCCGTCCTCGTTGTCCTCGCCACGCCCAGCCCTTCCGTCCCCACCCAGATCCGCCCGTTCCGTTTCGTCAAGAACGTAGCAGAGACGCAACGGAACGACGGAACGAAACGCTTCGGGTCGCGCGACGAAAAGTCTGACGCTCGATAAGCTGCCGTTCTCGTGAGTTAGATGCCGCTAGAGGTCGCGACCGGCGAGGGTGCGCTGAAGGTAGGCCATAGCGCGAGCCAGTAGGTCAGGAGCCAGTGCTTCGACTGCTGGCACGACGCGCACGTTGCACGTCGAACAGAGCAGGCCACGTACCCGGCCATCGCGGTGGTCATGATCGACGTGTACGCGGTTCCCGGGCAGTGAGGACAGGACTACGTCGCAAACGGGGCACTTGCCGTCCTGCGACGCCATGAGGGCCGCATAGGCGCTGACGGTCAGCCCATACGTTCGTAGCCAGTGGTCACGGCGTATCCGCTCCAAACCGCCCTCGATGCGATACCTCTCCCGATTTCGGGAGTTGGCGCAGTCCATGCAGTCGGTTCGCCAACGGCCGGCGGACACCTGACGGTAGGCCGGACGCGGCATGCGCTGACCGCACTTCACGCACGTCAGCAGATCAGTCAACCCGGGAGGCTCAGCCTCACAGTCCCGGCACTGTGCACTGCCCGGGCGTTTCACGGTTCGCGGCCGGGCGTAAGCAGATTCCGCCAACTCCCGGTCACAGCGCGCGCATCGCCGACGTCCGTTGGTCACCAGAAGATCCGTTCGGCGGCTCGCGGCCTCATCAGGGTCAATGTGTGGATCTATCACGACCCGATCATGGCTTGCCGGTGTGACGAAATTGCCCGGCCCGTTCCGCGTGAGCTGGCTCCAGCCTCGGACGGACTCGGGGCTTGAGCAGCAATGGAACGGCCAGTGGCGTTAGCGGGCCGATGCGGCCGGTGTTACCGCCATCCAGCGTTCCGATGGGGGTGACCCGGCGATGGCCTGATCGTGTAACGGTTCGGTAGCTCTGCGCTGCGCGGTGGCGGGTCGTCCTAGATTGCGCGGTATGCCGGTTGAGTTCCTGACGGATGACGAGGCGGCGGCGTATGGCCGGTACGCGGGAGCGCCCTCGCGGGCTGACCTGGAGCGCGTGTTCTTCCTCGATGACGAGGATCGGGCGCTGGTCGAGCGTCACCGCGGTGAGCACATGCGGCTTGGGTTCAGTCTCCAGCTCGTGACGGTCCGCTGGGTGGGGATGTTCCTGGAGGACCCGCTTGACGTCCCAACCGCGGTGCTGGACTTCATGGCTGAGCAGCTCGGTGTCGCTGATCCCTCGTGCGTCAAGAGGTACACCGAGCGGGCCAAGACCAAGTTCGACCATCAGTGGGAGATCCGGCGCGAGCGCGGACTGAAGGAGTTCACCACCGCTGAGGAGGAGCTGCGGGCCTGGGTCGCGGCCCGGTCGTGGACGTCGGGCGACGGCCCGAAAGCGATCTTCACCGATGCGGTGGGGTGGCTGCGGAAACGGGATGTGCTGTTGCCGGGCCTGACAACGCTGGCCCGGCTGGTCGCCCAGGTTCGCGATGAGACGACCCGCCGTCTGTGGAGCACCTTGGAGGGGCTGCTGACCGTCGGCCAGCGGTATGTGCTGGACCAGTTGCTGGAGGTGCCGCCGGGGTCGCGGGTGTCGGACCTGGAACTCTGGCGCAAGGGCCCGGTGCCGCGCGGGTCCGGCCCGGCGATGATCAAAGCGCTCGAGCAGGTCGCCGAGGTGACGGGGCTGGGCATGGCCGGGCTCGGTGCCGAGGGCCTGGTGCCGCCGTGTCGCCTCGCGGAGCTGGCCAGGTACGGGATGAGCGCGGACGCCTCACAGATCCGCCGTCACGGCGACGATCGCCGGTTGGCGACCCTGTTGGCGACGGTCCGGTACCTGGAGGCCAAGGCGGTCGACGACACGCTGGAACTGCTGGACCTCCTGATGACCACCGAGCTGTTGAACAAGGCCCAGAGCGCGGCGGACAGGGAGACGGTCCGCAGGCATCCGAAGTTGGCCAGGGCCTCGGCCCGTCTGGCGGTGGCGGTAGCCGCGCTGTTCGACTCCGAGTCCTGGGGCGGTCCGGATGACGAGCCGCGGGTGACGCAGGTGTGGGAGGCGATCGAGGCGGTGGTGTCCCGCACGGAGTTGCGGGCCGCGCTGGTGCTGGTGAATGACACCGTGCCACCAGCCGATGCCGACCCCGACGATTGGCGGGCCGGGCTGGTGGGCCGTTACGCCACGGTCTCGGGGTTCTTGAAGATGCTGCCCAAGGTGATCGAGTTCGGTGCCAATGCCGAGGGTTCCGCGGTACTGGCGGCGATGCGGAAGCTGCCGGACGTGCTGGCCTACCGCAGCCGGTTGCCGGCGCCGCTGGTCCCCGCGCGCACGGTCGAGCAGGCGGTGGTGAACGGCCCGTGGAAACGACTGGTGTTCGGCCAACCCGCGTACGAGGACGGGGCGGTGAACCGGCACGCCTACACCTTCTGCGTGCTGGAGCAGTTCTACCGGCACCTCAAGCGCCGCGACATCTACGCCGACGCCTCCACCCGGTGGCGCAACCCCCAGGCCCAGCTCCTGGAGGGCCCGGCCTGGGACGCGGTCCGGGGCGAGGTGCTGACCACGCTCGGCCTGCCCGATGCCCCCGACGCCCTCCTGGCTGGCCACGCCCAGAGCCTGGACGACGCCTACCAGGAGGTGAGTGGACGGCTGGCCGCCAACGCCGAGGTCCGCGTCGATGACGCCGGCAGGATCCACCTGACCGGGGTGAAGGCCGTCGAGGAGCCACCGTCCCTGGTCGATCTGCGTGCCCGCATCACGGCGATGCTGCCGCGCGTGGACCTGCCCGAGGTCATTTTGGAGGTGATGGCGTGGGAACCCACGCTGGCCGAGGCGTTCACCGCCGTGTCCGGCGGCCGGTCACGGCTGGAGGACCTGCCGACGTCGATCGCCGCCTGCTTGGCCGCGCATTCCATGAACGTCGGGTACCGGCCGATCGCCAAGAAGGGCTTCCCCGCGCTGGAACGCTCGCGTCTGTCGCACGTGTTCCAGAACTACTTCCGGCCCGAGACCCTCGCCCCGGCGAACGCGCCACTCGTCGCCCGCCAGGCTGGCCTCCCCCTGGCGCGGGCGTGGGGCGGTGGCATGGTGGCGGCGGTCGACGGGATGCGGTTCGTCGTCCCGGTCCCGGCCGCCTTCGCCCGCCCGAACCGCAAGTTCTTCGGATCCAAACGCGGCATGACCTGGCTCAACGCAATAAACGACCAGGGCATCGGACGCGGCGCGAAGGTCGTGTCCGGAACAGTCCGCGACTCCCTGCACATGATCGACGTGATCTTCGGCCTGGACGGAGGGGAACTCCCCGAGATCGTCGTGACCGACACTGGCTCCTATTCCGATGTCATCTTCGGGCTGCTGGAGTTACTGGGCATTTCCTACCGACCCGCGCTCGCGGACCTGCCCGACCAGAAGGGCTGGAGGATCAGCGCCGACGCCGACTACGGCCCGCTGAACACCTTCGCCCGCGGGAAGATCGACCTTGGGAAGATCCGCCGGAACTGGGAGGACATCCTGCGGGTGGTCGCCTCCATCTATACCGGTACCGTCCGCGCCTACGACGTCGTCACCATGCTGCAGCGCGACGGGCACCCGACCGCACTCGGCGAGGCGATCGCCGCCTACGGCCGGATCTTCAAGTCCCTGCACATCCTGGCCTACATCGACACCGACGAGACCTACCGGCGCGACATCAAGCACATCCGCAACCTGCAGGAAGGCCGCCACGCCCTGGCCCGCAAGATCTGCCACGGCCGCAAGGGCGAGCTGTACCACCGCTACCAACGCGGCCTGGAGAACCAGCTCGGCGTCCTCGGACTCGTCCTGAACTGCGTGGTCCTGTGGACCACGGTCTACCTGGACGCCGCCGTCCGCCAGCTCAAAACCCAGGGTTACCCGGTGCGCGAGGAGGACACGGCCAGGCTGTCACCGTTCGTCAACCGGCACCTCGGAGTCCACGGCACCTACAGCTTCGTCCTGCCGGACCTCGCGCCAGGAGCGATCCGCGAGCTGCGCGACCCCGACGCGCCCGACGACGATGAGAGCGACGCGTGAGCCGTGCCATCGAAGGCAAGCCCGATCGCGGCCAGCTGCTCGAGCGAGCCATGGAACGGGTCGCATGACCGAGGTCGGGCTACGGTCAGCGACATCCGCTGACAGCGAGTTCTGCTTCGCGCTGCACCGCGACGCGATATGGGCAGCTACGTCGAGCAGATCTGGGGCTGGGACGACGCCGTCCACCGCGCCCACCACGAGCGGACCTTCGACCCGGCGCGGACCGAGATCATCACGGTGGACGGCCGCGACGCCGGCTCGATCAGCGTCGAACGCCGACCGACCGAGACCTACCTCGGCCGGATCGAGATCCACCCCGACTATCAGGGCCACGGCATCGGCAGCCGACTCATCCAGGGCTTCCTCGACGAGGCCGCTCGACGCGGCCACCCCGTCACCCTCGACGTCCTGGCCGTCAACCAGCAAGCGCACGCCCTCTACCGGGCACTGGGTTGACCCGTCGATCGGCTGGCAGCGAGCGCACGACGCGCTCCCTCCCGGAGGCTGGATGGCGCTGCTCAGCAACGTCGTCGTCCGCAGACCGGAGAGCCGGAGGTGGTGTTGTCAGGCCAGGCCGGTGGAGGCCAGGAGTGCGCTGATCCGTTGGCGTGCCGTCTCGGGTACGGCGGCGGGGGGCAGGCTGCGCAGGAGTTGGCCGGCGTCGTGCAGCAGTGCCATCTGGTCGTTGGCTGCCGTGATCTGCTCGTTGGCCACCGGGTCCGGCGGGCGGTTGGTGAGGTCGACGAACTCCAGGCGGCCGGGGGTTACCCGCCCGGTCCGTACGGCGGTGTCGACTCGTTTCGAGCAGTGGCAGGGGGCGGTGGCGGTGGCGAGCCCGCAGTGGGTGGTGAGGTGTTCGCGGACTCGGTGGCGGGCCCGGGACAGGCGTTTGCGGTAGGTGGAGGGTGGTACGTCGCAGATGTAGCCGCCGTCGGTGGAGTCGACGCCGAGGACGTCTCCCAGGATGTATGCGACGCGGTGGTCGCGGTCCAGGCAGGTCAGGACGGCGTGGGTGCAGGCCAGTTGCACCTCGCGTTCGAGCAGCGCGGCGTCGGGGGCGGCGCTGGGGCCGGCGGACAGGCCGTCGAGGAGGTCGTCGGCGAACCGGTCGAAGGTGAGTTCTCTGCCTTCGACACAGCTCTTGCGGCGATCGAGCAGGTGGTTGACCGCGAGCCGGTGCAGCCAGGTGGTGAACGCGGCCTCGCCGCGGTAGCTCGACAGCCGGGTGATCATCCGGATGAGGATCTCCTGGGTGGCGTCCTCGGCGTCGGGCGGGCGGGCGGTCATCCGCAGCGCGAGCCGGTAGACCCGGTCGTGCACCGCGCGGACGAGCCGCTCGAGTGCCGCGGCGTCGCCGTCCTGCGCGGCGGCGGCCAGGTGCTCGAGCGGCTCGACCTCATCCTCACCGGATGTGGTGGGGATGGTGGGACTCATCCGGGCAGTGTGGCACCGCGGGGCTGGTCGATGAGGATCAGCCAGCTCCCGTTGGGCTGGCGGCGCAGCACGTCCGCGCTGAGTCCTCCCTCGCGGTGGACGGTCCCGTCGGGCAGCGTGGCGGTCATGGACCAGGTGTTCGCCACGATGGCCACGTCCTGCACGACGACCACGTCGGGCTCACCGACGTAGTCGATCTTCGGTGTGGTGGCGGCGAGTTCGGCGAGGGCGGGGCGGATCTGGTCGGTGCCGCGCAGCACTGTTCCCAGCTGCGGTTCGAAGACCGCCTCGGGCTCGTAGAGCGCGGTCAGGCCGTCAGTGTCGCCGGCGGCGGCACGCTCGGAGAACAGCGACATCAGGTGGGCTGGGCTGGTGGCGGTCTGCCTGTCAGGCACGGTCGTCCTTCCGGTCGAGAAGCTCTCGTAGGGATTGGACGAGCACCGGGAGGCTGCTGTGACCGGTCGGGACGGCCTGTTTTTCCTTTGGTCCTCGTCGCACGCCACGCGCGTGGCCACCTGGGGACGGAGGACCTTGCCGTGACTGGTGCGGACAAGGTGAGGCCGCCGATCTGCGGCAGCGGTTCTCTCCCGGGAATCCCGACTGGGGTCATCCGCGGCTGGAGGACGACGTACGTACCACGGACGAGGGATGGGGACTGGCCGAGGATCCCGGCAGCCTGTTCGGCCCCACGATCGTGCGCTGGTACCCGACCGTTCAGTGGTTCGACGGGGCCGGCTTCGCCGATCTTCTCCGCACGACCTCGATCTACCGAAAGCTCGACCACGACGTCCGTGAGCCGCTGCTCGACGCAATCGCCGAGCGCATCCGCACGCGGATGGGCGACCGGGCGTCACGCCGTTACGTGAGCGTCCTGCGTGTCGGGCAGCGCGCCGAGTAGGCGCCAGGGGTGCAGGCGAAGTTGTAGAGATCTTGAGTGTCCGTAAGGGGATTCCTCAACGAACACTCGCGATCATCGATTCCGGTGGACGGCGACCAGCACGGATACCGTCTCATTTAGGGTGTCCGCTGATCTGTACGGTGAGCGGGGGCTATGTGTCCATTCACGGGCCTGGGCGTCTGGGCCGCTGAGCTGGGTTGATGTGTTGGGGTGACACGCCGGGGCTGTTGCTTGATCGGGCCGGCGGT
>NZ_MBLO01000247.1 GCF_001854805.1 Pseudofrankia coriaricola
TCCCGATCAAGCAACCTACTGACTACACTTCGGACAACACAGGCCAAAGTGCCAGGCTGTGCGCGTAGCGATCTTCGAGCACTCGCAAGTTCGGGTTAGGTGTCGGGCCCGCGGCCAGTCGAGAACCCGACACGGCATGGCTGGGCCGCGGGAAGATCCTGCGCGCGCCGGCCACCATCAATGCGAACCCGTCGGCCCGGATCGGCGGCTGACGGGAGCGTCCTCGACGTGGCAGCCGAGCCGCTGTTTCGCCAACCTGATGCCCGGCTGAACCGACTCCGGAGGCGGCGGCAGGGATGGCCGCCGTCACGTCGATGGTCGATCAGCGTGGCCGTCAGGCGCGCCCGAGGTCGGTCGTCGGCCTCGGCGATGTGATGAATGGGCGGGTTCCGGGACGGACGAGGAACGCATGGAGGGCGTATCGGGCCTCCTCGGCTCGTTGGCGGTCCTCGTCCACCCGTACTAATGTACGTGCCATCACTCTGGGCATATATGACGCCGCTTTCGGCTGGATGGGTTGGAGGGAGGTTCGTCGCGGCGATACATTCCGGCTTACAGGACGATCCAGGCCGGGGTGGGTGGAAATGATCCCAGGCGGAGAGGACGATGTCGCGCGCGGAGATCACTCGAGCGGCTGCGACGGAGTGCGACGCACCGAACTGCGGCGCGGCCGTTTTCCGCCGAATAGTCTATGCCTGGGCGGCAGCCACTCCCACAGTCATGCTCGCTTCCTTCATCCTTCCCTCGCGCGCCGCTGACCTGGTGGTCCGCGCCTGCGGCATGGCCGCTATAGCGTTCCAGGGTGGGTGCGAGCTGTGGTCGGCACGGCGAGCGAAGGGCGGCGAGCGACGTTGGCGACTGCTCCTTCTCGCCGGATGGATAGCGGTGGCAGTCGGCCTGGTCATCACGTCCGTCAGGGCGTTGTTCTCGGGCCAGGACCCGGTGCCACCCTTGTCGGGCACGGAGCCGGCGTATCTGGCGTTCATTCCAGCATCCGTTGTCGCGCTGCTGGCTTTTCCCACCGACCCAATCAGCCCAGAGGACGAGCCGGTGCGCAGAGCCGGTCAACGCGGCACCCACTGGCGGACTGTCACCGTCATGGACGCGGTGCTCCTCGTCGGTTCGCTGAGCCTGCTCGGCTGGGTGGTCGTACTCCAGCCTCTGGTGCGTGCGCGAGCACCCGCACCAGCCAGTCTCGTGGTCCTGTTGGCGTTCGGCCTCGGATGTCTCCTGCTACTGATCACCGTCCTGCTCGTGGCGGCGTTCCGGCGCCCCCGCCAGAAGAATTCGTTCGCATTGCTCGGTGGCGGGCTGGCCTCCATCACCATACTTCTGCACGCGTCGCTCTACTTCATCGCGAGCGGCCAACCGGAGCCCCTGCAACTCGAGGCCGCCAATGCCATTGGCACTGTGATGATCGGGCTTGCCTGCATCGCGCCGCCACGGCCATCGACTGGCTCTGTGGTTGCCGCTGCCCCCCTAAGTCTCGAATCCGCTCCTGATGACGGCAGGGCCTCCTGGCGCGTCCGGCGGGCTGGCTGGCGGGCCGGACCCGGCGTACGCTGGGTGAGGATATTCCTCCCGTACATTCCGCTGTCCGCGCTGGGCGTGCTGGCGGGCTTTCAGATGTCAACCGGGGCGCGGGTCGAACCGATCGAAATATACGGCATCTTCGCGCTCGTGTTGCTCGTACTGATCCGGCAGATGCTGACTTTGGCGGACAACCAGAAGCTGCTGGACAGGGTTCAGCAGAGCCGTCGCCAGCTGCACCACCAGGCGCTCCATGACCCGCTGACCGGGCTGGCGAACCGCGTGCTGTTCGGTGACCGGGTGGAAGACGCGGTCGCTCGGCGAGCCCGCGGCCGGCTGGCACTGCTCTTCTGCGATCTCGATGACTTCAAGATTGTCAACGACACCTTGGGCCATCCGGCCGGGGACGAATTGCTGAGGATAACTGCTCGGCGGCTGCTTGATTGCGTACCGCCCTCGGACACGGTCGCCCGTCTCGGTGGCGACGAGTTCGCGGTTCTTTTGGCGGACGATGCCGCGGATGCCGAGGCGGTCGGCAAGAGGGTGGGCGCGGTGGTCCGGGCACCGTGCTTTCTCGCCGGGCAGCCGTGCGCCATTCACGCGAGCCTTGGCCTGACAGTCACCGTGCCGGGATCCTCGATCAGTGCCGAGGACCTGGTCCAGCAGGCAGATCTCGCCATGTACGCAGCCAAGCGGCGGGGGAAAAACAGTCTGGTCGTCTACGATCCTGACATCTTCGCTCACGGCCGGTCGCCGACGGCGCAACTCGCGCTGTGCCAGTTGTTGCTGGGCGATCCCGCCGGCGGCGTCATCGATGTCCTCTATCAGCCGATCGTCGATCTGACCCACCATCACACGGTCGCGTTCCAGGCTTCAACGTGCTGGCACCATCCGACGCTCGGGTTGCTCACGGCAGAGCAGACGGTCGCGGTCGCGACCGGAGCGGGGCTAAGAGCACAGCTCGAACAGTTGATCCTCGGCCGCGCCTGCCACGATGTCGGCCACTACCGAAGGCAGACAGGGCAGAACGTCGCCGTCTGCGTCAGCGTTTCGGCGGCGAGGCCGGCTGGTGACTTACTGCCCGACGTCGAGGCGGCGCTGGTGGCCTCCCGGCTCCCCGCCCAGGCCTTGGTCCTCAAGATTTCGGACATGGAGTGCCTCGACGAGGAGGCCGCGCGCGGCCTGCGGACATGCGTCACACGTGGCCTGCGCCTCGCGCTGAACGGCATCGCCAGGAACCAGAACACCTTTCTGGTGCTCGACGAGCTGCCGATCCAGATACTCATGTTCGACAGCTCCTTCGCCGGCCGCCTAACAGGCAGCGCCAACCGGGCCGACCTGCTCCGCCGGGCACTGCTCACCCTCACCAAGGACCTCGGTCTCACGGTCGTCGCCACCGGCGTCCAGAACCGCGAGCAGGCACGCGCATTGGCGCGCAATGGCTGCCGCTTCGGACAAGGACAGTTCTTCGGACCGCCAGCCGCACTGCCTGGTCAGCCGCCGCCTCACCGCAATGGCGGCGCCGACGGCCGGGCTGGCTACGGAAACGGGAACGGGAACCAGCGGTAAGGAGTCAAACTCGGCCAGTTAGGGTCCCGCGGGTCGCACCTCAATTCGGACCGAACCGTCGCCAAAAGTGATGTTCTCGTGACCAGGGTTCGGCGCACTTCTTCGACACTGTGTACTACCCGATCTTGGAAGCGACGGTCGGGCGGCTGTACGCGCTGTACGTCCACGGCAACAGCGACACGACCGGCGCGGTCCGCGGCGTAGGGACCATCAGATGTCAGCCCGCTGGCAGGAATCGGTTGTCGGTGAGGAGCGCGCGCACGCTGGCGGTGTCGGGGTGCGCCTCTCCGAGAACGCGTGTGGCGCGGGCGTACAGCTCGGTCAGCAGCGGCGTGGCGGACTCCAGGTCGCCCTGCGCGAGCATCGCGGACCCGAGGAACGTGGCGGCGCGGATGGTGTGGGGGTGCGCGTCTCCGAGGACTCGGTGGCCGTGGTCGAGTACTTCCTGGAACCAGCGGCGGGCCTCGTCGTACTCGCCGTCGTACCAGCACACCGCGGCGACGTTGGCGGTCGCGGAGATCACATGCCGGTGGTCGTCGCCGAACTCGGCGCGCAGGCGGGCGAGGTGCTTCAGGCCGATCCGCCGGTCGCCGTCGGCGCCGTGGGTGTGGGCCGCGGCGGCGAGGCCTCGGGCCGCGGCGTGGTCGCCCTGCGCCCACAGCGTCGCGGAGACGTTGAGCGCCGCCAGGGCCGTGTCGAGGTGGGCCGGACCGAGCGCCGCGGTCCACCGGGTGAACGCCAGCTCGGCGAGCCGGCGGCTGTCCGGGTTGTCGCCAGCGGCGCGCAGCGCCCAGGCCAGCCACAGGACGAGGTCGCGGGCGCCGGTCACCTCGCTGTCCACTAGGCCGGACGCGAGCACATGCGGATAGAGGTCGGCGACGTGCGACCAGTCCGGTAGCGCGGCGGCCGGCCGGGCGTGGTGGGCCGCGACCAGGAGTTGGTGGACGGCCCGGCGCATCGCCGGCCGTAGCGCCGCGGGAGTCGCGTCCCGCAGCACGGCGCGTACGAGGCGGTGCATCGTGAGCGTGTCATCGCCGCGGCTCACCAGTGACGCCACGAAGATCTGACCCTCGAGTTCCCGCAGCACGGCGACGTCTTTCGCGAGCTCGGCGAGTGGCTCTGGCAGAAGCCTGGCCACGCCAGGATGGAACCAGGCGATGGGGATGGGCGCCGAGCCGAACCATGCCCATAGCTGGAGCAGGCGTTCCATCGCGGGGTTGTCGGCGGCGTTGATCGCCAGGGTCCAGGTCGCGGCGACGGGTACCTGGTCGGGCGGGGCCCCGCGGTGCATCATGTCGACGACGTTCCGGCTCAGTAGATCCAGGTAGTCGCCGGGAGTGATCCCGGTGTTCGCGATCCACGTCCCGGCCTGGTGCAACGCCAGCGGCAGGCAGCCCAGCGCGTCCGCGATCCGGCTGGCGGCCGCGTCGGTCAGCAGGCCCGCCTGGGCGTGCAGGAGGCGGACCGCGTCTGTCGTCGGAAGCTCAGTGACGGGCAGCGTCGTGGCCATCGGCCAGTCCCGGCGTCGGGACGTGACCAGTACGTGCCCTCCCGGAGCGCGCGCGGCGGCACCCAGCAGACCATGGATGTCGCCCGGCAGATGAGCATTGTCCAGGATGACCAGCCAGCGGGGAAACCGCCGCCCGCCGCCGAGAACGGTGACGGCGCGTTGGGCAGACCGTTCGGCGTCGCCGACGACCGCGACCTCCATCTCGTCGGCGAGGATCGCCAGAGCGGCCGTGGAGGTCACTGGGTCCTCCGCGGGCACCCACCACACCAGGTCGTAGGCGGCGCTGTACCGGTAGGCGTACTCGATCGCGAGACTGCTCTTCCCGACGCCGCCGAGTCCGCACAGCACCTGGCGGGAACCTGTCTCGCCACGTAGGCCGGCATGTAGCGCGGCCAGTTCCCGGTCCCGGCCGATGAAGCGCGGGTTCCTGGGCGACGGGACGCGCCACACCTGCTCCGTGCCCGCAGGACGCCGCGGCGCCGACGCGCCCGTGCTGGACGTGTCTCGGGCCGCCCAATAGCGCCCCGTCCAGGCGTCCTCATCCTCGCCACAGGCGCGTACGAGGGCCCGCACGACCTGCTCGGAGGGCCAGCTCTTTCCGCGTAACGCCTTGCTGATGACCGGAGCGGAGTAGCCGCTGGCGGTCGCAAGCAGCTCCCGCTTCTGGAAGCCAGCCCGCCGCGTCAGCTCGCGCAGCTCGGCGATGAAGGCCCGCAGTGGCGGCGTGGCCTCAGCGGCGATCGCCTCCGGTGGACGTCCTGCCCGTCTCTCCATGTACTGACCGTGTCCCCCGACTGTGCGCGGCCGGGTGACCGCGCGCCGCACGTGTACAGCCGCGATCTTACGGCCCACGGCGGCCGGCCGGCTGGAAACAACGAAAGAAAGCGCCGAGAAGGAAACAACGAAAGAACCAGATCCGGTGTTCACCGCCTTGTCTGGCTGGAACACTCCACTCGTGGCCGGTCACCCAAGGTCCGTCATTCCCGGGCCGCATCGGGGGATGGGTGGCCGGCCTCCACCGCAAGCACAGGCCGGTGGGAAGGGCGGCTGGAAATCCGGCCGACCGCAGTAGGACCATTCGCTTCTGGCGCCCGCGACGGGCAGCGAATTCGTCGAGACCGTCCAAATCGCGATAGGCGATGGTGCTCGATGCCGGCGGGCTGAGCCTGGTTCGTCCCGCGTCGCCTATCGGGCGCCGTGGGGCTGCGAATCTAGATCGGCGGCGCCGAGGACCCATGGCGAGGTCTGGTCGATGAACTCGGTCGGGAAGCCTGGCGAGAATCCGGTGGCACTGTCGAGCCGGGCGACGAGATCGGGTGTCAGAGTGACGTCGAGCGCGCCGAGGTTGTCACGGAGCTGATCGACTCGGCGCGCGCCCAGGATGGGAAGGATCGCCGCGGAACGGCAGGTGGTCCAGGCGATCGCGACCTGCGACGGGGTGACACCGAGCTCGTCGGCGACCTCGCGCACGGTTCGGGCGACGGCGAGGTCGAGCTCGGTCAGTGACGCGGCACTCAGACGCGTCGGGGCCGGACCGCCCGCTTGGTCCTTGCTGGTCCCGGCCGTCGAGGGACCGGCCGGTGGGATGTATTTTCCGGACAGGACGCCCCCACCCAACGGGCTCCAGGCGGTGACCCCTAGGCCGAGTGACTGTGCCATGGGCAGCAGCTCCCGCTCGATGTCGCGGTTGAGCAGACTATAGGGCACCTGCAGGCCCACGAACTGGCTCCAGCCGCGCCAGTCGGCGAGCGTGTTGGCACGGGCGACGACCCAGGCGGGGGCGTCGGAGATGCCGATGTAGAGGATCTTGCCTGCCCTTATCGCGTCGTCGAGGGCACGCATCGTCTCCTCGATCGGGGTGAAGCGGTCCCACATGTGGACCCAGTACACGTCGATGTGGTCGGTGCGCAGCCGCCGGAGGCTGGTCTCGAGAGACGCACGCAGGTTCTTGCGGGCATTGCCGGCGGCGTTCGGGTCGGCGCGGTCGCGGGAGACGGTGTACTTGGTGCCCAGGACGAAGGACTCGCGGCGGCCGGTAAGCAGCTCGCCGAGGATCTCCTCGCTGGCGCCGTCGCGGTAGTTGATCGCGGTGTCGAGCGTGTTGCCGCCGGCCTCGGCGAAGGCGTCGAGGATGCGGCGGCACTCCTCCAGTGGGGCGCCGACCCCGCCCTGCTCACCAAAGGTCATCGCGCCGAGGATCAGCTCGGAGACCCGCAGCCCGCTGGCGCCCAACGTCCGGTATCTCATGACGACCCGCTGACGATCCGGGCGAGCTCGCGAGAGATCTCGTCGTCGGGCACGTCCCGGACGTGGGTGTCGAGAGCCCAGCGATGACCGGACGGGTCGAGGAACTGTCCGGTGCGATCGCCCCAGACCGCGTCGTGCACTGGCTCGAAGACCGCCGCGCCCGCGGCCACGGCGCGCTGGAAGGCCGCGTCGACATCGGGAACGGCCAGGTGCAGTGCGGCGGGCGTGCCCCCAAGGTCCTTCGGGGCGCGGATCTTGGCCTCGGGCATCTCGGCGGCGACCGCCAGCACCGTGTCGCCGAGCCGCAGCTCGACCATGAGGGCTCGCCCGTCCGGGAGCGTCAGCCGCCTGATCTCCTGAGCGCCCAGTGCCCGCTCATACCACGCCGCGTCGCTGTCGGTATCGGCTACCACGAGGTGTATCGCGATGGCGGTCATGCGGCGACCATACACCCAGTCTGGACTACCCGTCTGGTCGGGCGGATCGTTGTGCGCTGCCAGGCACGGCCCGGACACCTGGTACCTGAGCAAGTAGCCAGGCCAAGGTGCCCTAACGTGAGAGGATGACGCCGTCCCACACTGCGGAATCGGCCCGCCGGTCGGCGGGGGACCCGCCTCCCGCGGAGCTGAGGTCGCGTCTGCTTGGCGCGCTGGAGGGGTTGCTTGCGCACCGCGCGTTCGACGCGGTCAGCGTCATCGACATCATTCGTGCCGCCGGCGTGTCGAAGGCCAGCTTCTACTTCTATTTCGCCAGCAAGCAGGCCGTGCTCGCCGAGCTCGTCCGCCAGGCGGTACGGCGCGGGCATGAGGCCGCGGACCCGTGGGTGAGCCCAGACGCGGCCGGACCGTCGGATCCGGTGGAGGGCCTGCGCCAGGGCGTCACGGATGGCGCGCGGCTGTGGCGAGAAAACGCCGGCGTGCTGAAAGCGATCGTCGAGAGCTGGGGATCCGACGACGGGTTGCGTGCGCTGTGGCTCGACCAGATGAACAGCTTCACTGACGCCGCGGTCACCCGCATCGAGGCTGACCCCGAGGCGCTCCGGCACCTCGGCGGCGTGGACGTCCAGGCCACTGCGGCGGGCCTCACCTGGCTCGGCGAACGGTTGTACTATCTCGCCGCCGCCGGGGTCCCGCCTTTCGACGACCAGACGGTCCTGATCGACACGCTGACCAACGCCTGGACCGCCACGCTGTACGGGAGGCGAGCCGCCGACGGTAGGCCGGCGGGCGGGGCGATTGTCGACGGGCACGAGGGTAGGTGACGGAGGCCTTCCGAATACCTCGGCGGGAGCAGCTGGGCAATAAGGCCGGATACGCGGATGCGGCCGCCTGGGGTCACGGCTGTCGAGGCTGCGACGGGCCTGGCTGGCGTGTCGCGGATGGTAGCTCCGTCATGACCAGGGTTCGGCGCATTTCTGCGACCAGAAGTAGTGCGAACCCTGTGGCCGAGATGCGCGGAACGTAACTATCCGCGCCCGCGGGCAAGACCGCCCCTGACCGGATCTTCACGGCGACCGCCAGCCCGGCGATCCGGGGTGGCGGTCGCCGTGAAGATCTGTGCCGGGAGGCTGGACCAAGCTGGCCGATTTCCGCCAGCGCCTGGTCGGGCATGGAGATGAGCATGGGCCGGTGGCTGACGAGGACCGGATCCCCATGGGGTCCCCGCTGGATAATGCCGCTTTCCGCCGGGTGTGGATCGGCGCCACCGTGTCCGCGGCGGGAGACGCGGCGAGCTGGGTCGCTCTGGTGGCGTTCGTGTTCGGGCGGCCGCACGGGAGCGTGGCCTTGCTCGCCGCGCTCTACACCGCGCCGGTGGCCGTCGGTGGCCTGGTCGCCGGCTGGGCGCTGGACCGGTACGACCGGCGATGGTTGTTGGCGGGAGACAGTCTGCTTCGGGCCGCGGTGTTCGGGTCGGTGCCGTTGGCCGCGGTCGCCGGTGGGTTGGGGACCACCCAGCTGTACCTGGTCGCCGCCATGTACGGGCTGCTGAAGATGATCAGCCTGGCCGGATTCCCCGCGCTGATCCCCAGCCTGGTGGCACCCGGGCAGTTGATGGCCGCCAACGCTCTGGAGTCGGTGAGTTTCGGGATCGCCGGTCTGGTCGGCGCGGTGGCGGCAGGTTTCTCGGTGGCCCTGGTCGGGCCCGGGTACGTGGTGGCCTTCGACGCGCTGAGCTACCTGGCGTTCGCGTGTTGCCTGCTCGGTACCCGCGGCCTGGCTGGCACCCGACCGTCCCGGGGTGGTGTGGCGGCGGGTGGCGGGCTGCGGCCCGTGCTGCGGTTGATCGCGGGCCAGCCGGTGCTACGGGACACCACCGTCATGTTCGCGCTGTTCAACATCGGCGAGGGCGCGCTGCTGGTCGTGCTGCCGAGGCGCGCTGTGGAGTACGGCCTGGGCGCCGGCGGGTACGGCTACCTGGTGGCCGCCATGACCGGTGGCGAACTGCTCGCCGCGCTGACCTTGCTGCGCGGTGCCTGGCGGCCATCGCTGACCCGCTCCATCATGGCGGCGTCACTGCTCGCCGCCGCCACGGTGCTCGCGCTGCTGGTGCCCTCCCGGTGGGCGGCGCTGGTCGGGCTGGTCGGGCTGGGCGGCTGCGCGGCGGCGATGACCACCTGGGCGCAGACCCTGCGCATGGCAGCCGCGCCGGCCGGTACCCACGGCAGGCTCTTCGGGCTGCTGCGCACACTGATGCAGGCCACCCCACCGCTCGGCGCCGGGCTGGCCGCGCTGACCCTGGGCCATGGTGTGACCGTCACGGTACTCGCGGTCTGCGCTCTGATGGCGGTACCGACGCTCGCCTTCGCCCGCGACCTGACCGCCGCCGGTGCCCGGTCGGCTGAGCCCGATCCGGCGGCCACCGAGACGGACCCGACTACCAGGTCCGGCCCGGTGACGACCGCGAGCGGGGCATGATCGGAGGGTGGATCTCGACTTCGACGTGTGCTTCGAGGCCACCCGCAGCCGGGACGCGCGGTTCGACGGCTGGTTCATCGTCGGGGTACACACCACCGGGGTCTACTGTCGGCCGAGCTGCCCCTCACCTGTGTGCCCGAAACCGGTAAACGTCACCTTCTACCGTATTTCGGCGGCCGCGCAGCTGGCCGGGTTGCGCGCGTGCAAGCGCTGCCGCCCCGACGCGGTACCCGGCTCGCCGGATTGGAACACCCGGGCCGACCTGGTCGGCCGGGCGATGCGGCTGATCGCCGACGGGGTGGTGGACCGGGAGGGCGTACCCGGCCTGGCCGGCCGGCTCGCGGTGAGCAGCCGCCACCTGCACCGGGTACTCGTCGAGGGGGTCGGCGCCCCGCCGCTCGCGCTGGCCCGCTCCCGGCGGGCGTATCAGGCCCGGCTGCTGGTGGAGACTACGGGGATGCCGTTCGGCGAGATCGCCTTCGCGGCCGGCTTCGCCAGCATCCGGCAGTTCAACGACACGCTTCGGGAGGTCTTCGCGGCCACCCCGTCACAGCTGCGGGCGGCGCGACGGCGGGATGCCCCGCAGCCGCCCGGCGTCCTCATGTTGCGGCTTCCCGTCCGGGTGCCCTACGACCCGCACGGCGTGCTGGGCTGGCTGGCGGCCCGGGCGGTGCCGGGGGTCGAGGATTGCCCGGACGGCGAGTACCGAAGGGTGCTCCGGCTGCCCGGCGGCCCCGGTACGGTAGCTCTGCGGCCGGCGCCCGACCATGTCCAGGCGACCTTCCGCCTGGCCAGCGTGGCGGACCTGGGTGCGGCGGTGGCCCGCTGCCGGCGTCTGCTCGACCTCGACGCCGACCCGCGAACCTACCTTCCCGTACTGGCTGCCGACCCGGCGCTCGCCCCGCTGGTCGAGGCGTTTCCGGGACTGAGGCTGCCCTGCTCCGTCGACGGAGCCGAGACCGCGCTGCGCGCGGTACTCGGACCACAGGCGGCGGCGGTCGCCACGCTCGGCGCGTCGCTGGCCGCGCCGGACGGCCGGCTGACCCACGCCTTTCCCGAGCCCGCGGCGGTTGCTGCGATAGACCCGGCGAAGCTGGGGCTGCCCATGGACCGCGGCCGCACGCTCCGCGAACTGGCGCGTCGGCTGGCCACGGGGGAGCTGGTCATGGACGAGGGTGTCGACCGCGCCGCGGTACGCCATACCCTCCTCGCCGTGCCCGGCCTCGGCCCCGCCCTGGTTGACGAGCTGGCCCTGTACGGACTCGGCGACCCCAATGCCTTTCCGGCCGGGGATTCCCGGCTGCGTGCCGCGGCCCGGCAGCGCGGGCTGCCCGGCGACGCCGCCGGCCTGGCCCGGTACGCGCGGCGGTGGCGGCCATGGCGCGGGTACGCGGCGCACCTCCTGCGGGCAGGACACACCGTTACCTGACGGCCCGCCGGATCCGCCAACGTCCAGCGTGTCGTGGCCCCGGCAGCTCGGCGACGTCATCTGCGTGCTTCGCGCTGGAACGCTCGGACGGCGCGCGGGGCGGAGCTGGAGCTTCGCCGCCGCGCAGGAGCGGCCCGCCGCTCGGGCCTGCGGTTACCGCGTTGCGGTGGCCAGTGCCGCGCGGATGGCGTCCTCGCCGACCGGCTGGCCCTTCTCGTTCGATAACGGCCCGTACGGGGTCCCCCACACCGGCGTGCCCGTCGCCTGCCGCCAGCTATCGGCCAGCGGTCCCGCGTCCACCACGCTGTACCCGATGGATTCGATGAATTCGGTCACCGCCGCCTTCGCCGACGCGGAGTCCCCGGCGATCGGCAGGTACGAGCGGTCGGCCGCCCCCGCCGGACGGGCGAGTGACAGCAGGTGCTTGAAGAAGATGCTGTTGAACGCTTTCACGAGCATGGCGTCCGGGATGTACCGCAGCAGCAACTCGCTCGAGGTGAGCGACTTGCTGTCGAGCTCGGGGATGTGCCCGTCACGGTTGGGGCCGTAGTTGCACGTGTCAATGAGCGTCTTCCCTGCCAGTGGCGCGGCGGGCAAGTAGGGGAAGGCCTTGACCGGCACCGTGACCACGACGATGTCACCGGCCGCCGCGGCCTCCCCGCTCGTCGCCGCGGACGCCCGCGGCCCCAGTTCCGCGGCCGTGTCCGCGAGCGTTTCGGGACCGCGCGAGTTGCTGAGCACGACCTGGTGCCCGGCCTCGACGGCGAGCCGCGCGATGGTGCTGCCGATGGCGCCGCTTCCGATGAATCCCACAGTCGTCATATTCTCAGCATCCCTCCAGAAGAGCCGAACCCTTGTCATCTGCCGGACTCGTTGTGATTCGGGTCCCTGCCATCAGATGGCGGAGAAGTAATGGCCGTTGTCCAAATCGGCGAGCAGGCTGGGCTGAGCGGGCTCCCAGCCGAGGGTCCGGCGGGTGATGAGGTTGGACGCCGGGTAGCTCTGCGTGACTATGTTCGCAAGGAACCCAAAGTATCCCGGCACCATCAGTACGTCCGCGGGAACGCTCACGACGGGCAGGCCCAGACGGCTGCCAATGGCCTCGGCGATTTCGCGGAACGGGATGCCCCCGTCCCCAACCGCGTGCCAGTATTTGCCAGCCGGCCCCTTCTCCAGCGCCAGGCGGAACAAGGAGGCGACATCGCGGACGTGCACGGCGTTCCACAGGTTCGCGCCGTCTCCGGGGTAGCCGGCGAAACCCTTCTCCCTCGCGAGCGCGATCAGCTGCAAGAGGAAGCCGGCACGATCGGTCGTGCTGTGCGCGATGTTGGCAATCCGCACGACCGAAGACCGCACTCCCCGCTCAGCGAGGCCGACTACGGCGGTTTCCACGACGTTACGAGCGTGCAGGGTGCCCTTGTGCTCATCGCCGCCGGGAAGGGCCGGGTCCTCCTCGGTGGCCGGCCGGCCCAGGCTCCCTGGCGAGCCTATGCTCCCCGCCGCGACCAGCGGTTTTCCGGTTCCCGCCAGTGCTTCGCCGTACGCGAGCATGATCGGGACCTCCGCGGCGGCCACGGCGTCGATCCCGCCGGAGAGAAGCAGGTCTTGCCTGTGCGCGACGTGGATAACGCCGTCGGAGTCCGCGGCCGCCTCCTTGAGCCCGTCGAGATCCTCGAGGTCGCCGCGACGCACCTTCGCGCCATGCGCGGACAGCGCCGCCGCGGCCGTGTCCGACCGGGCCAGGCCGGTGACCTCGTGCCCGGCGGCGATGAGCTCGGGGACGATGTACGAACCGGAATGGCCGGTCCCGCCAGTGACGAAAACGCGCAAGCTGCTGCTCCTTGTCAACTGTCGTACTCCTGCTTCATCCACCCCAGCCCCACACCAACGCCAAGGCGGCCGTCGCTGAGCACGTCGAGCGTGGTCAGCAGCCGGGCCAGGTGCGGCGGCTCGTAGTAGAACGTGCTGAGCGTGCTGGCGTTCAGGCGCATCCGGCTGGTCGCCGCCGCGGCGACGGTCCACAGCAGCACCGGATCGAGGGAGCTGGTCATCTGCGGCCCGTGGGCCAGATAGCTGCTGTCCACATCAACCGGCGTGACCAGGCGATCGCCGACCCACAGGGTGTCGTAGCCAAGGTCCTCGAGTCCGCGGTAGAACGCGCTCAGGCCGGGGGCGTGGTTCAGATGGCGGTGGTGCCGCCGTCGGTGACCAGTTCCAGGCCGTTGACGTAGCTGGAGTCGTCGGAGGCGAGGAACAGGGCGACGGTGGCGATTTCTTCGGGGCGGCCCATCTTTCCGCGGGGGATGAGGGACTCGAATGCGGCCTTGGTTGCCTCGTCGAACAGTTCTTCCTGTTTGGCGGTGGCGACCTGGCCGGGGGTCAGGACGTTGACCCGGATCTTGCGGTCGCGCAGTTCGTTGAGCCAGACGCGGGCCCAGGCCTGCTGGACGGCTTTGCTTCCCGCGTAGAGGCTCCAGCCGGGGAAGGCGTCGAGGGAGGCGTTGGATCCGGTCATGAAGATCGAGCCGTTGTCGTTGATCAGCGGCAGTGCCTTCTGCACGGTGAACAGGGTGCCGCGCGCGTTGAGCCAGAAGGCGCGGTGGAACTGTTCCTCGGTGATCTCGCCGAGAACGGCGGGTTCGCCCATCCCGGCGCTGGCCCACAGCACGTCGATCGAGCCCTTTTCCCGCTTGACGGTGTCGTACAAGCGGTCCAGGTCGTCCAGTTCGGCCGCGTCACCCTGGACGGCGGTGACGTTGCGGCCGATCAGCTTGACGGCGTCGTCCAGTGCTTCCTGCCGCCGGGCCTGGATGAAAACGTGCGCTCCTTCCTCGACGAACAGTTTGGCGCCGGCCAGTGCCATGCCGGTGGATCCGCCGGTGATCACCGCTACCTTGCCATCGAGCTTTCCCATGATCACTCCGTTGAATTGATGGGTATCCGAAACAGTTCCCGCATCCCAGTACGCACGCGACTACACGACCGCCATCGCCGCGCGGCTCACCGAAACCGCCCGCGAAGCCGGCGCCACCAACCCCGAACAACTCGGCGAACAACTGGCGCTGCTCATCGACGGCGCCTCGGCCCGCACCCGAGTCCTCAACAGCGAATCCTTCCTCACCGCCGCCGCCATCGCCGCCGTCCTCATCGACAACGCCATCCCCGCGTCATCTGCTCGGCAGGCCAGCGATGACCGCGGAACTACCGGGTCTGCTCCCGTTCCGGTGGGAGGCCAATGACGGCCCGATCACGCCTCGTCGGCCGGAAGACGACGTCGAGTTCGGCGCGGCCGGAGCGGTAGCTGCCGGGATTCGGGCTGGAGAGCGGGTCGCGAGATCTGGCCGCGGCATCCGTACGTATCGTCGAACAGTGATGTGGTGCGAGAAGTGGTGGTGCGGGTGTGCTCAGCTGAGACTGCTGACGCCGAGGGAGAAGTTGAAGTCCCCCACGCCGTGGCGGGCCAAGCTGATCATCAGCAGGCCCGCCCCTTCCAGCCATTGCGCCATCTCCAGGCCTCCGGCATCCAGGGGGCGCAACCCGAGGCTCTCGATGAACGCCGATACGCTCGCCTTGGCCCGCGCGTCGTCGCCGGCGAAGAGCACGTCCAGCGGGCGGCCCGGGGCCAGGACGTGGCCGAAGACGGTGTTGAACGCTTTCACGACGTGCGCGCTCGCCGGGGCGGCCTTGGCGATCTCCTGCGCGGCGGAAGTGCCGTCAGGGGTGACCAGCCCCGTGGCGTCGGCGTTCACGGGGTTTGTGATGTCGATGATGACCTTGCCGACGAGCGCGTTCCCGTACTGGGCGACGACCGGCACGGCGCTGGCGTTCGGCACGGCGAGGATGACGATGTCGCCGGCTGGGGCGGTGCCGAATGTCCCGACCGTGGCGCCGCCGCCGAGCGCGGCGGCCAAGTCCTTGGCCTTGGCCGCGTCGCGACCGACGACCTCGACGGCGTTGCCGCCCTCGACCGCGCGGGCGCCTATGGCGCGGGCCATGCCCCCCAGGCCGATAATGCTGATGCTGCTCATGGAGTGCCTGCTTTCTGGAGCGGGATAGCTGGACAGAACGCCACGCCCACCCCGTTGTTGTTAACGGTGGTGTCGTCGACGCCCTTGAATGACGCAATAAACGGCGCTCAATTCCACGGTGCCACTGGCCTGAGTGTGTGTCCAAGACCTCTTTCAGCCGTTGCGATACCCTGAAGGCATCGCCGGACCGGGAGGTTCCATGGATCTGGACCTGCGCAAGTTGCGCTACTTCGTCGCCGTCGCCGACACGTTGCACTTCGGCCGTGCGGCCGATGAGCTGCACATCGCGCAGCCGGTGCTCAGTCGGCAGATCCGTGCGCTGGAACAGGATCTCGGCACTCCGCTGTTCACCAGGGACAGCCACGGCGTGGCGCTGACCGACGCCGGCAGGCAGTTGCTGACCGACGCTGGCCCGCTGCTGGCCTCCGCGCACGCGGTCCGCCGCCGGGTGACCGTGGCCGCACGCGGCAGCCAGCGGCTAATGGTCGGCTTCCGGGCCGGCATCCCGGTCATCCCGGCGGCGCGGGCCTTCGAGGCCCGGCACCCGGACGTGGTTGTGGACGTGCAGCGGATCGAATGGGACGACCAGGCCACGATGCTGCTCGACGGCCGCATCGACGTCGGCTATGTACGGCTGCCCATCGACGAGACTGGCCTGCGCGTCACCCCGCTGTACACCGAGCCGCGGGTGGCGGTGCTGCCCGCCGACCACCGGTTGGCCGGCAAGGAGGAGGTCACCGAGGCCGACCTGGCCGGCGAGCCGCTGGTCTGGCCTGCCGACCCGAGCACACAGCCCACCAGGCGCCCGCACCCCAACGCCGGGTACCTGGTGCGTGGGGTGGACGAGACGCTCGAGCATGTCGCGGCCGGCCGGGGCATCTCGTTCCTGGCCCGTTCGGCGACCGTGTTCTACTCACATCCGGACGTCATCTATGTGCCCATCCCGGATCTGGCGCCCGACCAGGTGTGCCTCGCGGTGGCGGCCTCGCGCACCTCGCCAGTGGTCGACGACTTCTTCATCGCGGCTCAGGCGACGGCCGAGATCACGGCAGAATGTGGGAACTATGAAATGTGGCAGCTTGGAATCGGTGCCGTTTCAAAGCGCGACTGAGCAGCCCGACTGACAACAGCAGCGCCAACAGAGGGCACGCGGCCATAGCGATGGCGCCTGCTCCGCGCGATCACCGGCGATCTGTCCGTGCTCCGCTCCGAGTCGGACGCCGACGATGAGCGCCGCGCGGATCCGATCTGGCTGCGCGGGGTCATGTACACCGCCGTGACGGCGATCGAGGCCTGCGTCGATGTCGCGCAGCACATCTGCGCGGCACAGGGCTGGGGACCGCCAACGGACAACGGTGACGCGATCCGTCTCCTCGGCAGTCACGGGGCGCTGGCCGCGACGCTCGCACTGTCGCTGCGCAAGGCCGGGTGCCGTAAGTAGCCCGTCTTGTCGGATAGGCGATGGACGTCACGTTGGCGCCTCGCGGGAGCCTTGGACGGCGCGGGCTAGAGTCCGCCAGGTGCTGATCATTGAGGTGGACCTGCCGTGATGGGACGGACGCACGCGCTGAGCGGGGCGGTGCTCTGGCTGGTCGCCGCGCCACTCCTTTCCCGCGAAGAGTGGTTGGGCTCGTACGCGGTGTCGTTGTCAACCAGCCAGGTGATCGCCGGTGCGGTGGTGGCCGCGGGCGCGGGGCTGCTGCCCGACATCGACCATCCGTCCGGCCGGATCGCGAACACTCTCGGACCGGTCACGAGGACGATGTGCCGGTGGGTGAGCCGGGCGTCTGGTGGCCATCGGCACGCCACCCACTCCCTGCTGTTTGTGGTCGCCATGGGGTATGCCATGGGGCTGCTGGCGGCCCACTTTCGGTACGGCTGGTGGGCGGCGCTGTTCGTTCTCGTGGGCTTCGGGCTGCGCGGCCTCGGTCTGGACTTCGAGGGGCATGAGGTCTGGTCGGGGCTGAAGGACTGTGGGATGGCCGGGGTGGCCGTCTATCTCATGCATGACCTGAACATGAGCTTTGCCGCTTACCCGGTCGCCCTGGGTTGCCTCGCCCATCTGATCGGGGACTGCCTGACCCCAGAGGGCTGCCCCCTGCTCTGGCCGGTGAACTGGCGGATGGAGACAGTCCTGGTACCTCGGACGGACGGCAGGGTCGAACGCTTGGTGGTTGTTCCGCTGCTGGCCTGTGCCGCCGTCGTCCTCACGGCCCAAGTGCTGATCCGCCACGCCCCGTCTCACTGGTTCAGCTCACTGACGGGATAGGCCGGCTGGAGTCGACGACCGATCGTCGTCAGCGACGATCTTCAGCCAGTCCGGTGATGACATAGGTCGCCCGGGGCAGGTGCACCCACCCCAGCAGAACGTGATCGTGGAGAAATCGCAGTCTTGCTGGTCGGGCGCACCTGATTCCGTTTCGGGCCAGATCATCCAGCTGCACAAGATCGCCGCCAACTGCGTCGAGTATTGCGTCGGTTGCGCGGCTTGATCTCAGGCCGCGTCGGGTGGAGGGCCTGGCTCAGCCGTCCGGCCAACCCGGGCTTCGTAGTCCATGCCTCACGCGCGCAACCCGGCGCGTCGACATCGCGACCACGCGGGCCACCCGCATTCCGTTCCTGCGGGGCACGATGCCGAACTCGATCGCGTGGTGACCCGGCCCATGACCGCGCTCGAGGACCGCCTGCGCGACGCGACCGCCGCGACCGCCGGCCTGGTGACCACCGACCTGGTGACCACCGACCTGGCACCCGGAAGGGTCCCAGCCTCGCCCACCAGCCTGGCCCGGCAGCGCTGGTACCACCGCGGCGAGCCGCGCACGGGCCGGGCGCGGCGTCTCGTGCCTGTGCTGGTCGGCGTCGTCGTCCTGCTCCTGGTCGGCGGGTCGGCGGTTGTGCTGCCCAGGCGCTCCGAAAGCCGCCCGACCCCTGGGCGGCGGCCGTCGCCGAGGCCGGATTCCCGGCTCGTTACTTCCTCACGACGATCGCCGACGGAAAGTACCGGGAGGTCGCCGTGCGGGACGCGCTGACCGGCGCCGTCACCGCGACCGTCCAGCCGCGGTCGGATGAGTTCTTCACGACGGTCGAGGCGACGAGCGATCCGCGCGTGTTCCATGCCTTCGCCTACGACCGCGCCACGCCCAGGGGGTTCGCGTACCGGTTGACGATCGATGGGGCGGGCCACGAGGTGTCGCTGGTCCGGGACAGCACCATCAAGCCGATCTTCGGCTGGGGGACGGACGGACCCCTGCCACCGCAGCTGCCGCCGAACACCGCGCCTCCGACGCTTCTGCAGCTGGACACCATGATCACCCCGCTTCTCGGCGTCGGCGGCACCCGGGTCTACGTCATCGCCGCCCAGCAACGTCCCGACGGGGCCCCGGTGACCCGGGTCGTCGAGCTGGACGCCTTCACCGGCCGTCAGCTGCGGGCCCTGTTCGAGGAGCCGAAACAGGACCGGGGCAACGCCCTCTGGACGTTCACCCGATGGCCCTCGACCCGGCCGGCAAGCTCCTGATGGTCGTCGACGGCGCCGGCGCGGCCTACCGCATCGACATCGCCACCGCCAAGGCCACCCGCCTCCCGTTCCTCCGCGGCACCAACCCCAACTCCATCGCCTGGTAGCCCGAAGCCCGCGCGTTCACCAACCGCTCGCGGCGGGACGTTCCGGGACGTTCGATGTCCACCGGATCGTCACATCGTCAAGCGAGACGACGCCCGCGGTGGCCGCGGTGGCCGCGGTCGAAGTATTCCCTCAGCCCCGTGAGCAGCCGGTCGACGTCGCTGTCGTCGTTGTACGGCGCCAGCCCGATCCGCAGGCCGCCGGCGTCACCGAGGCCGAGCCGGTGGGAGGCCTCATAGGCGTAGAAGGAGCCGGCGGGGGCGTTGACCCCGCGTTCGCCGAGGAAGGTCCGGATGTCCTGCGGGTCATGGCCCTCGAAGGTCGTAAGGAGGGTGGGCGTGCGGCGGGCCGCTCGTGACCAGAGCGTGGCCCCGGGCAGCTCGCGCAGCCCTGCCTCGATCCGCTCGCGCAGGACGTCCTCGTGGGCCTGAAGCGCCGCCATCGAAGCGAGAAGCCTCGCGCGCCGGTCCGCGCCCGCGCTGCCCGCGCCGGCCGCGCGGCCGGTACCGGCCGCGCTGGGTGCCAGGTCGGCGAGGAAGTCGACGGCCGCTGTCGTACCGGCCATCAGCTCGTAGGGGAGGGTGCCGAGCTCGAACCGCTCCGGCACGGCGTCGGTCGCCGGCAGCAGCTTGTCGGGGGAGAGCTGTTCGAGGAGCTCGGGCCTGCCGTAGGTGACGCCACAGTGGGGGCCGAGGAACTTGTAGGGAGAGCAGGCGTAGAAGTCCGCGCCGAGGGCCGGTACGTCGACCGCCGCATGCGCCGAGTGGTGCACGCCGTCGACGTGCAGCCAGGCGCCGGCGGCGTGGGCCAGCTGGCTGATCGCGGCGATGTCGGGCATGGTGCCGATCAGGTTGGAGGCCGCCGTGACCGCGACCAGCCGTGTGGCGTGGGAGAGGACACGCTCGATGTGGTCGAGCTCGAGCTCGCCGGTCTCGGGGTCGAAGTCGGCGAAACGGACCGTCACCCCGACCGCCCGCGCGGCGAGAACCCACGGCCGGACGTTGCCGTCATGGTCGAGCCGGGTGACGACCACCTCGTCCGCCGGACCCCATCGCCTCGCCATCGTGCGGGCGAGGTCCATCGTGTTCTGCGTCATGCTGCGGCCGAAGATCACACCGTCCGGCTCGACGTCGAGGAGGTCGGCGAGGGCGGCACGGCAGGCGACGACGGTCTCCTCCGCGTTGCGCTCGCCGAGCGTCACGGTGCCACGGTTGGCCAGCGGACGGGTGAGCGTGTCGTAGACCGCCCGAGCCACGACATCGGGGGTCTGAGAGCCTCCCGGCCCGTCGAAGTGGGCGGCGCCGGCGGCGAGCGCCGGGAAGCGGCCGCGGACGGCGGCGACGTCATAGGCGGCGGCGACGTCATAGGCGGTGGCGGCGTCCGGGGCGGTAGGGGGCTCGGTCATCACCCCAAGCCTGCCAGTACCGCTCGGAGGTGCCCGCGCCCCACTCGGCGGCTTTGGTCGAAAGCAGTACGCCGATGTCCATGGCGACGGTGCTCACGGCCGGTGCGGACAGCGACAATTCCCGGCGAGGAATGGCCCAGGACGCCACGGCCGGTAGAACAGGCCTGTGGACTTCCCTCACGCGCTACGTGAACGCCGTACCGGCCGTCGTCTCAGCCAGCTCGATCTGGCGCTGCGGGCGGGTACCACCCAGCGGCACCTCAGCTTCATCGAGTCCGGTAGGTCCGTCCCCGGCCGGAGCATGGTCGTGCGTCTGGCCGAGTCACTCGAACTGCCGCTGCGGGAGCGCAACGAGCTGTTGTTGGCCGCCGGGTTTGCGCCCGTCTACCCGGAGAGCTCGCTTGACGAACCGGTGCTGGCCCCGGTGCGCACGGCGATCGATCACATCGTCCGTGGGCACTTGCCATATCCGGCGGTGGTCGTGGACCGCGACGGCGACCTGATCGCCGCGAACGACGCATTCGATCTGATCACCGAGGGCGCGGCGCCCGAGCTTGTAGGCCCGGGCAGAAACGTCTACCGCCTCGCGCTGCATCCAGAGGGCGTCGCGCCCCGTATCCGCAACCTCGCCGAATGGGCGCGCCACATCCTGGCGCGCCTTGGCCACATGGCGGAGTTGCGCTCCGAACTCATGAGATACGTCCCTGAGCTGGCGCCGTCCGACGGGCAGCTCGGCTTCGCGGTCCCGCTTCACCTGGGGTCATCCCGCGGTGAGCTGCGCCTGATGACGACGGTGACGACCTTCGCCACCGCCGTCGACGTAACGCTCGCCGAGCTGAAGCTGGAGGCGTTCCTGCCGGTCGACCCGGCGACGGCCGAAGCTCTCTCGGCGGCCGCCGAGGCGGTGCCTCCCTCGCCTGGAGGTCAGGCTCCCGGGAACATGTAGTCGGTCTTGATCCGGCCGTCGTCGTCGAGCACGACGATCTCCAGGCCCCCGCCCACCACGTCGCCGGTGTCGACGGACACGGTCTCCCAGCCGAACTTGACGACGTCCCGGAGGCGCACCGCATCGGCGCACGACCGGAACGTGAGCCCCGCCTTCTCGACGAACTGTTCGTAGCTGCGTGCCACGCGGATCTCGATGGCGGCGTGCCCCTGGGCGTCGAGGGCCTGGTGCTCGAAGCTGAGTCCTGCCGCGGCCTCGCGGATCTCCATCGGCGGCTGGAGGATGTGGACGCCGTCCTCGGCCCACAGGCGCGCGATGGCCGCACGGCGCTGCGCCGCGTCCGGCTCCGTCCACTGGGCCACGTAGCGGTCGGCCAGATCCCGCGGGTCAACCTCAATCATGGAATCTCCTTTATCGGTATGTCGCCTGGACCTGTGGACCCAGATCCTGTGGGCGGCGATGGTGACCGACAATTCCCGCCTGGGAATGACCTCGTCCGGTGCGCGAGATCGGCGGAAAGGCTTCCGTCCGCCATGGCCTCGCGGGCGCGACCACGGTGATGACTCGGCGCGACCGTCGTCGCCGGCCTGCTGCCGCGGCGACACCGCCGACAGCCGCAACCCTACGATCATGGGCTTTCTGCGGTCGAGGCGGCGCCACTAGAGTTCTTGGCCGTGGAGACTGGCGTCGAAGACACGATTTTCGGGTCGCGCGTTCTGGCCCGGCCTGATCCGTGCATCCCGGCGAGCAGTCTCGCTATCCCGAGGTCCGGCCGAGATCGCGTGGATGACACATGACTGGCGGTCGATTCGGCGTCAACCGGTGCCGTCGGCGCTGAGCTGCCTGCCCGGCGAACCTGGCTCGGCGCGTTCGATGAGGGAGGCCAGGCCGTCGAGGACGCGGGCCAGGCCGAAGCGGTACGCGTGGTCGGGGTCGTGGGCGCTGCCATGCGCCTCACCGGCGGCGGTGCCGACCCGGCTGGCCAGCGGGTAGCGCCGTTCGTCGAGCACCTGGGCGAGCAGCGGGCCGACGCGCGCCCACCACTGCGCGTCATCGCCGGCGGTCGCCACGGCGGCTGCCTGGTGCGCCTCCCTGGCATTGGCCTGCACGAAGGACAGCAGGTAGGTCAGGCAGTCGTCCATCTCCACATCGGAAAGGCCGAGCCCGTCGAGTGCTGACAGCTCGTGCTCGTACTTCGCCATGAGGCCTGGTCCGAGTGGCGGGCGGAGGGTCGAGATCTCGGCGGCCCAGGGATGCGCCGAGAAGAGTGCTCGGTTCTCGTCGGCGACGGCGGTCAACCGCGTGCGCCAGCGCGCGCCCGTGGTGTCCGCGCGCGGCGTCCGGATGTAGACCGCGTCCAGCATCAGGTCAAGCATCTCGGCCTTGCCCGGCACATAGGTGTAGAGGGTCATCGGCACGACGCCGAGTGCCCGGGAGACCGCCCGCATGGTCACCGCGGCCAGCCCTTCGCGGTCGGCCAGCCCGATGGCGGTGTCGACCACGGCACTCAGCTCCAGCCCCCTGGCCGGTCCACGGCGGGATGGTGCGAGCGGCTTCCCCCACAGCAGCGCCAGCGTGCGTGCCGGGTCACCAGATCCCGAGCGTTCATCCGTCACCTGGCCATCTTCGTACACAAAACACTGTACGATGTATGTTGTACATCGTACAGAGTTGTCGATCCTGAAGGGCCAACCATGAAGATCATTTCATCCGCCGTCTCACTGAACGTCGACGATGTCGAGGCGTCGGCGGGCTTCCTGACCCGGCACTTCGGCTTCGCCGAGCAGCTGGCCGCGGAGGGATTCGCTTCCCTCGTCCGCGACGACGCCGGTATGAACGTCGTCTTCCTGCGCCGTGGCCTGCCAACGCTTCCCGCCGACCAGCGCGACGACCGTGCGGGCGGGCTCATCATCGCCTTCGTCGTCGACGACCTGGAAGGTGAGCTCGCCCGGCTGCGTGGCGAGGGTGTGATGATCACTATGCCGCTGACCGAGGAGGAGTGGGGGGAGCGGGCTTTTCAGGTTCGCGACCCCAACGGCATCATCGTGCAGCTTGTCGACTGGAAGGGATCGGGCGCCCAGGCGGCGGTGGTCGAGGCGTAGCGAGCCGCGAGTCCGGTCTTCGGCTGATCGGACGATCGGACTCGGGGACACGGTCAGCGGGGTAGGGAAGCGTGCCGTTCCAGGAAAGCGGCGACGTCACTCTCCGACTCGATCGGCAGCGGATACACAAGGAGACGGTCGACCCCGAGTTCGGCGTACCGGCGGGCCGCGGCAGCGGTGACCTCGATCGGATCGAGCTGCATATAGATGATTTCCAGACGGCCGAGCCGGGCCGGTCGCTCGATCTCGACCGCTGCCGCGGCCAGTCCAGACAGGTGGGTGGCGAGGTCGGCGGCGGTGCCGTTGCCAAACCATCCGTGCCCACGGGCGACCGCGCGTCGGTAGGCGGCCGGGCTGTGACCGCCGATCACGACTCGCGGGCCGCCCGGGCGCACGGGCCGAGGATGCGCGTCGATGTCTGCGAACGAGACGTACTGCCCGCTGTAGACGGGCTGGGGATCGAGCCAGAGCGACGCCATCGCGTCCAGGTACTCGTCCGTGCGGCGGCCGCGCCCGGCCATCGGCACCCCGATGGCGGACATCTCCGGCTCCAGGTAGCCGGCGCCGACGCCGAGCAGCGTTCGCCCTTCGCTCAGCACGTCCAGGCTCGCCACCTGCTTGGCCAGAACCAGCGGGTTGCGCTGGGGAAGGATGATGATCCCGGTGCCCAGCTCGAGCCGCCGGGTGGCCGCGGCCACGTAGGTCAGGTGGATCAGGGGGTCGAGGATCGGGTCCGTCGCCTCCATCGGCGAGGCCGGCACCCGAGGGCTGGGCAGGACGACGTGTTCACCGGCCCACCAGGAGCGATACCCCAGCTCCTCGGCCAGCCGTGCCAGGCGGACGGTCGCCTCCGGGCCGGCCGTCGCCTTCGCGTTAAGACCACTGACACCGAGTTCCACGCTCACGCTCCCTAGAACCTCTGCTCGTAGAACCTCTGCTCGGACGTCGCCTCGCCGCCCGTTCCGCCGGAACGTCGAGGACGGCCTTGCCCGCGACGCGGCGGGACAGCAGTGCCTCGGCGACCTCGGGCGCCCGCTCCCAGGGGCCCCGCCAGCCGATCTGTGGGTCCAGCTCGCCCCGGTCGAGCAGCCGGACGAGGTAGCCGATGACCTCGGCCAGTCCGGAGCCGATGACGAACGGCTCGATCCGCCGGTCGCCGGACCGATGCCGTTCCGCCTCGAAGTCGATGGTGGTCGGCTGGCCGGACGCCTTACCGATGGACAGCGCGACCCCGCCCGGTTCGAGCAGCGAGAAGGCCTCGGCCAGCTGCTGTCCGCCCACGTTGTCGAGAACGCCCCGCCAGACCACCGTGCCTGGCTTCTCCGCGTTGGTCCAAGACCCGTTGTTATAACCAATGGTTATGGACGTGCGCGTGCGGGACCTCCGTTACTTCTTGGCGGTCGCCGAGGAACAGAGCTTCACTCGGGCGGCGAGCCAGCGGCTGTACATCTCGCAGCCGGCGTTGAGCAAGCAGATCCGCCAGCTGGAGCAGTCGTTGGGGACCGTCCTGTTCGATCGGGACCGGCGGACGGTCCGGCTGACTCCGGCCGGAGAGGCCCTGCTGCTGTATGCCCGGCGGCTCACTGAGGACTGGGAGGCGGCGCGGCTCGCGGTGTCGGAGGCGTCAGCCCTGGCCGGGACGACGGTGCGGGTCGGATTTCAGATGCGGATCGGTCGCGGGCTCATCCCAGCCGTCACGGCGCGGATGCGACAGCGGCTTCCCGGCTGGAAGCTGATGTTCCGCCAGGTCTCGTGGGCCGATCCCACAGTTGGCCTGGCCCATGGCGAGGTGGACGTCGCGATCGCCTGGCTGCCGGTGCCCGACACCGGCGCGCTTTCCTGGCGGGTCGTGGCGCGCGAGGACATCTGGGTCGCACTTGCGCCACGACACCGCCTCGCCGGACTGCCGACGGTGCCCTTCGCCGATCTGGTCGACGAGCCCTTCATCGCGCTGCCGAGGACGGCCGGCGCCCAGCGGGACTTCTGGCTCGGGGCGGCGGCCCGGCAGTCCCCGGCCGTCATTACCGGGGAGGCCGAGACCGCCGAGGAGTCGTTCGAAGCGGTCGCCTCCGGACTGGGGATCACCTTGCTCTCCGCCGGCAACGCCGAGATCTACCACCGCGACGACGTCGTCTGCCGGCCGGTCAACGGGCTGCCGCCCAGCGAGCTGGCCGTCGTCTGGCGCACGGTCGACACCCGACCGTTCGTCGACGTCTTCGCCGACACCTGCCGCGCCTGCGCCCGTCCCGCGGCCGTGGCCGGTCAGGTGGGCGAGCCGGAACCCTGCGCAGGACCGTGACACCGATGGTGAGGTTCCCCGCGCACTCCGTCCTGGGCTGCGGCCCTAGGAGAGAGGGCCAGGTCGTGGGGACGGAGCCGGCGAGGTGTCCCGGCTCGAGGAGGCGATGAGGTCGACCGCCAGGGCACAGATCCACACGGCGACGGTGAGAGCGAGCACCCGCTCGAAGAGACCCTCCTGGGAACCAGGCGCGTACGGGCCCTGGGACGCCGTGAGGATCAGTGGCACCGAGCCGAGGATTCGAACGATGAGCATCACCGGTCGGAGGTGCCGCCATCGTGGAATTTCCCGCGTACGTCGCCAGAGGGGGAACGGCGTGACTGCCAGTACGGCGATGAGCAGGCCGGAGGCGATGGTGTCGGTGAGTCCTCCGGCGCTGTACAGATGTTGGTGAACAGGGCAGGCGCTGCCAGCGAGGCGGCAGGGGAGCGGCTATCTACCTGTGGGCGCGTGCTCCGCTGCCGCCCGGCAGGCGGGGATCAGCGCGCCGATCCGCTCCAGCTGGTCACGCTGGGAGCGCAGGTCCAGGGCACCCAGGCGGGTGACGATGTGGCGCGCGCCGCCGGCAACGTACCTGGCCAGGCCCTCGAGCACCTGGTCAGCGGAGCCGGTGACCACCGCCTGGATCTTTTCCAACTCCGCCAGCGGCATCCCGTAGGTGGCCCGCGCGTAGTCGTCCAGGGTCCGGCGGCCGCTCTCGACGTCCTCGTCGATCCGTACCGAGACGAACAGCGCGGGTGTGATGTCCTCGGCGGCACGGCCGGCGTCGGCCGCCGCCGCGCGGACATCCCGCAGCCCGGACGCGTAGTCGGCCGGGTCCGGCGGATAGGGCAGCCACCCGTCGTACATCTGGCCGGCGCGGGCTAGCGCGGCCGGGGTCGCGCCGCCGAGCCAGATCGGCGGGCCGCCTGCCTGGAACGGCCTGGTCGCGGGCGGGAGGTCGTCGAACCTGAGGATTTCGCCGTGGAAGGAGTTGGCGCCGTTCCACAGCGCCCGCCACAACGCGACCGTCTCGTCCAGCCGGGCGAAGCGCCGTCCCCACGGCACCTCGGACAGGGTGTAGAACGGTCGCCCGAAACGGCCGGGGAAGCCCGCCCCCACGGCCACCGTGAGCCGCCCGCTGGACAGCAGGTCGATCGACGCCAGGGACTGTGCGGCCTGGATCGGCCTGCGAAGGAACGGCAGCAGCGCGCCTGTTCCCAGGGTCACGGTCTCGGTCGCCGGGGCGAGCGCGGCCAGCATCGTCAGCGCCTCGATGCGCGGGCTGATCAGGGAGTCGTTGACGAAGAGCGAGGAGAATCCCAGGCGTTCGGCCTGGCGGCCGAAGGCGACGAGTTCTCGAGGGTCGCCGTCCGCGCCCCACTGGGCGGCCCCGGTCGGAAGCAGCACACCGATGTCCATGCGGCTGATGCTCACGACCGGCGCGGACAGCGACAATTCCTGCCAGGGAATGGTCGGGCACCGCCGCCGGCGTGGGCCACTGTTTTTCGCGCTGGTGGCCGCCGCGGGGTCAATCGGGGGGTGCACCACCCGAACCAGACCTGTCGGACCCATCAGGCATGGTGGCGGTATGCCCACCTCCGCCCACGAGACGCCGCTCGAGCTGCTCCGGCTCGACCCGTCCCTGCCCGACTGGGTGCAGAACGAACTGCTTGGCGACGACGCCCCCGCCTTCGACCATGCGCGGCTGTTCGACCCGAACGTCCGCCCGCGGACCTATCAGGCGGACGCGATGGTGCTGTACTGCGGACCGGACGACATGCCGCTGCGCGCCGCCGTCTATGAGGTCCAACGCGGCCGGGACCCGGACAAGCTTGGAACCTGGAAGCTGTATGTCGGTCATATGGAGACCGAGTTCCGCGTCAAGGCCTCCCTGGTGGTCTTCGTCCCCGACAGGGCGGTGGCTGACTGGTACCGCGACCAAGTCGCCCGGGACACCCGCAGCGGAGCGTGGTTGCGGCCGTGGTTCTTCACCGCCGAGGACGTCCCGCCCATCGTCGACGAGGAACTGGGAGCGGCCCGACCGGCGCGGGTGCTGTTCTCCGCGATGTGCCACCTCGACGACCCCGCTGTCGAGAAGATGTACCCCGCACTGCTAGCCGCGCTGGTGACGTTGGAACCAAGGGCGAAGATCTTTTACCATAACGTGACCGTGGGCAGTCTGCCCGAACCGGCCCGGGCCCGATGGGAGGCGTTTGTCATGACCACGGCTGTCGGCAAGCGGTACAACGACGAGATGCTCAACGAGGCCGACGCTCGCGGCGAGGCTCGCGGCGAGGCTCGCGGCGAGGCTCGCGGCGAGGCGAGGTCCGTGCTGCTGGTTCTGGAGAGCCGCGCCGTGCCGGTGCCCGACGCGATCCGCGAGCGGATCCTGGCCTGCGCCGACACGGACCAGCTGGACCTGTGGCTCCGTCGTGCGGTCACGGCGACCACCGTTGAGGACGTCATCCGGGGCTAACCGGGAGATATGGCTCGGATATCCGAGGTGCGGATATCCGAGCCGAGGTAAGGCGACCACGGGCGATGCCCGACCCGTGGACACCGCGCCGACCAGCCGACGCTGCCATGAGCGGGGTTGCCTGGTGCTGGCGACGGTCGCGCGGCCGGCGGCGTGCGGGACCGGGCGATGTTGAACATCGCCATGCTCGCCTCCTGGACGAGGCCGAGGCTCTCGACGCGAGCGCGGTCACGCGAATGAACGCGCCGTGAGTTCCAGTGCCGGGCGGTGACCTCGCGACGGCGTATCCACGGGTACCGAGATCGTTTGCCCGTGGCGCTCCCGGTCGGTGGCTCCGTGGGCGAGACCGCCGACGGTTGCGCATCTCCTTCGCCGCCCAATGTCACAGCCCGCCTGGGATTGGGGCGTCGGCGTCGGCGTGGGCGTCGCGCGTCGTTACGACCAGGCTCCCTGTCTCCGCCGGCAGCAGCCGCCCCAGGCCAGCTCTGGCGATTCGTTCGCCCGCTGGTAGGCCGAGTCCGGAAGAGCCCCGCCAGCGCCGCCTACCTGGTGCCCGACTGATCGCCGCGTCATCGGCTGCCCGCGTCGTCGGTTGATCGAGGGCGAGGGATCGGTGTGATCCATGGCGGCTCGGCCCACATCGGTGGGCGGGCATCGACGAGTCCTTTGAGTAGCGTCTCGGTTGCCCACGGTCAGTGCCGCCGTCGCGGACGCCAGGCCCGCCTGACAGGCGACCCCAAGGCTAGCGGGATAGAAGGGTACAAACGGCCAGTAAGTGGGCAGTCCGACAGTTCTGAGGGGAGTGCGGATGGCGGAGCACGGACACGACTCGGAACGCGGGCAGCGCCGCGTGAACGCGGTGGCGCGCAGCCGCCCGGCGGCCGAGGACACCCGGGCGGGGACCCTGCTGGCCGGCCCGGCGCCGCCGCGGCTGCCCGGCCAGTCGAGGCTGCCCCACCAGTCGCGCCCGGGCCTCCAGCCAGCCGGTCCGACCAGCCCAGCCGGCCCCCGTGGGCAGGCCGTTCGGACAGCCGGAGCCCGCGAGCGGGGCGGCGTCAGGACTGGCGGTTACAACCCCGCGCTGGACGGCATCCGGGCGCTCGCGGTGCTCTGCGTGCTCGTGTTCCACATGGACTCGCTGCCCGGCGGCTACCTGGGCGTCGACGTGTTCTTCGTGCTCAGCGGATTCCTGATCACCGGACAGCTGCTGACCGAACGGGACCGGACCGGCGGGGTGTCCCTCGCGCGGTTCTACGTCCGGCGCGCCTACCGGCTGATGCCCGCGTTCTGGCTCCTGGCCCTCGTGGGCGTCACGGTGGTCGTGCTCCTGGGCATCGGCACGGCGGGCGAGCGGTCCGAGTTTCTCCACAGCCTGGCCGCTTCGATGCTGTATGTGAACGACTACTCCCAGGTGGTGAGCCAGAGCACGGGGGCCGGCTGGCTTGGGCACACCTGGTCGCTGTCGCTGGAGGAGCAGTTCTATCTGCTCTGGCCGCTGGCGCTGCTCGCCCTGTGCCGCCGGCCGCGGCTCGCCCGCCGGCTGCCCATGGTCCTGCTGGGCGGGGTGGCCGCCGTCATGGTGTGGCGCGACGTTCTGATCGCGTTCGGAGCGTCCGGTACACGGACGTACTTCGCGCTGGACACCCGCGCGGACGCGCTGCTGGTCGGCTGCGCGCTGGCCGCCTGGCTGCGAGCGGCCCGGCGCGGCGTGGACGGGGAGGGCGGCGCGGTCGCGGTGCTCGCGTGGCAGCGTCGCCTTGACCGCGTCAGGACCGTCCTGCCCGTGGTCGGCCCGGCCGCGCTCGTGCTGCTGGCCGTGGCGACGGTGACCGCGCCGAACGGCTGGGGCCCACGGCCGACTTCGCTGTCCTACGGCGGCTACACCGTCGTCGCGCTGCTTGCCGGCGCCGTCATCCTCGCGGTGGAGCAGGGGACGACGGCGAGCTGGCTGTTCCGCGCCCTCGCCGCGCGGCCGCTGGCCTGGCTCGGCCGGATTTCCTACGGTTTCTATCTCTGGCACTTTCCGGTGGTCGCCCACTGGGGCGACGACCTGACCGGCGCACTCGGCCGGTGGCCGGCGATCCTGGTCGTCGGCGCCATCTCGGTGGCACTCGCGGCCGCGTCGTACTACCTGCTCGAACGGCCCGTTCAGCGCCGCCCCGCGGGACGGCGGCGGCCACCCAGCGTGAGTCCGCATCGCCGCCCGGCCGCGCCGGCGGCTGTCGCGGGCACCCGCGACAGCGATCGGTCGCCGGAGGCAAGGGTCCGCGAGGCCTGCTGAGACCGGAGCCTCGCGGCGCGGGCCTGGTCCCGCCGCGCCGCGCTCGTCGGTCTCAGCGGAGCGTCGCGCCGATTCCGGGGCTTCCGCCGTTCGTGCCGGTGCCGGGACGCGCGACATCAGTTCCCGGACGACGTCAGCCGATGACGGTGATGTGGCGTGTCGGCCGACACCTGTGCGTGTCAGTGGACATTGGCGGCACGCGGGTCGGGGACGCCGACGGGGTTGGGCCACATCAGCAGTGTGGCCGCGGCCTGGGCGACCGGGGCCAGCAGCGCGGCGGCGCGGTCGACGGCGGCAGGGCCGAGCGCGTCCCAGGCCGGGCTCGCGAGGCGATCCGTCGTCGCCTCCAGATCGCGGGCGGCGGCCAGCGCGGCCTCGGTCGGCGCGCCGGCGGCCGGGGTCCCTCTCGGATCGGCGATCTGAGAGGTCGTCAGCCAGCCGCGAGCCCGCAGCCGGTCGGCCGCGGCGTCCCACTCGTCGTCGGTCCAGCCGCGGATCTGCTGGTAGAAGGCGCGGTCGGTGCCGCCCATGCTGACGCGCCAGACGAGGCTCTCGGGGCCGTCGAGACCGGCGGTGACCAGGGCGGCGACGTGCCCGTCGCCGCGGTGCTCCCGCAGGATGGTGGCGGCGTGCCAGATGGCGCCGAGTGGGTCGTCGGGCCAGGGCAGCGCGGCGTTCGCGGCGCCGAGCACCCGGCCGGCGACGGGCGTCCGGTCGACCGTGGACCGCAGCAGCGCGGCCAGCTCCGCGAGGTCGTCCGCGCCGGTCCCGGCGACCAGCGGGCTGAGCGCAGCGCGGGCGCCGTCGAGCCGGACGGCCAGCGCCTTCTCCGGGGAGATCCGGGTCCAGACGTCCGGCAGCGCCCTGGCGACCATGGCGGGCGCGAACCCGAAGAAGGCGCCGACGACCGGCCCCGCCTCGACCGGCCCCAGCGGTGCCGTCCGGCCGGCGAAGTACCCGCGCCAGTAGCCCCGCAGCCCGGCGTCCTCCCACGCCGCCAGGCTGGCTGGCGCGAAGTAGGTGACGGCGTGCACCGGCTCGAACAGCCGCCACATCCGTTGAGCCACGTTTGTCTCGACCATGACCACACACAATTCCGCTCATCGACCGAGGTCAAGCCCAGCTGGGCTCTCCCAGGAGGTTCCGCTGAGAACCGGGTGTCACCCAGCTGTTCCTGCGCCTCATTGACCACGCCAGCGCCGTCTGGCGTGACGATCTAACCTGGAACGGGGGGAATACGGATACGTCTAGGGGACCGCCGATGTTCGAGAGATTCACCGACAGTGCCCGGCGTGCCGTCGTCCTCGCGCAGGAGGAGTCAAAGGCGCTCGGCCACGACAGGATCGGCACGGAGCACCTGCTGCTCGGCCTGGTGCACGAGGAGGCCGGGCCCGGGGGCGTCGCCCTGGCCTCGTTCGGCCTGACACTGGCCGACGCCCGGGCCGCGGTCGAGGCGGTCGTCGGAGTGACCGAGCCCGCGTCGATGACGCACATCCCGTTCACCCCCCGCGCGAAGCACGTCCTGGAGACCTCGCTGCGTGAGTCCCTGCTGCTCAGCCACACCTACGTCGACTCCGGGCACCTCCTGCTCGGGCTGCTGGCCGAGCGCTCGGGTGTCGCCGCCGAGGTCCTCTACCGCGTCGGCATCGACCTCGAGGAGGCCCGCCGCCGCGCTCTCGACGCCATCGTCGCCGCGCCGGCGGAAGTGGCGCCGGCCCCGGCAACCATCACGCCACAGTCCGTCTTGGCCGAGGCCAACATGAAGGCGCGGAGGATCGCCGCACAGCTCAACCAGGCGAGGGCGGCGAAGGACGCCGCCCTCGACGCCGGCGACTTCGCCGGCGCGACCGCGATGCGCGAACGGGAGAAGGCCCTGCTCGCGGAACGCGCCCGACTGGTCGTCAGTTTCGGGCCCGACGGTCAGCCGACCGTGGGCCCCAGGCCTGACAGCCGGGTCCCACCGCCGTCCGATCCGCCTCAGTAGCTTGCATGAGCCCCGCGCGAGAGTCGTGCCCGAGCTCTGCGCGCGGTGAGGACCTGTCGTCCCGGTGACGGCCGCGCGGTGACCGTGCTCAGTGCTGGGCGAACTGACTGTTGGTCGTCTGCACGGCCGAGGGCGCCAGGTTCACCGTATGGACGAGCTGCTCGCCGTACAGATCGGTGATCCTTACGGTGAACGGCCCCGGGCCGAGTCCCTGGGGCGCGACGAAGTAGTTCCACATCTCGCGTCCGAGGGCGACCCACGACCCGTTCACACGCACCTCGAGCGAGACGACCGGGTTGCGGTGGTCGCGGACCTGGATGGCCAGCCAGTATGCCGACGATCCGTCCTTGATCTGGTACTGCACGGGGCCGAGGCTGGCCGGGCTGACCAGCCGCCAGGTGACGTTGACCTGCCCCGGGACGCCGCCCGCGATCCGCTCGAACGCCTGCGGGCTCAGGTCGACATGACCGGCGCCGCATTCCGGGCACCGGTCGGTGACCTTCACAACGGTGCTCCCGCCCGGCCCCTTGACCTCGATGTAGGCGCCGCAGGCGCGGGCGTTCTCGTAGTCCAGCTCGTTCATCGCGACCACCGGCATGGCGGGATCGTTCAGCCGGTCGAACATGCAGTTGCCGCCGCCGTCCGCGTCGTAGTGCGTCGCCGGGCCGGAGTAGACGACGCCGGGCCTGATGCGCCCCGCCCCCACCGGTACGGGTGCCGGGCGCGAGGCCGGGCTGGTGGCGGGCGGCGCCGCGGGACGCGTGGACGTGGCGGGCCTTGTCTGCGAGGTCGGCGTCGTCGCCGACGGGCTGGCCGACGGCGATGGTGCCGCCGTGAACGTCGCGTCACCGGTAGACGGCTGGGCGGTGGTGGCCGTCGGTACCGGTGCCGCGGTGGCGGCGCTGGTCCGGGCCGGCGGCGCTGGCTGGGCCGGCCCGCCTGCGAAAGGGAGCTGGCAGCCCGCGATGGCCGCGGCGATGGCCGTCGCCGTCGCGGCGCCCAGCAGTGCGCGCCGCAACGGCGCGGTGGCGGCAGAAAAAGGGGACACCAGAAATGCCTTCCTGGCCAGAACGCCGCAAACAGCCGGCGCTAAGGATCCCCTCCTGAAATTGGAGATTAACCGGAGCTGGAACGGCCGTCGAGCGTCAGCGGCCGGAATGGCGAACACATGCCGGCGAGTAGGGAAAACATGTTCCGGCGGAGTGCCGCTGGTGTGGCTTGTCTCCCGCGCTCGACGTGCCCGAGGCCCGCGCCGAGAACCGGAGTAACGAGATCGGGGCTCGTGTTGGCCGTACGAGGGAGAACCTTGCACCAGAGGCGGCGAAGGCGAAGGAGCGTGGCGGTGGGTGTCGAGACGAGGATCCTGCTCGTGTCCGGGAGCACGCGCGACGGCTCGACGAACACCGCCGCGCTGCGCACCGCCCAGGCGGTCGCTCCCGCCGGCGTCGTTGCGGATCTCTACCAGGGCCTGGCGGGGCTGCCGGCCTTCGTCCCCGACGGTGACGAGGCGGCCCACCCGGCTGTGACCGAGCTGCGGCGGCGCGTCGGCGCGGCGGACGCGGTGCTGTTCTGCACCCCGGAGTACGCGGGATCGCTGCCGGGCGGCCTGAAGAACCTCCTCGACTGGACGGTCGGCGGCGGCGAGCTCTATGGCAAGCCGGTCGCCTGGGTCAACGTGGCCGCCGAGGGCCGAGGGGGCGGGGCGGACGCCACGCTCGCCACCGTGTTGGGCTATGTCGGCGCGGCCGTCGTGGCGCCGGGCCCGGTGCGGATCTTCGTGCCGCGGGACGCGGTGGGGCCGGACGGGCTGATCGGCGACGAGTCCGTACGGGCCGCGCTGCGGGAGGTGCTCGAGCAGGTCGCCGGGAAGGCGCCGGGTGCCAGCGCGTCCGGGACGGGTGTCTGACCTGGCGGCGTGGCCGGGGCGAACCGCGCGGGTTCTCGGAGGATCGGCGTCACGAGTCGGCGCGGCCGACGCCTGGGGTGATCAGTCCCGTCTCGTAGGCCACGATGACGGCCTGCGCGCGGTCGCGTACCTGGAGCTTGGACAGGATGCGCGCCACATGGGTCTTCACGGTCGCCTCGCTGAGCTGGAACCGTACGGCGAGCTCGGCGTTGCTCAGGCCCCTGGCCAGGAGCTCGAGGACCTCGAGCTCGCGGCGGGTGAGCGCGGCCAGGTCGCGGTGCAGGCCCACGGCCCGGTCGTCCCGGGAGGCGAAGCGCTCGACGAGGCGGCGCGTGATGGCGGGGGCGAGCAGGGCGTCGCCCGAGCGGACCAGCCGGACCGCGGCGACCAGATGCTCGGGGCTCACGTCCTTGAGCAGGAAGCCGCTGGCCCCGGCGGTCAGCGCCGCGTAGACGTAGCGGTCGAGATCGAACGTGGTGAGCATGATGACCCGCGGGGCGGTTGCCGGGGTGGTCGCAGGGTCGGTTGCCGGATCGGTCGGTCGGCCGGCGAGGATCCGCCGGGTGGCTTCCAGCCCGTCCATCTGCGGCATCCGGATGTCCATGAGCACGACGTCGGGGCGGGTGCGGCGGACCGCGTCGACGGCCTGTGCGCCGTCGGCGACCGCCGCGACGACGTCGATCCCGTCGGCGGCGAGGATCATCCTGAACCCGGAGCGGACCAGTGCCTGGTCGTCCGCGACGACGACCCGCGGCGGCCCGGTCACCCCTCCTCCACCGGAATCACGGCCCGGACCCGGTAGCCGCCGGTGGGGCGTTTCCCCGCCCGAAGGGTGCCCCCGTAGACGGCGAGCCGCTCGCGCAGGCCGATCAGCCCGCGGCCGCTGCCCGTCCCGGCCGGCGCCGTGGCGACGCCGCCGGTGTCGGTCACCTCGACCCGCAGGGCGTCGGCCGCGTAGGCGATGGTGATCGCGACGTGGGCGCCGGCGGCGTGCTTGACCGTGTTGGTCAGCGCCTCCTGCACGACCCGGTAGGCGGCCAGGTCCACACCCACCGGCAGCGGAACCGGAGCTCCGGTCACGGTCAGCTCGACGGGCACGCCGGTGTCGCGGACCCGGCTGGCGAGCGCCGCTACCTGGTCGAGACCGGGCTGTGGCGCGAGGTCCGCCGTGCCCGCCGGGTCCGGCCCGTCGCCCGCCATGGTGAGCAGGCCCATCACATGGCGCAGCTCGGCCATCGCGGCGCGGCCGCCGGCCTCGACCGCCAGCAGCGCCTCCCGGGCCTCGCCGGGCGCCGCCTCGAGCACCTTGCGGGCCGCGCCGGCCTGCACCACCATCACGCTGACATTGTGGGTCACCACGTCGTGGAGCTCGCGGGCGATCCGGGAACGCTCCCGCTCCACCGCCAGCCGGGTCGTCGCCTCCTGCTCGGCTTCCAGGGCGACGAGCCGCTGCCTCCAGGTATGGATGGTGTTGGCCGCGATACCAATCGGCACCAGCACGAGAAGCGGAAAATAGATCGACCTGATTTCCAGGAAACCGCGGAACTCGAGCGGGGCGATCAAAGTCGCGCACACTGCCACGGCAGCCAGCGCGCCCGCTCGGTAAGGGCTGTACCGCGCGGCGCTGTAGCCGGCGATGACGCAGGAGGCGAACAGGAACTCGCCCGCCATCTGGTCACCCGCGTACAGGCGGAACAGCAGCACCGAGCCGATCGTGGCGCCGAACGCCGCCAGCGGGTAGCGGCGGCGGACGACCAGCGGCGCCGCGGTCAGGGCCGCCGCCAGGACCAGCCACCAGACGTGGCCACCGTCGTGCGTCACGAGGGTGACCACGGAGTAGTCGCCGCCGGGCGCGGCGGGCGGCGCCGGCGGGTCGGGGGGCAGCAGCGGCGCGTCGGGGGGCAACAGCGGCGCGAGCCTGTCCGGCGGTATGAGCCTGCCTGGCACGATGACCAGCCCGTCGCCCCGGTACTTCCTCGCGGCCGCGGCCGTCGCCGTGGCCAGGGCGAGCGCCAGGATCACATCGGCGAGCCAGGCCCAGGGGGAGAGGGACGGCCGCTGGACGGTGGTCCCGCGTAGTTCCGCGGCGCCGCCACGCAGGCGGCCCGCGATCGCCGTCCATCGCCCCGATCCGGCGGGGGCCGTCCCGGCGAACCGGTGCCAGGAGGCGACGCGCGGCCGGTGGCCCGCGGCCCGCGGCGGTCTCGCGTCCTCCTCGCGCCGGCCCTGGGTGCTCGCTGTCCGGTTCACCGCATCAGTGTGGCAAGGCCGGGCACCCGCGACATCCACCCAGGTGAGCAGGGCGCTACATCGTGCGCCTACATCGCAGGGATGACCCCGTTCCGGATCACCTGGCTGGGGTAGCCAACGTCGCCATCGCGGCCGACGTGCACACCGGGGCAGTCGATCTAGCGTCCGTCCGGACCTTGCCCGACCCGACCTTTCCCGACCCAACCCGATGGGGGACGCGTGGACGCGCCGATGATGGAGATCCGTGACGTGACGAAGAAGTATGCCGGCGGGACGGCGGCCCTGGCCGACCTGTCGCTGACCGTGCGCGCGGGCGAGGCGCTGGCCGTCCTCGGGCCGTCCGGCAGCGGCAAATCGACGCTGCTGAACATGATCGCCGGTCTGGACAGGCCGAGCACCGGCAGCATCACGGTCGACGGCGTCCGCGTGGACGCGCTGAGCGAGGCCGCCTCGGCGAAGTACCGGCGCGCCCGGATCGGCATGGTCTTCCAGTTCTTCAACCTGCTGGACGACCTGACCGTCTTCGACAACGTCCTGCTGCCCGCCCAGCTCGCCGGGATGCCCCGCGCGAAGGCCCGTGCCCGGGCGGCCGAGCTGCTGGACTACCTCGGCCTGCGCCGGCACACCCACGCCTACCCGGGCCGGCTGTCCGGCGGCGAGCGCCAGCGCGTCGCCGTCGCCCGGGCACTGATCAACCGGCCCGCCCTGCTGCTGGCCGACGAGCCGACCGGCGCGCTCGACCGCGCCTCCGGCGTAGAGGTCACCCGGCTGCTGACCGAGCTGCACGAGGACGGGCAGACAATCCTGCTGGTCACCCACGACGTCGCGCTCGCCGAGTCCTGCGCGAGCCGGACCATCGAGCTGGTCGACGGCGCGATCACCCGGGACGTCACGGCGGCGGCCCGATGACCGCGAGCCCCGGTGCGGTGGGTACGCAGAGCGTCCCGCCCGGCGGTCGCCCCGACGGGACGCCTGGCCGCGAGCCTGGCCGCGGGCCTGAGGGTCGGTCGGGTGGCCGGCCAGGGGGCCGCCGGCTGACCGGCCCGCTGGGCGCGGTGGTGCGCGCCGGCGTCGGCCGGCACCGGGTGCGGACCGTGGTGATGACGCTGACCGTCCTCGTGGCGGTGACCGCGTCGGTTCTGGCCGCCGGGCTGCTGGTGGCCTCCGACGCGCCGTTCGACCGCGCGTTCGCCGGGCAGCATGGCGCTCACCTGGCCGGGCAGTTCGACGGCACGAAGGTCACCGGCGCTCAGCTCGCAGCCACCGCGCGCCTGACCGGCGTCACGGCCGCGGCCGGGCCGTTCCCGACGGTGCCGGCACGGCCGCGGACCACCACGGACGGGGGAACGGACGGGGGGAACCTACCGCCGGACATCGACCTGCCGCCGTTGACCGTCGTCGGTCGGGCCGACCCCGGTGGGCCGGTCGACCACGTCACCCTGCTGACGGGCCGGTGGGCCACCGGCCCCGGGCAGATCGTGCTCGACGCCGGTGCCGACGGCGTACCATCGCTGCCGCTGGGAGCCGGCCTGCGGTTCCCCGGGCTGGCGGGCAGCCCGACGCTGACGGTGGTCGGCACAGCCCGGTCGGTCAGCCACACCGCCGACGCCTGGGTCGTCCCCGCGCAGATCCCGGCGCTGACCGCCACCGGCACGACGGCGGGCTACCAGATGCTGTACCGATTCGCCGCCGCCGCCACCGACGGCCAGATCACGGCCGGCCGGGCCGCGATCGCGTCGGCGGTCCCGCCCGGCGCGCTGACCGGCGCGCAGTCCTATCTGGCCGTCCGGCAGACCGCGAACGCGAACTCCGCCGCGTTCGTGCCGTTCGTGGCGGCCTTCGGCGTCCTCGGGCTGGCCATGTCCGCTCTGATCATCGGGATCGTCGTCAGCGGCGCGGTCGGCGCCGCCACCCGGCGCATCGGGATCCTCAAGTCGCTCGGCTTCACCCCGGCGCAGGTCGTGCGCGCCTACCTCGGGCAGGCGCTGATCCCCGCGTCGGTGGGCGTCGTCCTCGGTGTGCTGGGCGGGAACCTGCTGGCGGTCCCGGTGCTGCGCGAGCAGGCGGACGCCTACGGCAGCACGGCCCCGTCGATTCCCGTCTGGGTCGACATCGCCGTCGCCGCCGCCGCGCTCGCGGTGGTCGCCGGCGCCGCCCTCGCGCCCGCGCTGCGCGCCGGACGTCTGAGCACCGTCGAGGCGATCAGCGCTGGCCGGGCACCCCGGGCCGGTCATGGGCGCCCGGTGGCGCGGCTGACCGGTCGGATGCCGGTGCCGCGCGCCCTGGGGATCGGTCTCGCCCATCCGTTCGCCCGCCCCGCTCGGTCGGCGGTGCTCGCCGCCGCGGTCGGCTTCGGCGCCATCGGGGTCACCTTCGCCGTCGGCCTGGGAATCAGCCTGGGCGACATACAGGCCGCGGGCAACCGCGACGCGGTCGGGCCGGTCACGGTGTTCACCATGGGGCCGCCCGACAGGGAGAACGCGGGCCCGCCAGGCCCGCGCGCTGGCGGTGGCCCACCGGCCGCCCCCGCCCCGGCACTCGGCGCCCCTGACCCGACGGCGACCGCTCCAGACCCGACGGCTGTCGCCGCCGCGATCACCGCGCAGCCGGGAACACGCCACTTCTACGGCCGCACGGAGGCCCAGGTGAGTGTCACCGGGATCACCGGAGCGACCACCGTCGCGGCGTACCAGGGTGACTCGTCCTGGGCGGCTTACCAGATGATCTCAGGAACCTGGTTCAGCGGGCCCGGCCAGGCCGTCGTCGGCACCCGGTTCCTGCATGCCGCCGGGATCCGGGTCGGGGACACCGTGACCGCCACGGACCAGGGGCACAGCGTCCGGCTCCGGATCGTGGGCGAAGCCCTCGACCTCCACAACGACGGCATGACCCTGCTGACCGACATCTCCACCCTCACCGGCCTCGGCCTCGACGCGCGGCCGGACGAGTTCCACGTCGACCTGAAGCCCGGGACCGACCTGGCGGGGTACATCCGAACGCTCGACACCGCGGTGGCACCGATCGGAGCATCGGCCCAGGCCACCACCACCGGGAGTTCCGACGTGATCGCCACGATGGAGGCGCTGATCGCGATGCTCACCCTCGGGCTCAGCGTCGTGGCGGCCCTCGGCGTCCTCAACACGGTCGTGCTCGACACCCGGGAGCGCGCCCATGACCTGGGCGTCCTCAAGGCGCTCGGTATGACGCCTCGACAGACCGTCGGCATGGTCATCGCCTCGATTGCCGGCCTCGGGGCGGTCGCGGGCCTCGTCGGCGTGCCCGTCGGGATCGCGCTGCACCACGCGGTGGTTCCGATGATGGGCCACGCGGTCGGCACAGGAATCCCGCACGCCGACATCGCTGTCTACCACCCGGGCGTGGTGGTCCCGCTGGCTCTGGGCGGGCTGGTCATCGCGGTGGCGGGCGCGCTGCTGCCCGCCAGCTGGGCGGCGAGAACCCGAGCAACTGTCGCGCTGCGAACCGAGTAGCCAGCAGCCGGTGGGAGATCCGGCCCCCGACCATGCCGGATCTCCCATCGGTACGTTCACCGCCCGTGCGGGCTGCCTCAGGCCGTGGGCGACGTCCCCGGCGCCGTCGACCACTGCGTCCCGAGGACCTTGAGCAGCTGGAGCGCCCGGTGGGTGGGCGTCCCGGGGGCGGCCGTGTACAGGATGATCCAGTGGTCGCGCTCGGGGTCGTGCAGCGCGTCGCAGTCGAGGTCGAGCCAGCCGACCTCGGGATGCCGGATGCGTTTGTGGGTCGAGCGGCGCACCTGGAGGTCGCGCTCGGCCCACAGCCGGCGGAACTCCTCGCTGACGTCGAGCAGTCGCCGGACCAGGTCGCGGATGCCCGGATCGCGGGGATAGCGGGCCGTGGCGGCGCGCAGGTCCGCCACCGACTCGCGGGCGAACCGCTCCACGCTGGTCGGGTCGTGCCGTTCCCGAGCGCCGGCCCGGGTGAAGAAACGCCAGATGACGTTGCGTTCGGCCGGTGGGAGGGCCGAGAGGTCGCCGAGCAGCGCCGCGCCCATCGGGTTCCACGCCAGGATGTCGTACTTGGCGTCGCAGACCAGGGCGGGCGCGTCGTCGAAGCGGTCCAGCAGGTGCAGGACCCCTGGACTGACGTCGGACGACAGGACGGACGCGGTGGGCGGCTGCTCGCCGGACAGATGGTGCAGGTAGGCGCGTTCGGCGTCGGAGAGCCGCAGCGCCCGGCTGATGGCGCCGAGGATCTGACCGGACGGGCGTGGCCCGCGGCCCTGTTCGAGGCGGACGTAGTAGTCGACCGACATGCCGGCCAGCTGGGCGACCTCCTGGCGGCGCAGCCCCGGCGTACGGCGGCGCGGCCCGGCCGGCAGGCCCACGTCCGCCGGCTGTACCCGGGCGCGCCGCCCGCGCAGGAAGGCCGCCATCTCGTCGCGGCCGGCCTGGTCCATGACACGAGGGTGTACCCGCGCGGGTCCGCGAACCATGGGACCGCCGATACCAGCCTCGGGACTGCTCTCCTCATGGCCGGTCCCCGACGTGACGGTGAAACTCATGACCTCCCACGAACCCGCTTCCCAGGCCTCCCTTCGCAAGATCGTGCTCGTCACCGGCGCGAACAAGGGAATCGGTCTCGCCACGGCGGCGGCCGTCGCCAGGCAGGGCCACACCGTGCTGCTCGGCGCGCGCAGCCCCGAACTGGGCGAGGCGGCGGCCGCGGCGCTCGCCCAGCAGGGACTGGACGCCGCGTTTCTCCACCTGGACGTCACGGACGAGGCGACGATCGCGCACGCGGCCGCGGTCATCGACGCCCGGCACGGCCGGCTGGACATCCTCGTCAACAACGCCGGCATCACCCGCGACCAGGGGCGCACGCCCTCCACGCTGCCGGTCGCCGCGCTGCGCGAGGTCTACGAGACCAACGTCTTCGGCGTCGTGGCCGTCACGAACGCCCTGATCGGTCTGCTGCGCCGGTCACCCGGCGCGGTCATCGGCAACGTCTCCAGCGGCCTGGGCACCTTCGCCTTCCTGGCCGATCCCGATCCGACGCTGGGAAGATACGCGCAGCTGCTCGGCTACAACTCGTCCAAGGCGGCGCTGAACGCCATCACGCTGATCTACGCGCACGAGCTCCGCCCGTTCGGCATCACCGTCAACGCGCTCTCCCCGGGCTACTGCGCTACCGACCTCAACGGCCACACCGGTTGGGACAGCGCCGAGGAGGGCGGCGCCCGCATCGCGGCCCAGGTGCTCGCCAGGCACGACGAGGGCTCGGGAGTGTTCCTGAACGAGAACGGCGGTACCTACCCCTGGTGATGCCGGCCCCTGGTGATGCCGGCCCTCTCGTCCGACCTGATGCCGCGCCGCGGCCGGTCCGCCGTGCGCCTCCGCCGTGCGCCTCCGCCGTGCGCCTCCGCCGTGCGCCTCCGCCGTGCGCCTCCGCCGTGCGCCTCCGCCGTGCGTCCGGCGAAGCGTCGGGCGAGCGCCTCCGCCGGCGCGTCCGGCGAGCTTGACCCTGCCGCGACGTCAGGGCGCAGAGTCGAGATGTGGAGGGTGAGAGCGCCGAGGAGCTGACCGTCGGGCGGGTGGCCGGGTTGTCCGGGGTCACCGTGCGGACGCTTCATCACTACGACCAGATCGGGCTGGTCTGCCCGTCCGGACGTACGGCGGCCGGCTACCGGGTGTACAGCCCGGCGGATCTCGAGCGGCTGCGGCAGGTGCTCGTCTACCGCGAGCTCGGCTTCCCACTGGAGGAGATCCGGGCACTGGTGAGCGACCCGGGCGTGGACACCGCTGCCCACCTCCGCCGGCAGCGCGGGCTGCTGGTGGAACGCGGCGAGCGGCTCGCGGCCATGGTGGCCGCGATCGACAGGCATCTGGAGGCACGCGCCATGGGCATGCGACTGACCCCCGAGGAACAACTCGAGGTCTTCGGCACCGACAAGGTCGGCGGTGAGTGGGCCGACGAGGCTGAGCACCGGTTCGGCGAGACCGACGCCTACCAGGAGTCCCAGCGCCGGGCCGCGTCCTACACGAAGGACGACTGGGCGCGCCTGAAGGCCGAGAGCGACGCGGCGTTGCGTGCCTGGCGCGAGGCGCTGCTGTCCGGTCTACCTGCGGACGGTCCCGAGACAACGGCGTTGGCCGAGGAACACCGCCAGCACATCACCCGGTGGTTCTACGACTGCGGCTACGACATCCACGTCGGTCTCGCTGAGATGTATCTCGCCGACGAGCGTTTCACCCAGGTCTACGAGATCGTCGCCCCAGGCCTCGCCCGGTACGTCCACGACGCCATCCTCGCCAACGCCCCCGCCCGCACCTGACCCAGGCGACCCAGGCGACGCGGGCTGTCGAGTGCCACCGCTCGGCGAAGGTTGGCGTGGATCCGGTTCGGCGGCGGCGCGGGGGAGAGCGGAGGCGTCCACTAGCGCCAGGCGGGCGTTGCGGGTACCAGGCGCGTTCCCAGGCTTCGAAGACGAGTGGTGAGGTGCCGCCGCCCGAGCGGGCGTCAGCCGCCCGGTCCGCCGTCCCGCTCCGTCAGCCGGCGCAGCAGGTAGATCGCCTCGTCGCCACGCACAGGGCGGAAGAACGCGGCGTCGACCTGCTCGACAGCCGCAACCGCGCGCGGCGCCAGCTCACCGCCCCGCTCGGTGATCCGCAGCAGCTTCGCCCGGGTGTCATCCGGGTCGGTCTCTCGCTCGACCAAGCCGTTGCGTTCCAGCGCGCGCAGCACCTGGGAGGTCATCTTCACGTCGGTGCCGGCGTACGCGGCGACCGCCAACTGGTTGGGACGCTCGCCTTGCGCGTTCAGCCACCAAACGGAGGCGAGCAGCACGAACTGGACGTGCGTCAGGCCGAGCGGCGCCAGCGCGGCTGCGACGGCGCGCTGCCAGCGCAGCGTCGCGTGCCACAGCAGGAAGCCGGGGCTCTCACTCGGATGCAGCGCCACGCTCGACCGTTCAGCCCTCCGTCACCTCCGCCGGCTGGCTCCGCCTTCCGGCCGCGCGGCCCTGGCCATTGTCGCGCGGCCCTGGCCATTGTCGCGCGGCCCTGGGCTGGGCGCCTCGACTGGCCAGGGCGCCTCTGGCTAGGGTGCGTCGAACCGTGCCGCCGCCGGCTCGGTGGACTCGGCGAGGCGGACCAGCGCGGCGATCGTCTCCGGGAAATCCGCTGTGATCATCGGACCGACCCGGGGTCCGAGCTCGTCGGCCGCCGGGCCGCTGATCTCCATCCGGTAGGTCACCCTGTTGCGCTCGCCGTCGACCGGGTCGACGCGATGGGTGGTGCGCACGAGGACGTCGCCGAGGTCGGCCTCGTCGACGAACCGCTCGGGTTCGGCGACCTCGGCCAGCCGCAGCCGCACCGGGTTCTCGCCGTGCGGGTTCATGACGATCTCGCTTCCCACGGCGAACGGCCCGCTGACCTCGATCTGCTCGATATCCGCGTTCCAGGCCCCCCAGCCCGCCACGTCCACCCACAGCCGCCACACCGCGCCGGCCTCCGCCGTCGTCGCGACGCTGTGCTCATAGCTCCACATGCCCCGTCCTCTCGATAGGTTACGCGAAGACTATCTTCGCGCATCCTAAAAGGCCGGGGCTCATTGGGGGTCGCCGCATTCCCGCGAGCGGGTCGGCTCCCGCCTGGCCGGCCGGTGACCCACCATGTGGTCCACGCCGTTGACGAGCCTTCACCATCTTTCTGATCTTGCCGGACGCGGGGTGGTGCGCCGGGTCGCCGAGGGACGGTCGTCGGCACCGAGCCCGGGGCGCTGGACGCGCCGGCGACCAGCGCGGCCCGTACCCCGCCGTGAGCCCCGGGCCAGGCTGTGCTGACCGGCGGGCGGTCCGTGGTGGCAGGAGCGGGTCAGGTGTCGCCGGGGGAGCGGCGGTCAGCCGGGGTGGTAGGTGAGGCGGAACGGGAAGGTCTACCGCGGGACCCTTTCGGGGACTGGCAGCCGGACGTCGGCCTTTTCAGGTAGCGATACGAGCCCACTGCGGGTCCGGAGGGCGTGGCGGGTCGAACTAAGCGAGCCTGGGGCGGCGATGCGGCGGATGAGTCGTCCATCGCCCGCGCAGCCGGGAGGCGGCCCGATTTCCGGCTCCATTGGCCGCAGCGTCGCCGCCAGCCGCTTATTCTTCAGCGTCGCCGCGTCGCACTTCCGATAATTGCTCATCGACTTCCAAAAATTCGGGGGTGTACACCCCCGAATGACAAGAACTGGACATATGTTCGAATGCGTGGTTCCGTTGAGGCATGCTCGCGCCGCCTGTTCCCGAGGAACCGGATGGCCGGCCCGCCCAGGTGTGGGCCGGGCCGGACACCGGAATCCCTCAGGCTCCGTCTGACACCAACCGAGGTGGCGCCGCGGAAAATGGGCACGAGAACTACGTGGCGGTATCCGAAAACCATGTTTTCGACACCGCTAACTGCGGGGGCGGTGCCGGGTTTGGCGGGCGGCATCATGTGCTGGCCGAGCTGGACGGGGTCGTCGGCGGGCTGAAGACGCTGGCCGGAGCGAACCTGTGGGCGCTGTCCCACCCGGAGGCGCTGGAATTCCTTGACGCCGCGGAGCGGGCCGGCCGGCTGCTGGCCTCGGTCCTGTTCTCTGCGGTCCGGGACCTGGGCGGCCGGGACCTGCGCGGCGTGTTCGGCGAGGAGGACCTGCCCTCGACGGCGGAACTCCTGCGCTGGCAACTGAAGAT
>NZ_MBLO01000248.1 GCF_001854805.1 Pseudofrankia coriaricola
CCGTTCGACCGACACTGGCCGTCCAGCCGGGATGTCGTCGATCACCGAGCGGCGGAACACGTAGCAGCCGGCGTTGATCAGATTGGTCGGCGGCTCGAGGGTCTTCTCCAGGAACTCCGTCACCCGGCCGTGCTCGTCGGTCGGCACGACGCCGAACGCGCGCGGGTCCTCGACCTCGGTGAGGTGCAGGGTGACCGCGGCGCCGCTGTCGGTGTGCCGGGCGATGAGCGCCTGGATGTCGAGCCCGGACAGGATGTCACCGTTGAAGATGACCACCGGGTCGTCCGGGCCGCAGCGCAGGAAGCCGGCGACGTTGCGGATCGCGCCCCCGGTGCCCAGCGGCTCGGTCTCGGTCACATATGCCAACTCGAGGCCGAGGGCCGACCCGTCGCCGAAGTACTCCTCGAAGACCTCGGCCTTGTACGACGTGGCGAGCACGACACGGTCGATCCCGGCGTCGCGCGCGCGGGCAAGCATGTGCGCGGTGACGGGCACCCCGGCGACCGGAAGCATCGGCTTGGGGGCAGACATCGTCAACGGCCGAAGCCGGGTGCCCTTGCCCCCCACCAGCATCACTGCGTCCATGGCCGCCAGTTTTCCAGACTCCGAGCAGGGAGATGAGGCCACCCGTCCAAGTGGACCCGATCGCCCTGAAAACGAAACCCCACAGCCGTACGCGGTTTACCACCCACAGTGCGAACCCGCGCTCCGGAACATCATCACCTGAAGACTCTCCCTGACCACGCTCGGACCACCAGACGGAGATCACCTGAACCCGGGCCCGCCCTGGAGAAGACCCGGTCAAGAGGAACTGACCAATCCATCAAGAAACCACGAAGGGCCCTCCACGCCACCCCACGGAGCGGGGCCCGACCCGGGTGTCAGCGCGGGCGGGTACCGGTAGCCAGCATTTCGGCGGACCGGGTGGCCCGGGCGCCGGCGCTGTCCTTGGCGAACGCCAGCGCGAGCGCGAGCCGAGCGCCCAGCCCCAGCGTGACCAGCACCCGCAGCGGCAGGTACGCCGGCCCTGAGTACTGGCGGCACAGGTAGCGCACCATGCTGCGGTGGTGGGCGACGACCATCCGGCGCGACGTGCGCGTCGTGGAGTGCCCGCCCAGGTGCTCGACGACCGCGCTGGGCACGTAGACGCTGCTCCAGTCGGCGAGCCCGAGCCGGCGGCCGAGGTCGACGTCCTCCATGAACATGAAGTACGACTCGTCGAAACCGGCGACCGCCTCGAACGCCTCCCGGCGCAGCAGCTGGACCGAGCCGGACAGCCAGCCGGTGGTCATCTCCTTCGGCGCGCCGCGTTCCCGCCGGTAGGAGGCCGTCCACGGGTTCGTCGGCCAGAACCAGCCGAACAGCGCGTGCCCGGCGCCGCGGCCGAGCGAGGGCAGGTCACGGGCGGAGGGATAGAGCGCGCCGTCCGGGTTGACGATGCCCGGGCCGAACGCGCCACCGCGCGGCCAGCGGGCGGCGGCGTCGACCAGCTCGTCCAACGAGCCTGGGATGAACGAGATGTCCGCGTTGGCGACGACGATCCAGTCCCCGCGGGCGCCGGCCGCGCCACGGTTGGCGGCGGCGCCGTAGCCGAGGTTGCAACCCGGCCGGACCAGCCGCGCCTCGGGCCGCCGGGCGGCCGCGGCGGTGGCCTCGTCCAGCTCGGGCGAGTTGTCGACGATGACGACCTCGTAGCTACGCGCCGTCGCCTTGGCCAACGTGTCCAGGAAGGCGCCAATGACCTCACCGGACCGGTAGGTCACGACGACGACCCGGATCTCCGGCTCAGCACTCACCAACAGGCCCTCTTTTCTGGTTCGCTCCGTGCGGGCACGGCGCTACGGCCCCTTACTCGCTTCGCTCCCAAGGGACCTCCGCGCCGTGTCCTCCTCCGCTCACGTGCGCTCCGGCGACCTCCGCTGCGGCCCAACCCACGTCGCTTCGCTCGTGGGCCGAGCCTCCGCGGAGGCACGCCTCCGCGCCAGCCCGGTTGCTCGCCGCTGTACATCACCAATCCACAAGCAGCCCGGTCCGGAGCCGACCCACCGGGGGCCAGGTCACGCCCTCCGGCCGCCACGATGGGGTCCCGGGTCCGCCCGGCTCTTAGGCGTCCGCGGCGGCGCGGGCGTAGCTGGCCAGGTGCGCGTCGGCGCAGGCCGCCCAGGTGAACTCGCGAGCGCGGGCGAGGCCGGCGGCGGCGAGCTGGGCGCGCCGGTCGGCGTCGTCGAGCAGCGCGCCGAGCTCACGGGCGATCGAGTCGACGTCGGGCTGGGTGTACGCGACCGCGTCGCCGCCGACCTCCGGCAGCGAGAGCCGGGGGGTGGTGAGCACCGGGGCGCCACAGGCCATCGCCTCCAGCACCGGCAGGCCGAACCCCTCGCCGTGCGAGGGGTAGGCGACCAGTTCCGAGCCGCCCAGGTACCCGGGCAGGTCGGAGAAGCGCAGGTAGCCGGGCCGCAGCACGCGCAGGTGGCTCGGCACGGCGGCGATGGCGGCGTCCACCTCGTCGTCCCAGCCGGAGCCGCCCGCGAGCACCAGGGCCGGCGGCTCGTCGCGCCAGTGCACCGCCTCGGCCCAGGCGCGGATGAGGTTCGGCACGTTCTTGCGCGGTTCGAGCATGCCCAGGAAGGCGACGTAGCGGCGGTCGCCGAGGCCGAGGCGCATGCGCACCCGGCGCTTGTCCTCGTCCGTCGGCGGATGGAAGGTCGCCGTGTCGACGCCGTGATAGGCGACGTCGGTCGTGGTCGGCTCGCCGTCGAGGACGCGGACCAGCTCGTCGCGGGTGGCCTTGGACGGCACGATGATCCGGTCGGCCTTGCGGACCGCGGTGCGCATGGCCGAGCGGAAGAACGTCCCCTTGACGGCGGTGTGCATCTCCGGCTCGGTGAAGAACGTGACGTCGTGGATCGTCACGCACACCGGCCGCTGCGCGCGCAGCGGCATCGTGTAGTGCGGCGAGTGGATCACGTCCGCGGCGACCTGCTCGGCTACCAGGGGGAGGCCGGTCTGTTCCCAGGCGAGCCGGGCCGGCCGGTGCGCGATGGCGGCGGGCCCGGACAGAACGGTGGCGTCTGGTGCCATCCGGCTGTATCTTTCTTCGTCCGACCGTTGGCACACCAGCGCCAGATCGGCGCCGGCCGCGCCAAGAGCCGCTACCAGCCCATCGACATAGCGCCCGACACCGCCACGGTCCGCTGGAACCGAGGTGGCGTCGACGAGCACCCGGGGTCCCACGGCGCTCCCTCCACCGAGACGTGCTGCCAGTCTCTCGTCTGTCCGAATCGGGTCAGATTTCTGGGGAGCGCGCAGCACCTTGTCACGCCCCGTCAGCCCACTTCTACCGCCGTCCGCTCCGCCCGCGCCGAGGGATGTCCCTCGAATGTTCGGACGGTGCATGCGACCGGGGCAACACTACGCCCGCCCGTCAGCGGCGACGGACATGGCCGGGGGAACCGCTGACTCGACGGTAGAGGGCCCAGCACGCCCGCGCTGCCTCAATCCAGTTAAAGTGCCGAGCCCGCTCGCGGCCGAAGTCCGACAGCCGCGCGCGCAGCGCGGAATCACCAGCGATCCGGATCACCGCGGTGGCGAGCGCCCGTGGGTCGTCGACCGGCACGACGACCCCCGCCGGGCCCGCGACCTCGACGAGCGCGGGCACGTCCGAGATGACGACCGGCACCCCGTGTGCCATCGCCTCCACGACGGGCAGGCCGAAGCCCTCGGACCGCGACGGCATGACCAGCGCGGTGGCGCGTGACAGCACCACCGCGAGGTCGGCGTCGTCGATCCGGCCGAGCGAGCGGAACCGCCCTACCGGCACTCCGAGCTTCTTCGCCTCCATGTCCGCGTCCAGCCCGCCCCAGCCCGACTGTCCGACATGCAACAGCGGCAGCCGGGCCGCGGGGCCGGTGAGCATCCCCAGGGCCGCAAGCGCCACTTCCAGGCCCTTGCGCGGCTCCAGGGTGGCCAACGTCAGCAGGTAGCCACCGGCCGGCAGGCCCAGGCGGCGCGCCCGCCCGTCGGCATCCGGGCCGAGGCGCAGAACCGCGTCGGCGGGGCCCTCGCCGATGACGTGCATCCGGCCGTCGGGCACCCGCAGGAAGGGGCGCAGATCCGCGGCGACGGCGAGGGTGGGAACGACGATCGCGTCGGCGGTATGGGCGGCGCGCTCGCCCATCTCCTGGTGCCAGCGGGCGCCGTGCGGCGTGAGTGTGCGGGGGTGGGTCCAGGGGACGGCGTCGTGGATCGTGACCACGAGCGCCGTGCCCTTCCGCCTCGGCGGTAGCAGCAGCGTCGGGGCGTGCACGACGTCGACACCGGTCGGCGCCGGACCGACGCCTCGCGCCCAGGCCGCCGCCAGCGCTCTGCGCCCCAGCGGGAGCCGCAACGGGCCGAGTACGCCGGGGATCGCCGCGTCGGCCGCCGGCGCCGCCTGCGCACCTGGGATCCGGCCGCCGGTAAGCCGGCCGAGGGCGGCGCCACCGAGGCGCGCGGGGAAGCCCGTCGGCCGGTGCTCGGGGCGCAGCGCGCACCAGCTGGTGACGCCGTCACCCGGGACGGCGGTGCGTGCCAGCGCGGCGGCGAGCTCGGCCGTGTAGCGGCCGGTGCCGCCCGGCACCGGCGCGAGCATCTGTTCGACCAGGAAACCCACCCGCACGGGTCCGGCCCCCTCTCAGTGCTTCTGGGACGGGGGCCTCCGGAGGTGCGAAGGAGGAGCATTTTCGCACCTCCTTTGGCCCTCCAGTGCTTCTGGGGACGGGGGCCTCCGGAGGTGCGAAGGAGGAGCATTTTCGCACCTCCTTTGGCCCTCCAGTGCTTCTGGGACGGGGGCCTCCGGAGGTGCGAAGGAGGAGCATTTTCGCACCTCCTTTGGCCCTCTAGTGCTTCTGGGACGGGGGCCTCCGGAGGTGCGAAGGAGGAGCATTTTCGCACCTCCTTTGGCCCTCTAGCGACGCCCGGAGCGGCCTGGGCGGCCGGTTCCCCCCGGCCGCCCAGGCCCGCCGGCGCGTCCGGAAGACCTGCCGGAACCGCCAGCGCCGCCTGGACGGCCGGGACCAGCCGGGCGGCGCGCGGCCGTCGGGCGGCGGCCGTCACCGCGCTGGCCGGGGCCGGCGGGCCCGCCCGTGCCCTCGGACCGACGGGAGCCGTTGACGGCGGCGCCGACCATCACCGCGCAGGCGAGCGCGCCCGCGACATAGCCCCAGACGCGGTGGTCGAACAACGCGAACAGGGCTCCCATGCCAAAGATCACCAGGCCGAACAGCCCGACGGTGAGCAGGACGGCCAATGCCCGCTGCGCCTTCACCGGCGGCCGGCCGCCGCGGCGCCCAGGGCACCGCCGCCAGAAACGACACCGTCAGAAACGACACCGTCAGGGACGGTGCCAGCCGAGATCGCGCCGACGGAGGCGCGGCCGGCCCGGCGGAGTCCCGTCACCGGGCGTCCCGCCATGCGGCCCTCAGCCACGGCGGCGGGCGTGCGTGAGCACCACGCTGCCGCCGTCGTCGGAGGTGCGCCGGTCGTCCCACGCGACCAGCGGGGACAGCGGAGCCGCGGCGTTCCAGCCGGCCCGGCCGCCCTTGCTCGACAGCGTCAGGTAGAACCGCTCGGCGCGCTCGGAGCGGAACATGTGCGTCTGGCTGACGACGTCCAGGCCGGCGGCGTCCAGCAGCTTGGACAGCACGTCCGCCGGATAGGTGTGCTTGACGTGGTAGCGCTCCCGGTGACGCGCGAGCATCGCCGGCCAGCGTTCGGCCCTGGTCAGCGCGTCAGCGGACATCACGAGATCGCCGCCGGGGCGCAGCACTCGCGCCATCTCGGCGAGCGCGGCCGCGCCGTCGTCGAAGTGCTCGATCGCGCAGACGGACATGACGACGTCGAAGGAGCCGTCGGCGAACGGCAGCGCGAGCGCGTCGCCCTCGATCAGCCCCGGGTGGCGGCGTAGCCGTCCGCCGAAGTCCAGCTTGTGCCGCGCGAGGTCCAGGCAGACTGCGCGTGCGCCGCGGCGGATGGCCTGGCCGGCCCAGTAGCCATCCCCGCCGGCGACGTCGAGCAGGGTGCGCCCGCGCAGGTCGCCGGCCCAGCGCAGGAGGGTGGAGACCTCCCGGCGGCGCATCACGTGCACCTGGTGCCCGAAGTACGCCAAGGCGTCGTCGCGCAGCGAACTCATGCCTCCAGTCTGCCCTTCGCCCCCACCGGCGCACGTGCCGGGTCATTCCGGCGAGTCGGCGACCAGCCCCGCCCCTGCCTGTGGTGGTGCTTGTCGCGAGGCCGCGCGGCAGCCCGCGGCGGATCTCATCTTCCGCGCCAGCCTGTCCCCGGGGTCTCCACAGACTGGCGGTCGGTCGCCGCGGCGCCGAACGTCCAGATGGGCTTCAGGTCCCTGAACAGCCAGTCGGTCGAGAAGGCGGCGCCGACCGGGCTCGGCGGGATGGGCAGCGGCTCGCCGGCGGGGTGGCGCGAGCCCGGCGTGGCGACCCACAGGAAGGTCGGGGCGAGCGGCAGCGCGGCGCGCGCGAGCCACGCCCGCGCGGCCACCGGCAGCTGGCCCACCACCGTGCCCGGCAGGGGCAGGCCGCGCAGCGGGCCCGGCAGCGGCGGTAGGCGTGGCACGTCGGCCTCGGCGTGGAACGCCTCGGGCGCGAGCAGGACCGGCACCGTGTAGTCCCAGGCCCGCAGCCCGGCGGCCGCGAGCATCCGGCGCAGGCCGGCGCGCGTGCGGTAGCGCTCGTAGTAGTGCTCGCCGCGGCCGGTGGCCCGCAGGTACCTGTCGGCCAGCGCAGGGGGCAGCCAGGACAGCAGCGGCAGCCGGTGGTGTGGCTCCATGACGCCGAGCCGGTTGCCGAGGCCGAGGTACGCGACGCCGTCCGGCGCGAGGACGCGGCGCACCTCGGCGGCGAGCGCGTCGGCGTCGGCGACGTGCTCGTAGATGTGGTTCGCGACGACCACGTCGACGGCGCCGTCCGCCAGCGGCAGGGAGAGCCCGTCGGCCTGGACGAACCGGGCACGCCTGGCGAACCGCGCCCTGGCGCGGCGCAGGCCGGCGATGTCGATGTCGACGCCGGTCACCTCGGCACCGGCGGCGGCGAGCTCGTCGCAGATGAAGCCGGCGGAGCATCCCACGTCGAGCACGCGCAGCCCGGCGAACGCCCGCGGCGCGGCCTGGTCGCGACCGAGGAAGTGGGCAAGCACCGCGATCAGCTTGCGGGCCTTGCGGCGGCGGGTGAACTCGTCGAGCGAACGGGGCTCGATCTCGGAGTAGCGCAGCTGGCGCCCGCGCGCCTCGGTGCGACGTGCCCTGGTTCGGCGGGATCTCGTCTGACGTATCGGCGCAGTGCGTGTCGTCGCTCTCACAGTGCGTGAGAGTACGGACAGCTCTCTAACGCTTACCTATTGTGCTCAATGGCCTCGCCTGGCCCAGGCTCACCTGGCCCAGGCTCATCCGGTTCGGCCTCCCCCAGGCCGGCATCCTCCAGCCCGGCCTCGACCCGGGCCTCGCTCTCCGGGAACGTCTCGTCCAGGACGGCGCCGGCAAGCACGTCGAGGTACCGCTCCCAGCCACCGGCGGTGTCCGGCGGGCGCACCTTGGCCGCCAGCGCCGCGAGCACCCCGGGCTCGTAGAGGCGGCGCAGCGCCGCGGCCAGCGCCGCCGGGTCCTCCGGCGGGACCAGCAGGCCGTCCACCCCGTCGGCGACGGCCGCGGGCAGGGTGCCGACCGATGTCGCGACGACCGGCAGGCCATGCAGGTGCGCGAGGTCGACGTTCTGCGACGCGGTACCGGCGCGATAGGGCAGCACCAGCGCATCCGCGGCGTCGAACAGCGCGGGCACGTCGGCCGCGTCGACGTAGCCGGGACGCAGCTCGACCCGGTCGGCGAGCCCGAGCTCGGCGATGAGCGCCCTGGTCTCCTCCGTCCCGCCCCAGAACTCGCCCGCGACCGTGAGCGCGACGTCCGGTGGCCCCCCCGTCGCGAGGGCCCGCAGCAGCACATCCAGCCCCTTGTAGGGACGCACCAGCCCGAAGAACAGCACCCGCCGCCGCGGCGCCCGGCCACCGGCGGCCAGCGCGGCACCCGCGGCCCCGGCCGCGGCTTCGCTCCCGGCGGCATCCGCGGCCCCGGCGGCGCCCGGGCGCACCCGGCGGGTTGGCGCGGCCCACAGGTGGGGAGCCATCGCGGCGACGTGCACGGGTGCCCTGGTCAGCGCCGCGGCCCGGGTCGCCTCGGCGTCGGTATGGACCAGGACGGCGTCGGTTCGGCGCAGCACGGCCCTGACCAGCGGCTCGTCGACCGGCCGGCGCTCGTGCGGAAGCACGTTGTGGCAGAGCGCGAGCACGAACGGCCCGGCCGGGCCGGCCGGCTTGCCCGGCGGGCGCCCGGCTGAGCTGACACGGGTACCGGCGCGGTCGCCGGCCCGCGGCCGGGAGCGGCCCAGGCCGGCGAGGATGCCCAGATAGGCGGGAGCCTGGATAGGGGTGACCACGACGACGATGACCACGTCGGCGGTGGCCCGCAGCCGGCGGCCGAGCCGCACCCAGCCATCCGGCCGGCGCCACGACAACGGGTAGCCCGTGGCCGGGAACGGCTCCATCTCGGGCACGTCGACGCGCTGCTGACCAGGGTAGAGCCGAGCTGGGTACTGCTCGCTCCACGACTCGATCCACACATTGTGTCCGCGCACGGCCAGCCGGTGGGCGAGCTCCGTGGTGTGCTGCGCGATCCCGCCCTTGTACGGGTGGGTCGGCCCGACGATCGCGACGCGCGGCCGGCCGCTGGCGGCCGCGCCGCCCTCGGTCCCGGTGGCCGTCGACGGCTCAGGAGCTGCCACGGGAGCGGGCGACCAGGTCGCCGATCAGCGCGAGGACCGCGATCTGGAAGCCGACCAGGATCGCCAGCATCGTCGACGTCGTGACGTGGAAGTTGTACCGGATGACGTCGTAGATCAGCTTCACGAAGCCAAGACCCATGATCCACAGCGCCACCGGCATGAGGACCTTGATCGGGTCGAAGTACATGACCATCCGCAGGACCTGCAGGATGTAACGCCGCGCGTCCCGGAACGGGTGGAACTTCGACTTCCCGGACCGCTTCGCGTAGTCGATCGGGATGTAGTCCACCGGGTGCTGGTTGGACAGGAATGCCATCGTGATGGTGGTGACGCAGGAGAACCCGGGCGGCAGCAGCCGCAGGTAGGGCAGCGACACCTCACGGCGGAACGCGCGCAGGCCCGAGTTCAGGTCGGGAATCCTCATCCCGGACAGCCGCTGCGCGACCATGCGGATGAACCACTTCGCCGGCACCCGGGCCCACTTGTGGGTGCCCTCCTCGGTGAGCCGGGCTCCGACGACCTGGTCGACGTCCTGGTGGTCGTCGAGGTACTTGATGAACTCGGGGATCCGCTCGTTCGGGTAGGTCATGTCGGCGTCGGTCCACACGACGATCTGGCCGCGGGCATCCCGCGTGCCGATCCGGCGGGCGGTGCCGGAGCCGCCATTACGCCGGAACGGCATCAGCCGCATCCTCGGGTATTGGGACGCCACCTCGTAGAGCACCGCGAGCGTGTTGTCGGTCGACTTGTCGTCGATCACCAGCAGCTCGTAGCTGTAGCGGCTGGCGTCCATCGCTCTCGTGATCCGCTCGAGCTCCATGACGACGTGGTCCTGCTCGTTGTAACAGGGCAGCACGATCGTCACGTACGGCGCGTCTCGCTGGACCGAGAACTGTTCGTCGTCGCCGGGCGCGGTGAGCATGGACGCGTCCGATGGGTGGGGCTGGCGGATGGCGCTGACACTCACGTCGGTCTGACTCCCGGTCGCGTGCGGAACTGAGCGGCCTCGGCCACCGGACGCGAGCGGGCACTGTGACGCCGCCGGCGGCTTCTGCGCCCCCCAGGGTGACACGGTGTGGCGCACGCCCAGACAGTGGGCAGGCCGTGGACACGCTATGCGACGGGCGCCGTGTGCCCGCCATCGGGCGCTTAGTGCCCTCCCACGTGGTTTTGGGCCAAGGCACTTGGCGGTGGTACGGCTGGATCCAGGTCACCGAGGTGGCCGAGTTGGCACAGCGCTGACGCACCGTCACCATGAGCGACCAGGCTGCGCTGGCGGCTCACCAGAACGACCACCCACTGCGCGGCGAGACACCCAAGGCCATGGGATGCGGCGGGCGCTGGGCGTCTACGCGCCTTCGGCCCCGGTGCGGGTGGCCATCGCGGCGGCGCCTAGTCTGGTTTGCCGTGGGTGCGTTCAGGAGCGATCTCCGCGAGTACGTCCAGCATGTCCGTGCCCTGCATACGGGCCGGGAGACGTCGGCGCTGGCGTTCGTCGCCGGGCTGCGCTACCCGCTGGCCTATGGCAAGCCGATCTGGACGGGCTCGCGCACGATCATCGAGGGCCACGAGCGTTTCGAGTTCAGCCCCGGCGGGGTGATGCGGGTCGGCCTGGGCTCGTTCGGCCTGTCCACCAAGCACGACTCGTCCGTTGTCCGGGTGCATCCGGAAGGACGGCTGCGCTGCGAGGGTGTCGTCTCGCTGCAGCGCGGCGTGCGGGTGGTCGTCGACTCCGGGCTGCTGCAGCTGGGCCACGGGGTGAACATCAACGGCTTCGCGAAGATCCTGGTCCGCGAGCGGGTGTCCATCGGCGAGCACTGCACGATCTCGTGGAACACCCAGATCATGGACAACGACTTCCACCCGATCATCATCGACGGCGTACAGCAGCCACAGAGCGCGCCGGTCGTGATCGAGGACCACGTCTGGATCGGCACCGGGGCGATCGTGCTGAAGGGCGTGACAATCGGCGAGGGCGCCGTCGTCGCCGCCGGAGCCGTGGTGACCCGGGACGTCCCGGCCAAGGCGATCGTCGCCGGCTCGCCCGCGAAGGTCATCGGCACCGCCGACACCTGGTCCTGAGGCCGTCCCGCGGCCGGACGCTCCGCGCCCCAGACCTGCCGGATCGGCGAAGCCGATCTGGGAGGTCGTGATCTGGAGGTCCGCGGGCGCTGGGCGCCCTCCCATGTGGTTCCGGACCCTGGCATATGGCGGTGGTAAGCCTTTGAGCCCGAGCTAACGAGGTGGCTGAGTTGGTACTGCGCTGATGCGCAGTCACTCGTCATGGCTGGGTTGCGTGCGTTGCTCGCCGGAACGAGATCGTGACCACCCAGTGGCTCGACGTCGAAGCTCATGGGATGTCTGAGAACGCCGCCACGCGCCCATCGGTTCAGGTTCACCATGAGCGGTGCCGGCCGGCGTCCGTGACGGCCAGATCCTGGTCGATATCCTGGTCGATCGGGGCGAATTGGGCCGATCAGGTATATCCGTTGCTGGCGGTGCGCTGGTGAGCCCCTACGATGACAGGCGTCCATCGCCCGGGGGGTCTTTCACTGTGCCCACTGTTGTGGAAGGCCGGCATCCGGCCGTCGCCGACGCCCGCCAGCTGCTGCCGCCTGAGGTGCGGTTCCGCCCGTGGCGGGTGCTGCGGTCCGTGCCGGCACCCGTCTGGCTGATCACGGCCGCGTTCGCCCTGCTGCTGGGCACCTGGTCGATGCTGGTGCCGCAGTACCACGCACCGGACGAGCCGCACCACGTCGATGCCGTGATGCGCCTGGCCGAGGGCAAGGGCTGGCCGCCCACCGGGCATGCCCTTGTCTCGCCCGAGACGGTCGGCTCGATCGCCGCCGCGCCCTACGGCACCCGGGACAAGCCACGCGAGCTCGCCGTCGGGCCGTTCACGGAGGCGGACGCCCCCGCGCGCACGGACCGGCCCGAGTGGGGCGAACTGGCCAGGCCCGGCCAGCCGGCACCCGACGTGCAGCAGATGCTGCAGCACCCGCCGCTCTACTACCTGGCCGGCGCGGCGCTGGTGAAGCTGCCGCCGGGTGCGCCGCAGGACCTGCGGTTCGACCTCGTCATCGGCCTGCTGCGGCTGATGAGTGTGCTGATGGTCGCGCCGCTGCCGCTGCTGGCCTGGGCGGCCGCGGACCGGCTCACCGAAAGCCGCGTCGCCGGCCGGATCGCCGCGCTGGTGCCGCTGGCGGTTCCGATGCTCACCCACATCGGGTCGAGCGTGAACAACGACGCCCTGCTGGTGCTCACCGGGGCGCTTACGACCCTGGCGCTGTGTTACGTGCTGCGCGGCGACACCTCGTTGCGCACAGCCTGCTGGCTGGGCGCGTTCATCGGCGTCACGATGCTGTCGAAGTCGCTGGGCGTCGTGTTCGTCCCGATGGCGATCGTGGCCTACGTGCTGGCCTGGCTGCGCGCCCGCAAGGCCCTGGCCCGGGCCGGTACCCAGGCACCCGATGCCGGCGCGGCCGGACTCGGCGCCGCCACGGGCGGCCGGCGCGAGGGCGGCGACTCCGCCCCGTTCCTGCTCGCCGAGGCGGCGGCCGGGCCGGCGGTACCGGCCGGCGCCGCCCGCTTCCCCTGGCGGCCGCTGCTGGTCGGGTCGGCCGCGGCGCTCGCCTTCGGCGCCTGGTGGTTCGTCGTCAACGTCGTCCGCTACCACTCCTTCCAGCCGTCGACGCCCGGGTTCACACCCGGCAGCAAGCTGTCCGGCTGGGGCGAGTACGCCGACGTGCTGGTCAACGGCACGATCCTGCGCTGGTGGGGCGACTTCGGCTGGTTCGAGGCGCACGTACCGGAGCTGGCGGCCCGGATCGGCACCGCGGTGATCGCGGTGCTCGTCGCCGTCGGGATCGCCCAGGCACGCGGGGCGACCCGGCGGGTCGATCTGCTGCTGATGGTGTGGCCGACGGCGGGCCTGTTCGCCCTGATGACGCTGCAGTCCGGGCTGCACTTCCACCGGACCTACCACGTCAGCGGCATCTCCGGCCGGTACCTGTTCGCCGGGATCGCGGCGCTGGCCGTCGCGGTCGGCGCGGGCGCCGCCTCGACCGGCCGGTTCTCCCGGTTCGCCCCGCCACTGGTGCTCGCCGCGGCGCTCGCGATGCAGGGCATTGCCGGCCAGCTGCTGTTCCGCCGCTGGTGGGAAGGCCCGGGTGGCGGGCCCCGCACCGGCTTCTCCAACCTGCTGGCCTGGTCGCCGTGGCCGGAGCTCGCGGTCGAGATCGTGATCGGTCTGTGCGCGCTGACGCTGCTGGCGATCATCGTCTGGTCGGTGGTCTTCGCGATCCGCCCGGTACCGCGCGACCCGGGCGAGCGCGACGACCACGCGGGCCGAGGCGGCGCGCCCGCGCCGGCGCTCGCGGCGACCGGCGGCGTGGACGGCGCGACGGGCGGCTACGACTGGTTCGCCGACGGCCCGGGCGGTCGCACCGGTGCGCACCCAACCACTCCCGCCGGCTCGGCCGGCCCTGCTGGCTCTGCTGGCTCTGGCGGCTCCACCGGCCCGTTCGGCCTCGGTCCCGAACCGTCGAACGAGGCGGAGCAGACGATGTCCATCCCCCGCCGTCCCGGCGCCCATCGCCACCGTCGCCCCTGATCCCCGGGCAGGGCCGCAAACAGGAACTACTTACGGCAACTGGATTGTGGCGCCACGGCGTCGCGGGTGGGACCGCAGACTGAAGACCTGTCGGGGGAGGGCGACCGGCTCGGTCGGGGGTGGTCTGTGCGGCGCAACCAGCACCAGACGCTCGCCTTCCCGCCCATGGCCGCGAGCCTGCCCGCCCAGCAGGCGCTGACGGTCCCGCCCCACCAGGGACTCACTCTCCCTACGCATCCGACGCACCCGCTGGGCGCCGTCGCCGCCGACCCGCTTTCCGCCGACGATCCCGAGGAGCTGGGCAGTTACCAGCTGATCGGCCGGCTCGGCGAGGGCGGGATGGGCACCGTCTACCTCGGCGTCGGCCCGCTTCGCGACGGCCAGTCGATCCCCGGCGGCGCCTCCCCCGGCGGCGCCGCTCCTGGTGGCGGTCCGGCCGACGACGCGGCGACCGGCGGGGCGGCGAAGATCGGGCCGAACGGCATCGAGGGCGATCTGCGCCTGGTCGCGATCAAGATGATTCGGGCGGACCTGGCCCGGCTGCCCGAGTTCCGGGAGAGGTTCCTGCGTGAGGCGGACGTGGCGCGCCGGGTCGCCCGGTTCTGCACCGCGGAGGTGCTCGAGGTCGTCGACCCGCCGGACGGCCCGCCCTACCTGGTCACCGAGTACATCGACGGGCTGACGCTCACCCACGCCGTGCTCGCCGGCGGCCCGCTGCGCACCGGCGACCTGGAACGGCTGGCCGTCAGCGTCGCCGCCGCGCTGACCGCGATCCACGGGGCCGGGCTGGTACACCGCGACCTCAAACCGTCGAACGTGATCCTCTCCTCGCTCGGCCCGCGCGTCATCGACTTCGGCATCGCCAGGGCCACCGACGCGCACGGCGTGCTGAGCCACGACATCCAGCGGATCGGCACACCAGCGTTCATGGCCCCCGAACAGGCCAACGGCCGGCTGGTGACGGCCGCGGCGGACATCTTCGCCTGGGGCGGGCTGGTCACCTACGCCAGCACCGGCGTGCTGCCCTTCGGCGACGGGCCAACGCCGGTCCAGCTCTACCGGGTCGTCCACCTGGAGCCGAATCTGGAAGGCCTCGGCCCGGCGCTGCGCCCGATCGTCGAGCACGCGATGCGCAAGGACCCCGCGCAGCGCCCGACCGCCCAGGAGCTCTTCCTGCGCCTGGTCGGCATGGGCCCACCGACCCACCCCGACCCGGCGGTGAGCCGGGCGATCCGCTCAGGCGCGATCCCCGGCCAGCCGCCGGCCGCGGGCGCGGGCGCGGACACCGACGGGCCCACGGACACCGACCCGCCCCTGGCCGCAGGCGAGGCCGGTGCCACCGGCGCGCGTGGGCCCGCCGGGGACGCGGCGGGCGGGCCGGGTGGCGTCGGCGCACCCTCGGGCGGCGACGGCCCGGCCGGCGGCGAAGCCCTCGGCGGGTACGCCGGCCCGCCGGACCGGACCTGGCGAGACCGGCTGCGCCACGGCTCCCTGATGATCACCCCGTTGCTCGCGCTGATGCTGATCGCGGTCCTGATCCCGGTGGTGCTCGGACGGGCACCCGCGCCAAGCCCGACGCCGGCCGCGCTCGCCGCCGAGGTCGCCGCGTCCGCCGATGAGATCCGTTCCACCGACGCGGGCCTGGCCGACGCGCTGAGCCTCGCCGCCTTCCGGATCAACCCGGCCCCGACCGCCCGGGCGAGCCTGCGCACCTCGTTCGCCGGCGCCGCGGCGAGCCCGCTTTCCGGGCATACCGCGTCGGTGCTCGGCGTCGCCGTGAGCCTCGACGGCCGGCTCGCCGCCACCGCGTCCGCCGACGGCACCACCCGCCTCTGGGACCTCGCGGCCCTGACCGGCCAGGCTGGGGGGATGGCATCTCGGGGAACGCCGTCGAGGGAGGCGCCGTCGCCGGCGCGGCCCCCCGCGCCGCTCGCGGTGCTGAGCGGGCACGACGGCTGGGTCACCGCCGCCGCCTTCAGCCCGGACGGGACCCTCCTGGCCACCGCGGGCTACGACCGCACCGTGCTCCTGTGGGACGTGAGCAACCCGGCCAGCCCGGTGAAGATCGCGACGCTGACCGGCCACGAGGGCTATGTTCTGTCCGTCGCGTTCAGCGCGGACGGCGGGCTGCTGGCGACGTCCGGCCACGACGACACGGCCCGGATCTGGGACGTCCATGACCCGAGGCGCCCGACGGAGCTGAGCGTCCTGACCGGCCACACCGGCTGGGTGCGCCACGTTTCATTCAGCCCCGACGGCCGGCTGCTGGCGACGGCGAGCACCGATCACACGGCCCGCCTCTGGGAGCTCAGCGACCCCCGCCATCCCCGCGAGCTGGCCACCCTGTCCGGTCACACCGACTACGTCTGGGCTGTGGCCTTCAGCCCAGACGGCCGCCAGCTCGCCACCGGCGGCTATGACGGCACCGCGCGCCTGTGGGACGTCACCGACCCGAACCACCCGCGCCTCCTCGAGACGATCAAGGCGGATTCCCGCTGGGTGCTCGCGCTGGCCTTCAGCCCCGACGGCCGCATGCTCGCCACCGCCGGCCGCGACGACACGGTCCATCTCTGGGACCTCACCACAAGTGGCCCGCCCGCCGCCGTCGGCAGGCTTTCCGGCCACACCGACTGGATCCAGGATCTCGCCTTCACCCCTGACGGCCAGTCAGTCCTCACCGCGGCCTCGGACCACACGGCGCGGCTGACTCCGATCGACGACACCACGCTTCTGGCGACCGCCTGCCGCACCGGGTCCAACCGGCTGGATCCCGTCCAGTGGCAGCACTACATCCCCGCGGCCCCCTACCGCCCCGTCTGCTGACAACCACCCCACGGCCCAGCCGCGGCCAAACAGGTCAGGAGGGCCGGTCGGGCTTCTGGTTGCGTTCGGGGTTGTGGTTGCGGCCGGAGGCTCGGTGGCGGGGCTCGTGCCGATCGGCCGCGAATGTGCCGGCCATGCGGCGTCGTCGAGGGACGCCAGAGCGGTCGAACAGGGGCGGCTGGCCGGGTGCGCCGAGCTCGGCCGGTCGGCCCGGGTCTGACGGGTGGACCGCCGAGCCGGGTGGGATGGGCTGGCCGGCGGGGATCGGCCGGCCAGACTGGATCGGCGTCACCGGCGGGGCCGGGCTCGGCGGTGCCCCGCCGGCCAACGGGGGGAGAAGCGGCGACGGCACCCGCGGCGGGCCTGACACGCCGCCGGTCGAGGACGGGTCGGGCAAGGACAGAGGCGACGGAGGCAGCGGAGGCGCCGGGGTCAGCAGGACGGCGCCGGAACCCGCGCCCGGCGGGACCGACAGCGCGTGCGGCTCCCCTGGGGGTGCCACCGGCGGAGGCGGGGGCACGGACCGCGCGGCGCGGCCGCGGCGCGGCGGATCGGCGGAGGCCTGTCCCGGTGTCCACAGAGAGGGCTCCTGGTGACCTGGGCCGCCAGCGACGATGTCCGGTTCGCCGATGCGGTGGTGCGGCCGGTGGCGGCCGCGCAGACGTTCTTCGGTGTCCCTTCCGGCGTCCGTGCCCCGGCTCGCGGCCGTTTCGGCGGCCGGGTCGCCGGCAGCCGGCCCACTGGGTGAACCTGGCGGAAGAGCGGGCAGCGCATGGGACCCACGGTCCAGACCGCCGTCCCCGCCCGCGCCGAGGTCCCCGCCCAGCGAGCCGTCGGCGCCCGCGCCGGCGCCGGGCGGCAGGGCCAGCCTGCCGGCGGCGCCGGCCAGCTCAAGGGCACCGGCCGTGTCCGGGTCGGCGAGCTGGGCGAGGCGGCGCTGCTCCTCCTGGGCGAGCCGGGCCCTGGCCTGCTCGTAGCGGCTGGGGCCGCGGCGGAGCCTTGCCCGCAGCCGGGAGTCGGCGGAGCGGGCGGCGGCCACCAGCCGCGGTTCCTCCAGCCGGGCGCCCAGCGCCTCGGCGGCCATCGCCCGCTCGGCGGCGAGCTCCCGCTCGAGCTGGGCGATCCGGTCCGACTTCTCGATGTCGAGCGCGACCAGCCGCATGCGCTCGGCGTCGAGCTTCGCCCACTCCTGCTGATGCAGCCGGGCGGCGGCCATCCCCTCGTCGCGCGTCGCCACCACCCGCAGGTACAGCTCGAGCCGGTTGCGCTCCAACCGGGCCAGCAGCGGGTTGGCCACCCAGGGCGACAGGAGCTCGGCGACCCTGGTCGCGAACGGCGCGCGCCGGTCGACGACGACGCCGAGGCCGAGGACCGGCGCGACGGTGAAGAACCGAAGCTCGGGGTGGCCGGCGACGAACTCCTCGACGGCGGTGCGCACCCCGTTGCGCGGCCCGCCCTCGGCGAGCGCCCACGCGTAGGCGCCGCCGCCGCGCATCCCGCGGCCGAGGACGGCGTCCGGCGTGTCGAGCGTCACACCGGCGTCCCAGGAGTGGGGCTGAAGGTCGGCGTCGGTCAGCCGGTCGGGGGCCCGGTACTGGTCGCGCCGGCCGGTGGGCCAGCCGACGTCGTGGACGATGACCAGCGGGAACGAGTTCCGGCCGAACTCGTGGACGGCGTCGTCGACCGCGGCGAGCGTGGCGGTGACGGTGGCGTAGTTCGCGTCACCGTCGATCAGGTAGGCGTCGGTCGGGGTGTGCCCGTCGAGCCCGGCGGCGCCGTGGTCGCGAACCACGTCGATATCCAGGCCGCGGCCGGCGCTCGGTACGCGGCCCGGCTCGGGGTCGACGATGAGGAGCCGGCCGCCGCCGCCGGCGCGCAGCAGCTCGACGACCAGACCGGTCGTCGAGCCGTTCTCGGCGCCGAGGACGGTGACGCTGCGGACGCTGGCCGCGCCCAGCAGCGGCAGCCAGACCTCCCGCAGGTCGATGAGCGATCGCAGCAGCAGCGGCTGGCCGCCCGCGCGGTTCGCGGCGTTCGGGTCGTAGCCCTCGACCGCGCCGCGGCCCTCCTGGCCGTAGACGGCGAGCTCGGCCGATCCGGGCGCGGCCGCGGCGGCGGCCGCCAGGTCGGCGAAGCTCTCCCGCAGGGCACCCTCGCCAGCCCCGGCCGCACCGCCGGGGCTGGGGAGGCGCAGCGGACCGGTGTTCGCCGAGGCGGCGGAGCGAACGTAGGGGCGGGCGGTGTGCGAGACAGGCTGCTCGTCCCGCCCGTCGTGGCCCGCCAGCCCGGCCGGGGCAGTGCTCGGCGTGTCGTTCACCGCGGGCCTCCCAGCCGGCCGTCTCGACCTGTCCAGGCCTGCCGCCGGATCCCGCGAGGCGAGTCGCCCACCCGGGGTCTTCCAGCTGTCACCGCAGGCCTCCCAGCTGTCGCATCACCCGGCGGGCGGCCCGGCGCGGCAGCTGCGGCCCCGACGCCGGGCCTGCCGCGGCAGGCGCGGGAGCGGCCACTGGGTCCCCCCGGATCCCTATCCAACCAAAGGCGAACTCGACGTCAATTGCGTACGTGCCGCCCAACTCTGGCATGCCGGACAGATCCAGGTTGTAGACGAGTTGAGGGTCGTCGTCGAGGATTTCGACCAAGTTGGGCTGCAGTATTCTCAGCCCCACCAGACCGAGAACAATGCCGCGCCTACGGTCCACCAATCCGGTTTCGCCAGGCGTCCCAGCGGGGATACTGCGGCCCATCGCATCCGGAAGCGAACCCGGCCCGTCGAACGCGGTGATCGTGATCTGCCGGGGCTCGCCCGCGCCGACGATGTGGAAGGCGAGGGTGAGCCAGTCGAGCCGGAGCAGGCCCCGCCGGCCGGCGGGGTCGACCCGGACGCGACGGACACCGACGGCGTCGACGACCCGCAGCCGAACCAGCGACAGCCCGTCCCGGCCGGCATAGGGCACCGCGATGGCCTTGGGGCCACGGGCGAAGTCCGCGCCGGTGTCGACGTACACCTCGACGGGGCCGGCCGCGGCCGGCGCCGACAGCTCCCGCGGGTCGATTCCCGCGGCGGCCGCGAGCTCGGTGACAACCGCGAGCGGCCGGTTCGCGACGGCGGCGACGGCCGCGGGCCAGGTCGCCTCGCGCAGCGGCAGCTCCGCCAGACCCGCCGGGCTCAGGTAGGGCATCCGCCTGATCAGCTCGGCGGGCAACAGACCCCGGCCGTCCTGCTCGGCGGGCTCCGCGCGCCCATGCCGGCCGGTCACCGGCCCCGCTCCCATGGCTCCAGGGACGCCGACCGTGGCGGACGACTCGGATCCGGCCCTTCCCAGCCCGGCCGCCGGCCGCTCCTGGCCGGACGCCACCCCACCGGCCTCAGCACCAGCCAGCGCCATTCCGGTCGGGCCAGTCGGGCCAGCCGCACCGGCCATACCGGCGAACGAGCCGTCCTCCGACGCGGCACCCGGCGGCCGGCCGTCGACCACCAGGGCACTCGTCGCCTCGATGCCGACCGGCTCGTCGTCATCGCCGTCGTGTCGCCAGGAGCCGAAGGTGGCGGCCTCCGCCGTCGTCGGCCGGGCGACGAAGCGAGCCAGCATGCGTAGCAGCGCGAGCCGGGCGCTGTCGCCACCCAGCGACGGCAGCGCGCTGTCGGGGCTGTCCGGGCTCTCCGCGCGCCGGTAGCGCAACCACTCCTGCTGAAAGGCCCGGGCACCGTCCTGGGCGGCGGCCCGCTGCGCCAGCTGCGTGCGGCTGGTCCGGGCGAGTCCCAACAGCGGGGTGGACATCTCGTCGAACGAGGCGAGCCGGCCCGTATCCGCCATGGCGACCTGCTCGACGACCGCCGGGGCGCGCAGCAGCTGGCCGGCGAGGCGCGCTGGCTGGCCGCCGGAGACGAGGTAGCCCTCCATCCGGTGGCCAGCGAGCTGGTATTCGAGCGCGGCGGGACCGGTCGCCAGGTAGAGCCCCACGGGGATGACCTCGCGGCCGGTGGCGGTGAGCAGCCGGGCAAGCAGCGCCTGGGTGGTCCCATCCCAGCCAAGATCGACCATTACGGCCGGGCCGCGCTCGGGCAGCCGATCGTCCAGGTAGCGCAGGAACCGTTCACGCAGCCGCTCGGCGGCCAGCACGATCTCGCCGCGGACGCGGTCGTCGCGGCTGAGCGTCTCCAGCAACTCGTCGAGGATCTCGTCGAGCAGCCCGGCCGGCACGTCGAGCCGGCGGCCGGCGAGCGCGGAGATCCCCGGCGCGGCGGCGAGATCGACCCGCAGCCGGCGCAGCAGTGCCCCGACGGTGCCCACGGCGCCACCGGTGCCAGGGGCCGGACCGCCGGGGCCGGCGTGCGCGGGGCCGGTGCCGGCGTGCCTCAGGAAGGCACGCAGCTCCTCGGGTGAGGCCTCGAAGACGTTGGCCAGCGCACACACCTCGCGCGACGCCCACAGCGTCCGGGCCGCGACGCCGGCGTCGCGGCCGGGGCTTTCGAGCAGGCTCGCGACGAACCGGCCGGAGCGCATCAGGCAGAACGCCTCATCGGCGCCCAGCTCCCGGGTGCGCTCGACGACCCACTCGGCGAAGCCGGTGAAAACCGGGCCGAACACGGTCGCCCCGGTGTCCCAGAAGCGGCGCAGCGCCCGAGGGACGGCGGCGGCGTCGGCCCGGTGCAGGACGCGGGCGCGCAGCGCGGTCAGCCCGAAGTCGCCGTACTCGAGATCTACGGGGGCCGCGTCGTCCGGTTCGTCGAGCAGTCCCTCCATCGCGAGCGTCGCGCGCAGGTCGCGAGCGGGACCGCCCCTGCGCACGATCGTGACGCCCCGCCCACCGCGACCAGCATGCCCACCACGGCCATCACGCCCGCCCGAACCGCCCGAACCGCCCGCGGGCTGGCCCGCGGCGCGCCCGTCGCCGGTGCCCCGGCCCGGCGGGCCACCGGCCGGTTCTGAACCCGCGGCACCGGTGTGCTCGCCGGTCGGGTCGCCGGCCAGGTACAGCAGCCTGGACGTGGGGGCACCGGTCGCCGTGAGCACGTGGCCGAGCAGGCCCTCGGCCGTCCCGACGCCGATGTCGGCCGAGGTGAACGGGCCGGCGAACGGGATGCCCGCGAGCTCCGGGCGCGTCAGCAGGCGCTCCAGCTGCGCCGCTGACAGGCAGGTGTCGGCGACGAGGTAGACCGGCAGGCCCAGCTTGAGAGCGGCGAGCTCGACGAGCTCGGCGGCGGCGAGGTCGACCCGGTAGGCCGCCCGCAGAGCGGCGACCTCCGCCTCCACCAGGGGAGCGAGCTCACCGGCGCCGGGCAGCGCGGGCCGCAGCAGCGCCCAGATCTCGTCCAGCCGCGGCGCGGGGCCACCGCCGTCCCCGGCGGCGGCCACGCCCTCACGGGTGGCCAGCACCCGGCGCCTGGCCTGCCGCTCAGCCAGGATCCTCAGGTGGGCGAACTGGCCGGGGGTGATGCCGGCCGGCAGCCGGCCGGCGGCGGCGAGCCGCTCACCGAGCAGCAGGAACAGGTGCGCCGGCCGCGGCGCCAGCCGCCACAGCAGCGTCTCGAAGACGTCGACGACGAGTACGTCGGCCCCGCCCGAGTCGAGGTGCGACCACGCATCCCCCAGCCTCGCGTCGGTGAACACCGCGGTCACCCCCGTTCCAACGCCGTCGGCCGCGCGACGGCGGGGGAAACGGCGGGCGACATCCCGGGAAGTCCCGGATGTCCGCGCCACCGCGTGCGGTCGCCTCCGACAAGTCGCGAGGGAGGAGCCGGCCACCACACCGGAGGCGGAGTGGACTGCACCGTCGCGCCTCCTTCGGCCAGGGCTGCGCAAGGCGCCGACCGGTGCCGGAGCAGGCTGGCCGATACTATGAACCGCCTCCCGGGTGGCGGGCACCGGCGTCAACGGAGACGCGTGCGGTGGGGTGGCTGTGCGCCCACCGTGCTCATCTCCTGTGCGGCGATGGTGCCCGGTTCCTGCTGGATCGCGAAGCCGGGGCTCCTGCCGGATCGGCGACAGGGTCCCTGCCAGATCGGCGAAGCCGATCTGGCAGGTCAGCGATCTGTGAGGTCAGCGACTTGGGAGGTCTGCTGGGAGGGCGGCGAACCGGAAGGTCCGCCGGCTCGGCACGGGTGCCGACGCCACCGTCGCCGAATCCGGACCTCACCCGCCTCGGCGGGCCCAACCGGGACCATGGCACGATCGGGACAACAACCGGGGCCGCGCCAAGGCGCGCGGCGGTCCCGCGACGTCCCGGGGTCCGGCGTCGTACAGGGTCGAGAAGGAGCCGAGGAGTGCAGCTCGCAGGTGCTGGCCCCGCCGCCGGCCCGGGCGGCGCGACGGGAGCGTCCCCGATACCGCCGCCGGTGACGCCGACGACCGCGACGGCGTCACCCTCGCCGTCCGCGTCGCCGGCCCCCGACGAGTCGTCATCGTCGCCCATGTCCTCGCAGACGGCGCCCCAGCCAGCGGCGCCCCAGCCAGCGGCGCCCCCGCAGGCCGCGTCCCCGTCGGCGCAGGCCCCGTCGCCGTCCACCTCCCCGACGCCGCGTCCGGCGCCGGCGCGCAGGTCCGGTGCCGGGCCACGGCACGCGGCGAGGAACTCGCAGCAGACCCCCCGGCAGATCCCGGGTTCCGCCGGTCCGGACGGGACCTCGGGCTCCGCTGGTCCGGGCGGGGCCCCGGGGGCGCTGGCCAAGCGGTCGCGCGCCCAGAGCAGGGTCCGCTGGGAGCTGCTGCGCAACCTGATCCGCAAGGACATCAAGGTCAAGTACAAGGGCTCGACCCTCGGCTTCGCCTGGTCCCTCGCGAACCCGCTGCTGCTGCTCGTGGTGTACACGTTCGTCTTCCAGGTCGTGTTCAAGTCGGGTGTGCCGCGGTTCGGCATCTACTTCCTGTCCGGCCTGCTCGTCTGGAACGCGTTCGCGGGCAGCGTGTCGACAGCCTGCGGCAGCGTCGTCGGCAACGCCAACCTGGTGAAGAAGGTCCGTTTCCCGCTGCAGGTGCTGCCGCTGTCCGCGGTCGGCTTCGCCGCGGTGCACTTCGTGCTGCAGCTGCTGGTGCTGCTGGTGCTCACCCTGGCGCTCGGCTACCCGCTGATCGGTGGCGGGCTGCTGCTGCTCGTCCCGGCCGGCGCGGTCGCGCTGGTGTTCACCGTCGGGATGTCGATGCTGGTCTCGGCGCTGTCGGTGCGGTTCAAGGACGTGCCGCACCTCGTCGAGGTGGCCCTGATGGCCTGGATCTGGCTGAACCCGATGGTCTACGCGTTCGGGCTGATCCAGCAACGGCTCCACGAGTACACCTGGGTCTACGAGCTGAACCCGATGGCCGTGGTGGTCATGGCGTTCCAGCGGGCCATCTACGTCGACGCCACCGCCACCAAGCCCGACGGCAGCCAGCTGCAGGTCCTCGCCGACCCGGGGTACCTCTACTACCTTGAGCGCCTGGCCATGGCGGGGGCGATCTCCCTGGGCGTGCTGGTGCTCGGCATCTGGGTGTTCCGCAAGCTGCAGGCCGACTTCGCCGAGGACCTCTAGTGAGCCAGACCTCCCCGCCCCTCCCCGTCGGCGCGGCCGCGACGTCGGCGCCCGCCCGGCCGGCCGGCGGTGGCGCGACCGCCAGCGTCAGCGCCGGCGTGCTGCCGACCGGCGGCACGAGCGCGAGGGGCGGCGCCCCCGCGGCGGGGACCGGCCCGACCGTGATCCGCGCTACCGGCGTGAGCAAGAAGTTCGTCTCGTACCACAAGCGGGCGACGAGCCTGAAGGAGGCGTTCGTCCGCCGCGGCGGCCTGGCCGGCGAGGACTTCTGGGCGCTGCGCGACATCAACATCGAGATCGCCCGCGGCCAGACCGTGGGCCTCGCCGGCGCGAACGGCTCCGGCAAGTCGACGACGCTCAAGGTGCTCGCCGGCATCCTGCGCCCGACCAGCGGCAAGGTCGAGGTGCACGGCCGGATCGCCTCGCTGCTGGAGCTGGGCGCCGGGTTCAACGGCGAGCTGTCCGGCCGGGACAACGTCTACCTGAACGCCTCCCTGCTCGGCCTGTCCAAGCGGGAGATCGACAAGCTGTTCGACTCGATCGTCGACTTCGCCGAGCTGTCACACAAGATCGACGACGAGGTGAAGCACTACTCGTCCGGCCAGTACGTCCGGCTCGGCTTCGCCGTCGCCGTGCACGTCGACCCGGACATCCTGCTCGTCGACGAGGTGCTCGCCGTCGGCGACGAGGCGTTCCAGCGCAAGTGCCTCGCCAAGATCGACGAGTTCCGGAACCAGGGCCGCACGATCCTGTTCGTCACGCACTCGCTCGACCTCATCGAGAACATGTGCGACCGGGTCGTCGTGCTCGAGGCCGGCAAGGTGATCCACGACGGCGCGCCGGCGGTCGGCACGAAGCTGCTGCGCCAGCGGCTCGGCAGCTCGCCGACCGAGGGTGCCGGCGCCTACAGCACGGCGACGGTCCGGCCGGAGACCGTCGCCTTCGGCTCGTCCCCCGGCGCGGCGCCGCAGATCTCCTACGACCCCGGCGACCCGATGACACTGAGCGTCGGCATCGAGGTCACCGAGGGCGCGCCCGAACGAGTCCGCGCGCGCTGCGTCATCGTCGGCCAGAACGAGATCCCGATCTGGGTGATGGAGACCCCACCGGGGGGTATTCCGGTCAGCCAGGGCTTCACCATCGTCGACTTCACCATCGGCTCGCTACCAGCGCTGCTCGGCGCGTTCGCCGTGCGGGTGGAGGTCGCCGACGCGGCGACCGGCACGCCCATCACCTCACGTCGCTTCCACGAGCTGTTCGGGATCAACAGCTCGCACGCCGAGGGCCTGGTCCACGTCGACTACGAGGCAAGGCCGCGGGCATGAGCCACATCACCGACCTGACCAGCAGCGACCCGACGAGCAGCGACCTGACGAGCGCCAACCGGGCGAGCGTCGGCCTAGCGAGCCGCGGCCTGGCGAGCGCCGCTGTCGGGGCGGCGTCCGGCGTGGCGGCCGCGGGATCGCTGACCAAGGCCACGCCCGACACCCCGGGCGTCGACGGCATCTCCGACGCCCGGGACACGGGCGGCGCGGTGCCCGCCGCCGGGCACCCCGACGGCGGCGGGTCCGGCTCCGGCTGGGGCGAGCGGCCGCTGGCGACCATCGTCATCGTCAACTGGAACGGCGCCCACCTGCTGCCGCCGTGCCTGGACGCGGTCGCCAAGCAGATCACCGGCTTCGGGTTCCAGACCTGGGTCGTCGACAACGCGTCCAGCGACCACTCGCGGGCGATGCTCGCCGAGCGCTACCCCTGGGTGCGGGTGATCGAGTCGTCGAGGAACCTCGGCTTCGCGGGCGGCAACAATCTGGCGCTGCGCCAGGTGAACACCACCTACGCGGTACTGCTGAACAACGACGCCATCCCGGAGCCGGACTGGCTGGCCAACCTGCTGGCCCCGTTCGAGCAGCCCGGCGGGGACAAGCTGGGCGCGGTCACCGGCAAGGTGGTGTTCCTGCCGCGGTTCCTCCGGCTGCGCATGGAGACCTCGACCTTCTCACCCGGCCCGCACGACCCGCGCTCACTCGGCGCGCGGATCTCGTCGGTGACGGTCAACGGCCGCGACGTGCTGCGCGACGTCCTCTGGGAGAAGCTCACCTTCGGGGCCGAAGGGCCGCCGACCGCCCCGTTCTTCTGGACGCGCGGCAACGGCGAAATGCTCGTGCCCGTACCTGAAAGAGGGACGGTCACGCTCGGGCTCACCTGGGCGGCCGAGGCCGCGAAGACGGTCATGCTCAGCTGGGACGGGCACTCCGGCCCTGCCGACGGCGGCCCCGGCTGGGCGGCGGCCGACGGCGGTGCCGCCCGCTTCGCCGCGCTGCCGGTCACCGGCACCGAGCCGAACGCCGTCTCGGTGACGATCGACGACACCGCGCCGCGCGTCGACGTCATCAACAACGTCGGCGGGATCGTGCTGCGCGACGGCTACGGCGCCGACCGCGGCTACCAGGAGGTCGACACCGGCCAGTTCTCCAACCCGGAGGAGGTCTTCACGGCCTGCGGGAACGGGATGGCCATGCGCGCGGAGCTCGGCCATGACCTGGGCTGGTTCGACGACGACTTCTTCCTCTACTACGAGGACACGGATCTCTCCTGGCGGATCCGCTCCAGGGGGTACAGCATTCGTTACGTGCCCGGCGCCGTGCTGCGGCATGTGCACTCGGCGTCGAGCGTCGAATGGTCGCCGCTGTTCGTCTTCCATACCGACCGCAACCGGCTGCTCATGCTGACGAAGGACGCGACGCTGCCGCTCGCGGTGGCCGCGGTGGCGCGCTACCCGCTGACCACCGCGTCGATCGCGATACGGACGCTGCGCCAGGGGTGGCGGGCGCGCAGCCGGCCGGCGGTGCGGCCTACGCTGCTGCGGCTGAAGGTGATCGCGTCCTACCTGCGACTGTTCCCGATCATGGTCGGGCGGCGCAGGGAGATTGGGCGCACCGCAAGCGAACGGCGCAGCGCGCTGCAGGACTGGCTGGTGTCACGATGACGGACCATTCCGACGAGAACACCCACGGGGACAGCACCTTCGAGACAGATGGCCCCGAGAGCCCTGACGGCGACGCGGCCCGGCCCGGTGGCGACGGATTCGGTGCGCGGGTCGGGGCCGGCGGCTACCCGAGCGGCGGCTGGTCCGGCGAGGAGTGGTCGGCGCGGGGGCAGGACTCGTTCGGTTCGCCGCCCGCCCCGACGCCGATCAACTTCGACCCGCTCGACCCGCTGGGCCTGAGCCGGCTGGACTCGTTGGACGGGCCGGGCCGGGCCGACCCGTTGGACCTTCCGACCCGCTACGACGAGAGCGCGCGGCCGGCACCGCTCGGCCCGTCCTTCGACCAGTCCCTCGACTTCCTCGACCGAACCGCCACGCCCGACGACAAGGCCTACCCAGGACTGCGCGATCCGCTGGACCCGCCAGGCAGACTGGACCGGCCGGGCCGGCTGGACCCGCTGGCGGGGCTGGAGCCGCTGCCGCCGCTGGGCATTCCCACCCGGCCGGACGAGGGCACCAGGCCGACACCGCCGCGCTCGCGCCCGGACCGGCTGTCCTCCCTGGAGCACCTGTCGCTCCTGGAGCCCATGCCGCCTCGGGAACCCGTGTCGCAGCCCAAGCCGCGATCGGCTCGAGAGCCGCTGGCGTCGCCGGAGCCGGCTGGAACGGCGGAGCCATTCGGCTCGTCCGGCCTGGAGCCGCTTACGGGTCATGGCGGCGGCGAGCCGCTGGAGGGGCAGGTCATCGACCGGGCCACCGGTCGTCCGGTCGGCATCCCCGCCCAGGACGCCCGTCTGGCCGGCGCGCCGTACTTCGGCTCTGGCCCGTTCGCCGGCGATGGCACCGATGTGGACCCGCGCACGCGCGGGGTCGACGCGCGGGACGGCCACGACCCCGACCGTGCCGGTGACCACGGCATCGCGTTCTCCGGCCTGTCTCCCGAGCTGGACGACGGCGCGGGCCAGGTTCTCGACGGCGCGGTCCTCGACGCGGACCAGGTGATCGACGTCGATCCGGTGCTCGATGTGGACCTGCGGGAGCCGCTCGACGAGCTGCCGCGCTGGGACCCGCTCTCCGATGACCTGCCGGAGGAGCTAGCCGTGGGCCTCACCACCGAGTCGACGACGGCCGACGACCTGCTGGCCCGCAGACCGCCGTGGCCGGACGGCCTTGACCCGGACGGCCTCGACCTCGACCGCGTCGACCCGGACAGCGTCGGCATCGACGGCCTCGGCTCGGGCAGCCTCGGCATCGACGGCGTCGACCCGGACAGCGTCGGTTTCGACGATGCTCGCCTGAACGATGCTCGCCTGAACGGCATGACCGGGCCCATCGCGCCCACGTTCTCCGACCCGGACGCGGCCTCGACCGCGCGTTCGGGCCTGTTCGGCCTCATCTCCGACGTGCCCGGCATCTCCGACGTGCCCGGCCCGCGGCCCGTCGAGCACGTCCCGGTGGAGCACCTCCCGGTCGCCGACGGCCTGCCCCAGGACCCGGGAGCCATCGACCCGTTGGCGGGTCAGGGCGTCGAGCCGTTCCCGGCCGAGGCCGCGGCGGACCGCGTCGACGGGACGTCCGGCGACGACGCGCCCGAGATCCCGGCCGTCGGCGACGGCTACGCCTCCCCCTTCGGGGACGTCCTCGCCGACGTCACCGATCGCGCCGCGGCCCCGGACGGCGGGTTCGTCCCGGACCCCGGCCCCGTCTCCGATGGTGAGCCTGTCTTCGACGACGGCCGGATCTTCGACGACGACCTCGCGACCCGCTCCGCCGCGTTCGGCGGCCCGATGTTCGATGACGGCCGCGTCTTCGACAGCGGTGCGGTTCTCGACGACGGCCCAGTATTCCCCAGGCCTGGCGGCTCGTTCGACGACATCCCGGCGTTCCCGGCCCCCGGCTCGTTCGACGAGCGGCTCGGCTTCGTCGGTGATCTGGGCGGCGGCTACGGTGAGGATCTCCCCGGCGACGCCCTCGGTCCCGTGCTCGACGACGCGCTTCCGGCCCCGGTCGGCAACGGCGCCTTCGAGCCCACCGACGACGGCATGGCCGACGCGGAGGCGCGCGGCCTCACCAGCTCCGAGGAGACCGCCGGCGCCGACAACGGCGGCGCCCTCTCGGACGTCGACATCCCCATGGATGAAGGCGTCTTCGAACTCGCCGACGAACTTCCCGCGGGCGAGCCGGAACCGGCGACGTGGAGCGGCACCGCCGAACCCGTCGAGACCGGCATCCCCATGGACGAAGGCGCCTTCGAACTCACCGACGAACTTCCCGCGGGCGAGCCGGAACCGGCGACGTGGAGCGGCACCGCCGAACCGGTCGAGACCACCGAACCCGTCGAGACCGTCCTGGCGGACGACAGGGACCACCCCGGCGAGGACGGCGAGGAACCGTCCAACCCACCGGGGCCGGTGCATCCGGACCAACCGACCGAGCGGGCGTTCATGCTGTACTCCGGCTTCTCCGGTGAGCGAAGGCACGTGGGTTTCCAGATCGGGACGCTGCCGGAGCCGGCGATCCCGGAGCGCGCGGTACCGAGCCTGGCCGCGCCGTCGCCCCTGGCCGCCGAGCCCGGCGTCCTGGCGCCCGTCTCCAGCGGTGGCGCCGTCCCGCTGCGGGCCCGGTTCGCCGGCAGGCCCGCGGCGGCTGATGGGTCTGTGACGGCTGATGGGTCTGTGATGGCTGATGAGCCAGTGACGGCTGACGGGCCCGTGGAGGAGTCCCGCCACGGCCGCGCCGGCGGGTTGGCGGCCGACGACGAGCTGGCCGATGCCTACCAGGTGGCCCAGGACGAGGACGTCCCGACGACGCCGGCACAGACGGCCGAGGCCGCGGGCACGAGCGCCGCCACCGCGACGCCGGGCACCCCCGCCACCCCGACGGCGGGCGAGGCCCCGGCAACCTGGCCGCTGAGCATCCCGGCGGGCCGGCCGGTGAGGGCCGCCGTCTACAACCGGTTCTGGCACTCGATGGGCGGCGGCGAGCGCCACAACGGCATGATCGCCCAGGTGATGGCCGCCGACGGCGTCGAGGTCGACATCCTCGGTCACTCGGACGTCAATCTCGCCGACCTCGGCGCGCACCTCGGTCTGGACCTGTCGGGCTGCCGCTACGTCCGGATCCCGGACCGCGGCGAGGAGGACCTGTCGGTCCGGTCCGGTGAGTACGACCTGTTCGTCAACGGCTCCTACATGAGCCGGGTGCCGACCCGGTCGCGCAAGGCCGCCTACCTGTGCTTCTTCCCGACACCGTTCGACCACGACATGGCGGCGTGGCGCAAGGCGGCGGTGCGCTCCGCCGGGCCGCTGCTGCGCGGGGTGCGCCCGGCGGTCGACTTCGGCCTTGGCTGGTATCCGCCGGAGGGCGGCCGGGTGCGCCAGTGGCGCTGGTCGTCCGGGAACGCGGTGCTCGCGATCTCCCCCGGCACCCAGCGGGCGCTGCGCGCCGACTTCGGCCGGCCGGGCGCTCCGACCGGCACCTCGCTGCGGATCGTCGGTGCCAGCGGCGAGACACTCGCCAAGATCGACGTCGGCGCGGAGTTCGTCGCGCACGAGATCCCGCTGCCCGAGTCGCCGACCGGCACCGAGATCACCCTGATCTGCGAGCCGTTCACCCCGGGCCCGGCCGACGTGCGCGAGCTCGGCGTGGCCATCAGCCGGCCGCGGGTGGCCGACGCGGACGAAGGCCCGCGCGCCAAGGTGGCGCTGCGCTTCCCCTGGCTGCTGCGTGACCCGCACGACCTGGCCTGGATCGACCGCTACGACGCGGTGATGGCCAACTCCGACTACACCCGCGGCTGGATCCGGCGGATGTGGCGGCAGGAGGCCGACGTCCTCTACCCGCCGATCCAGGTCGACCGGCTGCACCCGGCGGCCAGGCGGGAGAAGACCATCATCACCGTCGGGCGGTTCTTCTCGCCCGGGCTCGGGCACGCCAAGCGCCAGCTGGAGATGGTCCAGTGGTTCGGCGAACTGCACGCCAGCGGGGCGCTGCCCGGCTGGACGATGCACGTCGTCGGCGGCATGGAGGACTCGCAGAAGCCGTACGTCGAGCAGATCAAGAAGGCCGCGGCCGGCCTGCCTGTCGAGGTGCACCCGAACGCGGCGCGCTCCGACGTCGAGCGGCTGCTGTCCACGGCTTCGGTGTTCTGGTCGGCGACCGGGTGGGGCGAGGACGAGCGGCGCCGGCCATGGACGGCTGAGCACTTCGGGATGACGACGGTCGAGGCGATGGCGGGCGGCTGCGTGCCGGTCGTCATCGACCGCGCCGGCCAGCGCGAGATCGTCCGGCACAGCATCGACGGCTTCCGCTGGACGGAGCCCGACCAGCTGATGTCGTTCACCCGCCGGCTCGCCACCGAGGAGGACCTGCGCGCACGGCTGGCCACCGAGGCGGTCGGCCAGGCCCAGCACTTCTCCGACGCGGCGTTCGCCGAGCGCTGGCGCACGATCGCCGCGCGCCACCACCTGTACGAAGGCTGACGCGCGCTGAAGACGGACGGCCGGGCGCCCTTCCGGCGCCAGAACAGGGGCATCCACGGCGGGTGGGCCCGTATCCCGGGCGCTCCGGTGCGAGGAACTCACCTGCCAGCCGTGCGAACGACCGCACATCTGACGACCATGCGCCTAGGGGGCCAAAGGGTGTGCGAAAATGATCTTCCTTCGCACACCCGGCGGCCGCTGTCCCCAGGATCACTAGCGGCCCTAGCGGCCGCGCACCTGGCGGCCGGCCGTGGAGCGGGCCTCGGGGCGGACGACCGGTGAGCGTGGACCAGCCGCCGCTGCGGGTGGTGCTCGACGGCACCCCGCTGCTGGGCCGGCGGACCGGTGTCGGGCGCTATGTCGAGAGCCTGCTGGCCGGGCTCGCCGACCTGGTAGGCGACGAGACTCTTGGCCTGACAGCCGGGACGATCGCCCTCGGCCGAGGCGCCGCGGGCCTCGCCAGCCGTGGCGGCTCCGGCCGGCCTGGCGGCGCGGTGGCGCCCAGCACCGGAGCGGGCCGAGGCACGAGCGAGCGGCGCTCAGCCGGCGAGGCCACCGAACCGGCCGAGCCGACGCTGGCCACCCGCGCGGCAAACGGTCGCTCCCCTGGCAGGGCGGCCCGCTCCCCCTCGACGCGGCCGCTGGAGCTCGCCGCGACGGCGTTCACCTGGCGGGGCCTCGCCGGCCTCACCGAGGCTCTGCCGCCGGGCATCACCCCCGCGGCGCGTCGGGTGCCGGCCCGGCTCCTGCAGGAGATCTGGGCGAGCGGCGAGCGGCTGCCCGTCGAGCTGCTCACCGGGCGGGCCGACGTCGTCCACGGCACGAACTTCGTGTTGCCGCCGCTGCGCGCCGCGCGCGGCGTGCTGACCATCCATGACCTGTCCTACCTGCGCACCCCGGACACGGTCAGCGCCGCCTCCGCCCGCTACACCTCGCTGGTCCCGCGCGGGCTGCGGCGGGCGGCGGTGGTGATCACCCCGAGCCAGGCGGTCGCCGAGGAGGTGATCGCGGCCTACCGGATCGACCGCGACCGGGTCATCGCCACTCCCCTCGGCGTGGACGACGCCTGGTTCGGCGCGGCGCCTCCCAAGCCCGGCTGGCTCGAGGAGCGCGGCCTCCCCGAGCGCTACCTGCTGTTCGTCGGCACCGCCGAGCCGCGCAAGAACCTGCGGACGCTGCTGTCCGCGCTGCGCGGCCTGCACGGCACCTACCCGGACATTCCACCGCTGGTGCTGGCCGGCCCGCCGGGCTGGGGGGCGGCGCTCGACACCGCGGGGCTGCCCGCCGGGGCGGTCGTCAGCGCCGGCTACCTCGACGAGGCCGACCTGCGCACGGCCGTCGCCGGGGCGGTCGCGCTGTGCTTCCCGTCCCGCTACGAGGGTTTCGGCCTGCCGCCGCTGGAGGCGCTCGCCGCCGGGACACCGGTCATCGCCTCGGACATCCCGGCGATACGCGAGGTGACCGGCCCGGTCGTCGGCGTCGCGGTCCGTCTCGTCCCGCCCGCGGACGCCGACCGGCTGGCCGACGCCCTGCTCGACGTGATCGACGGCGGCCACCGCGGCCTGGCCGACGGCTCGGCCCACGCCACCGGCGCCACCCCGGCCGGCACGGCGGACCCGCGCCGCGCTGGCCGTGAACACGCCCGCACCTTCACCTGGCGGCGCACCGCCGCGCTGACCGCCGACGTCTACCGCCGCGCCGCCGACTCCTGAGCCGCCCGGCGAGCTGGCCGCCTGAGCCGCCCGACCGGTTAGTCGCCGGGTCGGGCGGTGGACTCGGTGGCGGCGGCCAGGACCTCCGGGCCGCCGACGGCGGCCTCCGTGGGCAGGACGGACGACGCGGATACGGACGACTCAGATACGGACGACTCAGGTACGGATGACGCGGGCGTGGTCGGCCTGTCGACGTGGACGTCGACGTGGACATAGCGGCCGCCGCGCAGGAGGGACGCGGCGGCGGCGATCAGGGTCATGACGATCGCCATCGCGAAGACGATCGTCAGGCCGTGGTGGAACGGACTGGTGATCAGAGAGGGGAAGAACTCCTTGCCGGTCAGCGTCTGGGCATCGCCTGGCGGCAGACTGGCCAGCGTGTCCTGGCCGACTAGATGCTCGATGGGGTTGTAGCCGAGGAACGCGGCGAACAGGCTGCCGACCGGGGGCAGTGAGCCGACCTGGCCCGCCACGTCCGCGGGCACGCCGTGCGAGGCGAGACCGCCCGTCAGGGTCCGGGGCAGCACCGAGGCCAGGCCCACGATCATCAGCGAGAAGAACACGCCGATGGACAGCACGCTGCCCGAGTTCATGAACGTCGACCGCATGCCGGACGCGCTGCCGCGCAGGTCGGCCGGTACCGAGTTCATGATCGCTGTCGTGTTGGGCGCGGCGAACAGGCCGGAGCCGATACCGTTCAGCAGCAACAGGAGCGCGAACGTCGTGTAGTGGAAGTTCGTCGGGATCAGCAGCAGGCCGCCGAACGAGCACGCGCAGAGCAGCAGGCCGCCGGTGGAGAAGACCCGGGCACCGAACCGGTCGGACAGCGCCCCGGACACCGGTCCCGCCGCCAGGAATCCGACCGTCAGCGGCAGCATGTAGATGCCGGCCCACAGCGGTGTCTCTTCGTAGTCGTAGCCGTGTAGCGGCAGCCAGATCCCCTGCAGCCAGATGATCAGCATGAACTGCAGGCCGCCGCGGGAGATCGCTGTCAGCAGCAGGGCGATGTTGCCCGCGGCGAAGGACCGGATCCGGAACAGCTGCAGCCGGAACATCGGGTGCTCGACTTTGGTCTCGAGGACGGCGAACGCGCCGAGCACGACCACGCCGCCGATCAGCGCGGCGAGCACCTTCGGGTTCGTCCAGCCCATCGTGTGTCCGCCGTAGGGCTGGATGCCGTAGGTGACGGCGGCGAGCAGCGCGGTCAGGCCGACGGCGAACGTCACGTTACCCAACCAGTCGATCTTCGAGGCGGATCGGCGGCCATTGTCCCGCAGGCTGATGTAGGCCCAGATCGTGCCGACCAGGCCGATAGGCACGTTCACCCAGAAGATCGCGCGCCAGTTCCACTCGGACAGCACGCCACCCAGGACAAGGCCGATGAAGGAGCCGCCGAGCGCGGCGACCTGGTTGATGCCGAGCGCCATGCCACGCCGGTTGGCGGGGAACGCGTCGGTGATGATCGCGGCCGAGTTGGCCATCAGCATCGCGCCGCCGATCCCCTGAATGATCCGCACCACGATCAGCCAGATGGCGGCCTTCGCGCCGGTCCACGGGGTGAGGGCCAGGGCCGCCGAGGCGACGGTGAAGACGGCGAAGCCGGCGTTGTAGATCCGCACCCGGCCGTACATGTCGCCGAGCCGCCCGAGCGAGACGACCAGCACCGCCACCGCCACCATGTAGCCCATCAGCATCCAGAGCAGGTAGCTGATGTTCCCTGGCTGCAGGGGGTCGAGCCCGATCCCCCGGAAGATCGCGGGCAGCGAGATGATCACGATAGAGGCGTCGATCGAGGCCATCAGCACGCCTACCGTCGTGTTCGACAGCGCGATCTTGCCGTAGTGCCGCCCACGGTCGGCCGACACGGCGTCACCGGCCCCGGCGGAGTCGGCTCCGGCAGAGTTGGCGCCAGACGCGGCCGGACTGGGTGGCGAGGGCGGCCTCGGGGTCATCGTCGGTGCTGCTCCCGTCCGGGCCGGCATCCGGCGCCGTCGGAGATGAGCCCGCGGACGCACGCCACCGAGCAGGCCCGACAAGTCGGCGGCACATACTTGCTTAACACAAGCTAACGATCGACATCTCAGCACATCCCAAAATCTGACGTTCACGTAACTGATCGACTCCCGAGACGTCACGACCAAGGTCACGCGGCGTCCGGGGGCGAGCACAGACCCGGCGATCCCGGCGACGTGCCGAGCCTGGCCAGCGCGCGCCGACGTGGGTTGGTGTGTGCCGGCGCGCGCCGGCGTGGGCCGGCGCACAGGCTCGGGCCGGCGTGGGCGGGCGCGCCGGCTTGGGCAGACTTCGACGGACAAGCTTCGACGCGTGACGATCGGCTGGCTACGCAAAGTCGGGAAGAATCTTCCCGGACGGGTGTCGATCCGTCCAAGAGCCGTTCGTCGGATCCGTGAGCGGTCCGAGAGGCGGGCCGCGAGACGACAGGGGACATGCGATGGCGCAGTACCTGATCCTGATCTACGAGGACGAGGCTGGCTATGTCGCCGGCGGCCAGGCCGCCACCGACCGGGCGATGCGCGAGCACACGGCGTTCGGGGAGAAGAACGGGCCGTCCCTGCGTGGCGGCAACGCCCTGCAGCCGGTCGGCACGGCGACGTCGGTCCGCTCCGACAGCGCCGGCGGGTTCACCGTCACTGACGGCCCGTTCGCCGAGACGAAGGAGGCCCTCGGCGGCTACTACCTCGTCGAGGCCGCCAATCTCGACGAGGCGATCGCGATCGCGAAGGAGGTCCCGGCGCCGTTCGGCGGCGTCGAGGTCCGCCCGATCATGACCTTCGAGTAGGCCCGACCACCCGATGCGCACCGCCGAAGTGGCCGCCGCGGTCGCCGATGCGCACCGGCGCGAGTGGGCGTTCGTTCTCGCGGCGACGGTGCGCGTCACCCGTGACCTCGACGTCGCCGAGGAGTGCGTCCAGGAGGCCTACGCCCGCGCGCTGACGGCCTGGGCGGATGAGGGGATCCCCGCGCGGCCGGGCGGCTGGCTGACGACGGTCGCCCGGCGGCGGGCCATCGACCTGCTCCGCCGGGACGCGGCCCTGCGCCGCAGCCTGCCCCTGCTCATCGAGGACGAGGCCGCGCCGGGCCCGGAGGACGAGGTCACCTCGCCCTCCGGGCCGCGCCCCGGTTCCCGGCCCCGGATGCCGGCACTGGACTTGGCGGACCTGCCGGTGGTCGAGGGCGCGGCCGACGATCGACTTCGGCTGATCTTCACCTGCTGCCACCCGGCGCTGGCGCCCGAGGCGCGGGTGGCGCTGACCCTGCGGCTGCTGTGCGGGCTGACGACGGCCGAGGTGGCGCGGGCGTTCCTCGTGAGCGAGCCGACGATGGCCGCCCGGATCACCCGGGCCAAGAAGAAGATCACAGCGGCCCGGATCCCGTACCGGGTGCCGCCGCCCACCGAACTGCCCGATCGGGTCGACGCGGTGCTCACCGTCGTCCACCTGCTCTTCACGACCGGTCACACCGCGCCCGCCGGTGCCGACCTGGTCCGCCGCGACCTCGTCGAGCGGGCGCTGGACCTCGCCAGGATGCTGCGCCTGCTGCTACCCGACGACCCGGACGTCGCCGGCCTGCTCGCCCTCATCCTGCTCACCGACGCCCGGGCGGCCGGCCGGGTCGGCCCCGACGGGCGGCTGCTGCTGCTCGCCGAGCAGGACCGGGCCCAGTGGGACCGGGCCGCGATCGACGAGGGCATCGCTTTGGTCCGCGAGGGGCTACGCCGACGCGGGCCCGGGCACGGCCCGGGGCGGCTGCCCGGCCGGTACCCGCTGATGGCCGCGATCGCGGCGGTGCATTCCGGCTCGCCCAGCTGGGCCGACACCGACTGGCGCGAGATCGTCGGCCTCTACGGCCTGCTGGCCGCGCGCTGGCCGTCGCCGGTCGTGGCCCTCAACCGGGCGGTCGCGGTCGGTTTCGCGAACGGGCCGGCCGCCGGCCTCGCCGCGCTGGATGACCTCGCCGCCGAACCCCAGCTCGCCGGTTACGGCTATCTCCCCGCCGCCCGTGCCGACTTCCTGCGCCAGCTCGGCCGCCCGGGCGAAGCCCGCCTCGCCTACGAGGAGGCCCTCACCCTCACCGACAACTCCGTCGAACGCGACTTCCTCGCCACCCGCCTCCGCCAGCTCGACCAGCCCTGAGGCCCGGGCACCGGAGCCGGGGACAGGGGCCGCAGGCCAGGGAGCAGGACCAGGGGCCAGGCGGTCGGGACCGGGGAAACCGAAGGCAGCCATGGGACACGGCGGTCCGCGGGCGGCGCAGCGGTCACAGTTGGTCACGGCGACGAGGGGCAGGCCGTCAGCCGGCCGAGGCCAGCTCCCGTGGGGCGGCGGCCAGGACGAGCAGCTCGTCGACGGACCACTGGTCGTAGGCATGCTCGCCGTACTTGGCGGCGAGCACCTTGCCGTCGGGCGCGATCAGGAAGTCGCCGGGCAGGCCGAGGCGGCCGTGCGGCTGGCGCCGCGCCGGCGGCCGGTCCCGGCCCCGCAGGACCGCCCAGGTACTGCGGGCGACCCCGCCGATGACCGCGCCCCACGCCCGCGGGTCGAGCAGCGCGCGGGCAGCCGACTCGACGCCGAACTCCACGTAGAGCCGTCTGTCCGGATCTGCGATCAGCGTCAAAGGCAGCTCGTCGGCATAGCGGGCGAGCTCGGCCGCCGGCGAGTGGAAGACGACGACCTCCCGCACCCCTGCGCCTTCGATCTCGGCGACCCGACGGGCGACAGAGCGAAGGTGCAGGTTGCAGATGGGACAGCCGGCAAACCGCCGGAACTGCAGGTGAACGAGCCGTCCAGCCGGATCGGGGACCGGTATCGGCGGGCCGGCGACAGGCACGAGCTCGCGGACGGCGACCACGTCACCGGGCCGCACCGGGTTTCGCGGGGTATACATCAGGATCTCACTCCCACCGTAGGCGTACAGGGTACGCCTACCAGCGTAGGCGTACCCTGTACGCTGTCAACCCACTGAAGCCGCACCCCCAGCTGACCGCTCCTCCGAGCGGGACGTCTCGCCGGCCGCCACGGGTCACCGGCCCGGCGACCCGCTGGCCCGCCGACCCGCTGACCCGAGGACCCACCGACCCGCTGGCCCGGCGACCGCCGGCCCGGCCCGACTACCCGATGGACGATCCCGATGCCGCGCCGCCCCTCGCTCACCCACCTGCAGCTGGCGTCGGCGGCCCTCGACGTCGTCGACCGGGACGGCCTCGCCGGACTGACCATGCGAGCGGTCGCCGCCCAGCTCGGTGTGAGCACGATGGGGCTCTACCGATACGTCCAGGACCGGGACGAGCTGGAAGAACTGGTCGTCGAGACCGTGCTCGGCGAGATCGACACGGATCCGCCTGGGCCGGGCGATGCCGCGTCCTGGCGGGAGCAGCTCACGGTGATGGCCAGAAGGCTGCGCGACACGGTGGGCACCCACCCGTCGACGGTCCCGCTGGCGCTCACCCGCCGGTACCGTTCGACGGCGATCATGCGCTGGTCGGAGACAGTGCTCGCCATCCTGGCCGGCGCCGGCATCGACGGCGAGCGGCGCGTGATCGCGTTGCGCAGCCTCCTGGCCTACGCGATCGGCGCCATCCAGCTCGAGCACCTCGGCGGCCCATCCGGCCTCGATGCCCTGGCCACCGTCCCCAGCTCCGCCGTTTCGTCCGAGTTCCCGTTTCTGGCGGACAGCGCCGCCGCGGCGGCCGGCGTCACCCGCGACGACGAGTTCGTCGGCGGCGTGGCCCTCCTCCTGGACGGCCTAACTCCCTGAAGCGGATGTGCGCGGTCGATGATCGCGGCGATCTCCTCCTCGGGGCTTCTCCGCGATGGTCTAACTCACTGAAGCGGATTTCCCGGCCGCCGGCCCGAAGGTGACCTAGGAACCCCGCGTGTTAGGGCATTTGACCTGCCGATATTTGGGCCGGTCTCAGCGTGAACAGTTCCGGTCTCACCTTCCCGGCGTTTTTAAGGACTTGGCCTCTTGATATTTGGTGCCACTTTCATGATCTGGTGGAATCTTAGAAGCTGGGGCTCCGAGGATCCCACCAGATCATGAACGGCCCCGCGTTCAGCGCCAAGGTGCACGACGAGGCGCGGCCATCCGGCCGCTCGTCCCGCCCATACCAGGGTAAAGCGAAATGCACCTAGTCAGGATTCTTCGCGATCTTCGCGCGGACCGTTGACCTGCGGTGATGCTGGTCGATCTTGGCCTAGCCAAGCGGCATTGAGGCGAAGCGAGAACATGCCGGAGCCCTGAAGGTGGCCTGACAGGACACACACTTGAAGAGCCGTTTGCGGCAGCCGGGGCCTCAGGAGCCGAGGCTGGCCCCTACCTCGAGGTCGACGAGGATCCCGGTCTGCACCGTGCCGACCTGTCCTGGCTGTAGGGCGGTCCGAAACCGCTTCGGCGACGTGGTCACGTCCTCGTAGGACGGTGGTTCGCCGGTCGGCTGCCAGTTTCTCGGCCCGACCTCAATCATGCGGCACGTCTGGACTCGAATGCCGCGGATGGTCCCGTGGGTCTCCGGGAACGACTCCGGAACACCAGCGTGGTGGTCCTCGCCGATGTAGCCGGTAAGCCGGACCGGGCCCGCCGTTGGCTGACGGGCCACCCAGAAGAGCGACAGGCCGTCGGCGACGTCGGGCGCTCCCAGCCACGTGCCGTGGCGGGGGTTGTCTGCCGGCATCGACGCCGTTTGGGCGCCCAGGTGCGCGGCAACCAGGTCCAGCTCGACCAGTCCGGCCCCGTCGGAGCCGTCCCGCTCCGACTGTGCCGTGAACACGAGCTGCCATCTCACGTGGTCTCCCACCGAGGGCGGATCCATGCAGCATTCGATCTGCCAACTCTCGACGTGCACAGGCAGGCGCATGTCCACATCGTCCCGGGCCGATGGCCGCGGCATCCGAGATATCACCTCGACGACACGACCGATCTTCGGCGCGCCCGACTCAGTCCGGCGTACCAGGGATCTGCCGGCTTGGAGACTGCCGTCGCGGGCCGGTGCCGGTTGGCTTTCCCGCCGCGGTCAAATGTCGCCGGTTCGACGCCTGATGCCGAGACTTGCCGCGACGGTCATGACCCGCGACGCTTCGAACCTGTTCTCCCCCTACGGAGGACGACCCGGCGACCGACCTTGGAGAGGCGGGAAAGATGACAACTGAGGCCGGTAGCCCAGCGGTGCCCACAGGCCCGTTAGTGATCCTGGGGACAACGGCCGCCGGGTGTGCGAAAGAAGATCATTTTCGCACACCCTTTGGCCCTCTAGCTGGCAAGGCCGCGATCGTGACCGGCGGCGGGCAGGGAGTCGGCCGCGGCATCGCGCTCGCGCTGGCTGGTGCCGGGGCGCGGGTGGTCGTCTGCGGCCGTACCGAGCCGACGCTCGACGCCGTCCGCAAGGAGATCGAGGCGCGCGGCGGCACGGCCCTGACCATCCGCTGCGACGTCACCGTGCCCGCCGACCTCATCCGGCTCGTGGAGCTGACCGTCGCCGCGTTCGGGACTGTCGACATCCTCGTCAACAGCGCCATGACCGTGCCATTCGGGACGCTGCTGGACATCAGCGAGGAGACGATCGCGGCCGGCTGGGAGTCGGGCCCGCTCGCCGCGCTCCGCCTGATGCGTTTGTGCCATCCCTACCTGCGGGGCGGCGGCTCGGTCGTCAACGTCTCCTCCGGCGCCTCGATCGCGCCGATGACCCACGACCGCGCCGTCTACGCGGCAACGAAGGCCGCGCTGAACTCGATCTCGCGCGGCGCCGCCGTCGAATGGGGCCCCGACGGCATCCGCGTCAACACGATCATGCCGTTCGCGCACTCCCCAGCTCTCGAGCGTTTCGCCGCCGACGAGCCCGCGGCCATGGCCGACGTCCTCGCCACCATCCCGCTACGCCGCACCGGCGACCCCGAATCCGACATCGGCCAGGCCGCGGTCTTTCTGGCCAGCCCAGCCGCCGCCTACATCACGGGCGCGATCCTCCCGGTAGACGGCGGCGCCGCCTACGTCCGCTGACAACAGGTCAGGAGCTTGGAGTCGGGTCGGCGGTGGGTGGGGCGTTGGCCACGACCGGTCGGGGCATCGGCCGGTGGGCGAAGGTCGGACGGCGGTTGACCCGCGGACGTGGGACGGGCCAGGTGGGGACGGCCGCGGTGGCGAGAGACCACAACGCGGTTGTGAGGAGGGCCAGGCCGACTAGCGCGACGAGGCCTAGCGTCCACAGCGTGAACGTGGGCGCGTGGGCTCCGCTCACGACCAGCGCCGACCGGAGGCGGCCGACCGTGTCGTACTGGTGCAGCGCCGGGAGCTTGAACGCGAGCTCCCGTCCCGTCATGACACAGGTCATGAGGGCGAGCGCGGCGACCGTGACGACGGTGGGCAGGCCGCGGCGCGCGCCTGGCAGCGCGGCGAGCGCGGCCGCGAGGAGCAGCGTCGCGACCGGTACGGCTGGCAGGAGGTAACGGGCGAACCACGCACCACCGGCAGCGACGTAGCCGACCAGCGTGGCGGCCGCGACCGCGACATGCAGCATGATCAGCACCCATGCGAACGCGCCCGGCGCCCGGCGACGGCACACGCCGAGAAAGCCCGCCGTGGCGTCTCGCGTCCCACGCAGGTCGGGCTCGGGCGCCAGATCAGGCACGGGCCCGGGCGCCAGATCAGGCACGGGCGCCGGATCGGAGGCGCCGTCGTCCGGCGCCTCGCGGGCGGGCGGCAGGGCGATCGGGCCGGCCGACGGCAGTGCCCTCCGAGCCGCGAGCAGCCGCGCGCCGCGCGCCCACAGGACCGCGCACCGGCGGGCGGTCCAACGCAGCGCCGCCAGCGTGAGGCCCGCGACGAGCACCAGCAGGACCAGCTTCGGCCCGTCCGTCAGGTCACGGCCGTCGGTGAGCAGGCGCGGGCGGCCGTAGAAGCCCCGGTAGATGGCCCAGGCGAAAGCGCGTGAGTGCAGGATCTCGCCGGCCGTCATCGGCTTTTCCGATATCGGGAACATTTTGGCGATCAGGCCGCTCGCCGTGAGATCGCCGTAAAGCTGGATGTTTCTCCAGTAGAACCAGCCGATTCCCGCGCATACGACCGCCGCGCCACCCGCCACGGTGGCGATCCCGAATCCAAGTCGGCGCCACCTCCCGCCGGAGTGGAGTGCGACGGCGATTCCGGCGACCGGCAGGAGAAGCCCCGCCTCGAGCACGCCGCTCGCCCGGGTCGCCGCCGCCGCGAGCACCACGGCCGCCAGGCAGAGCAGGCGCATCGCGGACGGCCCGCGCCGTAGCAGCGCGACCGTGGCCGCTAGGCCCGCGACGATCGTCGCGAGGGATAGCCCGTCGTTGTAGAGCTGGCCGCAGGAGTTGACGAACATTCCGACCGTGCCCATGACCGCCGCCGTGCCGACGGCCAGGTCCGGGCGCGCGGGTACTAGCTCGCGCACCAGCCAGGCGATCGCGGCGAGCGCCGCGATTCCGAAGACGACGTTCAGAAGCCTGGCCGCGCGGAAACCGGCGATCGGGTGGCCGCTGTGAATGCCGGCCTCGAGTGGGACCGACTGGATGGCGTAGAACAACGGCGGATGATTGGCCGTGTAGGTCAGCTGGGTGTTGCTGTGAACTCCCCGTGGCCCGTGGGCGCAGGCGGGCATTCCACCGGCGGACGCCATCTCGACGGCTACCGACAGCGGGCGGCCATTCCCGGCACTACCGGCCGTTGGCCGAGGGGCGGTGCCGGTGCCGGTGCCGCCGGCCGTCGGCCGGCCCGGCTGGGGCGCGCCGGTCTCGGCAGCCACCGGTATCGCCAAAGGCGGGCTGGACGTCGGGGGCCGGCCGGTCTCGCCCGCGCGAGGCCCTTCCCTCGTTCCGGCGCCGGGGACGGTGGCTGATCCCCGTCCGGACCCACCCTCGTGGGCCAACCGTGCGCGGGCCGCTTCGAGGCCGGCCCTGGCTTGTTCGGGGGTGACGACGCAGTCGGCGGGGATGCCCGGCATTCCGGGGAGGAGGGAGCGGACCGGGGTGTCGATCACCGGCAGGCTGCCGCTGCCGACCTCCAGGGCGTAGGAGGTGTGCTGGGCCTCGTCGGCGCTGGTGAAAGGCGGAATGGCGAGTGCTGTCAGTGTGGCAAGCGCGGCGAAGACCAGGCTCGCCCCGGAGACCCCGACCACCACCCACCGCCGCGTCGCCGAGCGACCGGCACCCCGGTCATTACCCGAACCGGGGTCATCACCCGAACCGACGCGCCTACTGACACGCGTACCGACAACCGCTACCGCGCGACGCCACCGGGCGGCGATGTGGACACGGAGGGCGCCCCTGGCGCCGATGCCATGCGTCTTCTCGCTGTCGCCGATCTCGCGGTGGTCGCAGGCGTGCCCCGACCGCCGCTCCCCTGCCGTCCCCACCTGGCATCCCGATTATCGCGGGCGGCCGGGCCTTCGTCGGCCAATGCGCCCGGAGAAGACGTTAGCGGGCCCACTCCGACGACCACGCACGCACCCGGTGGAGCCAGGCGATTTACGTCAAACCGTTCTGCTCTAGAGCAATCCGGCTTTCAGGTCTGGGCGGCCGAACCGTGGGGCGTGGAGTAGGGGCGGCGCGACGGGTCGGCGGCGCCGGGCTCGGCAGCCGCCGGCAGCGGGGCGAGGTCCGCGATGGCGGAGAAGTCGTCTTCGCTCTGGCCGCGGCGGGCGGCCTCGGCGGTGAGGCCGAGCACCGCCTGGGCGAGGCCGAGCTGGCGCGGGGTGGCGCGGACGGCCAGCCTGACGTCCTTCGCGAGGGCCTCGACGGTGAACGCGGGCGGGGTGAAGTTCCCGGACTCGATCATCGCCCGCTTGTAGCCGAGGACTCCGCCCAGGAACCCGCCGGCGAGCTCGTCGAGCACGACCTCGCGGTCGAGGCCCAGGTCGACACCGAGCGCGACGGTCTCGGCGACGGCGGCCATCGCCTCGGCGAGGGTGAGGTTGACGACGAGCTTCAGCGCGCTGCCCGCGCCCACCTCGCCCACCCGGACGATCCGCTCCGGATCCCCGAACAGCTCCAGGGTCGGCCGGGCGGCGGCGAGGTCGGCCTCGCTCGCGCCGACGAGGATCTTCAGCTTGCCCTCGCGGGCCGGCCCGAGCGTGCCGACGACCGGCGCGTCCACGTATCGCAGCCCGGCGGCGGCGGCGGCCCGGCCCAGCTCGCGAGCCGACTCCGGCCCGACCGTCGTCGCGTTGATCACCAACAGCCCGGCGGGCGCGGCGACATGAACCGACTCCATCACCTCACCGGCCGACTCCGGCCCGAACAGCATCAGGACGACCACGTCGGCGTCCGCGACGGCGTCCGCGACGGAACCGGCCTCGCGGGCACCGGCCGTGACCAGCTCGGCAGCCCGGCCGGGCGTCCGGTTCCAGACGGTGAGCTCATGCCCGCCGGTCAGCGCCCGGGCCGCCATCAGCTGGCCCATCTTGCCCATTCCGAGAAATGCCACCCGCACGTTCGGCCTCCCATCGTCGCCGTGCGACTTCCGCCACGAACGATGGCCTACCCGGCTCAACCGGCCTCGCCCGCCAAGCAGCACGGATCCAGTCACGGCGCGGTCACCAGCGGTGTTGTCGCCACGACCGCCCGCGACGCACCTCTCATCCCACCAGAGCGCCCGGCCGGACTCGAACTCCAGCGCCAGAAGGCATACCCGGACCGGGATCACCCGTCGCTCCCAGCCCCGCCAGGCCGCCTTGATCACGTCCAGCGTATGCACAAATCCGGCAAAGCACGACAGGGAACGCCGACATCCATACCTGGCGGCCGATCAAGCCGCGGAAACCGCACCCACCTCGCCCATGACCTCCAGCCCTGCATGCGGACTGGCGCCGGGCGACGCGGCCGCGGCCGTCCGGGGCCCGGCTCATCGGGCCCCGGACGGCCGCACGGCCTGGGTCTGCCCGGAGGGATCCGACGGGCCGGCAGGACTGGACGGTTCGGGACGACCGGGCACGGGAATCGCGACGGCCGGCGCGGGGACGGCCTTCGCCGTGGCCGGCACGGCGACGCCATCGGCGTCGGCAATGTCGCCGGCCGCGGCAATGTCGCCGGCGGCGGCAATGTCGGCCGCGGCAATGTCGCCGGCGGCGGCGAGGCCGGTGCCGATGGCGGCCGGCGTCGTGGTCTGGGCCGGCGCGCCGCGCAGGGCGCGCGCGAGGCTCGCGGCGCCGAGGACGGCGCCGGCGCCGAGGACGCCGAGGACGGACGAGAGATAGCGGTAGTCGAAGCCGGCGGTCAGCGCGCTGATCGCGAGCACCGACAGGCCGCCGGCGCCCGCGAGCCAGTACATCGGAGGAGGGCCGGGCCTGCGGCGGCGCCGGGCCACCGGGACGGCGAGCAGCCCGGCGAGCAGCCCGGCGCCGACCAGGGGCATCGGCGCGTAGCCGAGCCGCGAGTAGTCGGCGAGCCGCTCCGCGAGCCCCGTCCGCAGGGTCGTCACGACGTAGTAGCCGTCGGCCGAACTCGGGTCGCTTTCCGGCAGGACGTTGGTGAGCGTGTCCGGCAGCTCCCAGGTGTCGGCGCGGGACGTCCTGGCGTTCTCGTGCCGCGTCGGGGAGAAGTAGCCCACCAGATAGTCGCCCGACGTCCGCAGCATCATCCACGGCTGCGCGCGGACGATGTCGTCCGCGAACTCGCCGGCGAGCTCCTCTCGGCCCTTGGGGATGCGCGCGTGGCCCTGGCGTAGCGGCGACTTCGCCGGCCACAGGTAGGTGTCGGGCTGGGTGCGCCGCGCCACGGGCCGCGTGTCACACAGGGTCCGCAGCACGGGACGGTCCTCGGGCAGCGCGGCGCAGTCGGCGAACGGCGCGACCCGGCCGTACAGGAAGTACCCGGAGTGCGCCGAGACGTTGAAGTGCTTGCCCTCCGAGAGGCTCCACCCGCTGTACGCGCACACCGGCGCCGCCGCCGCGCCGACGAACGAGAGAGCCACGGCGAGTACCCGCATGATCCCGCGGACCCTCTCCGTGCCCTGCTCGCGACGGGCCCGGACGGCGGCGGCCGTCGCGGTCACGACCAGGACGGCGAACGCGACGGCGAGCGGTCCGTAGCCGACGGTCCGGACGGTGAGGCTCGCGCCGAGCAGCAGCCCGGCGAGCGCCGCGGCCCACACCCGCGGCCGGCCGGGCATCGCGAGCAGCAGCAGCCCGAGGCCCGTGAGCACGCTGAACAGCGTCTCCGCGAGGACGAACTGGCCGAGGTCGAGCACCCAGGGCGACAGCAGCATGGGCACGGCACACAGCGAGGCCACCCACGTCCGCCGGGTCACCCGGACGGCCACTGCGTACAGCACGATGCCGACGGCGAACGTCAGCGCGTGCTGGATGATCACTAGCCGGGTGAGGTGGGCCTCGCCGTCGACCAGCCGCAGGAACATCGGGTAGCCGGACGGCCGCCAGTCCTCGGGCCACAGGCCATGCCATGCCTGATCCAGGTAGGCGCCCGAGTCGCCCAGGTACATCAGCGCCGGCTGGTAGGTGACCACGACCAGCACCCTGGCGACGAGCGCCACCAGCGCGACCACACCGAACAAAGCGTGCCGCCGCGCCCACGCGCGCAGTCGCCGCCGCGCTCCTGGCCGCCACACCGCCGACCGCCAAGCCGCCGACCGCCAAGCCGCCGACCGTCGAAACGCCGCGGGGCTCGGGGCGCCATCCGTGCCATCCACGCCAGTCGTGTCGATCGTGTCGGTCGGCTCTGGGCCGGGAGGGGTCGTTGAATCCACGACCGGCTGTGTCGTCACGGTCGTGACCGGCTGGTCAAGCGGCGTCGCCATCGTCGTCAGTGTCCCAGCCGATCCCGCCGTGACGGCTCCGCCCTCCCCGGTGTCTCCCCGTGTCTGCACCCCTCGCACGGCATGACCTGCGCGTCAGGCGCCGCCGGGCAGCCTTCGCTCCCGGCCTCCCGCCCTCCCGCCTCATCGCCCCTTCGCCGTCGCCTCCCCCTCGGAGCGTCACCCCTCGGAGCGTCACTCCGTCGGAGCGCCGTTCCGGCGTCGTCACGTCATGCCGCCCGCACGCCGCTGGCGGAAGTCGCCTCGTGGAGGTGACCCAGATCTCTGCAGGCTCGGAATTTTTGCGTTGACTGCAAACTTGTAGGAGAGGCAAAGTTGTAGTGCACGCACGATCGACCGGCCCGGCACCGCGTCCAGCCCCGACGCGGACCCTGATCCCGCCGCCGCGGCCGGCGACCGTGCAGGGCGCGGAAACGCGAAACGAGAACCGCGAACGACGGACCCCCAAGGCCCGGAGGCGCACCCTTTGGAGACACGCAGATGAATTCGCCACGCAGCGCCGCCCGGGCCATGACCACCCGGCTCACCCGGACGAAGGACGCAGCTCGAACCTCGACGCTCGCACCCGCCGGCCCAGCGGGAACTCCAGGAACCGGCGGTACCCGGGCCTCGAACCTCACCGGCGGCACAGCGGCCGGCGCCGCCGGCGATGGCCGCCGGATCTGGCTGATCGTCGCCGCTCTCGGCACCGGCCTGCTGCTGGCCTCGCTCGACCAGACGATCGTGTCGACGGCGCTGCCGACGATCGTCGGTGACCTGGGCGGCGCCTCGCACCTGTCCTGGGTGGTGACCGCCTACCTGCTGGCCTCGACGGTCTCGACACCGATCTGGGGCAAGCTCGGCGACCTCTACGGCCGCAAGCGCTTCTTCCAGGCAGCCATCGTGATCTTCGTGGCCGCGTCCATGCTCGCGGGCCTCAGCCAGTCGATGACAGAGGTCATCGCGTTCCGCGCGCTGCAGGGCCTGGGCGGCGGTGGCCTTGTCGTCGGCGCGATGACGATCATCAGCGACCTGGTCTCGCCCCGGGAGCGGGGCCGCTACCAGGGCGTGTTCAGCGCGCTGTTCGCCGTCTCGTCGGTGCTCGGCCCGCTGCTGGGCGGCCTGTTCGTCGATCACCTGTCCTGGCACTGGATCTTCTACATCAACGTTCCGGTCGGCGTGGCCGCGTTCGCCGTCGTCACCGCGGTGCTGCCCGCGATCCGCAACCGGGCCAAGACCTCGATCGACTACCTGGGAGCCGCCGTCCTCGCGGCCGCCACGACCTGCCTGGTCCTGTTCACCAGCCTCGGAGGCTCCTCGATCGCGTGGAGCTCAGCGACGAGCATCGGCCTCGGGGCCGGCGGTGTGGCGCTGCTGGGCCTGTTTGCGCTGGTCGAGCGGCGGGCGGCCGAGCCGATCCTGCCGCCCCGGCTGTTCACGCTGAAGGTGTTCAACATCGCGAGCCTGATGAGCTTCGTGGTCGGCTTCGCGATGTTCGGCTCGATCATCTTCCTGCCGCTGTTCCTGCAGGTCGTCAAGGGCATCGACCCGACCGTGTCCGGCCTGCAGATGCTGCCGATGAGCCTCGGCCTGATGATCGCCTCAATGACGACCGGGCGGCTGATCTCCGCCTTCGGCCGGTACAAGGTCTTCCCGATCATCGGCACCGGCCTGATGACGGTCGGCGTGGCGCTGTTCTCGCTGCTGACCCCGGACGTCTCGACCCTGCGGCTGAGCCTGTCGATGTTCGTCTTCGGCGTCGGGATGGGCATGGTCATGCCGGTCCTCACCCTGTCGGTGCAGAACGCGGTCGACCCGCGGGACCTGGGCGCGGCGACGTCGGGCGCGACGTTCTTCCGCTCGATCGGTGGCTCGTTCGGCACCGCCGTGTTCGGCACGATCTTCGCGAACGTGCTGGCCGGCAAGCTGGCGCACCTGGTCGGCGGCGCCCCGCTGCCGGGCGGGGTCACCGGCTCGAACGTGAGCCCCAAGCTCATCGCCGGCCTGCCCGAGGCTCTGCGCACCGGCTTCATCCAGACCTACACCGACTCGCTGCAGGTCGTCTTCCTGGTCGCTGTGCCGATCGCGTTCCTCGGGTTCCTGACCGCCTGGCTGCTCCCCGAGCTGCGCATGCGCCGCAGCAGCGGTCTCGACGCCCGCACTGAGGCCACCGCGGCGGCCGACGCTGGGCTGGTCGGCACGGCCGACGCCGCGCTGGTCGGCGCGACGGCCGGCCAGGCCGCCACGGCGGGGCACGCCCGGCCGCGGACCACGACCGGTGGAACGGTCGTCCCGGCTCCGCGCCTGGCCGACCTCGGCCTGCGCACGGCCAGCGGCGACGAGCCGGAGCTGACCATCCCGGACACGGTTCCGGCGGACCTGATGCTCTCCGGTGACCTGGCCAGGCGCGGCCGCTCGCCCAGGCACGACGGTTGAGCGAGGCGCCTGGCCACGGGTCCTGCCCGGACACCCGAAAGGGTTGCCGGGCAGGCCCCGTGGCCAGGCCGACCGGGCCCAGCGGCCCGCGATCAAATCTTTTCACTGGCTGCAAACTTGTATTGACGGCAAACTTGTAGAGTACGCAAGATACGGTGCGGACGATCGACCACCGGCGCCGGCGGCGACCGGCCGAGAACGACCGGTCGCGCGGCGGCCGGAGCGACGAACGAACGCCGACGAGCACCACGAAGCGAGCGGGCGCGAGGGAGGAGGAACGGGCGATGGGAGTGAGTGCCGGTGTGGCCGAGCCCACCGAGCTCGGGCTGCGCGAGCGCAAGAAGCGCCAGACCCGCGACGCGATCCGGGAGGCCGCCGTCCGCCTCGTCGCCGACCGTGGCCTCGAGCGCGTGACCGTCGACGAGATCGCCCAGGCGGCGAACGTCTCCCCGCGCACGTTCTTCAACTACTTCCGGTCCAAGGAAGACGCCCTCGCCGGGATCGACGAGGACGAGATCGAGGAGACGTGCGCCGCGTTGCGCGCCCGGCCGGCCGACGAACCGCCGCTGCGTGCGCTCGCCGCGATCCTGACCGCCCGGCTCGAGCGCAGGATGCTCGACCCGCGGATGCACCAGGCACGGGTGCAGATGCACCAGAGCCACCCGCAGTTGTTCGGCGCGCACGCCGCCACCTGGCGCAACTTCGAGCGGCGCCTCGCCGAGGTCATCGGCGAGCGCACCGGCCTGTCGGCCGACGAGGACCCGTACCCGGCGACCGTCGTCGCCGTGGCGATGGCCGTCGTCCGGTCGACGATCTCCCACTGGCAAGGAACCCAGAACCCGTCCGCGGCGGCGCTGTCGGCGAACCTGCGGGCGGGATTCGACAGCGTCGCCCGCGGCCTCGCGCCGCCCGCGTCCGGGCAGCCGGCCGCGTCCGGGCAGCCGCGCGCGGCCCCAAACCCGCCGCCGGCCACGCCGCCGCTCGTGACGCCGGCCGACGCCACGCCCGCCTGAACCCATCGAGCCCGGCCCGACTGAGCACGGACCGACTGAGGACGGACCGCGCCGCGCCCGGCGCGCGAACCCCGCCGACCATGCCCCGCCCAGCCGCCGAGGGAGAACGTGATGGCGTCACCCAGCACAGCGAGCCGGTCCCCGGAGCCCACCCCTCCCGCCTCGCCACCGGCGGCGGACGTCCTGGACAAGCCGGGAGGACACCGGGTCGGCCTGATCCTCCTCGCCCTTGGCGTGGGCATGCTGCTCGCCGCGCTCGACCAGACGATCGTGTCGACAGCGCTGCCGACGATCGTCGGCGACCTCGGCGGCGCGGAGCACCTGTCCTGGATCGTCACCGCGTACCTGTTGGCCTCGACGGTGTCCACGCCGCTGTGGGGCAAGCTCGGCGACCTCTACGGCCGCAAGATCTTCTTCCAGGCGGCGATCGTCATCTTCCTGGTGGCATCGGCGGTCGCGGGGCTCAGCCAGTCCATGGGCCAGCTCATCGCGTTCCGCGCGCTGCAGGGCCTGGGCGGCGGCGGCCTCATCATCGGCGCTCAGACGATCATCGGTGACGTGCTGTCGCCGCGGGAACGGGGCCGCTACCAGGGCGTGTTCAGCGGCCTGTTCGGCTTCGCGTCGGTGGTCGGCCCGCTGCTCGGCGGCCTGTTCGTCGACCATCTGAACTGGCGGTGGGTCTTCTACATCAACCTGCCGCTCGGCGCGATCGCGCTGATCATCGTCGCCTCGGCGCTGCCGTCGACCCGCAACCGGGTGAAGCGATCGATCGACTACGTCGGCACGCTCGCACTCGGCGGTGCCGCCACCTGCCTGGTGCTGTTCACCAGCCTCGGTGGCACAACGCTGGCCTGGAGTTCCCCGGCCAGCATCAGCCTGGTCGTCGGCGGCGTGGTGCTGCTGGTCGCGTTCGGCTTCATCGAGCAGCGCGTGGTTGAGCCCGTGCTGCCGCCGAGGCTGTTCGCCAACCGGGTCTTCAACGTCTCCAACCTCATGGGCTTCGTGTGCGGTTTCGCGATGTTCGGGGCCATCACCTTCCTGCCGCTGTTCCTGCAGGTGGTCCAGGGCATCGAGCCGACGATGTCCGGCCTGCACCTGATACCGGTCATGGGCGGCATGCTCGTGTCGTCGACCCTCACAGGGCGGCTGGTGAGCAGGACGGGCCAATACAGGGTTTACCCGATCGTCGGCAGCGCGCTGATGGCGATCGCGATCGTGATGCTCGCCACGCGGATCACCCCGGGTATCGGCTCGGCGGAGCTGGTCATCTACATGCTGCTGCTGGGTCTTGGGCTGGGCGGCGTCATGCCAGTGCTGGTCGTGTCGGTGCAGAACGCCGTCGAGTTCCGTGACCTCGGGGCGGCCACGTCTGGTTCGGCGTTCTTCCGATCGATCGGCGGCTCGTTCGGCACGGCCATCCTCGGCGCGATCTTCGCGAACCAGCTGACCAGCAAGCTGGCGACATCGCTCCACGGCGCCGCGCTGCCGCAGAACTTCAGCCCATCGGAGGTGAGCCCGAAGCTGGTCTCGGGCCTTCCGCCCGCGGTTCGCCAGGGCTTCGAGGGCGCGTACACCGACGCGATCCAGGTCGCGTTCTGGGTTGCCGCTCCGGTCGCGGCGATCGCCCTTGTCCTCAGCTGCTTCCTGCCCCAACTGAGCATGCGCTCGAGCAGGCATGTCGCGGAGACCACCCCGGCGGCGCTAGGCGCCGGGGTGGAAGCCCCGGTCAGCGGCGCCGCCTCGCTGAGCGAGGCCGCCGCGGCGGACGGCGACGTCACCGCGGGCGCTACCTCCAGCAACGGCGCTGCCAGCACGGCGGGCGCGAGGTCGACCACCGGGTAGAACACAGAAAGTGATCGCGCGCACACGGCTGAACGGGCCGCTGGCGGCCGATCACGGGAGCCCTGGCCGATCCCCTGGGTGCCCGGCGACCACGCCCGAGGCACCAGGCCGCCGGGGTCTCACCGGAAACCCGATCCGTGGCACGTCAGCCAGCCCATAGACAGGCTGAGTTGACACACTTCGCGGCACCGCCATTGATGTGTGTTGGATGAGCAGGCCTATAGGCCGGCCTAAATGACACAGTTCGACATCCAGCACCCGCTCGGGCGTCCCGGCCGCAAGGGACGAGACCTCGGAGCCGCCGCGGCACGCCCCACCCCGACAGCGGCGGGGCGTGCGGGCGGAACCACAGCCGCGACCCCGCGCACCATGGTCGGGGTTATCGAGAACCCGCCACCGCATCCGCCGCGTCCGCGCCAACGACCCCGCCGGGCTCAGGGCTGGTGGCGCCCGCGGCGGATGGCTTCGCGTGGTCGTCTCCGGCCAGCCCCGCCGGCAGGTCGCGCAAGGACGAGCGGGAGACGACGACGAGCGCCGCCACGACCAGCGCGCCGGTGGCCGCGAGGATCGTCCAGGTGACACCCACAGGGAACGGAGCCCAGCGGGCGATCGCGGCTGCGGCGTCCGGGATCCGCGCCGGGGTGAAGGCGACGCCGCGGCCGAGCCAGTAGTAGCTGCAGATGGCCAGCAGCGCGAACGCCTGCATGAGCACCGCGCCGACGAGCAGGATCACCGGAGTCCAGCACGCGCGCCGGCCGAGCAGCCGGGCAAGACCCGCCACGGCGACCACGGCGATGCCGACGACGCCGAGATAGAGGTAGCGGCCTTGGACGGCGATGCCGCGGGTGTAGCGCTCGTAGTCGGCCCAGCTGCGCTGGCCGACCGTCACATAGGCGAACACGGCCGGCAGCAGCAGGACTGCCGGAACCGCGGGCGTGCGCAGCCGGCCCAGCCAGCGCCGCCCGGCTGGCGCCGCCGCCATGTCGGCCGCGGCCCGCGCCGGGATCGGCGGAACGGACGACTCCGCGGGCCCGCGTCCACGCCCGCGTGGACCGGCGAGGCCGGTCGCGAGCCCGACGAGGCCGACCGCGACGACGACGACGGTCGCGGAGACGATCGCGATCGGCGTCAGCTGCGGCGGTTCGAACATGCCCAGCCCGGCCCAGAACCGGTTGAACATGGTCTGGACGAAGTACCACAGCCAGGTCCAGAACGAGTCGGGCAGCAGCAACGGCTCCCGGCGGGGCGGGTCTACCCCCCAGCCGTTCGGCTGGACCGCCCCGTAGAGCACGTAGTTGCGCACCCACCACCAGCCGCCGCCGGCGAGCCCCACGCCGAGCGCGATGGCCGCCGGCCGCCACGGCAGCGAGGCGAGCGCCGCGCGCAGGCGGGCACGGCGCGGCTCGGTGCCGGCCGGCCTCGCGTCGCGGTCGCGCAGCCAGCCGACCAGGTAGGCGGCGGCGACCATGAGCGGCAGCAGCAGGGCCGTTCCTTTGGACAGCAGGGCCACCGTGAGCCACAGCCCGGCCCAGACCGCCGTGCGCGCCCGCCGGTCGCCTCGCAGCACCCCTGCGAGGACAAACGTCAGGGCGCTCGCGGACAGCATGAGGATGCCGTCGTTGTTGAACGACGAGCCGACCCGGGTGAGGCCGGGAACCGCCAGCGGCAGCACCGCGGCGCCCCGCGCCACCATCTCGGCGAGGCCGAGGCGGCGTGCCGTCGCCCAGGCCAGCAACGGCAGCGGCGCGACCAGCAGGATGTTGAGCAGCCGCAGGACATAGACCTGTTCGTCGTAGGCCCAGTCGTCCGAGCCTGGCAGCGCGGACAGCAGCCCGGCACCGACGGCGTAGACCAGCGGCGGGTGCTGCACCATCTGGTTCGACAGCCGGCCGTCGGTGACGGGGTCCGGCCCACCGAGCTCGTCGAACGAGCCACGCTCAGGGCGTGGCGTCGGGGTGATCTCGGCGAACGACGGCGAGCCGCGTCGCTTGCCGCCGGACTGGAACATGTCGGCGTAGTCGCCTCGGTCGAAGTCGTCCGAGGTCGCCGCGACCCCCTTGGAGATCGTCTTGTCACCCGGGCCGGGCCAGCCGGCGCCGTGCTGGAGCCCATAGACCATGTCGACGTGCTGCGCCTCGTCGTAGCCGGCCCACGTCGGGTAGATCACCGAGTAGGTAGCAAGCAGCGCGACGTGCAGCGCGGTGATCAGCAGCACGGCCGCCGGCACCCGCCGGGCCAGCGCCCCGGCGGCCCCGGCCGCTTTCCCGGGGGCCCGCCGCGGGCGCCGCACGCGCCGCGGGTGGTCCGGCGCGCCGGCGGCGGCTGGTCCGCCGGATGGGTCGGGCGCGGTCGGCTGGGAGGGAATCCCCATGCCGCCCGCCTCGGGCGGGGGGGACGCGGTGTCGGTGCGCTCGCTGATCTTTGGCTCCGTGGTTGCTTCGTCGCGGGCGCGTCGCGCCCTCCTCCGGCCATGCCGGCCGCCAGGCCGGCTCCGCCGGGTCTCCGCGGCCCATTCGTGGCCGAACGGCCCCTCATGTGGGCCGTGGTCCGTTGCGATTCGGCCCGATATGGCCCGCGACCCGCCCGTCAAGCCTAGACGACCGGTTCCGGCGCCCCGGCGGCCCGGGAGGCCACGCCGCCGGGCACCACGGTGCCCATGCCGTGCCGCCCGCATGCCGTGCCGCCCGCATGCCGTGCCGCCCCGCGCCGCGCGCCGTGCTGCCCAGGTCTATGCGATGCCCAGGCGCGATGGTGTTGCCTGGGTGTGGGCCGCGCCACGGTGCCCGGCCGTGCCGGGTGCTTGGTGCTCACCGCCGGACGCCGCACGGCGCGGGCGCCCCACGCGGCCAGGCGCCGTGGGAGTCCCACCACGCCACCGCACAAACCTGTGCAATACCTGTGAATCCACCCGGGCCTCCCGCAGGTGGCGGGCAGGCACGCGCCGATGTCACCGGCACACCCGCCCTGAGCCGTGGCGGCCGGCGTCGGAACCCGCCCGGGAAGGCACGGCGGGTGCCTACCTGACGTGGGTGCCGGGTTGTTCGACGGTCTGCCAGACTGCGAACCGTGCGCGTACTCGTGATCGGTTCTGGTGGCCAGGTCGGCTCCGACCTGTGCCGGCTGCTTGCCGCTGATCCCCGGCTGCCGGCCTCCGCTGGGCTGACCCGGGCGGAGTGTGACATCACCGACCCGGCCAGGGTCCGGGCGGTAATCCGCGACCAGGCCAGACCGGCGAAGATCCAGGGCGGGCTCACCGTCGTGAACACCGCAGCCTGGACCGACGTCGACGGCGCGGAGACCGACGAGGCGGGTGCCTACGCCGCCAACGCCGCCGGGCCCGCGCACCTGGCCGCCGCCTGCGCGGACGCCGACGCGACGCTCATCCACCTCTCTACCGACTACGTCTTCGACGGCACGGCCGACAAGCCGTACGAGGTGGACGACCAGACCAGCCCGGTCTCCGCCTACGGGCGGACCAAGCTGGCCGGCGAGCAGGCCGTGCTCGCGCTGTGCCCGTCGGCATACGTGATCCGTACGGCCTGGGTATACGGCGCGGTAGGGAAGAACTTCGTCAAGGCGATGGCGCGGCTAGCCCGTGAGCGCGACTGCCTCACGGTCGTGGACGACCAGCGCGGCTCACCCACCTGGTCAGCCGACCTCGCCGCCGGGATCGTCGAGCTGGCGCTCTCCGGCGCCTCACCCGGGCTCTACCACTACACGAGTGCCGGCGACACCACCTGGTTCCACTTCGCGCAGGCGATCATGGAGGAGCTCGGCCCCGACGCGGTCAAGGTCGCCCCGACGACCACAGCGGCGTTCCCGCGCCCCGCGCCCCGGCCCGCCTACTCGGTACTGTCCGCCCGCCGCTGGACCGACGCCGGCCTCACCCCGCCCCGCCCCTGGCGCGACGCGCTTCACGCCGCCTTCGCCGCCCATCCGCGGGAGCTGCGCGGCTGACCACAATGCCTGGGAGCCGGCGGTTCTTCTTGATTAAGCCAGGCGAGGGGTCCCCGCCGATCCGCCTACCGGCGCCGACCGAGCAGCAGGTATGGAATTCGTCGATGCGACGCATTGGGGGATCGGTGGGGTAGCTGTGCCCCGGGGGTAACGTGAAGCCGTGACCGCGCAGATCAGCCCGTCTCCACCACCGGGGGCCAACCCCGGGCCTGAGGGCCGTCCCACCCTGGTGGCGGTCGCCTGGCCCTACGCCAACGGCGCACCGCACCTGGGGCATATCGCCGGCGCCTACCTGCCGGCCGATATCTTCGCGCGGTTCCAGCGGATGGTGGGCAACCGCGTGCTGATGGTGTCCGGGTCGGATACCCACGGCACGCCGATCACGGTGCGCGCCGAGGAGGAGGGCATCACTCCTCAGGAGGTCGTCGACCGCTATCACCCGGTGTTCCTGGATATCTGGGAGCGGCTCGGCATCTCCTTCGACCTGTTCACCTCCACCCGGACGGACAACCACACCCGAGTCACCCAGGATGTGTTCACCCGGCTGCGCGACGCCGGCTACATCTCCATCCAGGAGACGACGCAGTTCTACGACCCCCAGGCACAGCGGTTCCTGCCCGACCGTTATGTGCTGGGCACCTGCCCGTACTGCGCGTACCCGAGCGCGCGCGGCGACCAGTGCGAGAACTGCGGCCGCACCCTCGACCCGGACCAGCTCATCGACCCGCGCAGCAAGATGACCGGCGCGGTGCCCGAGCAGCGCCGGACGTCGCACTTCTTCCTGCGGCTGTCGGCGCTGTCCGACGAGCTGCTGGCGTGGCTGCAGAGCCGGCAGGGCTGGCGCCGGCACGTGATCAACTGGTCGGTCCAGTTCGTCAAGGACGGCCTGCACGACCGGGCGATCACTCGCGACCTCGACTGGGGTGTGCCGCTGCCGACCGACGAGCTCGGGCCGGGCAAGCGGATCTACGTCTGGTTCGAGGCGGTCATCGGCTACCTGTCGGCGAGCAAGGAGTGGGCGGCGACGATCGCCGGCGACCCGGAGGCGTGGCGCGCCTGGTGGGAGAACCCGGACGCGGCGGCGTACTACTTCGTCGGCAAGGACAACATCCCGTTCCACACTGTGATCTGGCCGGCGATGCTGCTTGGCTACGGCGGCCTGAACCTGCCGACCGACGTACCAGCGAATCAGTACGTCACCTTCGGCGGGGCGAAGGCGTCGAAGTCGGCCGGGATCGGGCGGACGGTCCCGGACTACCTCGACGTCCTCCAGCCGGATGCGCTGCGGTACGCGGTCTCGACCGTGCTGCCCGAGCAGAACGACACCGAGGTCTCCGACGCGGACATCATCCGCCGGGTCAACGACGAACTGATCGCCAACTGGGGCAACCTCGTCAACCGGGTGATGGCTCAGATCAACAAGTTCTTCGACGGGGTGCTGCCGGACGTCCCCGCCCCGGCGGAGCTGGGCGGCCAGCACGCCGAGCTGCTGGCGAAGGTCGACGAGGGCCTGGCCCGGGTCGCCGAGCTGCTGGAGAAGGTCGAGCTGCGGGCCGCGCTGCGGGCCGCGATGGAGATCTCCGGCGAGGTGAACCAGTACCTCTACCGTGAGGAGCCCTGGAAGACCATCAAGGTCGACCGGGAGGCCGCCGCGGCCAGCCTCGCCACGTCGGTGCAGGCGATCGCCGGTATCGCCGTCGCGCTCGCTCCCTTCCTGCCGTTCAGCTCCGAGCGTCTGGCGGCCGTGCTGGGCGTCGATCTGGGTGTCTGGCGGCGCCAGCCGGTCCCGGCCGGCCGCCGCCTTGAGTGGTCGGGCGCCCTGTTCACCAAGCTGGACCCCAAGGCCCTGGACGTGCCAGCGGCCTGAGCTCCCGATTCGCGAGAACGGCGTGGCTGCCCCTCGAGGGGCAGCCACGCCGTTCTCGTTTCGGGCTGGACGCGTCGCACCCGGGATACCCGGGACGCCCACGGAACCGTCACAATTCCCGACGACCGTCACCCAGGGTCTCCGGTAAAGCCGCCGAACGTAGCGATGGCGAGTACGGGCGGCCATGAGCGGGTACGTTGAGCAGCAACATGTGTTCGGAGGGTATCTACCTGCCCGTGTAATCACCCGGGCGGGGGTGGGAGGTGCTGGCACGGTGACCGAAGCACCGCCCAAACCCCCCATAGACGTTTCTCTTGGTCTTCCCCCCGACCTCAACCCACGCGGCCGGCCACCGGCGCGCCGCGCCGACGCCGCCCGTGGGCGGGCGCGCCGCGCGCTGGTGGTACTGGCCACGACGCTGTCCTGCCTGATCTTCGTCGCCGCCACCGGCGGATACACGGTCTATCGCTACTTCGACGGGCAGATCTCCCGCATCAAGCTCAACCTCGGCGGCGACCGCCCCACGGAGAACGCCGGCGGCGCCGTGAACTTCCTGCTCGTCGGCTCGGACAGCCGGGCCGGCACGGGCAACCAGTTCGAGAGTGAGGGCGCGGTCGACGGCGAGCGGTCCGACACGACCATGATCGCCAACCTGGCCCCGGACGGGACGACCACGCTGGTCTCCTTCCCCAGGGACACGCTGGTCGCCATCCCTGGCCACGGCAGGGGCAAGCTGAACTCGGCGATCACGACCGGCGGCCCGTCGCTGCTGATCAGGACGATCGAGCGGATGACCGGGATACGCATCGACCACTACGTCTCGGTCGACCTCGACGGCTTCCGCCGGATGACGAACGCGATAGGCGGGGTGACGGTCTGCCTGCGGCAGCTGCCCGACGGCTCGACGGCGAACCTGCGCGACCCGTGGTCGCAGTGGCGCGGGGTGGTCGGCGCCAACCATCTCGACGGCGAGCAGGCACTGGCGTTCGTCCGCCAGCGCCATGGGCTACCCAATGGCGACTTTGACCGGATCCACCGCCAGCAACAGTTCATCGGCGCGGTGTTCGAGAAGGCGACGAGCACCGGCGTACTGGCCAACCCGGCCCGCCTGGAAGGCCTGCTGCAGGCGGCGCTCAGCTCGTTGACCGTCGACGACTCCACCAAGATCGATGATCTGCAGCGGCTCGCGACCAGGCTGCGCGGCCTGAGCGCCGACCAGATCCGCTTCGAGACGATCCCGGTCCGGCCGCCGACGCCGGCGGAGGGCGCGAACGCCCTCGGCGAACTACCGGTGTACGGGTCGGTGCAGATCTACGACCAGAGCGCCCTGGCCGCCTTCCTCGCCCCGTTGCGCGGCGACCGAGCCCAGGGCGGCTCCCCCACCGCGACCGCCGGCCCCGGCGGCGCCCCCGCGGGGCCCGTCTCGCCGCGCTCCGGCGTGCGGGTGAACGTGTACAACGGCACCGGCGTCGCGGGGACGGGCGAGACGACGGCGACCTCGCTGGCCCGCGCCGGCTTCGAGACCAGCGCCGCGCGCACCTGGACCGGCGGGTCCCTGGCCGCGAGCGAGATCCGGTACGCGCCGGGGCGGGAGGCGGACGCGCGGGCGGTCGCCGCGGTCGTCCCCGGAGCACGCCTGGCCGTGGACTCGGCGCTGCGCGCCGGGACCGTCACGCTGATCCTCGGCACCGGTTTCACCGGCCTCGACCGCGCGGCCATCGTCGCGAACGCGGGTTCCGGGGCGTCATCCACGGCGCCGGGCGCCGCTGGCGCGGGCGGCACCGGCTCCCCGGCGCCGGCCGCCCCGCCGCGGACAGCCTCCGACCTCACCACGAGCTGCACGTACTGACCCCCGCCGGCGGGGCCGCGGCCGCGAGGGGGTTGGGGCGCCGTCGCCAGGCCGAGGCGCCTCGGCCTGGCTTGCAGCGCCGACGCTCGCCATCCCGGTGTCCGCCATCCCGGTGTCCGGCCTCGAGCGGCCCCGCTTTGTCAGCGCCTCCGCGCGGTGGCCCTCCGGAGGCCGCTCGCGGCCGTTACCACCGCCACGAGACCAGGTAGACGCCACAGAAACACCAAAGGAACAACAGACTCGGCAGCCAGCCAGTGGACACCAACGGGAGCCAGAGCGCGCTCCCACCAGCCATGGGCCAGCGCAAGGCCGCCCGTACGAGTCTGTGATGGACCTCACGACGAGTCAGCCCGGCCACACTCGGCACCCGCCCGGCCGACCTGCGCACCAGCGCGCCACGGCGCGATACCGCCTGCGCCCCGGCGCCGAAGCACCAATGTTGTCGCGGTGTGTAGCAACAACGTCACATCTGTCCGTTGTCTTTCTGCTCGCACGGCCGGACGGCAACGCCCAAGCGGAGCGACGCGTCCTAACTCGGGACAACGACACTGGTCTGGGGTCGCTCCGCCCACGGCGCGCCGGAGCGATGGCCGCCCCGCGCATGGGGGACGCGGGCAGCCCGCGGACATGTCCCGTCGGCCCAGCCGACGGGGCCGTCCCAGCCATCTGGTCTGTCCGGTCTGTCTGGTTGTCCGACCCGCCAAGGAGGGCCGCACCGCCGGTGAGCCACGCAATCCTGCCGCGCCCGGCCCTGCCGCCGGAGCTCGACCCCCGGGCCCCCCGCCGCCGCCGCTCCTCCCTGCGGCGGCTCTCCCTGGTCAGCTGCTCGTTGCTGTCGACCCTCGTGCTCGCGCTGAGCGGGGTCGGCTGGTTCCTCTATAACCAGTTCGACAGCAACATCACCCGCAACAGCGGCTGGAACGTCGGCGGGAACAGGCCCGCGGAGGTGCCGGGCAGCCTCAACATCCTGCTGCTCGGCGACGACAGCCGCGATGGCACGGGCAACGAGTACGGCGGCGAGGCCGTCGAGGGTAACCGGTCGGACACGACGATCATTGCCCACTTCGACAAGGACGGCACCGCGACGCTGCTGTCGTTCCCCCGTGACGAGCTGATCAAAGTGGTCGTCCCGGCATCCGCGGCGAAGGAGGTGCCGCGGGACGGCAAGGACAAGCTCACCAACGTCATGACCTACGGCGGCGTGCCCGGCCTGATCACCACCCTCGAGGCGCTGACGGACCTGCACATCGACCACACCGTCAAAATCGACCTGGCCGGCTTCAAGCAGATAACGGATGCGATCGGTGGTGTTACTGTCTGTGTCACGCGGATGCCTAACGGCAGCACCACCAATCTGAATGACAACTATTCGCAGTGGCACGGCCAGCTGGGGGAGAACCACCTGAACGGGGATCAGGCGTTGGCCTTCGTGCGGACCAGGCACGCCCTCGGTGACGAGCGGCTGCGGATCCTGCGGCAGCAGCAGTTCCTGTCCAAGCTGCTGACACAGGCGACCAGCACCGGCGTGCTCACCAACCCGGCGAAGATCACCTCGCTGCTCGGCGCCGTGGGTGGCGCGATCGAGATGGACTCGAGCCTCGACCAGACAGAGCTGATCAAACTCGCCGACCGGGTCAGCAAGCTCGGCTCCGGCAAGGTCAAGTTCGTCACCGTGCCGACCCACATCCCGGTCGACGGCGAGGGCGGCGCTACCGGCGGCAACGGCACGGTCAGCTACCACGGCGCCGTTCTGTTCATCAACACCGAAGAGTTCGAGCAGATCCTCGCACCGCTGCGCCCCGCGTCGCCGCAGGACGCGGCGGTCGCCAGTGCCGCGCCCGTGGCGCCCGCCCAGGTCGTCGTCGCCTCGATCGCCAACGCGTCGGGCCGCCAGGGGCTCGCCGCCGCCACGGCGGCCGACCTGCGCAAGCTCGGGTTCGGCGGCTTCATGGCCGCCAAGACGGCCACGGCCGACCAGAGCGCGACCGAGGTCCACTACGCGCCGGGCCAGGAGAGTGCCGCCAAGACCCTCGTCGCCCGCATCCCGGGCGCGCGGGCGGTGGCCGATGCCACGCTCACCGGCAGCGGCCTCGAGCTCGTGCTCGGCTCGTCGTTCACCGGTGTCACGGGCGCCGCCGGGCCGACGGCCGCCAGCGCCGCTACCGGCGCGGCTCCCGCGGCCGGCGCGGCGGGGACGGCCGCGCCGACGACCACCGCGCCGCTGGGGTCCGGAGGCATCCCGGCCGACACGTCGTGCACGCCGTGACGAACGGCGCGCCGCGACTCACCACGGTCGAGGAGCTGCTCGGCCCGCCGGGGCCGGGCGGCGCGGGCGGCGCGGCGCCGTTCCCGGGGGTGGCTGCGGCGCTGGCGGCCCGGCTGCGCGCCGACGGGGCGAGCCCGATGGTCACGTTCTATGACGACGCCACCGGCGAGCGGGTCGAACTGTCGGGGGTGACCCTCGACAACTGGGTGGCCAAGACGGCGAACCTGCTCGTCGACACCCTCGGCCTCGGCCCGGGCGACCGAGTCGGCGTGGACCTGCCGGCCCACTGGCTCGCCGTCGTCATCCTGCTGGCCGCCTGGTCGGCCGGTCTCGAAGTGCTCGTCGCCCCCAGCTCCGAGGACCGGGCGGACGGGGGCGACGAGGCGGACGGGCCTGACGACGACGAGCCGGCCGGCGACGTCCAGGCGGTCTTCGTCGCCGAGAGCCGGATCGACGCGGCGCTGGCGCTCGGCGCCGACGAGGTCGTCGCGCTGTCGCTGCGCCCGTTCGGCGCCCGGATGGCCCACCCGGTGGCCGGGGTGCTCGACTTCGCCGCGGAGGTGCCCGCGCACGGCGACCGGTTCGCCGCGCCCGCGCCGCCCGCCGCGCAGACCTCCCTGCTCGCCCGCGCCGCCGGCGCCGCCGAGGCGGCCGGCCTCGGCCCCGGCGACCGGCTGCTGTCCACCGCCGGGCCTGGCGGCGCCGAAGGCCTGCTGGCCACGGTGCTCGCGCCGCTGGTGACCGGCGCGTCGGTGGTCGTGTGCCGCCACCTCGACACTCACCTCGACGACGGTGCGCTCGCCCGCCGGATCGCGGCGGAACGGGTGACGGCTGTCTGCGGCACGAGCCGCCCGCTGCCCGCGGGTGTGCGTCGGCTGTTCCTCGCGGACGCCGCGGCGGTCCAGGGGCACGTGCCGGAAGCGGGCTGAGCGACGGCCCGGGAAGGTGGGCGGGCACTCCCGAGTGGGTATTTCACAGCGTGACCGCCGGCCCGCCTCCGCGCCCGGATCATCCCGTTTCGGGCGGCGAGGTTCGTCCTGGGCGAATGATTCCGTAACACGGGGTTACTACCAGCGGACAGGATGACGGACGGCGCAAACCAGTCCGGCCAGGCCCGGCGGCTCCGGCTACCGTCGACGGACGGACGGGTGCACCTGCCGGATTGACGACGATCCGGAACTGTCCGGCATGACTGGCGGACAGGCCCGCGGCGGGCCCGCCTGGTCCCGGGAGGCGGGCCTGGCGGCGCGGCAGCTCGGCGGCCCGGCGGCCGGCACGGCGGCACCACGGCCCGGGGCGGTTGACGGGCGAGCCGAGCGGGCCCGCCAGGCGCGGCGGGCACGTCGATGACACAGAGAGGCAGCGAACCGTGAGCAGGTCCAGGGTGGGCAGGTCGAGCACATCCGAGCGGCCCACGACGCCGCCTGGGGATCCTGCCGGCGCGGCAGGCGAGACCGGGCCACGGATCGCCGTTCTCGGCACCGGCTACCTCGGCGCGACACACGCCGTGTGCATGGCCGAGCTCGGCTTCACCGTGATCGGCTACGACGTCGACGCGACGAAGGTGGCCCGGCTGTCGGTTGGTGAGGTGCCGTTCTTCGAGCCCGGTCTCGAGGAGCTGCTGCGCAAGAACCTCGAGTCGGGGCGCCTGTCGTTCACCGCCGAGATCGATGACGTCGCGACCTGGGCCGACGTGCACTTCATCTGCGTCGGCACCCCGCAGCGCCCCAGCGACGGCGGCGCCGACCTCACCTACGTCGACGGGGTCGTGGACACGCTGATCGACACGGGTCTCGCGCCCGGTGCGCTGGTCGTCGGCAAGTCGACCGTGCCAACGGGCACGGCGGCGGCGCTGGCGGCCAGGATCCACGCCGCCGCGCCCGACGTCGAGCTCGCCTGGAACCCGGAGTTCCTGCGGGAGGGCTTCGCCGTCAACGACACGCTGCGCCCCGACCGGCTGGTTTTCGGTGTCATGCCGGATGGCGCCGCCGAGGCCCGTCTGCGTGCGGTGTACGCGCAGACGATCGAGGCGGGCACCCCGGTCGTGGTCACCGACTACGCCACCGCCGAGCTGGTCAAGGTCGCCGCGAACGCCTTCCTCGCCACCAAGATCTCGTTCATCAACGCGATGGCGGAGATCTGCGACGTGGCCGGCGCCGACGTGCTGCAGCTGGCCACCAGCATCGGCTACGACGCCCGGATCGGCAGCCGGTTCCTGCGCCCCGGCATCGGATTCGGCGGCGGTTGCCTGCCCAAGGACATCCGCGCGTTCCAGGCCAGGGCGACCGAGCTGGGCGCGTCGGACTCGCTGGCCTTCCTGGCCGAGGTCGACGCGGTGAACCTGCGGGCGCGCGGGCGGGCGGTGACGCTGACCCGGTCGGCGCTCGGCGGCAGGGTCGACGGCCGGCGGCTGGGTGTGCTCGGCGCCGCGTTCAAACCGAACTCCGACGACATCCGCGACTCGCCGGCGCTCGACATCGCCGCGGCGCTCGCGGCCGACGGCGCGCTGGTGACCGTGTACGACCCGGCGGCCGTGCCGAACGCGCGCCCGCGCTACCCGTCGCTGAACTACGCGTCCTCGGTGCGCGAGGCGGTCACCGGTGCCGACGCGGTGCTGGTGCTCACCGAGTGGGGCGAGTTCCGCGAGCTCGACCCGGCGGCGTTGCTGTCCTACGTCGCCGGCGCGGTGGTGGTCGACGGCAGGCACGCCCTCGACGCGGCGCGCTGGCGTGCCGCGGGCTGGGCGTACCACAGCCTCGGCCGCCCCAGCGACGCCGGAGCGCCGGCGGCCGAGAAGCCGGCGGGCCAGGAACCCGTATGGTAGCCCGCCGCGGTGACCGCCGGTTAGCGCCCAGTCACGACCTCACGCGGGGCGCCGGTGGCGATGTCGTCGACGAAGCCGCGGACCGACGTCGACCGGCGCAGGTAGGGCGAGGCGGCCAGGGCCTCGACCGAGGCGCGGACGTTCCCGTCCAGATCGCTGAACGCCAGCACCGGCCACCAGCGGTGGCGGTGCGCCAATGCGCTGTCACTACTGATGGCTGGGTTGTGCTGGCGGCTCACCAGAACGGGGCACGTCCGACCGCGTGGCCTGACAGTTAGGTGGGATGTCCATGGGGACATGCGGCGCCCGGTTCGGGACGAAGGACCGGGTCCGACGGGCGGCGCGGGAGCTTGGTCCTGGGGGCAGGCCCGGCCGCCGCGGGCTCCCTCTACAGTGAAGAGACCGACGAGATGCCGGCCCACAAGGACATCTGGCCGTCCGCTGGTAGGGGACAAGGGGAACGGTGTCACCGACAGCAAACGAGGGCAGACCGTCTGTCGACACAGTCCCCCCGTGGCTCCTAGGAGGATCTTTGCCTTCCGTCGTCGATCCGACCGCCTCCGCGTCGGCCCCCCACCGTGCCCGGCGACGCGGGCGGGGGCGGTCGAAGGCCCGCCGGATGGCGTCGGTAGTCTCAGCGGGTGACAGAAATCAACCAGGGTCGCCTGTCATGAAGCATCGGGCACGGCCTTCACGGCTGACGCTGCTCATCCACGAGCTGGGCAAGTTCGGCGTCGTCGGTGCCCTCGCCTATGTGGTCGACGTACTCGTCTCGAATCTGTGCCACTCACAGTTCCACATGGAGCAACTGACCGCGAAGACCGTTTCCACGATCGTGGCGGCGACGATCGCCTACATCGGGAACCGGAAGTGGTCGTTCACCCACCGTGCACGTACCGGTGTGCGACGCGAGTACACGCTGTTCATCATTTTGAACGCGATTGGCCTTGGTATCGCCCTTGCCTGTCTGGGCTTCGGCAAGTATGTGCTGGGGCTGCAGGGCGCGCTTGCGTTCAACCTGTTCGGTAACGTGCTCGGCACTGGCTTTGGCACGGTCTTCCGTTTCTGGGCCTACAAGCGCTGGGTGTTCCTGCACCCGGATCACCCCCGAGCCGTCTCCAGCCCCGCCAACCAGCGGTCGGCCCGCGTGCCCGAGCCAGCCGGGCGCTGACAGGGACATCCAGACGGCTCGGATACTCGGCGACTCGGGTACCCGGCGACTCGAGAACCAGGGCACGATTGCCGACCGATCGAGTATCGGGAGCAAGGGCTTACGTTCCGTCGCCTCCTGGTAATCCCCTGACGGAAGATGGCCGGCGCGGCCCCAACCACGGCCCGCGGCCGCAGCGCCACTTCCGGAGTTCGCCCCCTCCCGCCTTCACGGCCACCATCCCCGCGTCACCCGCGGCGCTGGGACAACCAGGCCGGGCCCCGGCCGGCCCGCCTCCTCCGCTGCCCGGCGATACCAGCCCAGGCGCGGCACGACGCAACAGACGCCCAAGAGGGTCACTCGACTATCAACTTCCGGCTGGTCGCGGGCGCCGCGGCCCGCCCGGTCGGGATGAATCCATAACTGGCTCCATACGCCGGTCGACCGTCATTTTTCGTCGGTGCCGACCGGCCATGGCATGCCGGCGTGACGGGCTAGCCGGCCCGGTTCCACCCGCCGCCACCACACCGTAATGTCATACGCACGACGTCCGATGTCCGACAACCGACCGCGAGATGCCGCAAGACGGCACGACCTCCTAACATCGGACACCGGCCCCGGGGATGGAGAGTGGGGCACCCGGGGACCCTTTGGGAGGGAAAGTCATGCAGCCAACAGGCCACGAGCCGGACAACTCGGACGACGAGACCCAGCTCGTCGGTGGGTCCGGGGCGGCGCCGGGCCGGTCGCCATACGGGCAGGGCCCATCCACGCCCGCCGCGGGCGGCCCGCCGGCGGACGACGCGGACGCGGTGACCCGGCTGGTTGGCGGTGGCACCGCCGACCCCTACCGGGCAGGCACGCCAGGGGCCACGCCGCCAGGCGGCGCGCCCGGCTACCAGCCGACCACGCCCTACCCGCAGCAGGGCGGCTACGGCACGCCGGCCGGTTACCCCCCGCCGCCGCAGGCGCCCGCGCCGAGTGGATACCCGAGCCAGACGCCCGCGCCGAGTGGATACCCAAGCCAGACGCCCGCGCCGAGTGGATACCCAAGCCAGACGCCCGCGCCGAGTGGGTACCCGAGCCAGACTCCGGCGCCGACGCCGGGCTACGAACAGCAGGGATATACCCAGCCGGGTTATGGAACCCCGCAGGGCTACCAGCAGCCGGACTACAGCGCGCAGCCAGGCTATGACTACGGCCAGCAGACCCAACAGGCCCAACAGGCCCAGCAGGGCTACGGCGGTTACCAGCAGCCCGGGTACGGCCAGCAGCCCGGCTACGACTACGGCCAGCAGGGCTACGCGCAGCAGCAGGGCTATGGCGGCACCGGCTATCCCGGCGGCGGCCAGCCGCAGCCGCCGCGCAACAACAACCGCCGCAACCTGATCATCGGCGGGGTGGCGGCCGGTGTCGTGCTGATCATCCTCATCGTCGTGCTGGGAGTGACCCTGGCCGGCGGCGACGACAAGCCGAAGCCGGTGGCGTCGGGCACGCCAAGCGTGACGCCGACGGTCTCCGCATCCGCGACGACGACCCCATCACCGCTGCCGACCAGCTCGTCGCCGTCGCCGTCGCCCACGGCTTCTGGCGCGCTCAGCCTGGCCGAGCAGGCACTGGTGGGACGGCTGGACCCGGACGAGGTCTCGGACTGCGAGTCCGCGGCCGACCAGGAGGACAGTGATGTCCAGGCCGCGGTGCTGTGCACGGCGACCGGTGACGGCCGCGGCATCTTCGCGTTCAGCTACTTCGACGCGGACGCGCTGAAGCGCGATACGGACGCGCGCAGCAAGACGATCACGGACAAGGGCGACTGCAAGGACGGCAAGGACCAGGTCGGCACGTGGAACTTCACGGACAGCGAGGTCGACGAGGGCGCGCTGCTCTGCGGCCACCTCGACGACGGCTCGTTCTACATGCACTGGACCTACGACGACGACCTCCTTGCCTTCTTCGCCACCGACAACGACGGGGTCACCCTCTACCAGTGGTGGGTGGACTTCGACCCGCTGGCCTGACCCGTCAACACCCTCTGGCTGGCCGAGGGGCCGACCCGCGCCCGCGCTGATCGGCCCCTCCCGCACCCATCGGCCAGTCGGGACCTGGGGACCGTCACGGGCGGGTCGGCCTGAAAGAGGGGCCGGGGCGGGTCTCGGCGCCGATCGGCCCGTTCCACCCATAGGGCACCAGTGGTTGAAAATCGACGGCCGCGCGACAATGGGCAAACCCGTGGCGGAGGCCTGCCCGTGGAAATGCGATCAGGCCGGCCCGGCCGGGCCTGATGTCAGTTTCATCAAGACCGCGCGTGGCCGCGGCCGCAACCGGGGGAGGAACGGTGGCAGGCCCATCCGACGATCGGCCGCCGCGGCCCGAGGGCCTGACCTCGGCCGCCAGCGCCACCGGTCCCCCGGCGGTCCGCGCCGCGCCCGCCGAGCCAGCCTCACTTCCCGGCAAGGCGGTGCCCGCGCGGGCCGAGGCCCCCGACGAGGAAGCCCGCTGGACGTCGCTCGCCGGCTGGGCCGATATCACCCCGACCAACCTGCGTCCCGAGGACATCGACCCCGACACCACGCCGCGGGGCGGCCTGCGCCTGGCCCCGCTCACCCCGCTGGCGCCGTTCGGCCCATCGGCACCGCCAGTGGGCGCTGCCCCTCCCGTGCCCATGGCGCCGCCAGCGGCCGCGCGCCGGCCATTCGTGCCTCCGGCGCCAACCGCTACTCCTCTGTCCGCCAGGTTGCCGCCCCGGCGATTCGTGCCTTCGACGCCAGTCGCCACTCCCCTGTCAGGCCGGTCCGCGATGCCGGCGGGCCAAGCCGGCCCGCCGCCCGCCGGAGCGGGACCGGGGCCGTGGCGCTGGCCAGCGCCCCAGCCCGGCGCACCCGTCGGGACGACGCACGGCGCCTGGGCGGCGGCCGCCGGCCCGCTGACGCCCGCTGTGCCGTTCTGGCGGCGCCGGCCCGCCCTGAGCGCGGCGTTGCTGAGCCTGGTCATGCTGCTCGTAGCCGTCGGGATCGCCTGGGTCGCGGTCGCGCCAAGCTGCTGCACGGACGGCGCCGCGGCGCCTCTGGCCGGGGCCACGCCCGCCGCCGCTGTCCCGTCACCCACGGCTGGCGGGGGCTGGACGCCCGCGCAGCGCGCCCTCGCCGACCGGCTCGACCCGGCGGTGATGCTCGGTTGCCGGCCCAACACCAGCCCCGCCGGCACCGGCGTGACGGCGTCGCTGTTCTGCGCGACGCCGGAGGGCCGGCAGGTGGCGGTGTACGCCTACCAGGACGCGGACGCGCTGCGCTCCGACGTCACCGAGCGCGCCAACGGCGTGCCCAGCGAGGGCCGGTGTGAGCGCGGCGAGAACGAGGTCTTCTCCTGGGATACCGGCCCCGGCACACCAGCCGGTGGGACGGTGGTCTGCCATCATCGCGATGGCAGGGCCTTCCTGTTCTGGAGCTCGGACGCCGACGTCGTCTCCTTCCTCGCCTACGACACCGACCCTCGGGCCCTGGTCAACTGGTGGGAGTCGTTCGAGCCCTTCCCGGACCGCGCCGGCCCCACCGCCGCGCCCCGGCCGGCCTGAGCCACCGGCCGCCGCGGGCGAGGACCGGCCGGCTCACTCGCCGCGCCCGTAGGCCGGCGGCCTGGCACAACGAACCGCGCACAGCGGGCGTCGCACACCACGCGCACTGGGCATGGGGAAGTCCGGACACGGGGAAGGGGACCGCGATGCGGCGTGGGCAGGTCGCGGCGCTGGCGGCCGGCGGGACGGTTGTGGTGGCGGCCGGCGTCACGGCCTTGCTGCTCACCACGGGCGGCGGCGGGCCGACGCCGGCAGTGGGCACGTCCCCCGCGGCGGTGACCACCCAGGGGGCGCCGCCGCCGGCCGCGAGCTCCCCGGCCGACAACCTGACGCCGGCGCAGCGGGCGCTCGCCTCCACGCTCGGGCCGCTGCGGGTGCGCGACTGCGTGCCGGCGCCGCCCGACCGGGTCACCGAGCCGCCAGGCCAAGGGCTGAGCCCGGACCAGGGCGTCGACGCCGCGATCCTGTGCCAGACCAACGTCATCGCCGGTGAGCCCGGCCCGGCCGAGGTCGTCGCGCGGCACTACCGCGACGCCGCCGCCCTCAAGGCCGACGCCGACCGGCGCGCCGGCGCCGTCAACGACGTCGGCAGCTGCGCCGCCGGCGAGCCGAGCACCGAGACCTGGGGCCGCTCGACGCGCCAGCTCGGCACCTTCCTCTGCGACCGTGTCGCCCCCGGCGCACCGGATGCTCGCTTCGCGGTCTTCTGGACGGTCACCGCCGACCAGACGGCCCTGTCCGCGGCGTCCCCCGACTCCGCCGGCCTGATCGCCTGGTGGCGCGACTTCACGAAGCCATAGCCGCTTTCTCGGGGGGATCACCGCGGTCGTCGGCCAGGCTGTCCTCGCGTCTGAGTGGACGGCCCGGCGGCCGGCGTAGGACGGTGGCGTCGGGCAAGGCGCGCACGGGCGTCGGCGTGAGCGTGGGCGAACCGGCGCCGCGGTGCGGTCCGGGGAGCGCGGAGCCTGGCGAGCCACGCGACGATCACGGGCGAACGGTGCAGGAGGCGGCCATGGGCATCCAGCAGACCCTCACCGAGCAGGAGCGGCTCGCCCGGCTGGATCCGGAGCAGCTGCGACGGCTGGTCGGGCTGGTGGAGCATGACGCCGCCGACGACCCGTTTCCGGTGACCGGATGGGACGCGCTGGTCTGGGTCGTGGGAAACGCGACCCAGGCGGCCGTCTACTACCAGCTGGTGTACGGAATGGAGCTGGTCGCCTATTCCGGCCCGGAGACCGGCAACCGCGACCATGTCGGCTACGTGCTGCGCTCGGGGGCGGCGCGGTTCGTGCTGACGGGCGGCGTGGACCCGGCCAGCCCGCTGCTGGAGCATCATCGCCGCCACGGCGACGGCGTCCGGGACATCGCCCTGGAGGTGCCGGACGTCGACCGGTGCGTCGCCCATGCCCGCGCGCAGGGCGCCGTCGTGCTGGACGAGCCGCGCGACGTCAGCGACGAGCACGGCACCGTGCGCCTGGCCGCCGTCGCCGCCTACGGCGACACCCGGCACAGCCTGGTGGACCGTTCCCGCTACACCGGCCCCTACCTGCCCGGATACCGCGCGCTCCAGCCCTCGGAGGCGACGCCACCGGCGGCTCCGACCCCGGCGCCGCTGTTCCAGGCCCTCGACCACGTCGTCGGCAACGTGGAGCTGGGCCGGATGGACCGCTGGGTCGACTTCTACAACCGGGTCATGGGTTTCACGAACCTTGCCGAGTTCATCGGCGACGACATCGCCACGCGGTACTCGGCGCTGATGAGCAAGGTGGTGGCCAGCCTCGACCACCGGGTGAAGTTCCCGCTCAACGAGCCGGCGGCCGGTCAGAAGCGGTCACAGATCGACGAATACCTGCAGTACTACGACGGCCCGGGCGTTCAGCACCTGGCGCTGGCGACCGACGACATCGTCCGCGCGGTGGACGTGCTGCGCGCACGCGGCGTCGGGTTCCTGGCCACGCCCGACTCGTACTACACCGACCCGGCGCTGCGGGCGCGGATCGGCGAGGTACGGGTGCCGATCGACGAGCTGCGCGCCCGCGGCATCCTGGTCGACCGCGACGAGGACGGTTACCTGCTGCAGATCTTCACCAGGCCCACAGGCGACCGGCCGACGGTGTTCTTCGAGCTGATCGAGCGGCACGGCTCGCTCGGGTTCGGCAAGGGCAACTTCCAGGCCCTGTTCGAGGCGATCGAACGGGAGCAGGCCAGGCGGGGCAACTTCTAGGGACGGGTGTCCCAGGGACCGGGTGTTCCGGGGACCGGGCCCCGCGTGCCGGGCGCGCGCGGAAGCCGGGCGCCCGCGAAAGGGGTGACAGGACATGGCGTACTACCGGGCAGTCGGCTCGATCCCGCCCAAGCGTCATACCCAGCACCGCTCACCCGGCGGCGGTCTCTACTACGAGGAGCTCATGGGAGCCGACGGGTTCTCGTCGGACTCGTCGCTGCTCTACCACCGCGGCATCCCATCGGCGATCGTCGACGCGACGCCCTGGGAGCCGCCGGACCAGACGCTCGCCGAGAACCGACCGCTGCTTCCCCGGCACCTGCGGCTACACGCGCTCTTCCCGGAGGAGAGCTGGAAGGATGCCGACCCGGTCACCGGGCGGCGGCTGGTGCTCGGCAACACCGACGTCCGGATCTCCTACGTCGCGGCCGGCGTTTCCTCGCCGCTCTACCGCAATGTCGCCGGAGACGAGTGTGTGTACGTCGAGTCCGGCACCGCGACGGTTGAGACCGTCTTCGGAGCACTGACCGTCCGGCAGGGCGACTACGTGCTGCTGCCCCAGTCGACGACGCACCGCTGGGTACCCACCGGCGAAGGGGCGGCCAAGCCGTTGCGGCTCTATGTGATCGAGGCGAACTCGCATATCGCGCCGCCCCCGCGCTATCTCTCCCCCCGAGGGCAGTTGCTGGAGCACGCGCCGTACTGCGAGCGGGACCTGCACGGCCCGACCGAACCGCTCCTGGCCGACGGCGGCGACGTCGAGGTGCTGGTCAGACACCGCGGCGCCCAGGCAGCCACCGGCACCCGGTACGTCTACCAGACACATCCGTTCGACGTCGTCGGCTGGGACGGCTGCGTCTACCCGTACACGTTCAACATCGCCGACTTCGAGCCGCTGACCGGCCGGGTGCACCAGCCACCGCCGGCCCACCAGGTGTTCGCCGGGGACGGGTTCGTCGTCTGCAACTTCGTGCCGCGCAAGGTCGACTACCACCCGCTGGCCGTGCCGCTGCCCTATTACCACTCCAACGTCGACTCGGACGAGGTGATGTTCTACTGCGGCGGCGACTACGCCGCCCGCCGGGGAGCCGGCATCGGCCAGGGCTCGGTCAGCCTGCACCCGGCCGGCTACTGCCACGGCCCGCAGCCCGGCGCCGTCGAGCGCTCGCTCGGCACGGAGTTCGTCGACGAGCTCGCCGTCATGGTCGACACGTTCCGCCCGCTCCAGCTCGGCGAGGACGGGCGCGCGGCCGAGGACCCGGCCTATGCCTGGACCTGGTCCGGCCGCGGCCCCACCCGCCGGACCGGGCCCACCGGGCCCACCGGGAGCGAGCTCCGATGACGTCCGGTCCGGTATGCGGAGGTAGCCAGGAGTGAGCGTGGTCGAGGTCCCGGCGGGTTCGCCGTTCGGCCTGGAAAACCTTCCGTACGGCGTCTTCTCCACGGCGGGGACCGGCCAGCGGGTGGGCGTGCGGCTCGGCGACACCGTCATCGACCTCGCGCTCCTGCTGAGCGGCGACCCGCCGCGTGACCACGCGGACGACGACAACGACGACAACGACGACAACGACGACAACGTGTTCGCGGCGCCCACGCTGAACCCGTTCCTGGCCCAGGGCCCGGCGCGCTGGGCGGCCGTGCGCCGGCGAGTCTCGGAGCTTCTCGCCGGGGACGTCCCGGACGCGGTGTGCCACCCCGTCGACGCGGTCACGACGCACCTGCCAGTCCAGGTCGGCGATTTCGTGGATTTCTACGCCTCCGAGCACCATGCGTCGAACGTCGGCCAGATCTTCCGGCCGGGCGCTCCGCCGCTGATGCCGAACTGGAAGCATCTGCCGGTCGCCTACCATGGCCGGGCCGGCACGGTCGTCGTCTCCGGAACCGACATCGTCCGTCCCGGCGGGCAGCGCAGGCGGCCGGGCGAGGATGCGCCCGCCTACGGCCCGAGCCTCCGGCTGGACGTCGAGGCCGAGCTCGGGTTCGTGATCGGCGCCGGCTCACGCCTGGGCGACCGGGTCGGCGTAGACGAGTTCGACGAGCACGTCTTCGGCGTCGTCCTGGTCAACGACTGGTCCGCGCGCGACCTGCAGGACTGGGAGTCCAGGCCGCTCGGCCCCCACCAGGGCAAGAGCTTCGCCACGTCCGTCTCACCGTGGGTCGTGCCGATGGCCGCGCTGCGCGCCGCCCGTATCCCGCTGCCGGCCCAGGTTCCCGAGCCGCTGCCGTACCTGCGCGGGCGCGCGCCGGGCTGGGAGCCGTGGGGCCTCGACGTCGACCTGGCCGTCGGCTGGAACGGCGAGACGGTCTCCCGCCCGGCTGCCCGCGAGCTGTACTGGTCCCCGGCCCAGCTGCTGGCCCACCTGACGGCGAACGGCGCGTCCACCCGCACCGGTGACTTGTTCGCCTCCGGCACGGTCTCCGGCCCGGAACGGGGCCAGCGCGCCTGCCTCCTCGAGCTGACCTGGAACGGCACCGAACCGATCACGGTCAACGGCGAGCAGCGCACCTTCCTGCTCGACGGCGACCGGGTCACGATCTCCGCCACCGCCCCGGGCCCGGACGGCGCCCGCGTCGGCTTCGGCGAGGTGACCGGCGCGATCCTGCCCGCCCGCCCCTGAGCGGCGCGCAGTGCCAGCCCAGGCCCGAGGTGCCAGCCCTATCAGCCGGAGTAACCGCGGAGGGCCTCGCTGAGCTCGTAGAGGCGCAGGTGGACGTGCTCGACGTGGGGGACGCTGGTCAGGACGACCTGACCGCGTTCCCCCGCGCTCTCGATCGTCAGCGTGCCCGAGCCGACCATCCGCTCGAAGAGCGTGTGCTCGAAGGTGACGTCGTTGAGCCGGACCAGCGGGATGTCGCGGCCCGACCGGGTGAGCACACCGGTGCGCAGCAGCACCCGCTCGTTGGTGATCACGTAGCGCGTCGTGATCCACCGCACCCAGGGCCTGATGGTCAGGTAGACCAGCAGGACCACCGCGACGATCAGCACCAGGTACTGCAGCGGTTTCTGCAGTACGCCGTTCGGCGCGAAGAAGACCGCCAGCACGGCTAGACCGAGCACCACCACAGCGCTGAGCACCGGCCGCACCAGCCGGATCCAGTGCGGGTGCAGGTCGAGCACCACCACTTCGTCATCCGTCAGGATGTCTTCGGGAAAGGCCACGCGACGATCGTCGCACTCCCTGTGACACCGGGGCGAGATGCCCCAGAGCAGGCGCTCAGGGCGTGGTGGGCGCCGGCCTGAGGTGGACGACGTCGGCGGCGCTGAAAGCCCGGCCGTCAACGACCAGCCGGCCGACCTCGTCGACATCGCCGGCCACGCCGACGACCGTCTCGCCGCCCGGCAGCTCGACCCGGACGTCGCGGCCGAGGGTCGCGCACACCTCACGGTATTCCTGCCGGGCGGCCGCCGGATCCGCGTCGAAACTGGCGAGAGCGCCGGCGAGATCCGTGAGCAGCGCGGCGAGCAGGTCGGTCCGCCGCGGCGCCTCGCCGGGGCCGGCGGCGGCATCGACACGTCCGGCGCGGCCGCCGTCGACGCCGGTGGCCGCGGGGCTTCCGGCCTGGCCCGTCGTCGCGGCGGCCAGCACGGCCAGGCTCGTGCCGCCCGGGGGCAGCTCGGCGGCGGTGGTGTGCACGTTCAGCCCGAAGCCGATCACCAGCCCCGGCTGTGCCGACGGCCTCGACGCGTCCGACTGGCCCGGCGCGGCGCGGATCAGCTCGACCAGGATGCCGGCGAGCTTGTCCCCACCGACCTGGACGTCGTTCGGCCACTTCAGCCAGGCGGGCACCGCGAACCGGGAGCGCAGCGTCGCGACGAGCGACGTGCCGACGACCATCGGCACCCAGCCGAGCCGGGCCGCCGGCACAGCCGGGCGGGCCAGCAGGGACACGGTCAGCCCGGAGCCTGGCGGAGACACCCAGGAGCGGTCGAGCCGGCCCCGCCCGGCGCTCTGCCGCTCGGCGGCGATCACCAGCCCGGCCGGCTCGCCGGCGCGGGCCCTGGCCGCGACGTCGGCGTTGGTGGAGCCGGTCTCGGTGACGACGACCACCCGCAGCCCCACGGGCCGCCCGGCCTCGGCGAGCACGGCGGCGTCCAGCGGGTCCGCCAGCGCGGGCCCGCCCAGCGCGGGCCTGTTCGCCGCGGACGGGCCCGGCCCACCCGATGCCGCGCTTCTGGGGTCAGCCACGGCCACAGCCTGCCAGCACCCGCCGCCGGCGCCCACCGGGGCCACAACCGCTCGCCGAGGGTGTGAGACAGAGTGCACTGTTGCTCGCACCTCAGACCACGGTGGCCGTACGCTGCCGCGCATGGCACTTCCGTCGCCCGCCTCCGACCCCACGCCCGACCCGCACACCACAGCGGGAAAGCTCGCGCAGCTTCAACGGGTGAATGACGACGCCGTGCACGCCGGCTCGCAGCGAGCGGTCGACGCGCAGCACGCCAAGGGCAAGATGACCGCCCGCGAGCGGATCGCCGCCTTCCTTGACCCGGGCTCCTTCGTCGAGACCGACGCGTTCGTCCGCCACCGCGCGCACGACTTCGGCGTCGAGGCGAACCGGCCCTACGGCGACGGCGTCGTGACCGGCTACGGCACGGTCGACGGCCGCCAGGTGTGCGTGTTCAGCCAGGACGCGACGGTCTTCGGCGGCAGCCTCGGCGAGGTCTTCGGCGAGAAGATCGTCAAGGTCATGGACCTCGCGGTGCGGACCGGCTGCCCGGTCATCGGGATCAACGACTCTGGTGGCGCCCGCATCCAGGAGGGCGTCGTCGCGCTCGGCCTGTACGGCGAGATCTTCTATCGCAACGTGCTGGCGTCCGGGGTCGTGCCGCAGCTGTCGCTGATCATGGGGCCGTGCGCCGGCGGCGCCGTCTACTCACCGGCGATCACCGACTTCACCCTGATGGTCGACAAGACCAGCCATATGTTCATCACCGGGCCAGACGTCATCAAGGAGGTCACCGGCGAGGACGTGGGCTTCGAGGAGCTCGGCGGCGCGCACACGCACAACAGCAAGAGCGGCGTCGCGCACTTCCAGGCCACGGACGAGACCGAGTGCTTCGAACTGGCCAAGGCGCTGCTGTCGTACCTGCCGCCGAACAACATGGACGACGCGCCGGTCTACGACGAGGTCGCCGACGTCGAGGCCGAGGTGGACCCGGAGCTGGACACCTTCATCCCCGACTCGCCGAACACGCCGTACGACATGCACAAGGTGATCGAGAAGATCCTCGACGACGGGGACTTCCTCGAGGTGCACGCGCAGTTCGCGATGAACCTCATCGTCGGTTTCGGCCGGGTCGACGGCCGGTCCGTCGGCGTCGTCGCCAACCAGCCGATGCAGTTCGCCGGCACCCTCGACATCGACGCCAGCGAGAAGGCCGCCCGGTTCGTCCGGACCTGTGACGCGTTCAACATTCCGGTGCTGACGTTCGTCGACGTCCCCGGGTTCCTGCCCGGCACCTCGCAGGAGTGGACCGGCATCATCCGCCGGGGCGCGAAGCTCATATACGCCTACGCGGAGGCGACGGTCCCGAAGGTCACGGTCATCACCCGCAAGGCCTACGGCGGCGCCTACGACGTCATGGGGTCCAAGCACCTGGGCGCCGACATCAACCTCGCCTGGCCGACCGCCGAGATCGCCGTCATGGGCGCCCGCGGCGCCGTCAACATCGTCTACCGCCGCGAGCTGGCCAAGTCCGACAACCCGGACGCCCGGCGCGCCGAGCTGATCGCGGACTACAACGACCACTTCGCGACGCCGTACATCGCGGCCGAGCGCGGCTACCTCGACGCCGTGATCCCGCCGTCGGTTACCCGCCGCGAGGTGATCCGCGCGCTGCGGCTGCTGCGCAACAAGCGCCAGACGCTGCCGCCGAAGAAGCACGGCAACATCCCGCTCTAGAGGGCCAAAGGAGGTGCGAAAATGCTCTTCCCTCGCACCTCCGGCGGCCGCTCCCCGGAAGCACCAGAGGGCCAAAGGAGGTGCGAAAATGCTCTTCCCTCGCACCTCCGGCGGCCCGCTCCCCGGAAGCACTAGAGGGCCAAAGGAGGTGCGAAAATGCTCTTCCCTCGCACCTCCGGCGGCCCGCTCCCCGGAAGCACTGACGGCGCGTGGCCTCGGCCGCGATGCCAACCGCGCCGGCCCTGACGGCCACGCGGGTCGGCCACCCGGATCGCACAGTGACACAGAGATCCGCACAGTGACGCAGAGATCTTCGAGGAGGTGCTGGTGGCCGAGAGCGAACCGGCCGAGCCACGCCGGCCGTTGCTGAAGCTGGTGCGCGGCGACGCGACGCCGGAGGAGATCGCGGCCATCGTCGCCGTGCTCGCGGCGCACGCCGCCGCGGCGGCGGTGCCGGCACCGCGCGCTCCCCGGTCGGTGTGGGCCGACCGGAGCCAGGGGCTTCGGGTCGCGAGCGGTCCGGGTGCGGGCGGCTGGCGGCGCGCGGGCATCCTCGGCGGCATGCGGACCGGGTGATTGTCGTCACCGACGGCCCGCCCGCCGGCCGGCGGGGGCCGGCAACCGGATGCTCCTGATGGAGCTAGGACGCAGGGTGCTCATCAGCCCCCGGCGCGGGTACAGATCAACAGGCACATCGACGGGCAAGCAGGACATTCCAGGTAGCAACCTCAGCGGCCGTAGTCGCCCTAGACTCGGGCAGGCCGAACGAGGACGGGAGGAACGTGCGCAAGATCCTCATCGCCAACCGCGGCGAAATCGCCGTCCGGGTGGCGCGGGCGTGCAAGGACGCGGGCTATGCCAGCGTCGCGGTGTATGCCGAGCCCGATATCGACGCCCTGCACGTTCGCGTGGCCGATGAAGCGTACGCACTCGGCGGCTCCACCCCGGGCGACTCGTACCTGCGCATCGACAAGATTCTCGACGCCGTCGCGAAGTCGGGCGCCGACGCGGTGCACCCCGGCTACGGCTTCCTCTCGGAGAACGCCGACTTCGCCGAGGCCGTCATCGCCGCCGGGCTGACCTGGATCGGCCCGACGCCGGACGCGATCCGCCGGCTGGGCGACAAGACCGCCGCCCGCCACATCGCGCTCGCCGTCGGCGCCCCGCTCGCGCCCGGCACCGCCGACCCGGTCGCCGGCGTCGACGAGGTCGTCGCGTTCGCGGAGGAGCACGGCCTTCCGGTCGCCATCAAGGCGGCGTTCGGTGGCGGCGGCCGCGGCCTGAAGGTCGCCTGGACGATGGACGAGCTGCCCGAGCTCTTCGACAGCGCGGTGCGCGAGGCGGTCGCGGCCTTCGGCCGGGGCGAGTGTTTCGTCGAGCGCTACCTCGACCAGCCGCGCCACGTCGAGACCCAGATCCTCGCCGACACCCACGGCAACGTGGTCGTCGTCGGCACCCGCGACTGCTCGCTGCAGCGCCGCTACCAGAAGCTGGTCGAGGAGGCGCCCGCGCCGTTCCTCACCGACTCCCAGCACGCGTCGCTGTACGAGGCGTCCAAGAAGATCGCCAAGGAGGCCGGCTACGTCGGCGCCGGTACCTGCGAGTTCCTGGTCGCCAAGGACGGGATGATCAGCTTCCTCGAGGTCAACACCCGGCTGCAGGTCGAGCACCCGGTGACCGAGGAGACGACCGGCATCGACCTGGTACGGGAGCAGTTCCGCATCGCCGAGGGCGAGGTGCTCGACTTCACCGACCCGCCGGCCCGCGGCCACGCGATCGAGTTCCGGATCAACGGCGAGGACCCCGGCCGCAAGTTCCTGCCGGCGCCCGGCACCGTCACCAAGCTCGTGCTGCCGACGGGCCCCGGCGTGCGCGTCGACACCGGTATCGAGAGCGGCAGCGTCATCGGCGGGGCGTTCGACTCGCTGCTGGCCAAGCTCATCGTCACCGGCGCGACCCGCCAGCAGGCCCTGGAGCGGGCCCGCCGGGCCCTCGACGAGATGGTCGTCGACGGCATGGCGACGGCGCTGCCGTTCCACCGGGCCGTGGTACGCGACCCGGCGTTCGCCCCCGCCGCCGCCGCCGAGGCGTTCACGATCCACAACCGCTGGATCGAGACCGAGTTCAACAACACGATCCCGGCGTTCACCGGCGGGGCCGACACCGACACCGACGAGGCCGCGCGGGAGACCGTCGTGGTCGAGGTCGGCGGCAAGCGGCTGGAGGTCGTGCTCCCGGCCGGCCTCGGCGCCGTGGCTGGTGGTGCCGGCGGCGGGCGCGGCGCGGCTGCCCCGAAGCGCAGGGCCAGCGCCAAGAAGGCCGGCGCGGCCACCGGCAACTCGCTGACCAGCCCGATGCAGGGCACGATCGTCAAGGTCGCGGTCGCCGACGGTGACACCGTGGCCGAGGGCGACCTGATCGTCGTCCTGGAGGCGATGAAGATGGAACAGCCCATCACCGCCCACCGCGCTGGCACCATCACCGGCCTCGCGGCGGCCGTCGGCGCCGTCGTCCCCAGCGGCACCGTCCTCTGCGAGATCAAGGACTGACAGGCGCCACACACCGAAACCCGTCAGTCAGACCGAAGCCCTGGGCCGCCCATCGGCCCAGGGCTTCGTCCTGCCGCGTCCATCACGCTCGAACACGAGCCGCGCCATCGAGAGCGGAGAGGCAACTGCGGCAACTGCGGCGACTGCCGCTTCGTCACGCTCCGGCTTGACGAGCCGGCGCGGGGCGGTCAGGATTTGTGTGCCGCTTCGATGCGTTTGGGGGCACTCGCGGCGGCTGGGGGTGGACCCTGGGGACTCTGCTGGGGGCACGGTCCCCAGGGTTCCATGCTTTCTGGCCCCTTCCGGGACGACGAGCGCCCGGGGCCCTGGTCGCGTGACGCGGCCGGCAGCGCCGATGCCGCGCACGATTCGTAGGCTCGGACGTATGGACGTTGGCAACGAAGCCCGGACGGGTACCGCCGAGGCCGAGAGGCCGGTCGGCGCGGCCTCGAGGCCGGCACCCGCGGGCGGGCTCGAGGCCCCGCCGCTGACGGGACGGGTCGCGTACGTGTTCGGCGTGGCACTGCCCGCGCGGTACAGCACGTGGGTGTCACGGGACCTGACGGGTCCGGGGTGGCGGCGGCGGCAGGCGCTGCGGCCGGTGCTGATGATGCTGCCGTTCGCGGTCGTCTTCGCGCTGCTGCCGGGGCCGGTCGGCACCCGGGCGCTGCTGGTCGTCTTCCTGCTGGTGGCGGCCGGTGGGCTGGGGGTGGGGCTGAGCGGCCACTTCCGCAACCGCCGGCTCGTCCAGCACGGTTTCCCGCCCGTCATCAAGCCGAACGCAGAGGACGTCGAGAACGGGGAGCCCGCGCCGGCCGCCAGCTCCGGCGACAAGACCGGCGTCACGCCCGCCCGCCTCACGACGCCGTCCACCGACCCCGACGACGACCCCGACGACGACCCCGACGGCGTCAACGCCTGACCGACTCCCACCGCATCACGCGCCAAACCCGCCGAAATGGCGGCGAGGCCTGATGCCGATGCTAAATGTGGTCAATGAGACACGGATCGCGGCATGATGGCCACCACGAACGTCAACTTGTGGTTGAGTGGTCCCGTGCCAGCGGCTACCACCGGCGTCTTCCCGACGGTCCACGCCTCCGGTGCGCCATATGGTCAGCTATTCGAAACGAACTGCCGCGAGCAGATCAGTATCGCCTACGCTCAGGCGGTCGTGACCGCCGCGCGCTGCAAGCTTGAGCATGTTCGCATTGACGACGAGAAGGTGGACGCCGTCATTCGGCAGGTTGCCGAGCACGACCTGTATGACGGTATCCAGATCGACATCCAGCTCAAGTGCACGTCGCAGGCCGTGCTCGGTCCCAAGGACGCGAGGTGGCCGCTTGAGCGCGACACGTACAACCGGTTGCGCAGCCCGAAGCGGCTCTGCGCGCGACTGCTGGTCCTGATGGTCGTCCCGCCGGACCTGGAATCGTGGGTGACACAAGACGAGGACGGGCTGCGCGTGGTCAGGTGCGCGTACTGGCGGGACCTCCTAGGCGAGCCCGAACTGCCGCCGAACGTGGGCCGCAGGACGGTCGATCTGCCCCGATCGAACATCTTCAACGTGCAACAGCTCCTCGGCATCCTTGCTCGGGTCGGGAGGGGAGAAAATCCATGAGCGCATTGCGTCGACCGGAAGACTGGGACATCTCCCCGCAAAGCATCGCCAGCTTCCTCGGCACCTCCGGATGGACCCTGCAGAACGCAGACGAGGCCAAGGAGATCTGGGGTCTCAGCGAAAACGGCAGCCCTCGCGCGCGCCTGCTGCTCCCGTTGGACCCGACCTACATCGACTACGACATCCGGTTTCAGGAAGCGGTCGAAAGACTCTGCAGGGTCTTTGACTGGGACGTCGAGGAGCTAACGGCCAACGTGCTGAGCGCCCGGACAGACGTGGTGCTCATCAGGACAGACCAGGCCATGCAGGACGAATCGATCCCGCTGGTCCAAGCCCGAGACGTCATCAGCGGTGCCGTCGACATGATGGAAGCTGCGGCCAGAGCGTCGCTCGAGCCCAGGGCCCAGTACGTGGGCCAGCGGCCGAACGCGGTGCGGGACTTCGTCGACGGCGACGTCCGGATGGGGCACACCCAACGCGGCAGTTTCGTCGTCACCGTGCTCACCCGCCTGGCCGAGGACGACGTCATCCACACGGACGAGTTCGGCGACGCGGCGGAGGCTCCCCGCTCTCAGCGCGGCCGAGCGTGGACGGTTCCGGCCGCGCGGGCCGGTAACGGCATCCGCCAGTACGCGCAGGGTCCTAGCGGCGGACCGGCCATGGTGCGAATCCCACCCTTTCAACGCCGGGTCATGGCCACCCTGGCGCTGGCGCTGAGCGAGACCCGCGACCTCAGCCTGCGGCAGACCGCCGACGCGGACCTGGACCTGGCCGTGTCGCGGGGCGTGAGCGCGAACCTGTGCGAGTCGCTGCTGACCATGACGCGGTTCGAGGGTCTGCGAGCACTCGACGTCTCCTTCCGGTGGGCACCGGCGGAAGCCGTGCCGCCCCCGACGGTCAACCAGGTCGTCTTCGACCGCGATGTCATCGCCGGAATCGGCGCCATCGGCAGGAGCCTCCGCCGGGCTCCCGAGAAGGTGAAGTCGACGATCTACGGCCGGGTCACCCGCCTGGAGCGCGGTGAGGACGACGACGATGGGGTGGTCACCATCAGCGGCGTCGTCGGAAGATCGACCCGACGGACGGTCCGCATCCCGGTGCGCGGCGAGCAGTACGACCTCGCGATCGTCGCCCACCGGCAGCGCCAGCCGGTCACGGTCACCGGCGAACTCCGCAAGGTGAAGAACACCTACACCTTCGACGGCCCGGTCGTCATCGAGTACTCGTAAGGCGTGCGGGCCGGGGTTCCTGCCGGATCGGCGGAGCTTGCGGAGCCGATCTGGGAGGTCCGGGACGCGCCGCACTGCCTGTCGGACGCTGAGCGTCCTCCCTACGTGGTACGGGGTATCTGCGTATGGCCGTGGCTGGCGTGGAGCCGGGTCGAGGACGTGGTTGCGCTGGCGCTGCGCTTAAGGCGCCGTCACCACACGTGAGCGGGTAGCGCTGACTGGTCGCCAGCTCGCCAGTCATCTGGGCCTTACGCCGTCGGGCGGGCGCGCAGGTCGGCTACGTAGTCGCTGGGGGCGCCGGCCTTCTCAGCTCCGTCGGCGATCCCGGCCAGGTGGCGGGCGGAGGGCAGGCCGCCCTCGTAGGCGTCCAGCACGTAGGTCCAGGCCAGCACGTCACCGTCGAGCGTGGAAAGGCGTACCCGGATGCGGGTGTACAGGCCGGTGTCAGCGCCTTCCCAGACGTCGAGCCGCTCCAGGTCGTAGCGGTCGATGTCGTAGAGCATCACATACACCCGCCCCGCCGGGTACGGCACGATCGTCGCGAGCGCGCCGTCCCAGCCGAAGTTCTCCCCGCCAAAGGTGAGCCGCCAGCCGCTGAGCCAGCCGGTCCCGGTCACCGGCGAGTGGGGAGCGTGCTCCTTCATCTTCGCCGGGTCAAGATTGCTGGCATACGCTGCGTACAGGTTCATGTCGGCGTCTCTCATCCCATGGCCCGAGCCTGGATGGCGCGGGGGCCGGTGCAAGGCCGGTTGCGCACGGCGTGAGCACCGCCAATGCGCGTGACGGCTGGGCCGGTTCGCCTCGCCATTATGCGACCGATGACCCCCTTGATCACACGGGCCTTTCCGTAGAGCCTGACCACACCGGCTAAGCATGGCCCTGCCGGGGAATGGGCGAGTCGAGCACCAGGCGCGAGACAGGCGAGACCACTCACGTTCCGTTCACCTGGCGCTCGCGGACCGCTCGCCGAGCGGTCGTCGTCCGCTCCTCGGTGGTCCCGCGTCCGAGGGACGTGCGGGCGCGGTTCGGGTGTCGGTGCCCGGTCACCGGACCCGGCTCGATGGCGGATGCGGGCAGAGCGGCAGGCAGGATGGACAACTGGACGGCCGGCCGTCAACCGGTAGTGCCCGCGGCGTCCAGGCGGCCGCCCGGACGCCGGGCGCGGCGAGCGGCCACGATGGCATGGGCACAAGACTCGACAGGGCAGGAAGCGCGTGGCAGGGACCAGGAGCAGCAAGGAGGGGACCGTGAGCCGGATCGTCATCCTCGGCGGGGGGCCCGGCGGGTATGAGGCGGCTCTGGTCGCGGCATCGCTGGGCGCAACCGTCACGCTGGTCGACTCGGACGGGGTCGGCGGTGCCTGCGTACTCACGGACTGCGTGCCGTCCAAGACCCTGATCGCCACGTCGGAGACCATGACGTCCGTCGCGGCGGCACCAGCACTCGGGCTCTCCCGCAGGGGAATGCCGACTCCTCGGCCCGCCAGCTGGGAGGGCGAGGGGCCGCACCTCACCCCGCCCGAGGTGCTCACGTTCGAGGCGAAGCGCGTCAACAGCCGGGTGATCGAGCTGGCGCAGGCGCAGTCACGTGACATCGAGACCCGGCTCAAGCGCGAGAAGGTGGACGTCATCCGCGCGAAGGGCCGGATCGTCGGGCCTACGGCGGTCGAGACGGACACCGGTGACAGCTTCATCGGCGACGTGGTGCTCATCGCCACCGGCGCGACCCCGCGCATCCTGCCGACGGCAGAGCCCGACGGCGAGCGGATCCTGACCTGGCAGCAGCTCTACGAGCTCCCGGAGATTCCCGAGCACCTCATCGTGATCGGTTCCGGCGTCACCGGCGCCGAGTTCGCCAGCGCCTACCGGGCGCTCGGCTCGGCGGTGACGCTGGTCTCGTCCCGGGAGCGGGTGCTGCCCGGCGAGGACCCGGACGCCGCCATGGTCATCGAGGACGTGTTCCGCCGCCGCGGCATCGAGGTGCTGAACCGCTCCCGGGCCGCCTCCGTCCGCAGGATCGGCGACGGCGTGCTCGTCGAGCTGACCGACGGACGGACGGTGACCGGTTCGCACGCGCTGATGGCGGTCGGATCGGTACCGCGCACCAAGACCATCGGGCTGACCGAGGTCGGGGTCCGGCTCGGCTCCGGCGGGCATGTGGTGGTCGACCGGATGTCACGGACCTCGGTGCCCGGGGTGTACGCGGCGGGCGACTGTACCGGCGTCCTGCCACTGGCCTCCGTCGCCGCGATGCAGGGCCGGATCGCCATGCGGCACGCGCTCGGCGAGGCGGTGACGCCGCTGCGGCTGGGCACCGTGTCGTCGAACATCTTCACCGATCCGGAGATCGCCACCGTCGGCGTCACCCAGCGCATGAAGGACTCGGGCACGATCGCCGCCGAGGTCGTCACGCTACCGCTGGCCCGCAACCCGCGGGCGAAGATGCTCGGCATCGCCGACGGGTTCGTGAAGCTGTTCTGCCGGCCGGGCAGCGGCAGCGTGCTCGGCGGGGTCGTGGTCGCCCCGCGGGCCTCCGAGCTGATCCTGTCGATCTCGCTCGCCGTCTCCAACGGCCTGACCGCCGAGCAGTTGGCGAACACCTTCTCGATCTACCCGTCGCTGTCCGGCTCGATCACCGAGGTCGCCCGGATGATGCGCTCCGAGGACCTGTTCGCGGCCTTCGACGACACCCTGTGAGGCCGTCCCGCGGCAGACGCTTCGCGCCCCAGACCTCCCAGCAGACCTCCCAGATCGCTCCGCGATCCGGCAGGGACCCCGGCTTCGCGATCCGGCTGGGACGCCGGCCGGCCGCCTCGCCACCGGCCCGCGCCAGTAGGCCGCGCCCGCGGAGACCTTCATCCATGATCTGGTGGGATTTTGGGGCCTGGGCGCCGAAGATTCCACCGGATCATGGCAGGCACCAGTCCGTTCAGACCCGGCGGTAAGACCGGCGGTCAGGCCTGGCAAGCCGAGGTGGCCGGCGCGACCAAGACGGCCGGGACGGCTTCGCGTACTAGGCGACCACGGAACCCGGCTACCGTGCCAGCACGTAGGGGTCCCCGTGGATTCGATCCGCCCCAACGGATCGAATCCACGGGGCTATGCCTAGCTCCCCAACACCGACCCCTGAATCCGGGTGAAGGCCTCTACGGCGGCGCCGGCCAGGAGGCGGACGCCGACGCCGATCGCGCGCTCGTCGACGGCGTAGTCGCCCTGGTGCAGGTCGTAGGTCGGGCCGCCGGGAGTGCGGGTGCCAAGCCTGGCCAGGGCACCGGGAACGTAGGTGAGGTACCAGCCGAAGTCCTCGCCGCCGAGCGACTGGGCGACGGTCGTCGCGGCGTCGTGCCCGAACGTCTCGGACACGGCGGCGTCGAGGACGTCGACCATGTCCGCGGTGTTCACGACCGGCGGCACGCCCCGGCGGTAGTCGACGACGATGTCCGCGCCGAACGGCGCGGCGATCTGGTGGGCGAGCTCCTCGACCAGCTCGGGGGCCGTCTCCCAGGTGTCGCGGGACAGGGTGCGCACGGTGCCGCGCAGCTGCCCGGCGCGCGGGATGGCGTTCGCCACCGAGCCGGCCTGCACCTGGCCCCAGACCAGCGCGAACCCGGACCGTGGGTCGATCCGCCGGTTCAGCGCCGCCGGCAGCTGGGTGATCAGCGCTCCCATGGCATAGACGAGGTCGACGGTGTTCTGCGGGCGGGAGGTGTGGCCGCCGGGGCCGGCCAGCATGATCTCGACGAGGTCGGCGGCCGACGTGATCGGGCCGGGCCGCAGGCCGACGGTGCCGACGTCGAGGGCCGGGTCGCAGTGCACGGTGAGCGCCGCGTCGACCGGTTTGAGGACGCCCGCGTCGATGACCTCCAGGGCGCCGCCCGGCATCGTCTCCTCGGCCGGCTGGAACACCAGCCGCACGGTGCCCGCCAGTGTGTGGGTCCGGGCGTACTCGGCGAGCGCTAGGCCCGCCCCGAGCACCACGGTCGTGTGGACGTCGTGCCCGCAGGCGTGGCAGACACCGGGGACGGTGGACGCGTAGGGGACGTCCTTGGCGTCCTGCAGCGGCAGCGCGTCCATGTCGGCGCGCAGCATCACGACCGGGCCTTCGCCCGGGGTCCCGCCCGGATCGGGGCCGATCCGGGAGGCCCGGCTCGCGTCGCCCGGGCCGCCGGTGGCGATGTCGCACCAGATGCCCGGGATGTCGGTAAGCCGCTGGGGGACCAGGCCCGCCGCGGTCAGCCGCTCGGTGATCCGCTCGGCCGTGCGGTGCTCCTGGCGACCAAGCTCGGGATGCATGTGCAGGTCGCGGCGGAAGGCGATGAGCTCGTCCTCGTGCCGGGCGAACCAGTCCCGGACGAATCCGGTGACGTCCGCGGCGCCCTCGCCCCGCGCGCGCGCCTGCCAGGCTGCCTGCACGGTTCTCGCCGCCGAATCGGCGGGCTCCGCGTCCCCCGACGGCGCGTCAGCCGACATCGCGTCGGCCGGCGCCATCGGCATCGCACTCACGTTGTCCGACATCCCGAAAAAGACCTTCCCCCGGCTGCACCGGCTTGTCCGTTGAACAAACACCGGCGCACTCGCCAGGAACTGCCCGAAGGTCAGCCAGCCGACCTGTCCAGCTGTAGGGGACGGCCGGTGTTCATCTCCTCTAGCAGAGTATCGACGACCCGGCTAAGGTCGCCGCCGGCCCGCCGGGCGACGGCGCGTTGCCGCTGGTAGCTCGCCCCCGTCGCCATGATTTCCGGCACGGCCTCAAGCTCGGCGGCGCAGCCGAGGCGGCGGGCGACCGGCAGCAGGTCGTCGACCAGGTCGGTCAGCTCCGCCCGGACCGGACGGGTGGTGCCGCGGTCGTCCACCAGGATCTCCGCGTCCAGCCCATAACGGGCGGCCCGCCACTTGTTCTCCTGGACGACCCAGCGACGCGGCACCGGGAGCGTGTAGCCACGGTCGAGCTGGTTGTTCATCCGGTCGACGAGGCACTGGGCGAGCGCGGCGACCGCACCCACCTCCTGCAGTGTCGGCAGTCCGTCACAGATCCGCAGCTCGACGGTGCCGAAGTTCGGGTGCGGGCGGATGTCCCACCACACCTCGCGGATCGTTTCGATCGTTCCGGAGGCGACGAGAGTCTCCATGAACCGCTCGAACTGCGACCAGTCCGCCAGCTGGTAGGGCAGCCCGGCCGTCGGCAGGCTCTCGAAGACCTTCGACCGGCTGGAGGCAAGACCGGTGTCCCGCCCGAGCCAATATGGCGACGACGCCGACAGCGCCAGGAAGTGCGGGATGTAGCTCATGAGCGCGTTGACGATCGGGAACGCCTTCTCCTTCGATCGAACACCGACGTGGACGTGCACGCCGAAGATCAGCAGCCGGCGTGACAGCCACTGCATCTGGTCGACGAGTCGGTAGTAGCGCTCGTTCGAGCTGATTTCCTGCGCGGTGTACTCGCTAATCGGATGCGTGCCGCTGCACATCAACCCGATACCGCGTCTTTCCGCCAGGCCGCGCACCACGTCGATGGTCCCGGTCAGGTCGGCGAGCGCCTGCGGCACCGAATCGCAGACACCCGTAATGACCTCGATCGTCGACTCGAAGAGCTCGTGCTTGGCCTTGGCCGCGTCCTCCTCGCCGACCTTGGCCGCGAGCTCCTCGAGGATCTCGGTCGAGGCGCCGCGTAGCTGGCGGGTCCGGAGATCGACCAGTTCCAGCTCCCACTCGATGCCAAGGCTGGTGCGCGGCGACGACGAGAAGGGAATGTGCACCCTGCCTCCTCCTGTGTCAGCGGTCGGCGTGGGAACCGAGACGACGCGATCACGCGATCACGCGGGTCGCTGCGCGTCCGGGATCTCCTAACGACGTGGGGGCTTCAGGACAGGTAGGCGGTCATGGCGCGTCGGTGGCATCACGCCGCGACGGGAGAGCTGTGCCCGGTGGGGGCCTCGTCGAGGCGATGCCCCCACCGCGGGCCACGCACCCCTGATGACCTGCTGACGCGGGTCATCAGGGACCCCTGCGGACGCGCCGACGGACAGACGAGGTCGGTCCGGCCGGCCCGGCTGCCGGCGAATTACCCGCTTGACCCGTCGATATGCACAACAGCGGTCAGACATCACCCCCGATGAGGTAACGGTAAGTCGCCCCAGCCTCGTTTCGGGACTAATTCACCGAAACAGGCCGTGCGCACCCCGGCGCGGAGCGTCCGGCAGGCATCCCAGGGCCACTGCCAAGCCGCGATGTGGGTGTGACGTTGTACTGGCGATCCGTTCGTGCAGCCCATCCATCGCTGGTGACGGCGCATCAGCGCAGCGCCAACGCAACCACCTCGGCGCCCCGAACCAGGCCAACCACCGCCATATGCCTCAGCCCCGAATCACGCGGAGAGGGCGCTCAGCGCCCGACAGGCGGGCGCGGAGCGTCCACCACACGGACGCCCAGCTCGCGCAGCTGGCGCTCGTCCACCGAGGTCGGGGCGCCGGTCATCGGGTCGAGACCGGACTGCGTCTTGGGGAACGCGATGACCTCGCGGATGTTGTCCTCACCGGCGAGGATCGCCACCAGCCGGTCGATGCCGAAGGCGAAGCCGCCGTGCGGCGGGGCGCCGTACCCGAACGGGGTCAGGAAGAACCCGAACCGGGCGTTCGCCTCCTCCGGAGTGATCCCCAACAGGCCGAAGATCCGCTGCTGCAGGTCCGGCTCGTGGATCCGGATCGAGCCGGAGCCGAGCTCCCAGCCGTTGAGGACCAGGTCGTAGGCGCGGCTGCGGACCTCCAGCGGGTCGCTCTCCATCTTGTCGACGTCGTCCGGGTGCGGCCGGGTGAACGGGTGGTGCCCCGGCTTGGGCCGCCCTGTCTCCTTGTCGATGCCGACGAACAGCGGGAAGTCGACCACCCAGACGTAGCGGAAGCCGCCCTCGCCGGCCGGCGGGCGCCCCAGCTGGTTGCGCAGCTGGCCGAGCACCTCGCAGGCCGTCATCCACTCGTCGGCGACGAGCAGCAACAGGTCGCCCTCGGCCGCCTCGGTCCCCGCGACGATCCCGGCCAGCTCCTCGGGCGAGAGGAACTTCGCCACCGGCGACTCCAGCGCGCCGCCGGCGCCGACCCGCATCCAGACCAGGCCCTTGGCCCCGAGCTTCTTCGCCGTGTCGGTCAGGGTGTCCAGCGCCTTGCGGTTGTGCGTCGCCGACCCGCCCGGCACCCGGATGCCCTTCACGGCGCCGGCGCCCGCGAACGCCTTGAAGCCGCTGCCGGCGAAGACGGAGGTGAGCTCGACCAGCTCCATGCCGAACCGCAGGTCCGGCTTGTCGACGCCGTAGCGGTCCATCGCCTCGTGCCAGGTCATCGTCACGACCGGGGGCACCGGGACGCGGGCGGCCGCCTCGGTCGCGGCCAGCACGGCCGCGGTGACGACGTCGAGCACGTCCTGCTGGTCGACGAAGCTCATCTCCAGGTCGAGCTGGGTGAACTCGTACTGCCGGTCGGCGCGCAGGTCCTCGTCGCGCAGGCAGCGGGCGAACTGGAAGTAGCGGTCCATCCCGCCGACCATCAGCAGCTGCTTGAACAGCTGCGGCGACTGCGGCAGCGCGTAGAAGCTCCCCGGGAACTGCCGGGAGGGGACGATGAACTCGCGCGCGCCCTCCGGCGTCGACGGCATCAGCAGCGGCGTCTCGACCTCGGCGAACCCCAGCGGGGCGAGCGCCGCGCGGATCGCCGACAGCGCCGCCGAGCGGATCCGCAGGTTGCGCTGCATCCGCTCGCGGCGCAGGTCCAGGTAGCGGTAGGCGAGCCGGGTCGACTCGTCGACGTTGTCCGCCCGGTCGTCCAGCGGGAACGGCGGCGGCTTCGCGACCGAGAGCACCTCGACCTTGCAGTCACGCAGCTCGACCCCACCGGTCGCGAGCTGCGGGTTGACGGTGCCCTCTGGCCGTTCCGTGACCGTGCCGGTGATCTTCAGCACGTACTCCGACCGCACGTCGACCGTGCCGTCGACGACGCACTGCACGACGCCCGAGTAGTCCCGCAGGTCCAGGAACTGCAGCGACTGCCCATGCTGGCGCCGGTGGGCCACCCATCCGCACACCGTCACGGTCTCCCCGGCATCAGCCAGCCGAAGGTCCCCGCACCGATGCGTACGCATCGCGGTCTGCCGCACCCGCGGCGTCCCCGGCTCGCCGTGCCCGTCTGCCGTCACCATCGCCCTGCCGTCCCGTCGTGTGTCCTCGTCGCTCACGTCAGCTCTGTACGAGCAAAAGGGAGCGATAAAGCGTCTAGGTGTGCTGTCAGGCCGCACATTGGTGAACCGTCAAACCACACACGTAGAGACCCTACCGGCGTGGCGCCGGGTCCCCCGCGTGCTCTGTACGGGCTTCCCATGCCGTTCGGCCAGGAGGTGAGACGGTTGTGCCGGCGAACGGTTCGACCTGGGGACTCGGCGCGCTACCGGCGCAGCGCCTTGATGAAGCGGCTGGCCTCGGAACGGATCCTCGCGGATACGCGCAGGACCTGGGGGCCGCCAGGGGTGGCGAGCTGGACGCGGATCACGTCGCCGTGCTTGACGCCCTGGGCGGCGGTCACCTCGCGGCGGTCCCAGACGATGTCGAACCAGTCCCCCTCACGTGGGAACGGCGCGACGACGAGCAGCCGGCGGCTGGTCAGCAGGATCCAGCGGGACATGCCGAGCCGGTGGCCGATGAACCGCTCGGCCTTGGCGGTGATCCGGCCGCCGCCGGCCGGGTCGGTGAGCCGGCCGCGCAGCACCACCTCGGTGAACTCCCCAGGCTCCAGGGGCACGTCGGGTGGGAGTGAGCGACGCGGGATGGCCACGTCGCCAGTCTGCTCCCCCCTGGCCGGCACGTGCTGTCCCCGCTGTCCGCGTGGCGGGCGCCCCCGCTGTCCGCGTGGCGGGCGCGTCAGGGTCGGTCAGCGGCGGCACCACCTGGGCGGTCCACAGGGGCCCGCGAACGGTAGCGAACGTTCACCGGTTGGCCCAGGTCAGGACCGTCCGCCGTCAGGCAGGTCTACAAGCCTGTCGAGGAGGAGTACGGGGACGGGCTGGGGGACCCAGAACGGCTGAACGCGAGCCATACCGGACCGAAAGGAACTGCGATGCCGCAGCTGCCCAACATTCCCGCCATGAGCCGACGAGATCTCCTCCGGGGTGGCGTCGTCCTGACCGCGGCCGGGGCGGCCGCGGGCACGGGTGTGCTGTCGAGCGCGCCGGCCTGGGCCGGCGGGACGAACCTCGGTGGCCTGCCGTCGTTCACCTCCGGTGTGCAGTCGGCGGACGTGACCACGAGGAGCGGGGCCATCTGGGCACGCGCCGACCGGGCCGCCCAGATGATCGTCGAAGTGTCCACCTCGGCGGACTTCCGGCACGCCCGGCGCGCCGGCGTCAAGAAACTGACGAGCGCCACCGACTTCACCGGCATGGTCGAGGTCAACGGCCTTCCATCCGGCAGTGAGGTCTACTACCGGGTGCTGCTCGCGTCGGCCGACGATCCGTCCCGCGTCGGCGAGACGACGGTCGGCAGGCTGCGCACGGCCCCCGACAAGCCGCGCGACGTCTCCTTCGTGTGGTCCGGCGACATGTGCGGCCAGGGCTGGGGTATCAACCCCCACCTCGGCGGCATGACGATCTACGAGACGATGCGCGGGCTCCGGCCGGACTTCGGGCTCTGGTCGGGCGACACCATCTACGCCGACGGCCCGCTCAAGGAAACCGTCCCGCTCGCCGACGGCAGCACCTGGTACAACGTCGTCGCGCCGGGCAAGGAGAAGGTCTGCGAGACGCTGGACGAGTTCCGCGGCGCCTTCCGCTACAACCTGCTGGACGCGAACTTCAAGGCCTTCAACCAGGAGATCTCCTGGTTGTACCAGTGGGACGACCACGAGACCCACAACAACTGGTACCCGGGCCAGATCCTCACCGACGCGAACTACACCGAGAAGCGGGTCGATGTTCTGTCCGCGCGCGCTCGGCAGGCATTCGGCGAGTACGCCCCGATCTCGGGCGCCTCGCCCGACCGGGCCGGCCGGATCTACCGGAAGATCTCCTACGGCCCGTTGCTCGACGTGTTCCTGCTCGACATGCGCAGCCACAAGAACCCGAACAACGTCGGCCAGAACGACCCTGCCGGCGCCGCGATCCTCGGCAAGGAGCAGACCGACTGGCTGATCAGGGAGCTCGGGCGCAGCAGAGCCACCTGGAAAATCATCGCCAACGACCTGCCGCTCGGCATCGTCGTCCCCGACGGCGCCGCCATCGAGGGCGTCGCGCAGGGCGACAACGGCGTCCCGCTCGGCCGCGAGGTCGAGTTCGCCCGCATCCTTTCGTCGATCAAGCACAACAAGGTGCGCAACACCGTGTTGCTGACCGCCGACGTGCACTACACGGCGGCCCTGCACTACACGCCGGACCGCGCCGCGTTCAAGGATTTCGACCCGTTCTGGGAGTTCGTCGCCGGGCCTGCCAACGCCGGGACCTTCGGGCCCAACGGCACAGACGGGACGTTCGGGCCGGAGATCGTGTTCCAGAAGGTGCCGCCGGCCGGTCAGTCGAACCTGCCGCCGTCGGCCGGGTACCAGTTCTTCGGGCGTGTCGCGATCGACGGCTGGTCGCGGGCGCTTACCGTCGAGCTGCGGGACGCTGCCGGCACCGTCCTCTGGTCGAACCAGCTGCCGGCCGCCAGATAGCCGCTCCTGACGGGGTGTCGTGGCGCGTCACGCGGTACCGCCCAACGCGCCACGGCGCCGCGTATCGCCCTGACTCCTGGTGGCGGCGGCAACGAGGCCGCCGCCACCAGGTACTTACCTGCCCGTGCTCTCCGCCGAGGCTCGCCACGGCAATCCGCGACGCCTGGCCGGCCAAGCGGTCCCGTCCACGGCCTCTGAAGGTCGATCCGTGGCAGCTGGGCCTGCCTATTGGCAGGGCCAGCTGACACGCTTCACCGATCGCCTTCGGATGTGTGTCAGATGACCATGTCTATAGACAGGCTGAGACACCACAGTTCGGCCGTCAGGTAAGACCTCGGCGGGGCGGTGCCTCGGGGTGCGGTCGGTCGGACCCAGGGGATCAGTCCAGCCGCCCTTGACCGGCCGTCAGCGGCCATTTCAGCGGTGTCCCCAGCGTCACCCTCTGTGTTTTACATAACGCCTATGGCCTGAGGCGACCTGTCGCGCCAGTAGACGGCGTCGCCTGCGCGGCCGCGGTCACGCCGTACAGTCGGGCCCGTGACGCAGCTTGCCGGCAATGCTGACCATTCGGCCTCCGAGGGCGCGAGCAGGAACATCCCCGCACCTTCATCAGCCGGGACGGCAACGGCCAGACCCGACGCCACCGCCTCCGCCGCCCGCCTCGCCGCGGCCACCGGGGCCGACCGGCACGACGTGGCGGTGGTGCTCGGGTCGGGCTGGAAGCCCGCCGCCGACACCCTCGCGGCCAAGGGCCGGGTGCTCGCCGAGGTGCCGTTCACCGAGCTTGGTGGCTTCCCGGAGACGACGGTGCCGGGGCACGGCGCCGCTGTCCGCTCCGTCGAGGTGAACGGCCGCCGGTTGCTGCTGTTCCTCGGCCGGGTGCACGCCTACGAGGGCCACGACCTCGCCCACGTCGTCCACGGCGTGCGCACGGCCTGCGCGGCGGGTGTCGGCACGGTGGTGCTCACCAACGCGGCCGGCGGCCTGCGCGCCGACATGCACGTCGGCCAGCCGGTGCTCGTCAGCGATCACCTGAACCTGACCGGCCGCTCGCCGCTCGTCGGCCCGGCGTTCACCGACCTCACCGACGCCTACGCGCCCCGGCTGCGGTCACTCGCCCGTGAGGTCGAACCGACGCTCGCCGAGGGGGTGTACGCCGCGCTTCCCGGCCCGCACTTCGAAACCCCGGCCGAGATCCGGATGCTGCGCACGCTGGGCGCCGACCTCGTCGGCATGTCGACCGTGCACGAGACGATCGCCGCCCGCAACGCCGGCGCCGAGGTTCTCGCGATCTCCCTGGTTACCAACCTCGCCGCCGGCATGACCGGCGAACCGCTCGACCACCTCGAGGTCCTCGCCGCCGGCGAGGCCGCGGCCACCCGCATGGGCGCCCTCCTCGCCGAGGTCGTCTCCCGCCTCTAGCGATCAGTGCCGGCCTGGCCGGGCCACGTGTGGCGATGGAAGGTCACCGGCGGCCGGCGGCGCGGGAGGCCGCCGGTGATCTGGTGGAATCCTCGGAGTTCTGCCCCGAAAATCCCACCGGATCATGAGCCGGCCCATGATCCGGTGGGATTGTCTGCGCCGTCCCGATCAACTCTCACGAGGTCTTCTCGGGCCGCCGCCGCGTCGTCGGGTCGTCGGACCGGGCGAGTCGTCACAGGGTTTTGATCAGGCCGCCGTCGATGGTGATGTCGGCGCCGGTGACGTTGCCGGCGCGCTCGCCGGCGAGCAGGACGACCAGATCGGCGACCTCGTCGGGCCGGCTGAACCTGCCCGTCGCCGCGTCGGCCGCCGCCCCGGCAGCCACGTCCTTCGCCGCGACACCGTTCTTGCGCCCGATGCGCGCGGCGACCCCGTCGGAACCGAGCCACAGGTCAGTGGCCACCGGGCCGGGGCTGACGGTGTTGACCCTGATCCCGTGGGCGGCGACCTCCTTGGACAGGGACTTCGAGAAGTTCGTGAGCGCGCCCTTCGCCGCGCTGTAGTCGATCACCGCCGGGTCGGGCAGGAAGGCGTTGACCGAGCTGACCGTCACGATCGAGCCGCGCCCGGCGGCGAGCATGTGCGGCAGCACCGCGCGGGTCATCCGGACCGCCGCCATCAGGTTCAGGTTGATCGAGTCGAGCCACTGCTCGTCTGTGACGGCGAGGAACCCGTCGAGCCGCGGCGGCGCCCCGCCGACGTTGTTGACGAGAACGTCGATCCGCCCGCCGGCCCGCTCGGCCACCTCGGCCGCGCGCGCGACCAGCTCCGCCGGGCCCTTCGGGCCGGCGAGGTCCACCAGCACCGACTCGGCCTGGCCGCCCGCCACCAGCTCGTCAAGCTGCGCGGACGACGCCCGCGACCCCGCCACGACCATCGCGCCCTCGGCCACCAGTGCCCGCGCCACGGCGAGGCCGATCCCGCGGCTCGCGCCGGTGACGACGGCGGTTCTGCCCCGCAGTCCCATGTCCACGATGTCTCCCCTGACGCTGCGTCGATACGTTCTGGCACGCGGATCCGCGCGTGGGGGCACCGTAGACTCGCGGAAGCGGCCAGGCCATCGGTCAGCCGACTGTCCGGACGACCGTCGCGACCGCCCGGCGGACCCAGCCGGCAGCATGGGGACCGTGGAGAACAGCGCGGCACGTTCGGAGCCCGGTTCCCTGCCCGAGTCGCTGATCGCGGCGGCGCGGGCTTGGCTCGCCGGCGACCCTGACCCGGCGGACCGCGCCGAGATCGAGGCACTGCTGTGGGCGGCGGCGGCCGACACCCATGCCGACGCCGCGGCGGGTGCGGACGAGGCCGGCCGGAACGGGGCCTCGGCGACGGTTCGGGCAGAGCTCGCGGACCGGTTCGCCGGGCCCCTGCGGTTCGGGACGGCTGGGCTGCGCGGCCCGCTGCGCGCCGGTCCCAACGGGATGAACACCGCCGTCGTCCGCCGCGCCGCCGCCGGCCTCGCCGCCTGGCTCGCGGGGAGCGCGGGCCGGGCCGACGAGCCGGCGCTTTCGCGTGGTGGCACGCGCGAGGGGGCCGACGGCTCGGCGGCCGGGCCGAGGACCGTGGTCATCGGGTTCGACGCGCGCCACCGCAGCGACGCGTTCGCGGTGGACAGTGCGCGGGTGTTCGCGGGCGCGGGACTGCGGGCGCTGCTCCTGCCGGGGCCGCTGCCGACGCCGGTGCTCGCGTTCGCCGTCCGCCATCTCGACGCGGACGCCGGCGTCATGGTCACCGCCAGCCACAACCCGGCGACCGACAACGGCTACAAGGTCTATCTCGGCGCTCCGCCCGGCGACCCAGGCCGCGGCGCCCAGCTCGTCTCGCCCGCGGACGGGCAGATCGAGGCCGCGATCGCCGCCGCCCCGCCCGCCGCGGCGGTCCCGCTCGCGGACACCTGGACCCGGCTCGACGACGGGATCGTGGCCGCCTACGTCACCGCCGCGGCGGCCACGCTGGCGGAGGTGACGCCGACGCTCCCACCGAGCCGGGCGGGCGCGGCCGCCGCGGGCCTCCGGATCGCCTACACCCCCCTGCACGGGGTCGGGCACGACGTTCTCCGGCGGGTGTTCGCGGCGGCCGGCCTGCCCGAGCCGGCCGCCGTCGCCGAACAGGCCGAGCCCGATCCGGACTTCCCGACGGCCCGGTTCCCGAACCCCGAGGAGCCGGGCGCGATGGATCACGTGCTCGCGCTGGGCCGGCGCATCGGGGCGGACGTCGTCCTCGCCCACGACCCGGACGCGGACCGCCTGGCCGTGGCCGTCGGCCGGGATCCAAGGGTTCTCACGGGTGACGAGCTTGGCCTGCTGCTCGCCGACGAGATGCTGCGCCACAGCCCAGGCCCGCTCGCGGCCACCGTCGTCAGCTCCACGGCGCCGCGGATGCTCGCGGCCCGCCGAGGCGTCCCCTACACCGAGACTCTCACCGGCTTCAAATGGATCATGCGGGCGGACCCTGGCCTGGTCTTCGGCTACGAGGAAGCTCTCGGCTACGCCGTCCGCCCCGATCTGGTCCGTGACAAGGACGGCATCACCGCCGCCGTCGCCGTCGCGCGCATGGCCGCCGCCGAGCGCGCCCGCGGCCGCACTCTGCTCGACCGCCTCGACGACCTCGCCCACGAGCTGGGCGTCGTCGCCACCACCCAGGTCTCGATCCCCATGCCCGGCCTCGCCGCGAGCACCGCGCTCCTGCGCCGCTTCCGCGAGTCCCCGCCTAGCCAGGTCGCGGGCCTGCCCGTCCTGGCCGTCCGCGACCTGCTGGCTCCGGTGCGGGACGGCCTGCCCACGTCCGACGTCCTGGTCCTCAGCCTCGCCGACGGCGCGCGCGCCGTCCTGCGTCCCAGCGGCACCGAGCCCAAGATCAAGATCTACCTCGAGACCACCGAGCGGGTCGGTAGCGAGCCGGGGAGCCTCGCCGACGCGCGCACCGCGGCCGCCGCCCACCTCGCCCGCCTGACCGCCTGGGCCCGGACACTGCTAGACACAACCGTCAAGAGCCCCCGTTCTGGTGAGGCGCCAACGCAACCTAGCCACCACTAGCGACAGCGCATTGGCGCACCGCCAACGCGACCCAGCTTTGGACCCCGCCCCACGCCAGCCCCGGCCGTACACCTCAGCCCCGGAACCAGGCCGGGAGGGCGCCCTGGCGCCCGACAGGCGCCGCGGGACGGCGATCGCGCAAGCGATCTTCCGGCCCAGCGGCGCCCTAGGCGGCCGACGGGGTCAGACGGAGAGTGACGGTGCGGTTGCGCGCACGGTCGGCCGGCGTGTTCGGGTGGAGGGGGACGGCGCTGCCGGCGGCGGAGACGGTGACCTGGGCTGGGGACAGGCCGGCGCCGGTGAGCACCGTGGCGGCCGCCGCCGCGCGGGCCTGGCTGAGGGCGGTGTTGTCGGCGTAGAGGCCGCCCGGCGGAACCGGCAGATCGTCGCTGTGGCCGACAATCTCAACCGCCACTCCGGGGATGCCGGCAATCCGGGCGCCGACCCCGGCGAGCGCCGCGGCGCCGTCCGGGCTCAGGGTCGCGCCGCCCGTGAAGAGCTGCCCGTTGAAGAGCAGGACGACCTGGCCGCCGGCCCTGGTCACCGTCACCTCGGGGCCGGCGACCCGGGCGGCGAGCGTCTGGAGCGGCGAGGCCGCCGCCGGCCCCGCGGACGGTGCCGCCGACGCGGCGGCCGTCTCCGCTGACGTCCCGGGACCGGTCGACGCTGTGCCGGGGCCGGCCGACGCGGGCATGGCTGTCGGCACCACACCCACCATCGTGATGGTGTCCGGGCCGCTCTCCGTCGCGTCGGTGACCGCCCAGCCGGTCACCGCCCCGGCGCCGAGCAGCGCGACGGCCGCGAGCACGGCGATGGCGGCCCGGCCACGGGTCGTGACGTGCCGGCCTTCCAGGGCCGCGATCCTGCGCAGCCCGGCGACGGCCTCGGCCTCGTGCCCGCCGAGCTCGGCGGCGCGCCGCCAGTGCTCGGCGGCGGCGGCGAGCCGGCCCTGCTGGGCGTGGATCCGGGCCAGCAGGTCGTGCTCGGGCGCGGTGTGGGCACGCCGGGCGCCAAGATCGTCGAGCACGGCCAGGGCCCGCGTGTGCTGGCCCGCGCGGGCGAGGTCGGTGGCCCGGGCGACGGCGGCCTCGTCGACGAGCGCCGCGAACGGGTCCGCTCCATCGGGTATGTCGGCCTTATCGCCGGAAGTGGCCGAACGGGTCATCGGAGCCCTCCGTCCTGGGCAGCAGGTCGATGAGCTGACGGACGACGTTGCGCAGCCGGTCCAGGTTGCCGCTCTCCAGAGCCCGCTCGCCGTCCTCGAACAGCCGGGTTGCCAGGGCCTGGTCGCGCATGCTGCCGCGGTGCTCCTTGAGGGCCTCGAACCGGGCCACGTCGAGGCCGCCCGTCTTCTTGTTGAACAGCACCATGAGGAAGCCGCGCAGCTCATCGGTCCGGGTGCGCAGCAGCTCGACGTCGCTGGAACCCATCGCGGCGCGCAGGTCGGAGACGAGCAGCTCATAGCGACGCCGGTCGCCGCGGTCGGCGAACTCCTCGACGACCCGGGGAGCCTGGGCCAGCAGTTCCTCGGCGTCGCGCGTCGCCCGCGGCCAGGCGAGGGCCCGCTCCACCTGGTCGAGCCGCGCCTGCAGGTCCAGGAGCCGCTTCGCGGCGGTGCCCGCCGCGTCCGCGTCGCCGTTGCTGTACGCGGCCAGGTCGTCCTCGAGCTGCTCCGCGACGCGCTCGTTGTCGAGCTCCGCCAGCCGGGCCAACGACTCGGCGTCGTCCGCCTGCCGGGCGGCGTCCTCCAGCTCGCGGCGGCGGACCTGCTCGGCGCGCACCGCGCCCCGCAGCTCACCCGCGTTCGGCGCGGACTCGGCGCGCAGGTCGAGCTGGGTCTCGAACTCCTCGTCGAGAAGCGGCACGTAGGCCCTGGTCGCGACGATGCGGGAGGCGTCGATCTCGATCGTCACCTCGACCTCGGTGTTGACCGGGAGGTCACGGCGCACCTGGCTGGCCAGGATCTCCAGGTCGCCGACGTGGCGGTTGCGGTCGGCCCGGTCGTACTCGCCCTCCAGGACAGGAATGCGCAGGAGCCCCCCGGACTGGCCCCGGCTCAGCGCCACCGTCGTACGCAGCACGTCACTGCCGCGGCCCGGGATCCGGGAGCCCTTCGTGAGCAGCCACACCACCTTGTTCCCCTCCAGGGCGATGCCCACGGAGTGGGTCAGCGCCGCCTCCGGCGCGACGGTGCCGATGGTGTAGGGCAGGCTGTCCGGCTCGACCTGCTGGGAGCGCCCCGTGGAGTCCTCCAGGAGGATGGCGAACTCGTTGCGCACCCCGGGCGCCGCCGACAGCGCGGTGATGAACCCGCCGGCCGCCGACAGCGGGATCTTGCCGCTGCGCCACGGCGGGCGCGCCGCGGCATTGGCGAACTCGATCGTGAAGCCGGCCAGGCTCGCGCCGGCCGGGCCGCGGACGATGCCGCCGACCTGTGGCTCCGGGTCGGCGCCGATCGGGCTGTACTCCAGCTCGACCGTGTAGGCGCCGGCGACGGCCGGCGCGGGAACGGCGGCGTCGAGCCGCTGGGTCCCCGCGAAGATCGCCGCGCCGCGCGCGACGACCGTCATCGGGTCCTGGGTGATGTCGACCGAGATGCCCAGTCCTTCGGAGACCCGTTCGCGCAGGTAGGGCATGAGGGTCGGGCCGCCGACGAGCAGCACCCGGTCGATGTCGCGGGGCGCGAGTTTCGCGTCCCGCAGCGCCTTCTGGCAGATGTTGACCGCCCGGGCGGCGAAGGGGTCGGTGAGCCGCTCCACCTCGTCGCGGCGCAGGTCGTGGACGAACTCGACCGGCTGCCCCCGGTCGTCTACGCACAGGGGCGGGTCGTCCAGCTCGACGGTCGCGGCCGCGGCCGTCGACAGCGTGATCTTCGCTTCCTCGGCGGCACGCTTGAGCCGGGCGATGGCCGCCGCCCAGCGTGGGTTTCCACGGGCGAAGCCGGTCAGCGGGTGCTGGGCCAGCAGGGGCGGAATCAGCAGCTGCTCGACGATCGCCCAGTCGATCAGCTTGCCGCCGAGGAAGTTGTCGCCCTCGTGGTTGACGATGTCGAACTCGCCGTCACGGACGTGCACCACGGCGGCGTCGAACGTGCCACCGCCGAAGTCGAAGACCAGCCGGTAGATGTTGTCCTCGTCGCGCTGGAAGCCATAGGCGAGGGCGGCGGCGGTGGGCTCCTGCAGCAGCGGCGCGTGGGCAAGGCCGGCGTCCCGCGCGGCGCGGCGAGTCGCGTCGCACTGGTTGAGGTCGAACGCCGCCGGGACGGTGATGACGGCCGCCTGGATGTCCTCGCCCGTCCGAGCCTGCGCGTCGGCCTTCAGCCGGCGCAGCACCTCCGCGGACAGCGACTCCGGGGTCATCGTCAGCTGGCCGTCGCGGAATCGTTTCTCCGAGCCGCGCTGGCCCATCTGGAGCTTGAACTCGGCGGCGGTGTTGTCGACGTCGTGCTCGACGCGTTCCCGGGCGCGGTCGCCGACGTGGATGCGGCCATGCCGGTCCACGTAGACGGCCGACGGTGTGGTGTCACGCTGGGCCGCGTTCTTGATGATCTGAGCCTCGGTGCCGACGAGCATCGCGATCGCGCTGTTCGTAGTGCCGAGGTCGATCCCGAAGTCCACGGTTGACCGTGCCATCAGGTCCTCTCCTGCTGATCCCGCGCGCGTCGGCGCTGGGGCGCTGTCCGTCCGCGCCGCCTTTGCTGGCCTGTCCGGGTGGTCTGTCTGGGTGGTCTGCCCGCCTGGTGTCCGGGGCCGTCGTGGCGGTCAATCGGGACGCGGCGGGGTGCCGACGATCACCTCACCGGCCTGCGCCAGGCGTCCGCCCAGGTAGACCGAGGGACGCAGCGTCTGGACGACGCGTTCGTCCGTGAGGCCGTCGGTCTGCTCGAACGCCAGCACCATCAGGTTCTGGCCGCTGTCGTAGGGGGCACCGTCGTGGTCCTGCACCTCGACGCCGGCGGCGGCGAGCACGTCGCCCACCGCGTCCAGGCGCCGCAGCGCCCGGCGGGCCTCGGGGGCGACCGGGGCACCCGCCGGAGTGAGCTGGCGGCGCAGCCGCCACAGCTCGGTCGCGACCCGGGCGATGTCCCTGGGCTCGAGCGCCGCCACGTCGGGGGCCGCGGCGGGAGCGGCGTCCCGCCCGGGTGAGACCGCCGGGCGTGCCAGCGTGTCGGACAGGGCCGCGAGTGCGGACGGCCAGCGCGGCGGCGGGATCCGGAACTCACGCGGGTAGCGCCACTGGCGCGCCGTGGCCGCGATGCCCGTGACCCGGCGCTCGGGTCGCGGCGGCTGTTTGGGGCGGGCGCCGTCACGAGCGGCGGCCATCACTGCCCCGCGGGCTTGGCGCCCGGCTGCCACTTGTCGACGAGCAGCTCCACCAGCGGCGGGAAATGATCCGTCTTGCTTTTGATCGTCATGCGCACCCACATCATGGAGATGAAGAACACGACCACGCCAGCCAGGACGCCCCATCCGGCCGCCCCGAGCACCGTGGCCACCGCGACGATCGCCACGAAGGCCGAGATGCCGCCGAGCCAGGAGAAGATCCGTCGCTCCTCGTGCCCGCGCGCGCAGTCGCGGCAGCGGGGGATGGTCACCGTCGCCGACTGGTAGTGGATCCGCCGGCCGTTCCACGTCGTCTCGGTGTGGCTGACACGGTGCAGCGGGCGCGATATCGAGGAGGCCTTGTCGTAGCGGCGGCGCTGGCAGTACCAGCAGGCGGCGGCGGTGGCCTGGCGCTCGACGATGCCAAGGTTCTCGCTGATGCGCTGGGTGAGGGCCGCCGACTCGACCATCGGGGCGACCCGGCGCAGCAGCTCGCCCATGCGGAAGTGGTCGGGGACCTCGGTGGTCGACGGCTCGCCGGACGCGTCGACGAAGGTCTGGTCATAGAGCAGCACCGCGGTCAGCACCGTCTGGCCGAGCTGGTCGCGGATGCCGATCCGGGTCAGGTTGCCCGGCGGCAGCAGCTCGTCGATCCGGGCCATCGTCGGCTCGGCGTCGGCGAGCAGGCGCTCGGCGATGTCGGGACCGGTCGCCGGCGTCTTCTGGGCCGCCCGGTCGGCGTCCGCGCACAGTGACCGGACTCGGGTAAGCCACGGCTCGCAGGCGGCCCGCAGCGCGGCGTCCAGGTCCCCCGCGCCGAGCTCCCGAAGCGCGGCGAGGTGGGAACGGGCGGCCGGCAGGTCCGCGGCGTCCACGGCGGCGGCGACGAGCGTCGCGCCGCCGGCGAGCAGGGTGTCCGGGAGCGCGGAGCGGATCCCGGCAGCCAGCCCGACACCGAGCCGGGCGTCACCGGCGGCGGCGATGCGCGCTTCGAACGCCTCCCAGCAGGCCTCGTCGCGCAGCACGGCCGCCCACAGCCAGTACACCTCGCGCCAGTCCGGCCGGGCCGGCGCGCCGGCGTTCCCGGAAGCGGCGCTCGGCGGGCCGGTACTGGCACGTTCGGTGTCGAGGGCCCCCAGATGAGCCAGAACGGCCAGGTTGTGCCGAGCGGCGCCGTCGCCGGCGGCCGCCTCGGCCCAGCGGCGCCGAGCCCCGTCGATGTCGCCCGCGGCCAGCGCGGCCAGCGCCGGGTCGTCGGCGGTGGCGACCGTGGCGGCGCCGTCGTCCGCGGACGCATCAGCAGACGTAGCCGCTTCGGCGGGCGTAGCCGCTTCGGCGGGCGCGGGCGACACGGCGGACGGCCAGAACCAGAAGAACTCGTCAACGAGGCGCAACCGGGGATCGCGCAGGCGGTCGAGCGCGGTGGTCAGCGCCGCCGCGGTCACGGGGACCAGCGGGGCCAGCGCATGGGCTGGGGTGGCGACCTCGCCCAGCCGCTCGGCGATCTTCACCCGGTCGGAGACCCGGCGGATGTCGCGGCGGCTCGCCGTCACCGCCAGGCCCGTCACCCGGAACGCGTTGGTGTCGTACAGCCACGGCGGGCTGGTCTGGCCGAGGATCTCCCGTCCCTCGCCGACGGAGGTCACGTCACATCACCACACCCCTGCGCGACAGCCGTTCCCGGTTTCCATGCCGGTCCCGCAGGGCGGGAACCAGGTCGTACGCGGCGGTCAGGCGGCTGGCGGCGGCCATGGACCGGCCCTCCCGCGCGAGCCGCAGCGCCTCGTCGACGAGCTGTGCCGCGGCCCCGGCCACGTCGTCGGCCGCGGCGCGCGCGGGGACGTCGGTCAGGGCGGTGGCGACGCCCGGCTCCGCGGTGCCGAACTCCGCGGCACTGACCGCCGCGGGGCCAGGGCCGCTGGCCGCCTCCCCCCCGTTCCAGGCGTCGGCGTCCACCGTGCCTGCAGTCGCCGCGGCGGCGGTTGCGCCCGGCGGACCGGCGTCGGAGCGCGGGCCCCGCGCCGCGGCGGCGGCGCCCGATGCCTCGGCGAGCTGAGCCGAGCCGTCCGCGGCCGGCCCGGCGCCCTCCGGGCCGGCCCACTTCTCGCGGGGCGACGGCACGCGCGTGTGCGGGCTCTCGGACGCGGCCGGCTGGGCGGACGGGACGGCGGAGGGAGCAGCCGGGGTCCGCCACGCCTCGAGGTCGGCGAGCAGCTCGGGCGCGGAGGCGTAGCGATGAGACGGGTCCAGCGCCAGCGACCGGGTCACGATCTTCTCGAGGTCCTCGTCGACGACGTAGCGCAGCTCACGAGGCGGGATCAGGCGGCCCGTGTACCAGGCACCCGCGAGGGGATCCGCCGCCACCAGCTCCGGGTGCGGCATCTGGGCGGTGAGCAGCAGGTAGAGGACCGAGCCGATGGCCCAGACATCGCCGGCACGGGAGTCGCCGCGCGGGTCGAGGAAGGTCTCCGGCGCCTTGAACGCCATGGTGCCGCGGGTGCTGGCCATCAGCGTCCACGGGTTCACCGCCCGGGCCAGGCCGAAGTCCGAGACGAGTACCCGGGTGGCGTCGCCGTCGTGCCCCATCAGCAGGTTCTGCGGCTTGATGTCACGGTGGATGATCGGCGGGTTCTTCTGGTGGGCGACGGCGATGCCACGGCACACCTGGATGGCGATGTCGACGGTCTCGGCGACCGGCAGGAACCCACGGTGAGCAGCGAGATGGTCGGCCAGCGTGCCACCGGGGACGTATTCCATCGTGAAGTAGCCGAACATCCCGGACGATGTCGAGAGAGTGTTCGCGTCGAAGACACGCACGATGTTGGGATGCCCGAGCCGGGAAAGCAGCACGGCCTCCCCCAGCGCCTTCTCTATGTCGTTGGCCGACAGACCGGGACGACGGAACACCTTCATGGCCTGCCGGCCGAGGAACGGATGCCTGACTCGGTAGACCTCCGCGAAAGCGCCCTCGCCGAGAAACCGTTCCACGCGATAGGTGTCGCGGATGACCTGCCCCTCGCCCAACAGCGGCATATGATGTCCAGACGCGGTCAGGCCTCGGAACCTGACACAGCGGCCGAGGCGCCATCGAGCAAGAACGGCGTCTTCTGGAAAGAACGGGTGATCAGAGACAGCTTACCGCGAATCGACTGCCGCGCAACTTAGTCGGCGTGGAGGCGAGACTGTCGCGCACACGACCATCCGCGCGGCGCTGGTCGGAAAGCGGCGGCCGGCTCTCGACGCGGCAACCTCGGCGTTCCGCGCGCGGAAGCCCTTGACCTCGGCGTTGGCCGTGCCCGTGGCTGTGGCCCGTGAACACGAGGCGGACGGCCGGGCCCGCGGGCGAGGCACCGCGGGTGCGGAGCGCTCCCATGGGCGAGCCCCGGCCGCCCGGGAGGTCGAAGGTCCGGGACGGGGCACGGCGTCCGCGGCCGGGGTTCCTGCCGGATTGGCGACAGGGTTCTTGCCGGATCCGGGGTTCCTGCCCGATTGGCGACAGGGTCGCTGCCGGATCGACGGACGGGGTCCCCGCCGGATTGGCGAAGCCCGGGGTCCCTGCCGGATTGGCGAAGCCAAACTGGGAGGTCTGCTGGGAGGTCGTGATCTGGGAGGTTAGCGATCGGGGAGGTCTGGAAGCCGATTTGGTAGGTCGGCGATCCGGGAGGTCGTAGGGTCGTCGGCACGGGCGATGTGACGCCGCCGGGGGAGCAGACAGATGTCGATCTACGAGGCGGCGGTTCAGGCCGCGGTCCAGGCCGCGCTGCCCGACTACGAGGTCGGCGACGAGGTCGGCGCGGGCGGTTTCGGCGTCGTCCTGGGCGGACACCACCGGGCGATGGGCCGCCGCGTCGCCATCAAGGTCCTCACCCAGCCCAGCCAGCAGGACCGGTTCAGCCTCGAGGCCCGCGTCCTCGCCAGTCTCGACGCCCACCCGCACGTCGCCCGTGTCTACGACTACCGCGTGGTCCCGGGCCAGCGCATCCGGCTGCTCATCATGGAGTACCTCGCCGGCGGCACTCTCACCGCCCGGCGCCGGGCGGGCCTGTCCCCCGAGGAGATCTGCGCCGTCGGCATCGCCGTGGCCGAGGCCCTGCACCACGCGCACGCGTCCCGCATCCTGCACCGCGACGTCAAGCCCGACAACATTCTCTTCGCCGCCGACGGCACACCCAAGGTCACCGACTTCGGCATCGCGAAGATCCTCGAGAACGCCGAGGGTGAGGCGAGCTACGTCATCGGCAGCCCGGTCTACATGGCCCCCGAGCAGCTCCAGGGCGGCATTCTCAGCCCGGCCACGGATGTCTTCGGCCTCGGCGTCGTGCTCTACCGCCTCCTGGCTGGCCGTCTTCCGTTCCCGCAGCGATGGTCCGTGACCGCCGCCGTCCCGCCGGCGCCGCCCGTCCCCGAGCCCCTCGCCCGGGTGGTGATGAAGGCGCTCGAGCGGGAGCCCGCCGAACGCCAGAGCACCGCCCGCCAGCTCGCGCTCGAGCTCGCCGAGGCGGGCGCCCGGGTCTTCGCGCACGACTGGCTCGACTACTGCCGCATCCCCGTCGCCGTCGGCATGTCCGTCAGGGCCGCCGCCCGGGCGGCATCACCCGCGACGCGCCGGATCGACCCGCGTGAGGCCCACGCGCCTGGCTGGGACGACGGGGGTCCCGAGCAACTGAGGGAACGGGCCAGGACGGCGGGAGACCTGGCCGATGCCGGCGACCATCTGGCGGCCCACGCCATCTACGAGGACCTGCTGCCGCGGCTTCGCCGCGTGATCGGGGACGACGATCCCGACACGCTGACCGCCATGGGGCTCGCGGCCCAGAACCTGCGCGAGTCCGGCGACCACACCGCGGCTGCGGCCCTGTTCGACGACCTCGTCCCACGCCTGCGCCAAACACTCGGCGAAAACGAGGCACGGACGTTGTTCTTCTCCGGGGAGGCGGCACGCAACCTTGCTGACTCCGGCAGCCATGAAGCGGCTCGCGGCCTATACCAGGATCTCCTGCCGCGCGCTCGCCAGGTGTTTGGGGAAAACCATCGGACGACGCTGATCGACACCGGGCTGGCGGCGCGGAACCTGCTCGACCACGGCGACCACGAGACGGCCCGGGCCTTGTTCGACGGCCTCGTTCCACGCCTACGCCAAACACTCGGTGAAAACAATCACAACACGCTGTCACTTTCCGGGTTCGCCGCGCGGAACCTCCACAGGTGCGGCGACCGGAGAGCCGCCCGCGCCCTCTACGAGGAACTCCTCCCTCGACTGCGCCAAACACTCGGCGAGGACAACCACACGACACTGACCATCAGCGCCGACGCCGCGCTCAACCTGCTCGACGCAGGCGACCGGCGGGCTGCCCGCACCCTCTACGAGGACCTTCTCCCCCGGGTCCGCCGGGTGTTCGGCGACACCGCTCCCATCACGAAGGCCGTCAGCTCCAACTATCAGCGCGTCCTTTCCGACGAGTAGAGGCGTCAGACGGCGCCGAAGATGCGGTCGCCGGCGTCGCCCAGCCCGGGGACGATGTAGGCGGTGTCGTTCAGGCCCTCGTCGATGGCGGCGGTGACGACGCGGATATCCAGGCCGCTGGCGTCAAGCGCGGCGATCCCCTCCGGGGCGGAGACGACCGACACGACGACGGTTCCCCGTGCGCCGCGGGCGGCGAGCAGCCGCAGCGCGTGCAACGCCGAACCGCCGGTCGCGAGCATCGGGTCGAGCAGCAGCACCGGCCGGCCGGACAGGTCTGCCGGTACCGACTCCAGATAGACCGTCGGCTGGAAGGTCGTCTCGTCCCTGGCCAGGCCGATGAACGCGCTGACGGCGTCCGGCACGAGCGCGTGCGCGGCCGGCAGCATCCCCAGCCCCGCGCGCAGGACGGGGACGACGACCGGCTCGCCGGTAAGCCTGGCCCCGGTGGTCTCGGCCAGCGGCGTGCGCACCTGGACCGCGGCCGTCGGCAGCTCGCGGGTGGCCTCGTAGATCAGCATCGTCGCCAGGTCATGCAGGGCCGCGCGGAAGCCGACTCGGGGCGTCTTCTCGTCCCGCAGGACGGTGAGCGCGACCGCGGCGAGCGGGTGGTCGATGACGTCAACCTGCACGAGAATGCTCCTCGGGATGTACCGCGCTGGCCGCGGGCGGTGGACCGCGCGCAACGCGGGTCAAAGGACGTGTACCACCGTTTCACCGGCATCCAGGGCGCAGGGGTCTCGTCCGCGGGCGAACCGCGCGGAAAGATAGGGCCATGACGACGGCCGACGAACCTGACCAGCCAGCCGGCACCTCGGGTGCGACCAGCCCGCGGGAGTTCCCGCCGGCACCGGAGTCGCCGCCGCTGCCGCCGGTGCCGACGAACCGGAGGGAACTGGCGGCGATCATCGACCACACGCTGCTGCGGCCCGAGGCCACCGACGAGGACGTCCTCAAACTGTGCGCGGACGCGGCGAAGTTCGGAGTCGCCGCCGTCTGCGTCGCCCCGACCCACGTCTACCTGGCGGCCGCCAGCGCCCGCCAGGAGGCGCGGTCCGCGGGCAACAGCGGGCCGCCGGCGTACGCGGTCGCCTCGGTCGTCGGCTTCCCCCACGGCAACCACCTGACCGCGGTCAAGGTGGACGAGGCGCGCCGCGCCGCCGCGGATGGCGCGACCGAGATCGACATGGTGATCGACCTCGCGAACGCGATGGACGAGAACTGGGCCGCGATCGAGTTCGAGATCCACCAGATACGCATCGCGGTGCCGGCACCCGTCGTCCTCAAGGTCATTCTCGAGACGACGCTACTGCCGGACGCGACGATCCGGTCGGCCTGCCGCGCGTCCCTGGCCGGCGGCGCGGACTTCGTCAAGACATCGACCGGCTTCCATCCGGGAGGCGGCGCGAGCCTGCGCGCCATCCGCGCGATGCACGCCGCCGTCGGCGGCCGGCTCGGTATCAAGGCCTCCGGCGGGATCAAGACCGCTTCCCAGGCGCTGGCGTTCGTCCAGGCCGGCGCCACCCGCCTGGGCCTGTCCTCCACAGCCGACGTCCTCGCCGAAATGGAACCTTGAGTCACCTTTCGTTGTTGCGTCACGTTGCGCTTTCGCTTGCGTTTCAGCCATTCGGATAAGGCTGGTACGCAACGCACAGCCCCTCCCAACTCAGGCCCGCTGGCCCCGGGGCCGGGGTGGGCAGGGGCGACCCCGGGGGCGCCTCGCTCCGCTCGTCGAAGGGCGCCACTGGCATCAGCCATCCGGATAGAGCTGGGCCGCAACGCTCTGCCCGGGCCAACTCAGGCCTGGCGCCCGAGAGACGGACTTGCGATCATGGTCCGGGCATGATGCCGGCCCGCCTGGGTGAGCCAGGCGGGCCGGGGTGGTCGGTGACTGGGGCGGGGGTCAGGCCTTCGCGGTGCCGGTGAGCTCGTGCTTGCCGAGGCTCAGGCCGGCGAAGGCGATGATCAGCCAGATGGGGCCGACCATGCCGGGGAAGCCCGCGATCGACATGGTGCAGGCCATGAACAGCACCGCGAGCGGCGGGATCAGGCTGACGATGCCCAGCCACTTCGAGACGAGGCGGTCACGCAGCCCGAGCCAGGCGACGGCGCCCGCCGCCACGACGACGCCCAGGTAGCCGATCCAGGGGCCGAAGTCGCAGAGCATGTAGTACACGAACTGTCCCTCGCGGGTGAAGAGCTTCTCATCCATCCCGCCGGGCATGTAGTCGGCGAGCGCCAGCTTCCAGCCATAACCGAACGTCAGGGCCGCGGCCGAGGCGACGAACGCGTCCGCCACCACCCGGGCCGCCACCTTGTCCGGGAACGCCTGAATGATCTTTGAGCGCCAGCAGGCGGCCAGCACCAGCAGGAGCGCGACGGCCACGTACCCGATCGCGCCGCCGATCTGGGTCGAGGTCCGCGAGATCTTGTCGATGACCGCGGGGCCGACCTCCTTGTCGGACACGCCGGTGGCGGTGACCACCGTCGCGACGAAGCCGAGCACGCCGGCGCCGACGCCCAGCCAGGTCCAGCGGGGGCGGGCCACCGCGCCGGCGGTGGGAGCGGCGTGGCGGGCGGGGGCAGTTGCGGTTGTCATGTCATCCGTCCTTTCGTCTGCCGGCGGCCTCGTCGCCATCGGCGTCTGGAAGCAACGGTCGTGCGCCCGCTGTCCCGGATACGAGGGACAGCGGGCCCGCACCCGGGACGCGCAGCCGACACGATTCGGGCCGTCCGCGGCACGACTACCAGCGGTATCGCGCACGATCGTGCGCGATCCTGGGCACATGGGGGCACCGACATCGACGGTCCAGGACCGCGGCACGCGTGCTGGGGACGCCGCTGGGGACCACCGCCTCGACCGGGGTGGCTGGAGCGACCGGGGCGTCCCGGCCGCCGGCCCGCTGGCCCTCGCCCCAGGCACCATGCCGGCGACGCGGGCCGTGGTCGCGGCGTCGGTCATCGCCGTGGGACTGGCGCTGCTGTCGATCGGCTGCGCGGCCGGCGCCATCGCCCTGCACGGTTACGTCACCGGCCGGACCGCGCACCGGACCGTGCTCTCGAACGCCGACCTGGTCCTCGCGACCGCGTTCCCGCTGGTCGCGGCGCTCGTGCTCGTCTACCAGCCGCGTAACCGGGTGGGCTGGGTGCTGCTGTCGACGGCGCTGACCGGGCCATACCTGCTGGCGACCCAGTACGCGGCGCTCGCCCTCGTGCCCGGCCAGGCCGGGCTGCCGGGGCAGGAGGTGGCCACCTGGTTCGCGGTCTGGGGCTACATCCCGTACTTGGTGCTGTGGGGCCTGGTGCCGCTGCTCTTCCCGGATGGCCGGCTTCCGTCCAGACGCTGGCGCCGCGTCGCGGCGATTGTCGCGACGCTCATCGGCTGCCACCTGGCGGCACGGATGTTCTCCCCCACGAGCACGGATGTCTCCCACGAGCTGACGAACCCGCTGGCCATCGACGGCGCCACCTGGCTACTGATCACCACCCTCGTCACCGCCTATCTGATCATGATAGGCGGCGGCCTGGCCGGGCTGGCCGCGGTCGTGACGCGGCTGCGCCGCTCGGCCGGCGTCGAGCGCGCGCGGCTGCAGTGGCTGGTCGCCGGGATGGTGGGTCTCATCGGTGCCACCCTCGTGGGCCTCGTCCTGGAGGGCAGCTCGGACTCCGACGGCCTGAGCATGGGCGTAGGCATGCTGCTGCTGGTCGCGGCGATCGGCGCCGGCGCCGTCCGCCACCGGCTGTTCGACATCGGCGGCGCGCTCAGCCGGACCGTCGTCTACGGCCTGCTCACCGCCTTCCTGCTGTTCGCCTACGCGGCGACGGTCGCCTCCGCCGGGGCGCTCGTCCCCGGGCAGCGCGTCGCCTACGGGGTGCTCGCCGTCGCCGCCCTGGTCGCGGCGGCGGCTCGTGACCAGGTGCAGCGGTTCGTGGACCGTCTGCTGTTCGGCTCCGCGCGTGACCCGTACGCGGTGCTCGCCGTCCTGCAGGGCCGGCTCGACCTGGCCACCGGGCCGATCGACGCGCTGACGCAGCTCGCGGAGGGGGTGCGCGGCGCGCTCAAGGTGCCCTACGTCGCCATTCATCCGGCGGACGAGCGGCTGCCGGTGATCGAGACGGGAACGCCGGTCGACGCGGTCGAGCGCGCCGCGCTACACGCCAGGACCGGGCGGGCCGGCACGCTGGTGGTCGGCTGGCGCCACCCGGCCGACGAGTTCAACGGCGCCGAACGGGCGATGTTCGACGACGTCGCCCGGCGGGCCGGCGACCTGCTCGACGCCGCCGCGCTGCAGCACGACCTGCGGCGCAGCCGGGACCGCCTGGTGACGGCCCGCGAGGAGGAGCGCAGGCGGCTGCGCCGGGACCTGCACGACAGCATCGGCCCGCAGCTGGCGGCCATGGCGATGCAGCTCGACAGCCTCACCGACGGGCTCGAGGAGCGGGCCGACCCCGCCGCGGAGAAGGCGGCTCTGATCCGGGACCGGCTTCGCGGCACCGTGCGCGAGATCCGCCACGTGGTGGAGAACCTGCGCCCGCCGGCGCTCGACGACGGCGGGCTGACCGTCGCGCTGGGTCAGCTGGTGGCGCCGTTCGCGCCGGTCGTGGCGCTCGACCTGCCGGACGGCGCGGCGGGTGGCCTGCCCGACAGCCTGCCCGGCGGCACGCTGCCGGCCGCGACCGAGGTGGCGGCCTACCGCATCGTCGCCGAGGCGGTGACGAACGCGGTGCGCCACTCCGGCTGCGAACGGTGCACGGTCCGCGTTCGCCAGGAGCCGCCGTGGCTGGTCGTCGAGGTGATCGACGACGGCGTGGGGCTTCCCGTGGACGCCGTGCCCGGAGTCGGGCTCCAGAGCATCCGGGAGCGCGCGAGCGAGGTCGGCGGACGCCTCGAGGTCCGCCGGACCGCGGCGGAGGGCGGCGGGACCGTGGTGCGCGCGCGCCTGCCACTCGGCCCAGAGGCCTCTGTCAGGTCGGTGAAGGCCGGGGTTCCTGGTGGGCTGGTTTCGCCGATTCGCCAGGAACCCCGGAAGACCGACCGGGAGAGCGGCGGTCGGGTCTCGGACCTGGCCGGCGTCGCCGCTCGACCGGCCGGTCCGGCGGACGAGCGAGGGGCGGCATGACGCCGGTCCGGGTCGTCATCGCCGATGACCATCCCCTGTTCCTGGACGGCCTGCGCGGCCTGCTGGCCGAGCTGGGGGCGACGGTCGTCGCGGAGGCGGACGACGGCCGCGCGGCGCTGGACGCGGTGCTGCGCCATCGGCCGGCCGTCGTCTTCATGGACCTGCGCATGCCGGGTCTCGGCGGCATCGAGGCGACGGCCCGGATCGCCGAGCAGGCTCCCGAGACGGCGGTCATCGTGCTGACCATGAGCGAGGACACCGCCTCGCTGCAGGCCGCGCTGCAGGCGGGGGCGCGGGGCTACCTGCTGAAGGAGTCGTCGAAGAAGGACGTCGCGCGGGCGCTCGAGGCCGTGGCCCGCGGCGAGCTGGTCATCGGGACGGGTGTGGCGAGCAAGGTCCGCCACGCGGTCGGCGGATTTTCCCCGCAGGTGTTCCCGCAGCTGTCCGAGGCCGAGGTCCGGGTGCTGGAGCTGGTGGCCGACGGGCTGGACAACCGGTCGATCGCCGCCCGCCTCTTCCTCGCCGAGAAGACCGTTCGCAACCGGGTGTCGTCGATCCTCGCCAAGCTCGACGTCACGACCCGAGCCGAGGCCATCGTGCGCGCTCGCGACGCCGGCCTCGGTACTGGCCCGACCAGCCCGTCCGTTTGAACCAGCCCGTCCGTCTGAACCAGCCCAGCCGTCCGGAGCGAGCCCAGCCCTCTGAGCCAGCCCAGCCGTCTGGGAGGCGTCAGCCGTGGAGGGTCTCGAGTTTCGGAGCCGTGAGCGCGTCGACGGCCGACTCGACGGCCGACGTCACGCGTGGCCCATCCCCTGTGCCGAGCAGGTCCAGCAGTCCACCACGGAGCACCGCGAGCACGGCGCTTCGCTGCCGCTCACCGTCAGAGGTGCGGGCGAGGCCGGGATGCTGCCCCTTCTCGAACAGCTCCAGCCAGTCCCGGACGGTGCGTTCGGCGAAGCCGGCCCAGGGCCCGCCTGGCTGGATCAGCGAGTTCGCGTAGGACTCGACCCACAGCCGCAGGATCTGCACGTTGGACGGATCCGCGAGCCAGCGCCAGACGGCCTTCGCGACCACGGCCAGGTCCGCGTCCTTGGGAACGACCTCCATGAGCCGCAGCTCATCGGCGCGCGCCCGCTCCAGAAGGGCCGCCACCAGGCCCTCCTTCGATCCGAACACGAAGCGCAGGACGCCGGTGCTCGATCCGATGGCATCGGCCAGCGGCCGCAATGAGAGGTCCACGAGGCCGTGCTGGAGCACGTAGCCATAGGCGGCTTCGAGCAGTTCCCGCCGGCGAGACGTGGTCACGGTCACCACTCTACTGATACGGTCGTGTCACTGACACGGTCGTATCAGTTGAAAGGAACCACGGGTGGGCATGCCGACGTCCGTACGCGAGATCGACGCGCCGGGTGACCTCGGATGGGTCATTCAGCGCCACGGCGAGCTCTACGCCAGCGAGTTCGGGTGGGACTCCTCGTTCGAGGAGCTCGTCCTTTCCCTGGTCGCCGAGTGGAAGACCCGACGCGCCCCGCGTGACCTGGGCTGGATCGCGGAGGTCGACGGCGAGCGCGCCGGCTGCGTGTTCTGCTTCGAGACGGACGAGCACACCGGTCAGCTCCGGATGCTCCTCGTCGAGCCACGATTTCGGCGTTACGGCGTGGGCCGGGAACTCGTCGGCATCTGCCTGGCGCACGCCCGCGCCGCCGGGTACGAACGGCTGACGCTCTGGACCAACGACGTCCTCGCCGCGGCTCGCGCGCTCTACGAGCGGTCCGGCTTCGCGCTGGTCGCCCGCGAACCGCATCACAGCTTCGGCGTAGATCTGGTCGGGGAGACGTACGCGCTGGACCTCGGACCGTCGAACCCCGACCTCAGCCCGGGCTGACGCTCATTCGGCGCGCGCACCGACGGTCATCCCCCGGCCGCGCCCCGGGCGAAGCAGTCGGCGAGGTGGTCGTTGACGAGGCCGCAGGCCTGCATCAGGGCATAGCTCGTCGTGGGGCCGACGAAGACGAGTCCGGCCTTGCGCAACGCCTTGGCGAGCGCGACGGACTCCGGCACCTGCGCCGGGACGTCGGCAAGCATGCGCGGGACAGGGCGGGCCGAGGTGTCCGGCTGGAAGGACCAGATCAGCTCCTCCAGCGGGCGTTCCAGCGCGAGGATGGCCCGCGCGTTGACGACCGTCGCCTCGATCTTGCGCCGGTTGCGGACGATCGAGGCGTCCAGGAGCAGCCGCTCGACGTCGGCCTCGCCGAACGCCGCCACGACCTCCGGGTCGAAGCCCGCGAACGCCCGCCGGAACCCCTCGCGCTTGCGCAGGATCGTCAGCCACGACAAGCCCGACTGGAACGCCTCCAGGCTCAGCCGTTCGAACAGCCCGACCGTGTCCCGCACGGGCCGCCCCCACTCCTCGTCGTGGTAGGCGACGTAGTCCGGGGTCGACATCCCCCAGGGGCAGCGCACCAGCCCGTCTGGACCCAGCCGCCCCCCGCCGACACCGTCGACCGCCGCGACGGGGCCATCCACACCAGTATCAGTAGCCACGGGGACCTTCCCGGACGCTCTCGGACCCGACACCGCGAGGATGGCACCCAGGTCCGACAAGCCGGCGTCCCCGGGTCCTCGGGTCACCGGTTACCGGTTACCGGTCACCGGTCACCGGTCACCGGCGGTCACTAGCAGGGCGTGACGTGAGGAACAGTGGAACCACATTTATATGAAGTGTGGTTCCACTAGGCCTTCACCCACGGACACCACGACCACCAGAATGATCAACGGAGCGAGGAGCCCCACCTGGACCTGGTGGGCGTCGACGGTCAGGTACGCCGGGTGGCGCCGGAGAGGGCGTCGTAGCCGGGCTTGATGACGTTGTCGATGAGGTCGAGGCGTTGGTCGAAGGGGAGGAAGGCGGACTTCATCGCGTTGAGGGTGAACCAGCGGATGTCCGACCAGCCGTAGCCGAACGTCTCCACGAGCGTCGCGAACTCGCTGCTGAGCGTGACGTCGCTCATCAGCCGGTTGTCGGTATTCACGGTGACGCGGAAGCGCAGGTCACGCAGCAGGCCGATCGGATGGGTGGCGATACTCGCCGCGGCGCCGGTGTGCACGTTCGACGACGGGCACATCTCCAGCGGCACGCGGGTGTCGCGGACGTAGTTCGCCAGCGGGCCGAGCGTCGCCCGCCCGTCCGGGTCGACGGCGATGTCGTCGACGATGCGCACGCCGTGGCCGAGGCGGTCGGCGTTGCACCACTGGACGGCCTCCCAGATCGACGGCAGGCCGAACGCCTCGCCGGCGTGAATCGTGTAGTGCCCGTTGGCGCGCTGGATGTACTGGAAGGCGTCGAGGTGGCGGGTCGGCGGGTTGCCCGCCTCGGCACCGGCGATGTCGAAACCGATCGCGCCCCGGTCCCGCCAGCGGATCGCGAGCTCGGCGATCTCCAGCGAGCGGGCCTGGTGGCGCATCGCGGTCAGCAGCACACGCGCGTGCAGGCCGGTGCCGCCGGCGCCGACCCGCAGCCCGTCGATCACCGCCTCGACGATCGCGTCCAGCGACAGCCCCCGCTGGGTGTGCAGCTCGGGCGCGAACCGGATCTCGGCGTAGACGACACCGTCGGCCGCGAGGTCCTCGGCACACTCACGGGCCACCCTGGCGAGCGCGTCCGTGGTCTGCATCACCGCGACGGTATGGCTGAACGTCTCCAGATATCGCTCCAGCGAGCCACTGTGCGCCCCGCCGCGGAACCACCCGCCGAGCTTGCTGACGTCGGTGGTCGGCAACGCCGTGTACCCGCATGCGTCGGCCAGCTCCACCACCGTTTCCGGCCGCAGCCCACCGTCCAGGTGATCATGCAGCAGCACCTTCGGCGCGCGCCGGATCTCCTCCACGGTGGGAGGCGCCTCACCCGCTGTCGTTGTCGTCGTCATCGTCCCGAGCGTAGGGCAGCGCTGTGACGATTCCGGTTCGCCGATCCGGCGGCGCGCGCGAGCCGGGAGAGTCGGACAATCAGGGCTGGGAACGGCGGGGCCCCGCGTGGGACGAGCCGGGCATCGGGTGTATCCGGGCGGACCGGATGTGCTCGGATGAACCCGGCACGCCGGACGCGGGCCGGGGGCGACGATAGAGGGAGCACGAGATGTCAGGCGAAGGCCGGTCAGCGTCGGGAGCCGGCCAGCCAGGGGTCTTCTCCCCGGGGACAGTCGTCGGCCGCCGCTACCGGCTCGACACGGTGATCGGCGAGGGCGGGATGGGGGTGGTCCACCGCGCCACCGACCAGATCATGCGCCGGACGGTCGCCATCAAGCAGGTCCGGTTGCCCGCCGGCGCCGGGATGGCCGTCGCGCAGGCCAGGGAACGGGTGCTGCGGGAGGCGCGCGCCGCGGGCCGGGTGCACCACCCAGGCGCGGTGGGTGTGCTCGATGTCATCGACGACGGCGAGCTCCCCTGGATCGTGATGGAGCTCGTCGAAGGCGAGGCGCTGTCGGCCCTGACGGAGCGCGACGGCGGCCTGCCCGTCGAGCGGGTGGCCCAGATCGGGATCTCGCTGGCCTACGCCCTGGACGCGGCGCACCGGCTCGGCGTGATACACCGCGACGTCAAGCCGAGCAACGTGATCGTCACCCCCGACGGGCAGGCGCGGCTGACCGACTTCGGGATCGCCGTCAGCCAGGGCGACCCGCGGCTCACCAGGACCGGCGAGGTCATCGGATCGCCCGCGTACCTGTCGCCCGAACGCGCGCAGGGCGACGCCGGCGGCCCGGCCTGCGACGTCTGGGGGCTCGGCGGCACGCTCTATGCCGCCGTCGAGGGCGAGCCGCCGTTCGGCGGTGGCACGCCGGTGGACATCCTCACGTCGGTCGTCGAGGGACTGATCCGGCCACCCAGGCACGCCGGGCCGCTCTGGCCGGTTCTGCGGACGATGCTCGCGCAGCGCGAGGCCGACCGGCCCTCGCTCACCGTCGTGCGCTCCCGGCTGCGCGACTTCTCCGGCGAGACGGCGTCCCGTACCGCGGGCACCCAGCCCAGGACGCCCCGCCCCGCCGCGGCCGGTACCGCACCAGCAAGGCCGGCACCGGCGTCCACACCCCGGCCAGCTCCGTCGCGGCCGGTAACGCCGTCGCCAGCGCCGTCAGCGTCAGTGCCGCCTGCGCCCGTGCCGCCGGCGCCCGTGCCAGTGCCACCACGGACACCCGCGGCCTCCACCAGGCCGCCGGGCCCACCCGCGCCGTCACGCCCAGCCGAGGCGGCAGCCACGCCGCCGCCTCCGGCCGAGGCGATACCCGCGCCGCCGCTCCCCACCGCCGTGGCCGCGGCGGGCTCCACCGATGTCATGGCTGCGACGGCCGGTCCCGCGGCTGGTGCCGCGGTGTCGACCGAGGCAGGCCCGACCCGCGTCCTCGAAGACGTCCCCGACGTGTCCGGCGACGCGGAGAGCGACGCGACCGCGACGGCCCTCATGGCCGCGGCGGTCCCCGAGGCCGACACGACCGACTCGCCCGGCCCCGCCAGTCCGGCCGATCCGGCCAGCCCCGCCGAGGCCGAGGCGCTGGCAGATGTGACCGTCCTGAGCGGTGGGCCTGCCACCAGCCCGCCGGTCACGCCGCCGGCGGCCGTACCTGTCTCCTCCTCGGTGCCCGCGGAGCCGGTCGGATCGACGAGCACGGCACGGCCCGCACAGCCGGCGGCCGTCGCCACGGGCAGGAACGCGGACACGGGCACGGTTGCCATGGCCGGCTCGGCTCCGGGCACGACGGTCGTCGAACGCGCTTCCACCCCAGCTCCGTTCCTGGGCTCCGCCAGGTCCGAGGACGCGCCGGCTGGCCAGGCCGGGGCCGGGGAACTCGCCCCGGACCACCCCGCGGACCCCGATGCCACCAGCAAGCTGAACGGGGCGCAGCGGTCGCACCGCTCGACGCCGCGCCCGCCAGCGCGGCCGGACCCCGCGCCACGGTCCGCGCGGTCGCACGCGGAGCGACGAGCCGTGATCGTCCTGGTGGCGATCATCGTGGTGCTCGCGGTGGCGCTCCTGCTGGTACGGCTCTCGTCCTCGGACGACGACAAGCCGGCCGTCCAGTCGACGGCCACCGTCCCCGCGTCCGCCGTCGTCGACGGTGCCAGCCTCGGCGCCGAGCCGGCGCTGGCAACCGGCTCGACGCCGATGGTCGCGCCGCCCGGATGGGTCTCCTATGTGGATCCGAGCGGCTGGTCGGTCGCCTATCCGGCACTGTGGCAGCGCCAGGTGGGCACCGGTGGTCCGGGAATGGTCGACTTCGTCGATCCTGGCACTGGTACGTTCTTGCGAGTCGGTAGTCTCACGGCGGCGCCCCGATCCGTCCTCGATGACTGGCTCAAGAGCTTCGAGGCGGCCTTTCGTGGCGATGCCCAGCACTACCCGGGCTACCAGCGGGTGCGTCTCGCGCCGGCGGACGGCAACAACGGCACGTCCGAGGCGGACCTGGAGTTCACGTACCGCACGGACAGGGGGAAGGTCCATGTGCTCGACCGAGGCGCCAGCCGCGGCGGCCACGGGTACCTGCTCTACTGGCAGACCGGGGAAGAGCGATGGACCGTCGACCAGTCGCTGAGGCAGCAGATGTTCGCCTCGTTCCGGCCGGCGCCATGATGAGCCCGCGCCCCCCGCTGGCTGGCCGCCAGCCAACCTCGGGGCGTGCCATGGCAGCTACCCGGGCCGGCGGCACCCCGATGCCACACCTCGCGCGGGCCGGCGAAGACGGCTCCTGTCGCCCCGCGAATCCCCCGTCACGGGAGGGCTCCGTGCGCGTCAATCACCCAGTCTGTCAGACTTGACAGGATGGCCAGATCGGCGAGCGTGCCACCCGAGACTTCTCGGAGCGGCACCCCCAGCATCGTCGCCGGACGTTACCGCCTAGACGCACCGATCGGTCGCGGCGGCGCCGGCGTCGTGTGGCGTGGTGAGGACGAGGTCCTCCAGCGTCACGTCGCGGTCAAGGAGATCCTCGTCCCCCTGGCTGGAGCGCAGAACGAGCGGGACGCGATCCGTGCCCGCGTGCTGCGCGAGGCGCGCGCGCTCGCGCGCCTGAACCACCCCTCCATCGTCGCGGTCCACGACGTGGTGGAGGAGGCGGAGCGTCACTGGATCATCATGGAGCTGGTCGACGCGGAGAGCCTGGGCGACGTCATCCGCAACCACGGCCCGCTCCCGCCGAACCAGGTCGCGGCGATCGGTCTCGCGCTCATCGAGGCACTCGGCGCCGCTCACCAGAAGGGCGTCCTGCACCGCGACGTCAAGCCGGGCAACGTGCTGCTCGGGCGGGACGGCCGGGTTCGCCTGACCGACTTCGGCATCGCCGCGACCGAGGGCGACATGACGCTCACGGGTACCGGCGCGCTCGTCGGCTCGCCGGCCTACATCGCGCCGGAGCGGATCCGCGGGTCGTCGGGGACCCCGTCGAGCGACCTGTGGGGCCTCGGCGCGACGCTGTACTCGGCCGTGGAGGGCTCACCGCCGTACGAGGGCCCGGAGACCTATGCCGTGCTGTCGGCCGTCGTCGAGGGCCGCCGCCGGCCGTTCCGCAACGCGGGGCCGCTGCGCCCCCTGCTCGCCGACCTGCTCGACAAGGCCGCCGAGGAGCGCCCCAACGCCGGCGAGATCCGCCAGCGGCTGGTCCCGATCGCGCGCAACAGCGAGCCGGTGCCCACGTTCGTGGTCAACGGCCCAGCGGTCGCCGCGTCCGAGGGCGGCGGGGACGACGACGCCGGGCTGGAGAACGTCAGCGGCACGGACGGCGACGGGACGGAACGCGACGGCGCGGGACGGCCGGCCGGCTCCCCACTGGCCGCGGCCCATCTCCGCGCGCTCGAGGAGGAGATCTCCAGCACCAACTCGGACGAGCTGTCCGGCCTCGAGGCGGTCTCGGAGGAGCCGTTCCCCGGGGCGCGCAACCAGGGCGGCCGGCGTCGCTCCGGCGACAACAGGCGCTCGCTGGTGATCGCCGCGATCGCCGCGGCGGTCGTCGTCGCCGCCGCGATCGCCGTCAGCCTGCTGCTGACCAGCCGAAGCCAGCCGTCCGACCTGCCCCATGTCACCGTGGATGACACGTCATCGGTGTCGCCCACGCCGACGGCCACGTTTTCGCCGGCCCCCGCCGTGGTTCCGACGGCGGACGGGCCGACCGCCTCGCCGAGCCGGCGCGGCACGGTGTCGCATAGCACCGCGCCGCGGACGTCGACCGGTCCGCCGGTGGCGAGCACGCCGGCGTCAACACCGTCCTCCCCGGCGGTCACCACCCCGGCGTCCCCCACCAAGTCACCGACCGGAAAGCCATCGGGCGGCAGCACCTCGACCCCGACGGGGACGACGTCGGCGCCATGTGACGTGCCGGTGCTCTGCCCGGCCGCCAGGTAGAAGCGGTGGCGGGAATGGGGCGGACGAAGAAGGAACCAGACGCCGCGACGCGCGTCGCTCGCGGCGTCGGCCGCACGGGCCCGCCGCGTGACGATCAAGGACCTGACTCGTCTGGAACGCTCTGAGCCCATCAGGACTCGCCTGTCTCCGGCCGTGCGCGACGATCGCGGAGCCGCGCGCGGCAGAGACATCGACGGGTCTTGAGGACTTCCCAGCGGGCGGGTGGGGGCCGCCCTTCGGTCAGCTAGCTGGCGCGGGGCATCAGGTCCTGGGCGCGCAGTACCCGCAGCAGGTCCTCAGGGTCGACGATCAGACGGCCGGTCGGCGGATGGGTCGGGTCGGCCTCGTCGTACTGGAGGTCGACAGGCAGGCTGTAGAAGTCGGCAAGGTGGCGACACAGCTCCCACAGGCGCCGTTCGTTGGCCTTCTGGTCGCGCCAGCGGCGCTCCGCCTCGGCGTCGGTCTCGGGGCTGCCCTCACGCTCGAGCCGATGCGACCGGCACAGGCCGTCGGGGTCACCGTGCAGCGCCCGCTTGCCGCACCGGTGCGCGACATAGCCCCGGCCACCGCCCATGACCGTCGCCGTGCAGCGGTTGTCCTCTTCCCACACCATCCCGTCCTGCCGCCTTCCTGTCCGCGAGCCAGAAGAAGCCGTGGAACCAGGCTAGGGACTCCCGGTCAGATGTCCACGTTGCCCCCAGTAAGTTCACATTGCCGATACATAGGCATCCCGACGTCACGCCGCCGCCCGCAAACGATCGCCATACGCCGGATTCCCGCTGGCCAGACGCGCGCGGACGAGCACGCTCGGCACCAATTCAAGGACCAACGAGTGACAACCTGAAGACCAGTCGCGGACAACACGACGTGACCGGCGACACGTCGCCGATTGAAGCCGGCCGGAAGGATGTGATCGATACCACTGAGAGGCTGGCCGAGACCGTTCTCGCTCCGGCGAGCGGGCAGGCGGGCCCACACGGGGCGACGCGCGGCGACGCCAGGCTGGCCCGCCGGGCCGCCGGGCCGCCGACGTCGGTCTACCGCGATTCCGCCCGCCGCGCAGCCGATCCCATCACCCGCTCAGGGGCCCGGCGCATGCCGGGGCGGCGGGACCCGGGGCACGAGGCCGGGCCCGCCGAAGCCCGGCATTCGCCATGCCCGCGTCGTCCCCGGGCGTCCCGAGCCGTTTCCGACCGCTCTCCGGCGGCGACGAGCCTCGTCTCGGAAGTCGGAACCTGATACCGGCGATCCGTCCGGCATCTCTTCAAGAATCGGCGCCTCGCGTCCGCGAGGCGCATATATCCTTCTAGGAAAGCAGGGCGCGGGTCATCCCGGTCCCCGTATACGGCCGAGGCCCACACCGCCCGTCGGCGGTGACGTCAGCCAGTGCCGGGCCGACAGGTCAGGAATTTCGGCAAAGACCGGGGCGCGGGGCGTCGACATCGAAACGGTGCATGTCGGGATCACTCCGGTCAAAGGAACCGATGCATGATGTGCATATCGACCTCACCGCGGACGGCGTGCCGAAAGCCGCGGGGGACGGTGCCGACGATGATGAAGCCGAGCGAGCGCCACAGCTGTAGCGACGCGATGTTGGTGGTCACCACCGCGTTGAACTGCATCGCCCGGTAGCCGAGCGCGCGGGCCGCGTCCAGGCAGTGCACACCCAGCTGACGCCCGACGCCCATGCCACGTGCCTCGGGCGCGACCATGAAGCTCGCGTTCGCGACATGGTCGCCGAGCTTGCGCTGGTTCGGCGTGAGCTGGTACGTGCCGACGAACTGGCCGTCCGGGGTGACGGCGACCCACGTAAAGGCCGGCGGCGCGGCGAACCACATCGCCCGGCCCTCCTCGCTCGTCGTCTCCGGGTCATAAGGGTAGGTCTCGCCCGCGGCGACCACCGCATGCCACAACGGCCATACCCCAGGCCAGTCGTCGTCCTCAGCTGGTCGGATCAGCACGCCCATGCCCACCAGTCCATTGTCCCGCTGTCCCGCCTCGCCACGATTCGCCGGGCCCACGTCACCCGGTCTCCAGCGCGAGGGCGAACGGGAGGACGGCGGTGGCGCCGGCCTCCCGGAGCACGCGGGCGGCCACCGTCATCGTCCAGCCGGTGACGATGAGGTCGTCGACCAGGAGAACCGGGCCGCCGGCCCGGCCGAGGCCGGCGGCGACGGCCGGCGGGACCGCGAGGACGTCTATCAGGCCGGCGAGACGGTGCGCGCTGTTGTGGACGGTGCCGGCGGGCGGCGAGTCGGCGATCCGGTCGAGGGCGCCGAGCAGCGGCAGCCGGCCGATCGCGGCGATCCGGTCGGCGAGGCTCGCGGCGAGCTGGGGCCTGGACCGCGACGGCATCGCCACCACGGCGGCGGGGCGGCGCGACCAGTCCCAGGCCTTGAGGGTGGCGACGACCGCGTCGACCAGGTCGTCGGGCACCGGCCCATCCGGGCTGCCCGGGGTGAACATCGGGCGCAGCCGGTTGCCCCAGCCGATGTCGTTGAGCCGGGCCAGCGCCCGGCCCGGCTCCGCGGCGACGCCGGCCGGGATCCGCCCCGACAGGCTCACCCCCAGCGTCTTCATCCCGGTCGGCCACATCTTGCGTGGCTCGACGACGACGCCGGGGCGGCGCAGCTCGGCGCGCGCCAGCTCCCGGGCCGCCTGCGACACCGCGGTGTCCCAGGACTGACCGGTGCACCGGTCGCAGCGCCCGCAGGCCGTGGCATACGGGTCGTCGAGCTGGCGGCGCAGGAACTCCATCCGGCAGGCGGTGGTGGCGATGTAGTCGAGCATCGCCCGCTGTTCGGCGGCCCTGGCGGCGGCAAGCCGCGCGTAGCGCTCGGCGTCGTAGTGCCACGGCCGCCCGGTCGCCTCCCAGCCGCCCTTCACCCGGCGGACCGCGCCATCGACGTCGAGGACCTTCAGCATCGATTCGAGCCGGCCCGACCCGATGTTCACCGCGGCCAGGAGCGCCTGCGTGGACATCGTCCTTCCCGCCCGCCCGAGCGTGGTGAGCACGTCGCGCACGACCGGCTCCGGCGGGAAGGAGGTGTCGGCGAAGTACTTCCAGATGTCACGGTCCTCGGCGGCCGGCAGGAGCACGACCTCCGCCTTCTCGACAGCGCGCCCGGCCCGGCCGATCTGCTGGTAGTAGCTGATCGGCGAGCTCGGCGCGCCGACGTGGACGACGAAGCCCAGATCGGGCTTGTCGAAGCCCATCCCGAGCGCCGAGGTCGCGACCAGCGCCTTCACCCGGTTGGCGAGGAGGTCCTCCTCCGCCGCGATGCGCTCGGCCGCCTCGGTGCCGCCGTGATAGACGGCGACGGCAAAGCCTCGGGCACGGAGGAAGACGGTCAGCTCCTCGGCGGCCGGCTTGGTGAGCGTGTAGACGATCCCTGAACCGGGCAGCTGGTCGAGATGCTCGGCGAGCCAGCCGAACCGGGCCTCGGCGGATGGCAGCTCGACGACCGCCAGCCGCAGGCTTTCCCGGTCCAGCGAGCCCCGCAGCACCAGCGTCTCGCTCTCCCCCGCCCGGCCGCCCCCGCCGGTGGCGACGCCCCCGCCAGCTCCGTCCCGCCCGGCGGTGGCGCCGAGCTGCTCGGCGATGTCGTCGACGACCCTGCTGTTCGCCGTCGCGGTCGTCGCGAGGACCGGCACACTGTCGCCAAGGCCCGCGATGAGCGTGCGCAGCCGGCGGTAGTCGGGGCGGAAGTCGTGGCCCCAGTCGGAGATGCAGTGCGCCTCGTCGATCACCAGCAGGCCGGTGGTGGCGGCGAGCCCTGGCAGGTAGTCGTCCCGGAAGGACGGGTTGTTGAGCCGCTCGGGCCCGACGAGCAGGACGTCGAGCTCGCCGGCGCGCAGCGCCGTGTACACCTCGTCCCACTCGGTCACGTTGCCGGAGTGGATCTCACCGGCCCGGATGCCCAGCCGCGCCGCGGCCTGGGCCTGGTTACGGATCAGCGCGAGCAGTGGCGAGACGATGACGGTGGGCCCGACCCGGCCGGACGAAGCACGGATCTGTTCCTCCGCCGCGCCGCTTTCGGCTCCCCCGGGCGTGTCGCCGCGCACCGCCGCGGGCCGCGCCGGCCGCCGGGCCGCGCCAGGCTCGCCGGCGGCCCAGCCCGCCGCCAGGCCGTCCGGTGCCTCGGGAACGGAGCTCTCGTCGTAGTCGGCCGGCCCGGCGTCGTCGTACCCGGTGTCATACGCGGCGTCATAGCCGCCGCCCTCGTAGTAGTCGTCCGGGTCCGCCGGCTCGTCCGGCCAGGGCACGTCGGGCCTGTCGGGCGCGTCGGCCGGCGCGGCGCCGCGGGGGGCGAGGGCGCCCCGTTCCCGCAGCAGCGCGGTGGCCAGGAAGTACACGGCGGACTTTCCCCACCCGGTGCGCTGCACCAGCAGCACCCGCTGGCGCCCGTTCACCAGCGCGTCGATCGCCTGCCACTGGTCCTCGCGCAGCCGGGCGTGCGCGCCGGCGAGCTGCCGCAGCAGCTCCTCGGCCCGCTGCCGCCCACCCGGGGCACGGACCTCCCCGGTCGCCTCGGGGCCGGCCGGCGGCGTACCCGCGGCCGTGTCACTCGTGGCCGTGTCAGCGTCCGTACTCACCGGTGTGCCCGGCTCCGTGCCCGCCGCGGTGCCCGCCTGTGCTGGCATCGTCATCACCTCGCCCGTCCCGGCCTTGTCTATCGCATGCGTGCGACAGCCCACCGCCGGCCACCCGCGGGTCCTGGACGTACACGGGTTGACCGGGGCGGCTCGGCGGAAATCGCTTCGACACCGCCGGAAGCGGCGGCCAGGGTATGACGGCATGCACGCATTGCTTGTCGGGCTGGCGCTGGGACTGCTGGTCGCGGCGCAGATCGGGCCGATGTCGTTGTTCCTCATCCGGTCCACGCTGCGCGGCGGTTTCACGACCGGACTGGCGATCGGCGCGGGAATCGCCACGATGGATCTGCTCTACGCCGCCGCGGGCGCGGCGGGGGCCGCTCCCGTACTGACCATCACCAGCCTGCGGACCGTGCTGGGGCTGTGCGGGGCGGTCGTGCTCGGCGCGCTCGGGCTGCGCACCGTGTGGAGCGCGCTGCGGGTCCGCGCCGGCGGTGAGACGGAGCTGGAGGTCGCCGCGCCGCGGCGGGCGTTCGTGACCGCGCTGGGCGCCACCGCGTCGAACCCGCTGACGATCGCGTCGTGGGCGGCGCTGTTCGCGGGAGCGTCGGTCACCGGGGCCGCGGCGACAACGAGCGGGGCGGTCGCCCTGGTGGCGGGCATCGGCCTCGGCAGCCTGACCTCGGTGAGCCTGCTGGCCGGGGTGACCGCCCTGACCCGCCGGCGGTTGTCACCGGGCGCGGTGCGCGGGATCGACATCCTGGCGGGTCTGGGCATGCTCGGCTACGCCGGCCTGCTCACCGCCCGGACAGCCGCCCACGACTGATGTCGAGGGCGGCGTCGGCCGCGGCGCGGGTTGAGCCGCGCAGACCGCGGACACCGAGCCAGCCAACGGCGGTCCCGACGGCGAGGGACACGACCGTCAGGACCAGGTGGACCAGGAAGAAGCCGGTTGGGCCGTCGTGCCAGGAACGGTCGTCCTTCCAGATGTTGCGCAGGAAGGTCGGCCAGATCACCCACGACCACACGCCCACCGCGACCAGGAACCAGGACGCACGCTTCGACAGAGTCACCCCTCCACCTTCGCAGCCGCGAGGTCACGTCAGCAGGGGCGCCGGCCGTGGCCGCTGGTGACGGCCACCACTCCGCTCAGCACCCGGATCACCTGATCACGGGGCTCGACGACGACCAGAGCTCTCCGTCCGCCACGTGGAACACGATAAGGACGCGCTCGCGGCAGGGCGTCGGGGCCGCGCGTCGACCCGCGGGGAACGCCGCGAATGATCTGTGCCCATCCCTGAGGCTCATACCGCTCAGGGATGGGCGCCCGGTTCCCGATGCCGGCGGCGGGCCGGTCCGTCGTTCGTCTCGGCGGGTGGGCGCTGGAGTGGCGTCGGCTGCGCGGGCGGCGGGCGGTGCCGGTCGCGTTGGGCGTGCCCGCGCTGGGTCTGCCGGTGGCGGGCCCCGTCCTGGTGGGCCAGGTGACGGGGCCGGCGGGCGCGTGGGGTGTGAAGGCGGGCCCTGGCCCGGCGGCGGCGATGGCTGAGCGCCGTGAGCACGCTGGCGAGAATGGTCAGGCCAAGCGCCATCCAGGTGACCCAGCCGATCCCCTGGCCGGCCGCGTGCCCACTGCCGGGGCGACCGTCGGCGGCCGGCGCCCGGCCCATGTCCTCGTGCCCGCCGCCTGCGAGCGCGCCGCCCGCCCGGGCGCGGTCGGCACTCGGGCGAGCGCCCGTGGCGCGGGCTGGCAGGGTGCCGACAGGGCGGACCAAGCCGTCGTTCGCGAAGCCCCAGTCGAGCAGGGCGCGGGCGTCGATGCCGTAGTTCGGCGCGGTCCGCAGCAGAGCCACGACCAGGGTCCGGCCGCCTCGGCGGACGGCGCCGACGTAGGTCGCGTCGGCGGCGACCGTATAGCCGTTCTTCACACCGAGGGTGCCCTCATAGCTGCCGAGCAGAAGATTGTGGTTCTGGATCTCGAAGCGGCCGCCGTCGCGGGTGGGGAGCGAGGCCCGCGGGATGGTGAGGTACCGGCTCACCGCGGGCTCCGCGATCGCGGCCCGCCCCAGGACGGCGAGGTCGCGCACCGAGGTGAGCTGCCCCGGCGCGTCGAGGCCGGTCGGGTCGACGGCCACGGTGTCGGTCGCGCCGAGCGCCGCGGCCAGCGCGTTCATCCTGGCCAGCACCACATCCCGCCCGCCGGCCGCGTCGACCAGGGCGAGCGTGGCGTCGTTGCCGCTCGCGATCATCATCGCCGTGGCCAGGTCGTGAACCGAGTAGCTCTGGCCGGGGACGAGCCCTACCTTGGTGCCGTCGACCTCGGCGGCGCCCTTGCTCACCGTGACCATCAGATCGGGTGAGAGGGCCGGAAGCACGACGAGCGCGGTGAGGATCTTCATGGTGCTGGCGGGCAGGTCGCGGACACGCGCACCCCTGGCCGCCAGGATCTCCCCGGTGCCGGCGTCGGCGACGAGCCAGCTCGCGGCCGTAAGGGTCGCCGGCAGCGGGCTGGCGGCCTGGGGCGGCTGGCCGGTCGCTATCGGTGTCGCCGGGGCCGGGGCCGCCGTCAGGGCCGCCGCGGCCGCGAGCGGGGCGGCACCGGCCGCGCGCGGCCCAGCGTCCCTCGGCCTCGTACTCGCCGCGGCAGGCCCGCTGCCGAGCAGGTCCAGGCCGAGCGCCGCCAGGAGCACGACGACGGCCGTGACCGCCGCGGCCGCCGTTCTGGTGGCCACCTTGCCGGCTGTCGCCGCGGTGAGAGCTGGCGACGTCGACGACGCACGCCGTGCGGCCTCCGAGGCCACGCGGTGAGTCGACCTGGCCAGCCAGATCGACGCCGTCATGGGCGCGGCGACGAGACGCACGCTCACCGAAGGTGATGGGGAGCGCTAGCAACATTCACACTGTTACGTTACGTGGTGTGACCACCACAACGAGACAAGGAGGGTGGTGTCGCCCCCGAACACGATCGACCTCACGTCACCTAGCGTGGTCGGATTCGCCAAACGGCTCGCCGCCGGATCCACAGCCGGTCGAGCGCGACACCCTCATGGAGGCGGTGACCGCCTGGCCGCCGGGCACCGCCCGATGCCGCTCGCCGCCCGCGCGGCGGCCACCACCGCGGCCAGCCGTTGACCGGTCGGCGCCGCGTCCGCCGCGGCGTCCCTGCGTTCCGTTCGCCAGGGCGTCGACCGGCTCGAGGGCGGCGTCCAGCTTGCCCCGCGGCCCCGTGCCGGCCGGGACGGGATCGGGCGAGGACAGGGTGGCGCGCACCGCCTCGAGGACCAGGCCGCGCAGGTCGTCGCGCAGGTCGTCGAGCTGGTGGGCGAGCTCGCCGCGCAGGTACTGGCGGGTCGCCGCGTCGCTCTGGGCCAGCCTCAGCGACGCGACCTCGCGGGCGAGGAACTCGGTGTCCTCCCTGGCCCGCAGCGCCGCCGCGCGGTCCTCGGCGAGCCCCGCCCGGTCCCGGTCGTCCTGGCGGTTCTGCGCCAGCAGGATCAGCGGGGCCGCGTACGCCGCCTGGGTGGAGAAGGCGAGGTTGAGCAGGATGAAGGGGTACGGGTCCCAGCGCATCAACGGGATCGCGATGTTGAGCCCGATCCACACGATCACGAGCACCGTCTGGATGGCGAGGTAGCGCCCGGTCCCGAGGTACCGGGCGATGCGCTCGGCGCCGCGGCTGAACGCCTCACGGTTGACGGGGCGAGGCAGCAGCGCGACGCGGCTGGCCACCGGAATGTCAAGACGCTCCGCCGCTCGGCGGGAGACGACGCGGTTGGCGGTGGTGGTGATGCTCATGGGGGTCCCCGTTCCGCGCCGAGCCGCCGGCCGGAGCCGGTCAGGCGCGCATGTCGAGAGCAGGCCGCGCGGAGGCGGCCCGGGGCCGAACTGTGATCAGGTCGGCCAACCCCACCCAGGGAGGACGCTTGACGTTGCTGGGGCGTGCGGCGTCGGGCGCGAGCAGTCGCACCCGGAGAAGAACGGGAGCCGGGCCTCGTCACACCTGACGGGCCCTGGCGGCTGCCGCTACGCCGCGCACCCTTCGTCGAGCGTCGGGCGGAGGTGGCCGTAACTAGAGCACCCGCTAGAACTCACAGCGGCCACCTCCTCGCGGTCGTCCTCGTTAGAGGATCCGACAGGTCTTTGTCAAGGATAACGGCCGACTGCTTGCTTCCCCACCCGGGGTCACCGTGATATTGGTCTTCTATCCGATGTCGACCGGTCATCGCGACCGGTCCCAGGGTGCCCGATGCGGCGGGGGTGCGCGACTGGAGCACCGCTCCGAGGGCCCCCACCGACTCCCCGCGGGCCGCCCTCGCCGGCGGCTCCCGCCTCGAACACCGGCGGTTCGGGCGTTCCGGCCCGAGCGGTATCAGACAGGCCCAAGCCCTGGCTCAGGCGCGGCAGAGCGGTGAGGAAGCAGCCGCCGGGCGGCGAGCCGAGCGAGCGATGCGGTCGGAATGGTGCCTCGACCCAAGCCGATCTCGACAAGGGTGTCGTAGAGCTCCGTACGCCGGCTCGCGGAACGTACGGCCGCGTCCATGAGCGCGCGATGCCGGCCGGCAAGGCCCGCGAGCAGCGCGGTGTGCCGCAGATGGCGGCCGAGCTCCCCCGCGAGCGCGCGCCGGTAGGCGGCGCCGGCCCTGGCCGGTCGCCCGGTGAGGACGGCCCGCATCGCCGCGTCGCCGGCGAGTGAGCCGGACAGCAGCGCGTAGTAGATCCCCTCGCCGGTGAGGGGGTTGACCAGCGATGCCGCGTCGCCGGCGAGCAGGACCTGGCCGTCGGGCTGGCGGGGCCGCCAGGTCGACATCGGCAGATGGTGCGCGCGCACCGTGCCGGGATGGGCCGGCTGCTCGGGCAGGACCTTCGCGAGCGTCCCGTGCAGCACCGCCCGGCCCGACGCGGCCGTGTCGCCGGCGGCGCCGCGGGCGGCGGCGGTCGCTCCCAGCTGGGAGCGCAGCATCCCGAAACCGATGTTCGCCCGCCCGTCGCCGATCGGGAACGACCAGGCGTAGGCCGGCCAGCCCTCGTCGGTCATCTCGATGTACTGCTCGGGCGGCACGTCGGCCTTGGGCGCGTCGGCGTAGGCCCTGACCGCGATCGCCAGCGACTCCGGCGGGTTCATCCCGATGCCCAGCGCCCGGCGCACCACCGAGTTGGCGCCGTCGGCGCCGACGAGCACCCGGGCGGCGAGCACCCCGCCGTCGACGACGACGGCCGGAACGCCGTCGACCGTGGTCACCGTGATCTCACGGACCCGGTGCCGGATGACATGCGCGCCGCGGGCGGCGGCAGCCGCGACGAGGCGGGCGTCGAAGACCATCCGCGGGATGACATGGGTGGCCCGCGTCGACGGAGTGGCGACCTCCGCGCCGCCGGGAGTGCGCAGGCGCATCCGGTCGACCGGCCGGAACCCGGCGGCGGCGTCGGGCACCCCGAGCTCACGCAGCACGTCGAGCCCGTGCGGCGCGATGCCGTCGCCGCAGGTCTTGTCACGCGGGAAGGCGGCCAGGTCGGCGATCACCACGGTGGCATCCGGGCGGTGGCGCAGCGCCGCCAGCGCCGCGGCCGCTCCGGCGGGGCCGCCGCCCACGACCAGCACGTCGACCAGGCGCTCACGCAGTGCCGCCGGGTGGCTGACCGGCACCGCCGGCACCGCGAGCGCGGGCACCGCGGCGGGTCCGGCCGGGCGGCGCGGGAAGGCGAGAGCCGCGGGCTCGCCTGCGGTCGTGGCGGCTGGGGCGCTCATCGGATTGTCCTAGCGGTCTGGACGGCGGCTGGGGCAGCAAGATCGGTGAGGGCGGGCGCCGCGGCGACGGCCCGGGCGGGCACCGGGACGACGACAGCGGTCAGGCGGGCCGTCATGGCGCGATGGGCACGAAGGCGGCGCATCGGTCCAGTCTCGCAGCCGGGGCTCCCGCCCGGTCTCGCGGCCGGAGCTCCGCCCGACGTCGCCGGTGCCAGCCGACGTTGTCCTGTGATCCCCGAAACAGCCGGGACCGACCGCCAACCAGCCCGCTTTGCGAGTCCTGTTCGTAGAGTGCGCACCGTGGAGGCGCTCAAGCAGGTTTCCGGCTGGCCCGTTCCCACTGTCGCGGCGGTGGTTCTCGCGCGCGCGGCCGACGGGTCGGTGCGCCGGGTGGCCGCGACCGGCGATCTGGCGGCCCGGTTCCGGCTGGCGTCGGTGTCGAAGCCGCTGTCCGCCTATGCGGCGCTGGTCGCGGTCGAGGAAGGCGCCTTCGCCCTCGGCGACCCGGCCGGCCCGGAGGGCTCGACCATCGCCCACCTGCTCGCTCACACCTCTGGCCTCGCCTTCTCCGAGACGCGGGTCCTCGCCCGCCCCGGCACCCGCCGGATCTACTCCAACACCGGATTCGAGCAGCTCGGCCGGGCGTTGGAGGCCGCGACCGGAATCGGGTTTGCCGCCTATCTCGACGAGGCGGTGTTCGCGCCGCTCGGGATGACCTCGTCCGTGTTGGAGTCGTCACCCGCCTATGGCGTCCTCTCGACGGCCGACGACGTCGCCGCGTTCGCCGCCGAGCTGCTCTCCCCGACGCTGCTCGCGGCGGAGACGTTCGTCACGGCGACGACGGCCGCCTTCCCGGGACTGGACGGCGTGCTGCCGGGTTTCGGGATGCAACGGCCGAACGACTGGGGGCTGGGTTTCGAGCTGCGCGGCCACAAGACGCCGCACTGGACCGGGGCGACGAACTCGCCGGCGACATTCGGTCATTTCGGCCGGTCGGGCACGTTCCTGTGGGTGGACCCGGTCGCCGGGGTGGCGTGCGTATGCCTGACGGACCGCGACTTCGGCCCCTGGGCCGCCGAGGCATGGCCCCCCTTCTCCGACGCCGTCCTCGCCGAGACGCGCCACCGCTGAGCGCTCCCGCGCCGGGCTTCTGGCGCCCGGCCCGGGTATGGAGGGTGGCTCTGGGCCTGTCTAGTCCGAACTTACTTGATCTAGGACGCACTGCGGGCTCGTGACTTGCGGGTTCGCGGCAGCCATTGATCGTCTTACTGACTACCAACGGTCTTGGAGA
>NZ_MBLO01000249.1 GCF_001854805.1 Pseudofrankia coriaricola
TACACCGCGGCCTCGACCATCTTTACACCGGAATCTGGGAACCCCCAGCCCGCGCGGACGACACTCGACACGGCGACAACCCGGTCCGCCCGCCCATCGACGACTGCCGTGCCAGCGACGCGGCCGCCGACCCCGAGCCGACCCAACCCGGTGACTGCTCCGACCCCCTCTTCGACGAGGACGACGAGGACTACCAGGACCAGGACCACGACCTCCCGGCGACCGGCCGCGCCGGCCCGCCAACCAGCCACCCTGTGTCAGGCGAGGAAGACCGGGCGCGGACGAGCGCGCGCTCCGTGCGGACGGACCCCCAGCGTGACCGGTAGCCGTCCGGCCGCCTGTACCGCCGGCGACGTCCTCCACCACCTTCGGAAGTCTGTCGGTCACCCGAGCCGATGGCTCAGCTCTGTGGACGCTGGAGGCATCGCGGTCCCTTGCTCCTGCCCGGCAGCGGGTACCCACCGCGTGGTCCACGCCGTTGACGAGTCCGGATCGTTTTTTCGATCTTGAAGGCTCGCCTGCTCGGCCATCCTGACCGGCTCGTCGAGATCAGGACGTCCGTCGGTCGGGCCGCCGGTGACCAATCGTCGGTCCGACGTCGGACCGTGCCCCGTGCCCCGATCGGGCACCGGGCGTGGGAGTCCCGCGCGACGGCGTGGTCGACGCGGCGGTCAGCGGCGGCGGGCGCGCGCCAGGACGTCGGCCAGAGGCAGCGGCCAGCCGGGGTGATGGGTGAGACAGAGCGGGGTGTTCACCCGCTGGATGGGGAGGCCGGCGCTCGCGGCGTAGAACTCGCCGACGCCGAGACGGCCGATCTCCGGGGCCTCGCCGCCGAGCGCCGTCGCCAGCGCGCGGGCCGCGTCGATCTGTGCCGGGACATTCAACCGGCCGAGGAAGTGCGTGGCAGCGCCCGCCGAGACCCGCGGGTCCAGCCCCTTGGGGGACTGGGTCGCGAAGACCAGGCCCAGCCCGTGATCGCCGGCCTGGTCGAGCAGCGCGAGCGTGCTGTCCGTATACGGCGTCGCCTGCCCGGCCGGCGCGAACGTCTGCGCCTCGTCGAGCACGAGCAGGCCGGCGAGAGGCCGGCCCGCCGCCGGGCGTCCGCCCGTCCAGGCGAGCAGCGCCCGCTGGAGCTCGCTGACGAAGGCCTGCCGCCCCTCGACCGTCGGCAGCCCCATCAGGCTGACCACCGACACCCGGGCGCGCCGCCCCGGCGCCGGGGTGAGCAGCTCACCCGGGTCGGTCGCGGGACCGTCGTCGCCCGCGGTCAGGCGCAGCGGCCGGCCGTCGTCGAGGTTCGGCGTCCACACGACGACATCGGTGGCCGCCAGATACTCGCGGGCCAGCTCCGCGTCGCCGCGGCTCCGGCCGTGCCCGGGCGGCGACGGCCAGGCGTCGCCCAGGCGCGCCAGCTCGCCCGCTGGATCCAGCACGACCGACGAGACGCCGCGCAGCGCGCACTCCTCGACCAGCCTGCGCACCAGCACCGTCTTCCCCGAGCCGGACCCGGCGAAGACCACCGTGTGCCGGCGTAGCGCCGCCAGCCGGAGCTCCACCGCTGCCCGCGTCCCCGCCGCCGCCCCGAGCGTCACCAGCTCGCCCGGCTCCTCGACCGCCTGTGCAGGTACAGCCTGTGTAGGTACAGCCCGTGCCGGTACGGCCGGAGCTGGTTTGGCCGGGGCCGGAACAGCCGGGGCCGGTAGAGCCGGAGCCAGCGGCTGAAGCGCCGCCGGAGCGGCGACCGGTGGAAGCCGGGCGGCGTCGGCACGAAGAGTGGCCCGTTCGTCATGACCGGCCGACCCGTCGCCGCCGGCGGTCAGCGGCAGCGTGACCGGCACGAGCTGGGGCACCTGAGCCGGGGCTGGTGCCGCCGGGGAGGGGAGAGGGGAGCGCAGGGACACCTCGGGTGGCGCCGGGGAAGGCGCCGGGTCGACCGGCGCCTTGGGGACGCCGGCCCCGGGGCTCGTGACCGGAACCAACAGGGCGACCCCTGCCGGGGAGGTAACCGGGTCGAAAGCGGCCGGAGACTGGGCATTCGCCGCCGCTGGCGATGCATGCGCCCCGTTGGGCGAGGCCGCCGTCGCCGGCGGCGGGGGTACCGGCGGCGGGTCGGCGTTGCCGGAGTGCGTCGCCGCCGCGGGCATTCCCGGCAGCGCCACCGGCACCAGCAGGGGCGCGTCGGGAGCGGTGTCCGCCGTCGTCGCGGGCGGCGGCGGAGCCGGCTGGGAGCGCGCCGGCGCGCCGGGGACGAACACCGGCACCAGCAGCGGTGAGGAGGTCACGTCGTGGACATCGTCGTCCGGGCCGGCCCCCCAGGGCGTCCTCGGCGAGGACGGCCGCGAGGCCCGCGGCCAGCCAGCTGCCTCCGCCGGCTCGGCTGACTCTGGCCCGGCTGTCTCCGGCCTGGCTGTCTCCGGCCTGGCTGTCTCCGGCCTGGCTGTCTCCGGCCTGGGTGCCGCCGACCTGGGTGCCTCCGGCCCGGCGGGCGTCGGCTGCCCTGGCTCGGCGGGTGACGTCTCACCCGGTCGAACTGGCCGTGAGGAGGGTGCGCCCAGGGGTGCCGGCGCGGTCCATGCCTGCGGTGCCGCCGCGACGTGGACCGTCGGTGGATTCGCCGGTGCCACTGGCACCGGCGGGTCCACGGGGGCGAGCGGCGTCGTCAGCGGGTCCGGCCACGTCATCGACGCCGCCGGCGCGAGTGGCGGTGAGAACGCCGGGAGGACGGGCGGTGTGGCCGGTACAGCCGGTCCGGACGGCGCCAGTGGCACCAGTTCCGCCGTCGGCGCCGTCGACGGGGAGGACGGCGCGAGAGCGGGAGGCGGCGGGGCTGGGGCAGGCGGGGCCAGGGGCGCCAAGGGAGCCAGCACGGCGGTCGGCGGCTCGGCCGACGCTGACCATGCCGACAGCATCGGGCGCACCGGAGTGACGGGCGGGACCGGCGGCGTCAGTTCCGCCCCCGCGACCGCGGGCGCCGTTGACGGGGCTGGCGGGTCCGGCAGGGCTGGCGGGAGCGGAGTGGGCGCCGGGACGGATGGAACAGGCGGCGCCGTTGGCGGTTCCGGCGATGCCACGGCCGGTTCCGACGACTCCGCCCGCCGCGCGGCCGGCGGCGGCAGCGGCGCCCAGGGGGACGGCGGTCTCGCCGGGTCGCGCGTCGGCGTCGGCGTAGACACAGGCACTGGAACCGGCACCGCGGGTGACCGCGGAGCAAGGGGGGCCGACGACGTCACCGGAAGGGCCGACGGCGTCACCGTGGTCGGCGCCGGCGCCTGGACCCGCGCTGGCGCGGAACCCTGCGCCGGTGAGACGGCCGGCCGCGGGTGCGTGGCGGCGGCATCGGCGGTCCGGGGTAGGGACGCGAGGACGAGCGTCGTCGGGACCGGGGCGGGAACGGGAGCGAAGGGCGTGCGGCGGGGCGGCTGGGCGGTCATCACCACGAACGGGTTCGGGGCGGGTGGGGTCGCCGGGGCGGCGACCACCGGGGGGTAGTGGCCCGGCTCGGGAGCAAGCTCGCGGTAGACGGCGTCGAGCGCCGCCGTGAGCAGGGGAGTGGAGCTCGCCGGGCGGCGGGCGAGCAGCCAGGTCTGAAGCGTCGGGTGCCGGCCGTCGAGCAGCTGGCGCAGCGCGGCGAACGTCCGCAGGTCCTCGTCGGAGAGGAAGTGGGTGATGCCGCCGGCCCGCTCGAACGCCTCGAGGGCGTCCTGCGTCTTCACGCCCTTGCTCCACTCGGCGGAGCGCAGCACCACCAGCGCCCGCCGCCCGGCCGCCGCGGCGCCGTCGAGCCCGGCGAGGCCCCGGTCGCGGCGGCGGATGCGGCCGCCCTCGCCCGCGCCGATCCCGGTGGCGATCCCGGCCATCGTGCAGGCGTTGTTCAGCCTGGTCAGCGCCGTGCCCGGGTGGGTGGTCAGGATCGCCCGGAACGACCAGTGCGCCTCGTCGCCGGTCGTCTCGTCGAGGACGCGGCGCAGCCGGGCGTGCAGCGCTGGTTTGGCGCTCGGCCGCGCGTCCCGGCTGAACGCGCGGCCGGCCGGGCCGAGTTCGGCGATCCAGGCGTCCAGGCCGGCGGCGAGCAGGTCCGGGACGGCGTCGTCCTCGTCGCGGTCGGCCAGCGCCTCGAGCCCCGGCGCGCCGGCGCGCAGCCGGGCCCAGGCGACGTCCAGCTCGGCGAAGCCGACGACCAGCCGCCGACCGGCCGGCCCGTCGAGGTCGAACTCCTCCTCCTCGGCCGCGCCGTTGACCATGATCGTGCCGCCGCCGACGGAGATCGGCCCCCCGCCGGCCGCCCGCGCCCCGGCCGTGGGCGCCGCGCCAAGGACGGGCACGCCGATGGCATCCTCGACGGCGACGTCGTCGAAGGAGCGCAGCTCGGTGTGGGTGCCCGAGGCGAGGCAGGCGCGCACGTGGGCGTCAATGCGCTGTAGCAGCGCCCGCGGGGTGTAATCGCCCGCGGTGAGCAGCGCCTCCGGGCGCACCGGCCAGGTCGGGTACGGCGGGGTGAACCCGATCGTCCGGTAGCGCTGGTCGAACCGGCGGGCGACGAGCTGCTCGGCGAGTTCTCCCGCGCCGATGACGCCGAGCGGGCTGACCACCCGGAACCGGTCGCGCACCGAGCGGACCGCCTGGGTAGCCACCAGGTCCCAGGTGATCGGCAGGCAGGCGAGCAGGCACAGCGTCCTGGTGGTCAGGTCGCGCAGACCCAGCAGGCCGTCGGCGACCTCGTTGACGATCGGGCTGACCCAGGGGCCGCCCGGCCCTCCCTGACCACTCAGTGCGCCCTGACCGCCCTGACTGCCCGGTCCGCCCGGTCCGCGTGGACCGGGCGCGTCGTCGTTCGGCGCGTCGGCGGGGTCGGGGTGGTCGTGGGGGAGGTGGGTCTCGGCGGTGGCGGTGTCGATCTGGTCGACGGCGATGACGGTCGGGCCGGTGATCGCGAGCAGCCGGGACAACTCGCGGACGATCTCGGTGGCGGGCTTGGCGGGCGAGCGCATGCCGCGCTCGGCGCGCTCGTTCGGGAACTGCTCCTCCATCGACTGCAGGTAGCCGCGCCCGACGTCCTCGTCGTCGAGGTCGTCCGAGCCGAAGAGCACCAGCGCCCGCAGCGTGTCCTGGCAGTCGCCGCCGAGGCGGCGGTCGTAGCTGCGCAGCGCCACGACGAAGTCCTTCAGGTGGACAGGTTCCAGCGGGATCCGGCCGGTGACCGCGCCGACGATCGAGGGCGAGGCACCGACGACGTCGGCGAGGCGACGCAGGAACAGCCGCAGCTGGGTCTGGCCGCCCTCGGCTGGGCGGGTCAGGCCGTCGACGATCGCACCGATGACGCTCTCCCAGAACGGCGCCGCGCCACCCAGCGGGCCGACGAGGAAGAAGTAGCCACCGGCCTCGTGCACCTGCTCACGGACCCAGCCGAGCAGGTGCGTCTTGCCCGCGCCCGCCTGCCCCTGGACGACGAGGCCCGGCGGGTTGTCCTCGGGACTCGCCGCGGCGTCGCGGATCGCGTCGAGCAGCGAACGGACGGTGTCCGCGTGCAGCCCGTCCACATGCACGGGTGACGGCGTCCACACCCCGTCGGCGGTGCGGATCCAGTTCAGGTTGAGGGCGGCGAAGGCGTCGCGCTCGGTGGGTGCCGGCATACGCTCAGCCCTCGACCATGATCAGATGCTTGGCCTGGCCGCCGATCTCGACTGCCTCACGCTGGTCGGCACCCGTCAGCGCCTTCTGGTCCTCGTCCGGCGCGACGGTCACTCCCGGCCCGCGGTTCATCCGCCGCAGCGCGGCGTCGACGTCGGCGCGGGTGAGATCCGCGCCGAGGCGCGGCCGCAGGTCCGCGAGCCGCACCCAGTCCCCTGGCCACCGGGCAAGCGTCCCGTACACCGTCCTGATCCGCTGGTCGACCTCATGCCCGGCCTCGCCGGCCCCAGCCTCGGCCCCACCGGCCGGCGGGGGGCGGAAGAGGTCCGCCAGGGTGAGGCCGGTGCGGTCGAGGTGGCCGGCGAGCGCGGCGAGCAGCGCGTGGACGGCTCCAGATGGGATGCTCCCGGCTCGCCCGGCCGGCGGTGTGGCGAGCTCGCGGCGGCAGCGGGCCCAGCCGGCGGCGGTCAGCTCGTGGACGTAGGACCGGCCCGCCCGGCGGCTGGTGACGAGCCCGAGGCCGTTCAGCCGGCGGCGGTCGGCACCGTCGAGCGAGAGCCGGAAACGGGCGGCCAGCTCCGGGTTGGGCACGGGCCGGGCCTCGGCCATGAGTGTAAGCAGGATGCCAACCTGGCCGCCCGTGAGCTGGTCACCGGGCCGCCCGCCGTCGCGCTCGACCGGCTTCTCCCCCGACATCCGCCAGACCCTCTCTGCGTGCCTCGACCCGCGCCCCAGCCCGTCCCTGCACCGGTGTGCCAGCCCCGCGCCGGGCGCGTGCGAGCGTGGCCGGCGGGTGCACCCGGTGCGGGGCGCGGTCGAGGGGCGCGAAACGCCACTTCAGCGTTCTAGGTTGGCACATCGCCACGGGGGCGCCGGCCGCGCCCTCCACTGTCGGCCAGACCTTCGAGGCAGGCGAATCCGGCGTCAGGCGAGAATGCATACGAAGGCGACGTGTCCGGGTGACCGGCCGTGCGCGCTGGCGACCCGCCGGCGTGCCCGTGGGGAGGCATACCGCACCCGATGTCGAGGAACCACCACATAGGCACCACCTGGGTACCACCGCACCGACCTCACGACATGACACCACCGCCGAACCGCCGGAGCCGGGAGAGCGCGGGGCGCGCCGAAGGCACCGGGCGCCGCGCGACCGAGCGTTCCGGGGAGGAGACGAGCACGCGTGCTGACGCCGCTGGGCAGGGACGACCCGAGCGAGATCGGGCCCTACCGCATCCAGAGTCTGATCGGCAGAGGCGGCATGGGCGCCGTCTACCTCGGGTTCTCACCCGCCGACAAGGCGGTCGCGGTGAAGGTGCCCTCGCCGGCGTTGGCGCGCGACGACGAGTTCCGCGGCCGGTTCCGCCGCGAGGTCGACGCCGCCCGCCGGGTGCACGGCCGCGCCGTCGCCGCCGTCCTCGACGCTGATACCGACGACGAGCGTCCCTGGATGGCGACGGAGTACGTCGAGGGCGCGAGCCTGGCCGAGGCGGTCGCCGGCCGGGGCCGCCTCGACGAGCGGCTCGTCGCTGGGCTCGCCGTCGGCCTCGCGGAGGCGCTGGTCGCGATCCACGCCGCCGGTGTCGTCCACCGCGACCTCAAGCCGGCCAACATTCTGCTGTCCTGGGACGGCCCCCGCGTCATCGACTTCGGGGTCGCGAGCGCCAGCGGGGCGACGCAGCACACCAGCACCGGCATGCTCGTCGGCACGATCGTCTGGATGGCCCCCGAACAGCTGCGCGGCGAGCGCGCAGGCCCCGCGGCCGACATCTTCGCCTGGGGTGCCTGCGTCGCCTACGCGGCGGCCGGCCGGGCGCCGTTCCACGCCGACAACCCGCAGGCGATCGCCCTCAAGATCATGAACGAGCCGCCGGACCTGTCCGGCGTGCCCGCGTCGCTGCTGCCGATGGTGCGCGCCGCGCTGGACAAGAACGCGGCGAGCCGGCCGTCGGCCGCCGAGCTGCGCGACCGGCTGCTGCGCGGCGTCGCCGCCGCCGACACGGCGACCAGAGCCGTCGGCGACGACCGCTACGCGACCGCGCTCGCCAGGCTCTGGGAGCTCCCGAGCCCGCCGCCTGGCCAGCCCAGCCCACCGCCCGGACAGCCCGGCGCGCCGTACCAGACCCCGCCCGGCCCGTACCCGCTGGCTGGGTACCAGCATTCGCCGCCGCCGCGGCCGGCCTATGGCCCGTCGACCCCGCCGCCGGCCTATGGCGGACCGCCCGGCGCCGGCTACGGCACCAGCGGGTATGGCGGTGGCTATGGGGGGTCGGGGTATCGCGACCCCGGCTACCCGGCCGGCGGCGCGCCGGCGGGCAGCTGGGCCCGGCAGCCGGCCCGGCCCGCTCCCGTGCCGCCGCCGCGCCGCCGGTCCGCCGGCACCGTCGTGCTCGTGGTCGCGTTCGTCCTGCTGCTCGGTGGCGCGGCCGCCGTCGCCCTGGCGCTCGCGAACCGCGGCGACGGCGGCTCGCCGGACGTGTCCGCCTCCACGGCCGGTGTCACCACCCCGGCGGACTCGGGCGCGCCCACCGGGCCGTCGACGAGCGGCGGGCCGTCCACGGGCGGGCAGGGCACGACGCCCGGCGGCCCGTCCCCGACCCGTCATCTGCTGACCGCGCAGGAGGTCAGCGGGATCGTCGACGGCGAGGGCTACCGGGCCGAAATGAACACCTTCGACCGGAACCGCGACCTCAACGTCGTCATCGGCACCAGGGACGTGCCCGGCGGCGACGTCAACGGGAACGACACGACGGAGCAGCTCGCGTTTGTCTTCGCGAATGGCGAGTACATCGGCACCGATTTGAAAGACCCCAGCCGCCACATCGAGGTGGTCCAGCAGACGCCCAGCTACGTCGTCCTCGAGTACGGCGTCTACGACGTCCCCGACGGCGACTGCTGCCCGAGCAGCACCGTCCAGATTCGCTACAACTGGGACGGCAAGTCCTTCCGCCCCCAGAACGAGTCCGACATCCCGACCTCCGACCCCAGCGTCGACGGCAGCCGCCGCTGACCTCGCGGCGTCAGGCCGTCAGGCCGTCACGGCGGCACGGTGTCACGGTGTCACGGTGTCACGGCGGCACGGATTCGCGGTGGCACGGATTCGCTGGCGCACGGCGTCACGGCGTCACGGATTCACAGCGCACGGATTCACGGCGCCGTGCGGCGCCTTCTCCACCGGGCCCCGCTGGCACGGATGGGTGTGTCCCAACACCGACATCTGTGATGTCGGGCAAAGGTGCGGCGCGGCGGGTCGACTGTTGAGAGGGTGATGGGCACTGGTGGTGCCACCTTCCTGAGGTCGGCGGCGGCTCTGATTCGGACGCGGCGCCACCTCGGGGCTTGGGGGAATTGTGCTGGCACCACTTGGCGACGCCGATCCGCGCATGATCGGCCCGTTCCGGATGACCGGCCGGCTCGGCTCGGGCGGCATGGGCACGGTCTACCTCGGGTTCGGGCCGGACGACCGCCCGGTCGCGGTGAAGGTCCCCACGCCCGAGCTCGCCGGCGACCCGCGGTTCCGCGCACGCTTCCGGCGTGAGGTCGACGCGGTCCGGATGATCGGCAGCAGCTCGGTTGCGACCGTCGTCGCCGCGGACACCGAGGCCGAGTCGCCGTGGCTGGCCACCGAGTACGTCGAGGGCGCGACCCTCCTCGACGCGGTCGCCGGCCGCGGGCCGCTCGCGCCGAGGCTCGTCGTGGGCTTCGCCGCCGGCCTCGCCGACGGGCTGGTCGCGATGCACGCGGTCGGCGTCGTGCACCGCGACCTCAAGCCGGCCAACGTGATCCTCGGCTGGGAAGGGCCGAAGATCATCGACTTCGGGGTCGCGCTGACCACCCAGCCCCTGCTAGGCGGCTCGACCACTGACTCCGACCCCGACCTCACCCAGGCCAAGACCCAGTTCGGCCAACGCATCGGCACCCTCGTCTGGATGGCGCCCGAGCAGCTGCGCGGCGAGGCGGTCGGCCCGCCGGCGGACGTGTTCGCCTGGGGCGCCTGCGTCACCTACGCCACCACCGGGCATTCGCCGTTCCGTGGCTCGCGCCCGCTCGAGGCCGTCGGGCTCATCCAGCACGCCGAGCCGGACCTCGCCGGCGTCCCGCCCGAGCTGGTCGACTTGGTGCGGGCGGCGCTGGCGAAGGACCCGCGAGCGCGTCCGTCCGCGACGGTTCTCGTCAGCGGCCTGCTGCACCGTGAGATCCGCACTCCCCTGGAGTCGGACCAGGCGGTCGAGACCGCGCTGGTGACGTGGGTCGAGCAGCCGCCGACCCCGGCGCCGCCCCTGGCCCTGCCGCCGTCCAAGTCGTCCGCCCCGTCCGCCCCGTCTGCCCCGTCGGCCCGCTCGCGGGCGGCCGCGGAGGCGGACGCGCTCAGGGGGACCTCTGCCGGGCAGACGTTGAACCTGCGATCCACCCAGGGACTCGCTGGCCAGCCGCGGCCAGGCCGCCCGGGTGAGCCGTCGGGGCCGCCACGCGGCGACCGGTACCCTCCCGCCGGCCGTGACGGCGCCCGCCCGGGCTATGTCACCGGCCCGTTGCCGGCCGGCGGCGGGCCGGGCCGCCAGGGTGACGACTGGACCGATGGGTCCGACGTGCCGACCTACGTACGCCCTCCCACAGGTCCCCTGCCCCGTGGGCGCGGCGGGGCCGGAACGGACGCCTTCGGGGCGGCCGCCGGGGAGGGCGCGGGCTGGTCTGACGGGCGGGGACGGCCGGGCGACGTGAGGCGGACCGGGCCGTCGACGACGATGAAGGCGCTGCTGGCGACCATGGTGGTGCTGCTCCTCGGCGGCGGCGTCGCCATCGCCCTGCTCCTGGCCAACGCCGGCGGCGGCGACGGCGACCCTGGCCTGTCGGTCAGCGAGACCTCGCCCGCCGTCGCCACGTCCGCGCCCGACTCATCCTCCCCGTCCGCGTCCGCGTCCGCTTCCCCGTCCGCGTCCGCGTCCGCCGAACCCACCTCCGCCAAGCCGTCACCGCGGCGCACCACCCGACCCCCCTCCCAGCGTCCCACCAGCAACCCGCCGACCACCCCGACCTCCCCGGTCACCGACACCCAGACGCCCCCGACGACGCCGACCACGCCGAAGATCACCGACACGGCCACCGCGCCCACCACACCTGGCTCGTCCCCGACCACCGGGGTCACCCCGACCCCGTAGCCCCCGCCCCTGGCACTGGTGCCCGTGCCGCCCCGCCGCCCGGCGGCGGGCCGTCCATCACGGTCGCGGCTGGGTACTCGAGGGCGTGCGGCGCAAAAAATTTGTCAAAATTGGTGATCTGAATAAGGATCTCCTGTGTAGCGGCGGATGCAGCGGCGGATATCCCGCATTGCGGGCCCGACGCCGTATCGCCGAGTTCGCGATTCTGCGATCCGGGGAGGTCCCGTGGCCGTGCCCGCGTTCGTGACTGGTAGCGCTGTCCGCCGCGAGCCCGTCGCGCCGCGCTCGTCGGACGGCGGCGGCACGGGTGTGACCGGGACGGGCCGGGTGATCGTGGCGCCGCGGGACGTGCCGGCGGTGCTGGGGCGCCACGTGCTGGTGGACGGTCTGGACCTGGTCGTCGACCTGGCCGCCAGCCGCGGGCGCACGCTCGTCGACGCCCGCACCGGCGAGCGCTACCTCGACCTGTACAGCTTCTTCGCCTCCGCCCCGCTCGGCGTCAACCCGCCGGAGCTGGCCGACGACCCCGACGTCGTGGCCGAGCTCGGCCGGGCCGCGCTCAACAAGCCGGCGAACCCGGACGTCGCGACCGTCGCCTACGCCGAGTTCGTCGCGACCTTCGCCCGCGTGCTCGGCGACCCGCGCCTGCCGCACCTGTTCTTCGTCGAGGGCGGGGCGCTCGCCGTCGAGAACGCCCTGAAATGCGCCTTCGACTGGAAGAGCCGCCACAACGAGGCGCACGGCCGCCCGCCAGAGCTCGGCACCCGGGTCCTGCACCTGCGGCACGCCTTCCACGGCCGCAGCGGCTACACCCTCTCGGTCACCAACACCGACCCGAACAAGACCGCCCGTTTCCCCACGTTCGACTGGCCGCGGATCGACAGCCCGGCGCAGACGTTCCCGGTGACGGCGGCGAGCCTCGCGACCGTGCGCGCCGCCGAGCGGCGGGCCCTCGACCAGGCCGAGGAGGCGTTCGCGCGCCACTCGCACGACATCGCCTGCGTCCTCGCCGAGCCGATCCAGTGCGAGGGCGGCGACCGGCACCTGCGGCCGGAGTTCCTGGCCGCCCTGGGCGAGCTCGCGCATGCCCACGACGCCCTGTTCGTCCTTGACGAGGTGCAGACCGGCGTCGGCGCCACCGGCGCTGCCTGGTGCTACCAGCGCCTGGGCCTGCGGCCCGATGTCGTCGCGTTCGCGAAGAAGGCGCAGGTCGGCGGGGTGATGGCCGGCGGCCGGGTCGACGAGGTGCCCGACAACGTGTTCCGGGTGCCTGGCCGGATCAACTCCACCTGGGGCGGCGGCCTCGTCGACATGGTCCGCTCGACCCGGATGCTGGAGGTCATCGAGCGCGGCCGGCTCTTCGACGCCGCCGCGCGCGCCGGCGAGCGGCTGCTGGCCGGGCTCACGGCGCTCGCCGCCGGTCATCCTCGGCTGCTGTCCAACCCGCGTGGCCTGGGCCTGCTCTGCGCGTTCGACCTGCCCGACCGCGCGACCCGCGACGAGGCCCTGCGCCGGCTGCGCGTCGACGAGCACGTGCTCACCCTGCCCGCCGGCGACGTCACGGTCCGGGTGCGTCCGGCGCTCACGATCACCGGCGACGAGATCGGCGCGGCCCTCGCCGCCTTCGGCCGGGTGGCGGCGGCCCTGGCCGGTGGAGCTGGCGAGGCCGGTGTGGCGGCGGGCAGGGCGACCCCGGCCCATCGGCCTGCGACCGAGTCGTCGCCCGCTTACGGTGGCGGTGGCGGTGGCGGTGGCGGTGGGGGCGGGCGGCTGGCCGCGTGSGCGGACATGACGGGAGACGGGAGCTGACGATGACCCTGGTGCACCCGCCACTGGTGGCGCCCATGATCGAGGGCATCGAGACCGAGGGCCCGACCGTCGCGTCGACGAACCCGGCGCGCCACGGCGACGTTGTCGCGGAGGTCCGCCTCGGCGGGCCGGAGGTGCTGGTCGCCGCGGCGCGGGTCGCGAGAGTGGCCCAGCGCGGCTGGGCGGACGTGCCGGCGCCGGTGCGTGGCACCGTGATCGGCAACTTCGGCCGGCTCGTTGAGGACAACGCGGACGCCCTCGCCCGGCTGGTGACGAGGGAGATCGGCAAGCCACTCGGCGAGGCCCGCGGCGAGGTGCAGGAGATCGTCGACACCTGCCGGTTCTTCCTGGGCGAGGGACGGCGGCTCTACGGCGAGACCGTGCCGTCGGAGATGCCCGACAAGCAGTTGTTCACGTTCCGCGAGCCGGTCGGCGTCATGATGGTGATCACCGCGGGGAACTTCCCGGTCGCGGTGCCGAGCTGGTACATCGTGCCGGCGCTGCTGTGCGGCAACGCGGTCGTATGGAAGCCGGCCGAGTACGCGGCCGCCTGCGCCCGGGCGCTCACCGAGCTCGCCCAGCACGCCGGCCTGCCCGCGGGCGTGCTCTCGATGGTCCCAGCCTCCGGGGAGGCGACCGCCGACGGCCTCGCGCGGGCGCTCGAGGCCGGGGTCGTCGACAAGGTTGGCTTCACCGGCTCGACGGCGGTCGGCCGCCAGATCGGCGAGCTGTGCGGCCGGCACCTGCAGACGCCGTGCCTGGAGCTCGGCGGTAAGAACCCGATGGTCGTCGCGCCGGACGCCGACATCGACCTGGCCGTGGACGGCGCCCTGTTCGGCGGGTTCGGGACCGCCGGGCAGCGGTGCACGTCGCTCGGCACGCTGATCGTCCACGAGTCCGTCTACGTGGGTTTCCGCCGCCGGCTCGCCGCCGCCGTCGAGAACGCGAGGATCGGCGACCCCACCCGCGATGTCCTGTACGGCCCGCTGCTCGACGCCAGGTTCGCCACCGGCTACGAGCGCCACCTGGAACTGGTCCGCGGCCACCACTCGACATTCGGCTCGACCGCCGTCGGCCGGATCAGCGTCGGCGCCCCGCGGCGCGGGTTCGTCGGAGACCCGGCCGAGGGTCTCTATTACCACCCGGTCGTCGTCGACGGCATGCTTCCCGACGACGAGCTGTTCCGCGAGGAGACGTTCGGCCCGATCGTCGGCCTGACCACCTACCGCACCCTGGAGGAGGCCATCGAGCTGGCCAACCTCCCCGGTTACGGCCTGTCGAGCGCGATCTACACCAATGACCCGGCGACGGTCTTCAGGTTCCGCCGCGGCGTGTCCGCCGGCATGGTCAGCGTCAACAACTCCACCTCCGGCGCCGAGGCCCATCTGCCCTTCGGGGGAAACGGCCGCTCCGGCAACGGCTCCCGCCAGTCCGGCCGCTGGGTCCTGGACCAGGTCACCCGCTGGCAGTCCGTGAACTGGGATTACTCCGGCCGCCTCCAGAAGGCCCAGATGGACACCACCATCCCCGACGCCGACCAGGGATTCCGCCTGAACGGCTGATCGCCGGAGTCTCGGTGAGATACGCGCCGACCACCGGCCGGCCAGCAGCGGCACGGAACGCCCAGGTTCTGCGCGCCGATTCCACGCAGATCGACGCAGAGGCAACCAATCGGCACGCAAATACGACTAATAGGCGGGAGGGGATCCGTCGCGGCCGGTCGGGAGTATGAGGGGATCGGCCGGTCGCCGACCGAGAGGTCAGCCTTGCAACGACGACTGAAAGATCATCTGCTCCGGCACTCCGAGCCTCGCCTGGCGGGTGCCCTCCTGGCGGGACCTGCCCGCACGCGGAACGCGTCGAAGGGCGCGGTGGCGCTCGCCGCCCTGGCCGTGTTGGGTGGAGCCGCCCTCCTGACAGGGTGTCAGCCGGTCACACCCACGACGGGTACCGGCGGTGGCACGGTGGTGGCCCCTCCAACCGGCCCATCCGGCACGTCACCCGGCACGACGGCGACGACCAGCGCGTCCTCGACCCCCGTGAGGACCACCCCGGCCGCGACCACGACCGTCGGCACCACGAGGCCGCCGGCGCCGGCGGCGTCAGCCGCGGCGACCTCCACCACCGGCGCGCTCGCGGCGTGGCCGAAGGCCACCGGCGAGGTCAGCTCCAGCACCACCACCAAGGTCTCCGGCACCTTCGACGGTGGGCTTCGGCGCTATCGCGGCGTCGGCGACGGTGGGCAGGGGGAGAGCCAGCCGGCCATGTTCGAGGTGGCGAACGGCGGCACCGTGCAGAACGTGATCATCGGTACGCCGGCGGGCGACGGCATCCACTGCCTGGGGACGTGCACCTTGCGCAACGTCTGGTGGGAGGACGTCGGCGAGGACGCGGCGACCTTCAAGGGCACGTCCGCGGCGCAGACGATGACGATCGACGGCGGCGGCGCCCGGCACGCGGCCGACAAGGTGTTCCAGCACAACGGGCCAGGCACCATGGTCATCCGGAACTTCCAGGTGGAGGACTTCGGGAAGCTGTACCGGTCGTGCGGGAACTGCAAGGCCCAGTACCAGCGCGCTGTCGTCATCCAGAACGTCACCGTCACCGCGCCGGGGAAGACGCTCGCCGGAATCAACTCGAACTACGGCGACACCGCGACGCTTTCCGGAATCACGATTGTCGGCGACACCAAGAAGAAGATCAGCATCTGTGACCGGTACGAGGGCAACGACGTCGGCGACGAACCGGTGAAGCTTGGCACCGGCGCCGACGGGACCTACTGCCGCTACTCGCCATCGGACCTCACCTACCGCTAAGCCCGCAGCGGGGCCGGTCCGGCGCCGAGGTCCACTCGGCCCTGGGCCGGCCAGGAACGGTGCGGTTGCCGGGCCGTCGGTAGCCCGCATCAGGAGGCCGGGACTCGCTGGGAGATGCGCCAGCCGGCCGGTGTCCGGACCAGCGTGATGTCGACGTGTTCTGGTGCGGCCTGGTCCTGGTGAACGAGCACATTGCCGCTCGCGTCCAGGATTTCGTAGGCGTTCAGCTGGTAGGTGACCCGTAGCACGACCCGGTCCTGGATCTGCTCGCGGATCTGGACGTCGAGGAAGTGGTACGACAGGTCCGGGACGTGCCCGCCCCCGCTGGCGACCTGGCGCAGCAGGGCGAGGTCGGCGGCGTAGACCGCGCTGCCAACCTCGTAGACATCCGCGAGCGCGGACTCGTCGACCCGCTCGAAGGCCCGTCCCCTGGCCGCGTCCAGGTCGGCGAGCGTCGTCGCCCACACCTCCTCCGACGGTTGGCTTGCCGTTGCCGTTGCCGTCGGTGTGGCTGTCGGAGTGGCTCCGCTCGTCAAGGCGGCTGCGCCCGGCCCGGGCGCTCCCTTCTCGTCGGGCGTCCCGCCGTTCGAGGCGCTCAGCAACACCGCCATGATCGTCACCGCGAGCAGGACGACGACTCCCGCGAGCGCGAGCAGCCAGCGGGGCGGCCGCCCGTGGCCGCGCGCCTCTCGGCCGCCCAGCCGCGGTGGTCGCGAAACCGTTACCGCCGCTGAAGGAACAGGCGATGACGGCTGCTCCTGCCCCATGCCCCGAGCGACCTTGTCGCTGCCTGACGGCGGGGGCGTCAGCTCGGGCTGGCGCTCGGCGAGACCGTCGGGCGATGCTGCCTCGACTGGTCCGGAGACGTCCCGCGGTCGGTCCAGTTCGGCCATCGGCGGCCATGCGTCGAGACGGGATGCGGCCCTGTCGTCATCCTCCTCGCCGGTGACTGCTCGGGATCCCGCCGTCGCGATCAGACTGCCGTACAGCTGCGTGGCGGACGGCCGGCGGTGCGGATCCTTGTCCATGGCGGCGGCGACGAGCGAGCGCAGTGGCTCGGGGACACCGGCGCAGTCGGGTACCTCGTGGACCACGCGGTAGACCTGCGCCTGGGTGCTGCCGTCGCCGAAGGGTGGGCGGCCCGTGGCCGCGTAGATCACCAGTCCGCCCCAGGCGAAGATGTCCGTCGCCGAGCCGACCGGTTCGGCGGCGTTGCCTCGTGCCTGTTCCGGGGCCATGAAGGCGGGCGTCCCCGGCTTCGGACGGGCGACGTCCAGTGTGGTGAACGAGCGTGCGATGCCGAAGTCGATGACGAGCGGGCCTTCGGCGGACAGCAGTACGTTGGATGGCTTCAGGTCCAGATGCACCGTCCGGGCCTGGTGAATCGCTGTCAGCGCGGTTGCCACGGCGACCGCGAGCCGTTCCAGCCGCGCCGGCTCCATCGGGCCGTTGCGGCGAATCTCCTCCTCGAGCGTGGGACCGTCGATGAACTCGGTGGCGTAGTACAACCGGCCGGCGTCGTTACCGGAGTCGAGTACTCGTACGGTGCCGATGCCCGCCACCCGCCGCGCGAGGCGGACCTCGTGCTCGAACATTTCCCGGAAGGCGGGATTATCCGCGTACTCCGAAAGGATGACCTTGACCGCCGCGCGTCCGCTCAGGGACCGGCCGAGGTAGACGGCCCCCATACCGCCTGCGCCGAGCCGGCCCTCCAGAGCGAACTGGCCGATCCGCATCGGATCATGCGGCAGGAGCGGCTTCAGCACCGAGCGGCCCGACCCGCCCAGGCCGCCGCCGGCCTGGCATTGGCAGGCGCTTCACCCACTGCACCGACGTCCTCCGCGAACCGTCGTCCTCCGCGAACCGTCGAACGCCCGGCATTCCCAGCCGTCCGACCATACCGCGTCACCGCCACGGCGCACAGTCGGATGATCGGTGACCCGATCGGGTGCGGAGCGGACCATCCGCGCATCCGCTCAGTTGTTCGCCGCCGGCACGCCGTCCTGGTCGAGGGGGACGAGGAGGTCGCGGGCCAGGATGGCGGCCAGGGCGAGGGTGCGGTAGCCGGCGTCGTCGAACAGGACGGTGAGGCGGTCGCCCTCGTCCCGGACGACCTGACCGGTGCCCCACTGCTGGTGGCGGACCTTGGTGCTGACCGGGAACGCGTGCCCGGCCATTGCCTGCTCGGCCGCCGCGCGCGCGGCCGTCTCCGGACTCGGCGGTCCGTCCGGCCGGGCCGCCGCGGCGGCCTCACAGCGGTCGCAGTTGCCGCAGTCGGCTTCATAGGGCTCGCCGAAGTAGGTCAGCAGGTAGCGGCGGCGGCACCCACGGCTCTCGGCGAAGCCGCGGATCTCGTCGACCCGGGACCTGTCGACCGTGCGGCGGGCCTCGGCGCGCGCGGCGGCGCGGTCCGCGGCGGTCGCCGCGTCCGGGGCGTCGGGACGTTGTTCGACGCTGCCGTCGTCGTTCACGGCCAGCGCGCCGGCCGCCGCGAGCAGGTCGACGAGCCGGATCAGCGCCGACTCGCTGAGATCCGCCTCCTGGGCGAGCCGGGACAGGGCGACCGGCCCATCGGCGTGCGACATCAGTACCGCGACCCGGCGCACCTGGACCGGGTCGGGTGGGCCGGCAATGAAGAACCGGCGCAGGCCCAGATCCTCGGGGCGGAAGAACAGGCACGCGTTGGCCTGGTCGCCGTCCCGGCCCGCCCGCCCGATCTCCTGGTAGTAGGAGTCGAGGGAGTCGGCGACGTCGGCGTGCGCGACGAAGCGGACGTCGGGCTTGTCGATGCCCATGCCGAACGCGGTGGTCGCGACGACGACGTCCAGGTCGCCCGCGAGGAACGCCGTCTCGGTCTGGCGCCGCCGGGCCCCGCCCAGCCCGGCGTGGTAGGGCTCGGCCGACAGCCCCAGCGCGGCAATCTCGGTGGCGATCTCCTCGGTGGCGCGACGGGTGGCCGCGTAGACGATGCCCGGCTTGGCCTCGACGGCCGCGTACTCGACGAGCGCGGCGCGCTTGTCGGCGTCGTCGGTGAAGGTCCGGACGGCGAGATGGATGTTCGGCCGGTCGAAACCCGAGACGGTCTCGGCCGGGTCGCGCATCCGCAGCCGTTCGATGATCTCGCGGCGCACCGGTGGCGCGGCGGTCGCGGTGAGGGCGACGACGGTCGGGTGCCCCAGGTCGTCGATGACCTCGCCGAGGCGCAGGTAGTCAGGGCGGAAGTCGTGTCCCCAGGACGAGATGCAGTGCGCCTCGTCGATCACGAACAGGGAAGGCGCGGCTTCGCGTAGCAGCGTCCGGACCTCGGGCTTGGCCAGTTGCTCCGGGGCGAGGAAGAGGAACTCGCTGGCGCCGTGCCGGATCGCGCCGAACGCCTGGGCCAGCGCCCGCGTGCCGACCTGCGAGTTCGCCACCACCGCGGCGCCCGGAGAGCCGGGCTTCCCGTTCCCACCGCCGAAGGCGTCGAGCCCGCCCAGACGTTCCGTCAGCCCGCGGACCTGGTCGCGCTGCAAGGCGATCAGTGGCGAGACGACGATCGTCGGCCCTTCGAGCAGCAGTGCCGGGATCTGGTAGACGGCTGACTTGCCGGCACCGGTCGGCAGCACGCACAGGGTGTCGCGGCGGTCGACGATCGTGCGCATCGCCGCGCGCTGCCCGGGGCGCAGGGCGTTGAACCCGAACGCGGCCGAGGCCACCGCGTCGAGCAGGTCGTCGGTCTCGTCAGCCGCCTCACCGGCGGCGCTCTCGACGGGTGCCGGTGTCCGCGGCGCCGGCGCTGATGCCCCTGGCGCTGTCCCCGCCGCCCGTGGCGCGGGCACCCGAGACGGCGCGCCGGGCGTCACCGTCCCAGCGGTCCCACCGCCGCGACGCCACCACAACAGCCGTCCGAGCCGCACTCTTACCGTCCCTTTTGTCCATTTTGTTCGTACCGTCTCGCGATCACGGCCGTTAGGCCGGGTCCGCGTCCCCTCGGGGATCGTCATCGGGATGGGCGGATGAACCGGTCAGGCCTGGGGGGCCGCCTGCTGCGCGGGCAGATCCGCGGAGGTACTCGTGGCCTGCTGGGCCAGGACCAGGCTCGGCTCGCCGTCGGCCTCGACCGCCACGCTCTGGGGGAGAGGAGAGGTCAGGCGCAGGATGTCGGTGACGGCGGCGCCGTCCACGGTCTCCTTCTCCAGGAGGAGCGCGGCGAGGTGGTCGAGGGCGTCGTGGTGCGTGCGCAGGAGGTCGACGGCCCGGGCCTCTGCCTCGCGCAGCAGGCGGGCGACCTCGTCGTCGACGACGCGCTGGGTGCCTTCCGAGTAGGGCCGGCTGACGAGCTCCTCGCCGCCTAGGAACTGCTGCTCGCGCCCGCCGTAGCCGACTGGCCCGAGCGCGGGGGAGAGACCGAACTCGCGCACCATCCGCGTCGCCAGCTGCGTCGCCCCGGCCAGGTCGCTGGACGCGCCGGTGGAGCCGTAGCCGAAGGCGACCAGTTCCGCCGCCCGGCCGCCGAGACGGACGGCCAGGCTGTCGAGCAGGTAGGCCTCGGTGTAGAGGTGGCGTTCCGCCTCGGGTAGCTGTTGGGTGACGCCGAGCGCCATCCCGGACGGCAGGATCGTCACCTTCGCGACCGGGTCGGCATGCTCGGACAGCGCCGCGACCAGCGCGTGCCCGGACTCGTGGTAGGCGACCGAGCGCTTCTCGTCGGGCAGCAGCGCGTTCGACGCGTCCCGCTGGCCGAGCAGGATCCGGTCGCGGGCGGCGTCCAGGTCGGCGGCGGTGACGATGTCCCGGCCGCCGCGCACCGCGTGGATCGCGGCCTCGTTCACCAGGTTCGCGAGATCCGCGCCGGAGAAGCCGGGGGTGCCGCGGGCGACGACGTCGAAGTCGACGTCGTCGCCGAGCTGCTTGCCGCGGGCGTGCACCGCGAGGATCGCCGCCCGCTCCGCCTGGGTCGGCAGCGGGACGGTCACCTGCCGGTCGAACCGGCCGGCGCGCAGCAGCGCCGCGTCGAGCGTCTCCGGGCGGTTGGTCGCGGCGAGCACCACGACGCCGCTGCTGGAGTCGAAGCCGTCCATCTCGGCGAGCAACTGGTTGAGCGTCTGCTCCCGCTCGTCGTTCGCGCCGCCGATCACCGAGCCGCCGCGCCGGCCACCGATCGAGTCGATCTCGTCGATGAAGATGATCGACGGCGACCGCTTGCGGGCCTCGGCGAACAGGTCGCGCACCCGGGAGGCGCCGACGCCGACGAACATCTCGACGAAGCCGGAGCCGGAGATCGACAGGAAAGGCACCTCGGCCTCGCCGGCGACGGCCCGGGCGAGCAGCGTCTTGCCGGTGCCGGGAGGGCCGACCATCAGCACCCCGCGCGGGCCCTTCGCGCCGGCTCGGTGGTAGCGGTCAGGGTGCCGCAGGAAGTCGACGACCTCGCTGATCTCCTGCTTGGCGCCCTCGTAGCCGGCGACGTCGGCGAACCGGGTCTCCGGGCGCTCCGAGTCGGTGATCTTTGCCTTGGACCGGCCGATGGCGCCGAGAGGACCGCCGCCGGACAGCTGCCGTCGTGCCTGCCGTCCCGTCCAGACGAAGAAGCCGACGAGCAGCAGCAGCGGCAGGAAGCTCAGCAGGACCGAGATCCAGGAGCCGCCCGTCTGCGTGCCCTTGACCGCCACGCCCTTGGACTGAAGCTGGGTGGAGAGGACGGTCGTGTCCAGCGCGGTGGGGATCTGGCTGGTGAACTCGGTGCCGTCCTTCAGCTTTCCGTCGACGGCGCCCTTGTCGTTGATCGTCACCGAGGCGACGGTCCCGGCGTTGACGCGCCCCAGCATGTCCGAGTAGTCGAACGACTTCGTGCCGCCGCCGGACATGCTGGGGACGAACAGCAGCAGCGCCGTGATCAGCAGCCCGAGCGGCAGCAGCCAGCTCCGCCAGAACGGCGGCTTCGGCGGCGCGGGCTTGGGCGCCGGGTCCCGCGGCGGCCCGGACCTCGCCGGCGCCGAGTGGTGCACGCCCGGCAGGCGGACTCGTGAGATCACGTCAGACTCCCGTCACAGCGGCCGCGGCCCCGGCCCGCGCGGCATCTGGCACCGGCGCGCTCCGGTGCCCGCGGAACTTCCGCGGGCCAGCACGTACTTCAGAGTAATGAGGCGGTATGACAGCCGTGCGGCCCGAGCACTTCCCGCGCACCCGGCCCGGCAAGCCCCGCCGGGGCGCGCCCCGGCGGGCGCGCCCCGGCGGTCCGATCATTTCCGCGGCGGCCCCGGGCGCCATCAGTCAGGTGACTGCGACCGGTACGCCCGCACCGCACCGGACAGGCCGGGCGCGCGACGGCGGCGAGGCCACGCGCCCGGCGGCGCTGTCGAAGGTCAGTGCGGGACGGTGCCGCAGGACTCGAGGGTCGCGCCGCTCGAGCCGGTCTGGAACGCGGTCCTGCGCTGCTCGGCGGAGCCGTGGGTCCAGGTCTCCGGGTTGACGTCGACGCCGGCCTTCTGCTCGATGCGGTCGTCGCCGACGGCCTCGGCGGCGTTCAGCGCCTCGTCGAGGTCGGACGGGCCGATGGTGACGTTGCCGGCCTTGTTGGCCAGCGTGCTCCAGACTCCGGCGTAGCAGTCGGCCTGCAGCTCCAGCTGCACCGACAGCGCGTTCTCCTGCGAGGGGTCGGCCTGCTGTGCCTCGCGCAGCCGCTCCTCCGTGCCGGTGAGCGTCTGGATGTGATGGCCGACCTCGTGCGCGACGATGTAGGCCTGCGCGTAGCGGCCCTGGGCGCCGAACTGGTCCTGCAGCTGGCGCAGGAACCCGAGGTCGATGTACACCCGCTGGCCGTTCGGGCAGTAGAACGGGCCGACCTCCGACGAGGCCTGTCCGCAGCCGGTCGAGACGGCCTGCTCGAAGTAGACCAGCGTCGGGCGCGTGTAGGTCTGGCCCTGCTGCTGGAAATAGCCGGTCCAGACCTCGTTGACTTCGTTGAAGACCTTCAGCACGAAGCAGTCGTCGTACTGGTCGATCGCGCCCGAGGCGTTGCAGCGGGCGGCCAGGTCGGCCGCGGCCGAGGCACCGGCCTCGGTCCCGCCGCCGCCCGTCCCGCCCGCGGGGGACGACGTGCCGTCGCCGCCGCCGAGGAGCGTCACCAGCAGGTAGATGACCACGCCGATGACGCCGGCGCCCCCGCCACCCAGCGCGATCTTGCCGCCAGCGCCGCGCCCGCCGCGTTGGTCCTCGAGCTGGGAGGTGTCGACCCGATCGTCGTCGAAATCCATGGCCTGCCTCTCGCGCCGCCCGTCCCGACCCTGCGTCGGCACTGGGCTCGGCCGGAGCACCGATTGTGCCAACCCGGCCGATGGCCGCGCGAAGCTGGTGAAACCGACAGGCGGCGGACGTATCCGCCTTGGATCGATCTACACGGGCGGCCCGGTGCCGCGGGACCGCGTGCCGGGCTGGTGGCGGGCCGCGCCGGTGTCACCGTGCGTCCAGGCGGCGCAGCGCTGGCCGGAGGACCGCCCGTCGCTCGGCGCCGGCCCGGCGGCCGCGGGCGGCTGCTCTCGGGGGCGGGCGCAGGTCTGGCGCGGGGCCCGGGGCGCGTGCTGGTCGTGGCCGCTCATATCCGGCCCCGGCCGTCGCAGGAGACACAGACGTCGACGGCGTGCGCGCCGCGGTGCTCGCGCTGGACGTAGCCGGTGCCGCCGCAGCCGCCGCAGGTGAGCGGCCCCTGGTCGGAGTGCTCGTCCTCGGGAGGGGGACCGTACTTGGCGCCGCCGCGCTTCTCCTCGCGGCCGAACCTCATGTCGCCCTGGCGGCGCCCAGCGGGTCTCATGATCAAAAACTTAAGGTGCTCTCGACACCCTGCCAATGGGGCTGGCCGTGGTCTCGTCCAGAGAACCCCACTACGGGGCCGCCGCTGGTCACGCGGCGGGCGCCGGTCCCGGAAAGCACGACGGCCCGCTCCGGCGACCGGAGCGGGCCGAGCACGTCCCGCGGGCGTGCGCCTCGGCTGGCCTGAGGCCCTTGGCTGAGGGTCAGCCAGGGGTCAGGCCGAGGCGGGCACTCCCAGACGCAGGCGCTTCGGGTTGGCCACGGGGCCCACCGCGATGACGTCCGACTCGGCCGGGGCGGTCTCGGCCGGTACCTGCTCGGCGCCGGCGTCGCGCTGGCCCGGCGGCGCCCACGCGCCGGCCGACACGGCCGCTTCGTTCAGTTCCATCCGCGAGACCCCCTCTGTTCGCTGACAATCAGTACCGCGCAGGTCGTACCGATACGGACGCGTCATGACGTCCGTGCCAAAACGGTATCGAGCGGGCGTGGCGAGGCCGAGCCCCGGATGTCCGGGGCGGGAGATAGCTGCGTCACAGTCGGGGCCGCCGCCGTCGTCCTTTGCTAGGCAGGAGGGCGCGGGTTGGGCGGGCAGCGGGAGGGCCGATGAAGGATATCGATCAGGCCGCCGGGCGCGAGGCACGCTGGGCGGACGTGGATGGGCCGGTTCACTACGCCGACTTCGGCGGGCCGGCGGACGGGCCCCTGGTGGTCTGCGTGCACGGGCTGGGTGCCTCGCACACCAGCTGGTGGTCGCTCGCGCCGCGGCTGGCGAAGCGGTCCAGGGTGCTCGCGCTGGACCTCGCCGGCTTCGGCCGCACGCCGGTGGGGGAGCGGGGAAGCGATGTCGCGGCCAACACCCGGCTGCTGGCCGGGTTCCTCGCCGCGGTGTCCGGGGGCGCGCCGGCGCTGCTGGTCGGCAACTCGATGGGCGGGATGATCAGCGTCCTGCAGGCCGCGGCCGACCCAGGCTCGGTCGCCGGGCTGGTGCTGATCTCGCCGGCGTTGCCGATCCCGCGGCTGAGGCCGCCGGACCCCTCGATCCTCGGGATGTTCACCGGGATGGTGCTGCCCAAGGTCGGCTCGCTGGTGCTCGCGCGGCGGCGGGTCCGCTACACGACCGAGGAGCTGGTCGGCCAGGCGTTGAAACGCACGACCGTCGACCCGCGGCGGGTGCCGGCGGACGCGGTCGCGGCGATGGTGGCGCTGTCGGCCGAACGGGCGGCGGCGCCCGGTGCGGGCCTGGCGAGCGACACGGCGCTGGTCGCGGCCACCCGGTCGGTCATCGGCCAGATCGCGCGGCCCGGGCGGCTGGCCGCGGCGGTGGCGGCCGTGGCCGCGCCGACGCTGCTCGTCCACGGGCGCCAGGACCGGCTGGTGCCGGTCGCGGCCGCCCGGCACGCGGCCGCCCGCCGGCCCGACTGGCAGGTGGAGCTGCTCGACGACTGCGGCCACCTGCCGCAGCTGGAGGCGGTCGACCAGACCACCGCGCTGATCGACAGCTGGCTCGACGGCCCAGGCGCCGCCGCCGCGACGGCCGCGCGGGCCGGGAGCGCCGGGGCTGCCGGAGGCGTCGGGGACACCGAGGTCACGGTGCCCGCCGCGCGCGACGACGGCGAGCTCGCCCTGTCCTGACGGGCCCGCTGACGCCCCCTGGCCGGCCGGGCCGAGGTGATCATGAACTGGTGTTCGTGTCGGCCGCGGGGTTGTCAGACCCGGGGGCTAGGCTGCTGGCACCGCCCCGACATCACCCCGATCGCCGGACATCAGCATGATGCCCGCGTTGGGTGTCCTGTCTGCTGTGTGCCTCGTCCCGTACCCGCCCTCGGCCCGCGCCCTGGCCCATGGCCCGGACCTCGGATGGAAGGCCCGCCGTGTCCGACTCGTTCGTGCACCTGCATGTCCACACCGAGTACTCGATGCTCGACGGGGCCGCCCGGCTCAAGGACATGTTCGCCGAGGTCGGACGGCAGAAGATGCCCGCTGTGGCGATCACGGACCACGGCTACATGTACGGGGCGTACGACTTCCACAAGCAGGCGACCGCCGCGGGCGTCAAGCCGATCATCGGCTGTGAGGCCTACGTCGCCCCCGAGTCCCGGCTGCTCAAGCAGCGGGTCCGCTGGGGCGAGCCGCACCAGAAGAGCGACGACGTCTCCGGTGGTGGCTCCTACACCCACATGACCATGTGGGCGCGCAACGCCGAGGGGCTGCACAACCTGTTCCGGCTGAACTCGCGGGCCTCGATCGAGGGCCACTACATCAAGTGGCCCCGGATGGACCGGGACATCATCGCCGAGCACTCGGCCGGCCTGATGGCGACGACCGGCTGCCCGTCCGGCGAGGTGCAGACCCGGCTGCGCCTCGGCCACCCGGACCTGGCGCTGAAGGCCGCGGCCACCTACCAGGAGATCTTCGGCGCGGAGAACTACTTCTGCGAGATCATGGACCACGGCATCGAGATCGAGCGCCGGGTCCGTGACGGGCTGATCGACATCGCCCGCAAGCTGAACATGAAGCTCGTCGTCACGAACGACTCGCACTACACCTACGAGTCCGAGCGGGAGACGCACTCGGCCCTGCTGTGCGTGCAGACCGCCTCGACGGTCGCGAACCCGTCGTTCCAGTTCGAGGGCTCGGGCTACTTCCTCAAGAGCGCCGACCAGATGCGCGCGATCGACACCAGCGACGCCTGGCTCGAGGGGTGCGACACCACCCTGCTCATCGCCGAGCGGGTCGACACGTCCGGCATGTTCACGAAGCACAACCTCATGCCGCTGTTCCCGGTCCCCGAGGGCGAGACCGAGGAGTCGTTCTTCCGCGCCGAGGTGCTGCGGGGGATGGAGCGCCGCTTCCCGGACGGCGTCGACGAGCGGCACCGCGCCCAGGTCGAGTACGAGATCGGCGTCATCCTCCAGATGGGGTTCCCGTCGTACTTCCTGGTCGTCGCGGACTTCATCATGTGGGCGAAGCGCAACGGCATCGCGGTCGGCCCGGGCCGCGGCAGCGCCGCCGGCTCGCTCATCGCCTACGCGCTCGGCATCACCGACCTGGACCCGCTCCCGCACGGCCTGATCTTCGAACGGTTCCTGAACCCCGACCGCGTGTCGATGCCGGACATCGACATCGACTTCGACGACCGCCGCCGCTCGGACGTCATCCGGTACGTGACGGAGAAGTGGGGCGACGACCGGATCGCCCAGATCGTCACCTACGGCACGATCAAGGCGAAGGCCGCCATCAAGGACTCGGCTCGGGTCCTCGGCTACCCGTACGCCGTCGGCGACCGGATCACCAAGGCCATGCCGCCGATGGTGATGGGCAAGGACATCCCGCTGTCCGGGATCTTCGACCCGAACCACCAGCGCTACAGCGAGGCCGGCGAGATCCGATCGCTCTACGAGTCCGACGCGGACGTCCGCAAGGTCATCGACACGGCCAAGGGCCTGGAGGGGCTGATCCGCCAGGCCGGCGTGCATGCCGCCGGCGTCATCATGTCGGCCGAGCCGATCATCGACCACATCCCGGTGTGGCGCCGGGACGCCGACGGGTCGATCATCACGCAGTTCGACTACCCGACCTGCGAGAACCTCGGCCTGCTGAAGATGGACTTCCTCGGGCTGCGCAACCTGACGGTCATGGACGACGCCGTCCGCAACGTCGAGCGCAACCGCGGGATCACGATCGACCTGCTCGGGCTGGGGCTCGACGACAAGACCACCTACGAGCTGCTCGCCCGCGGTGACACGCTCGGGGTGTTCCAGCTCGACGGCGGGCCGCTGCGGTCGCTGCTGCGGCTCATGCGCCCGGACAACTTCGAGGACATCTCCGCCGTCATCGCGCTCTACCGGCCCGGCCCGATGGGCGCGAACTCGCACACCAACTACGCGCTGCGCAAGAACGGCCAGCAGGAGATCACCCCGATCCATCCGGACCTCGGCACCTCGCTCGACGAGATCCTCGGCACGACCTACGGCCTGATCGTCTACCAGGAGCAGGTCATGGCGATCGCGCAGGCGGTCGGCGGGTACACGCTCGGCCAGGCCGACCTGCTGCGCCGCGCGATGGGCAAGAAGAAGAAGGAGATCCTCGACAAGGAGTTCGCCCCCTTCTCCGCGGGGATGAAGGCGAACGGATACTCGGACGCGGCGATCAAGACGCTGTGGGACATCCTCGTCCCGTTCTCCGACTACGCGTTCAACAAGGCGCACAGCGCCGCCTACGGGCTGGTGTCCTACTGGACCGGCTACCTGAAGGCGAACTACCCGGCCGAGTACATGTCAGCGCTGCTGACGTCCGTGCGCGACGACAAGGACAAGAGCGCGGTCTACCTGAACGAGTGCCGCCGGATGGGCATCAAGGTGCTACCGCCCGACGTGAACTACTCCGACGCCGACTACACCCCCCACGGCGACAGCGAGATCCGAGTCGGGCTGGCCGCGATCCGCAACGTCGGCGCGAACGTCGTCGAGTCGATCACGCGCACCCGCGGGACGAAGGGCGACTTCACCTCGTTCCCCGACTTCCTCGAGAAGGTCGAGGCCGTCGTCTGCAACAAGAGGACGATCGAGTCGCTGATCAAGGCGGGCGCGTTCGACAGCTTCGGGCACACCCGCCGCGGGCTGGTCGAGCGGCACGAGCAGGCGGTCGACGCCGTGATGGCGGCGAAGAAGCAGAGCGCCCTGGGCCAGGAGAGCCTGTTCGGCGAGGTAGAGGACGACCCGACCACGTCCGCCTTCGGCGCCATGGAGTTCTCCGACAAGGAGTGGGAGAAGACCGTCAAGCTCGCGCACGAGCGCGACATGCTCGGCCTCTACGTCTCCGACCACCCGCTGTCCGAGGTCGCGCACATCCTGACGGCGAAGGCGGACTGCACAGTCCCCGCCCTCGCCGACTATCCGGACGGCGCCGTCGTCACGATCGGCGGGATCATCTCCAGCCTGCAGCGCAAGGTCACCAAGCAGGGCAAGGTCTGGGCGCTCACGACCATCGAGGACCTGGAGGGCGGCCTCGAGGTCATGTTCTTCCCCCAGACCTACGAGACCTGCGCGACCCAGCTGTCCGAGGACGCGATCGTCATCGTCAAGGGCAGGCTCGACAAGCGGGAGGACGCGCCCCGCCTGGTCGCCTCCGAGCTGTCCGTGCCCGACCTGTCCGAGCACGCGCTCACCCCACCGATCGTGATCACGTTGCCGACGTCGCGCGTCAACGCGCCGACGGTCGACCGCCTGCGCGAGGTGCTCGCCACCCACCCCGGCACGACGGAGGTGCACCTGCACCTGCAGTCACCGCACCGCACGACCCTGCTGCGCCTCGACGACTCCTACAAGGTCCGCCGCACCCCCGCCCTCATGGGCGACCTCAAGGCCCTGCTCGGCGCGTCAGCCGTCGCCTAGCCCCAGCTCGCGCGAGCGAGCGATGGCGTGCGGCGCCGCGGCTTGCCGCGCGCCACACGCCGGTTGACCGGGCGTGGCGATGAATGACTGCGCGCTGCGGACGGCGACGCTGCCCGGTCATCGACGCAACCGCGGCGGATTCGTGCCGAACGGGCACGGCTACGCTTGATTCGCGGCTTTGCCGGTTGGGCGGCCGTCTGGGCGTATCCGCCGGGGGGAACGGACATGACCTTGAAGAAGTGCCCACGTCCGGAAAAGCAGGCGTACCCGACCGAGCAGGCCGCGCTGCGCCATCGCAACGACCTTCGCTTCCGTCGCGACGGTTCGTCGGATCTTGTCGCCTACCTGTGCGTGTGCGGGCTGTGGCACGTCGGCCACAGCCAGCAGCGCCTGGATGCCAGGATCAGCGCCGCACTGCGCGGCAAGCGCTCGATGCCGGGAGCGAAGCGCAAAGCCTGGTAGGCCGCCGGTCTCCCGGAGCCGGCGGCCTACCAGGACGTCGTCAGCGCCTGGTCCTCGGGACGCCCCGTTGCCGGGGCGCCGCGAGATCAGGACGCCGCGAGGTCAGGACGCCGCGGTGTCGGAGGTGGGGCCGCTGTCGCGCGTGGGGTGGTCGGTGTGGTGGGGCCGGTCGAGGCGGGGGCCTCGGCGGGGGGCGCCGCGGCCGTCGCGGGACGTCCGGCCGCTTCCGGCCGTACCGCGATAGCCGCCGAAGCCGGCGCGGCCCGCATGGTCACCGCCGCCCCGGCCCTCGCCGAAGCGGGTGCCCGCCTGCCGGCTGGCGCCCTGGCGGCCCTCGCCCTGCCGACCCTCACCGGGGCGGCCGTCGCGGCGTCGGCCGTCGACCGCCTGCCGCGGCGGCGGGATCGAGCCCGGCTCGATCCTGGGCGCCGGCGGGCCGGCGATCTCGGCGACCAGCGGGTCGCCAGCACCGACCGGTGTGACGTGGGCGTCGACGCCAGCCGTGCGCAGCATCGCGCGGACCTTGCCGCGGTCGGCGGCGACGGTGACGAGCACGTCCGCGCCGTCGGCGCCGGCCCGGGCGGTGCGCCCGCCGCGGTGCTGGTAGGTCTTGGCGTCCTCCGGCGGGCCGAGATGCACGACCAGGCGGACGTCGTCGACGTGGATGCCGCGGGCGGCGACGTCGGTGGCGACCAGCACCCGGCGGGTGCCGTCGGCGAAGCCGGCGAGCGCCCGGGTGCGCGCGCCCTGCGGCAGGCCACCGTGGATCGGCTCGGCGGGCACGCCGGCGCGGGTCAGGTCCCTGGCGACATGGTCGGCGTCGCGCTGGGTGCGGACGAAGACCAGGGTGCGGCCCTGTCCGCCGGCGAGCGCCGTGACGACCTCCAGCTGGCTCGTCTTGTCGGAGGCCTCCAGAGCGTGCCGGGTCAGCGTCGTGACCTGGCTGCTCTCCGGGTCGACGGCGACCAGCACCGGATCGGGCAGGTAGTCCCGGACGAGCACCTCGACCTCGCGGTCCAGCGTGGCGCTGAACATCAGCCGCTGGCCGTTGGGGGAGGTGGCGTCCAGGATCTGCCGGACCGCCGGCAGGAAGCCCAGGTCGCACATGTAGTCGGCCTCGTCGAGGACCGTGATCTCGACGTCGTCGAGCTGGCAGGCGCCGCGCTCGACCAGGTCCAGCAGCCGGCCCGGGGTGGCGACGACGATGTGGACCCCGCGGCGCATGGCGGAGATCTGCCGGGAGATCGACGTTCCTCCGTAGACCGGGCGAAGCCACAGGCCGACCGCCCGCGACAGCGGGTCGAGCGCGTCGCTGACCTGCTGGGCGAGCTCCCTGGTCGGGACGAGGATCAGGCCCCGGGGGCGCAGCGGGGTGGCGGCGCCGCGCCCGGCGAGCTTGGTCAGCATCGGCAGGCCGAAGCCGAGGGTCTTGCCGGAGCCGGTCTTGGCCCGGCCGAGCACGTTCTCGCCGGCCAGGACGTCCGGCAGCGCCGCTGCCTGGACCGGGAACGGCGAGGCGATGCCGCGTTCGGCCAGCGCCCGGACGAGCCGGGCCGGCAGGCCGGCGGCCTCGAACGACTCGACCGGCGGGCGCGGCTCGCGGGTCGGCAGTGCCGGGCGGACCGGCGCCGGGCGACGCCCGATACCGCCGCCACCGCCATTGCCACCACGGCGCGGGCCGCTCGGGCGGCCATGGCCGCTATAGCCGCCGCCGGAACGGGACCGTCCGCCCGACCGGGCCGGCCGGGCACCCGTCGCCGAACCGCCGAACGAGCCCGCGGAGGAGCTCGTGGTGTATGTGGAAGAAGCTTTGGAGTTGCTGGGGTGAGACAGTGGATCCACCGATCAGGTCGGGGCCACCTGCCCATGTGTCAACACGTGCCGGCGGCCGGTGTGCGCGCAGGCCGGCATCGCGAGAGAAACCGAGGGAACCCCCCGGGCCGACCGCACCACCCACCCAGGCGCCGACCCGTCAGGGACCGCGCCGGCCGACCACTCCGCCCTCCCCACCCGTTCGACGGACTCCGCCAGACGGGACGAGGCAAGACTTCGTGACTGCCAGGAAGCTGGCCCGAATGGTCGGCTTCTCGGTGATCCGCGCTGCCTGTGTCCCCGGTCGAGCGAAGCTCGACATCGGGGGGTCCGGGGGGTCGTCCCCCCGGGCAGACATCGCGGCCTCCGGGAAGCTGACCCGAAGGGCCAGCGAACAGGATGAGCCAGCGCGTGCTCGCACCGACCTAACGCCCGGCCGGGACCGCGTGGCTCGCGGGTGGCGCGGACGTATGACGGCGTGAGAGGCCGTCAGGGTTATCACCGTACATGCCCGACCGGCCTTGCGCCGGATGGGTGGCGCGACCGTGAGCTATTCGTCGTCCACTTGCGGCTCGACCCCGCTTACGGCTAGGTACGGCGTCCGCGGATCCCGCGACGGGGACGTGGGCCGGCCGTGGACCTGGCGGGCACCCCAGGCGGGCAGCGCGAGCAGGCCGAGCGTCACCAGGTAGGCGCCGGTCACCGCGTCGCCACCGTGGTGCGCGCGCGCCAGCGCCCAGCACAGCTCCAGCCCGGCCAACGCGGGCACCGCGATCGCCGCCGCGGGCACCGCGAGCGTGGCCAGCCGGCCGATCCCGCGTTCGCCCGCGGCCCGGCGGGCGGCGCCCGCGAGGGGGCGGGCGGCGAGCGCGGCCAGGACGAGGGCCGACACGACGAGGTCCGGCGGGGTGCTCAGGTGCGGGGTGACCAGCAGCCAGCTCACCACGGTCGCCGTGGCCAGCGCCCCGGCCCGCTCGCCGCCCTCGAGCACCAGCAGCGGCGCCGCGAGCAGCAGCAGGTAGTGGCTCCACACGATCGGCGACGCGAGCAGCGCCGCCGCGACCGTGGCGGCGAACAGCAGCCCGTCGTCGCCCGCGCCCCAGGCCCGCGCCTGCGCCCGCGCCGCGCACCGCCCGACGGCCCAGCAGGAGGCCAGCAGCGCGGCGGCCACCGCGCGTGCCACCCAGGTCGCCGGCGTGAGGCCCAGGCCCACGTTCATCAGCAGCCCGGTCAGGCCCAGGCCGGCGGGTGCCTCCGCGCGGGCGAGAACGCCCAGCATGTCGCTGTAGGCCGCGATGTCCACCGGGCTGGCCAGCTCGCCGACGCCGAACAGCGCGCCGAGCGCGCAGGCGGCGACCGCCGCGGCTCGCCAACGCCCGGTGAGCAGCAGCCACAGCGGCAGCGGTACCAGGAAGAGCTTGCTGTAGACGAGCAGCGCCGCGAGCCCGCCGGCGGCCACCGGCCGGTCCCGCAGCCGCCACAGTGCCGCGAGCCCGGCGAACAGCGCCGCGTTCAGCGTGCCCATCTGCAGCCCGATGATCGTGCACGACGCCGCCAGCACCAGTGCGTACAGGCGGAAGCGTCGCGCCCCGGCCAGCCGGCAGCCGGCGAGCACCGCCAGCACCGACAGCCCGATGAACAGCGCCGCCGCGCCGCCCCGTGGCAGCCAGGCGAGCAGGGCGAACGGGAACGCCACCAGGTACGGGTAGACGAACGCGAACCCGGAGTAGACGTCCGCGGTGCCGGGCCGCGGGTAGGGGTCGCGCCCGGCGGCGACGGCGGTGCCGGCCCGCAGGAACACGTCGATGTCGAAATGGACCAGCGGATGGACGTAGGCCACCCAGATGACCGCGACCAGCCCGGCCAGCGCCACCGGCGCGAAGGCCGGCCACCCCGCCGGTACCACCCGCCGGGCGAGGACCGGCGGGATCCGTCGCGACGACGCGGCCGGCGCCTGCTCGGTCGTCACGCGTGCTCATGCTGCCAGACGGCCCGCGCGGTGACTCGGCCACCTCCCGGAGCGGCCAGTCGCGACTGTTGGTGGTGTTGGTGACGGCGCGGTGTCAACCTGGCCACCTCGATGGTCCGAGATCGACCGACCACCGTCATATGCCTCAGCCCGAGACTAGGCGGGGGGAGGGCGTCCAGCGCCCCGGACCTCCCAGATCGGCTACGCAAGCTCCCAGACCTGCCGGATCGCGAAGCGATCTGGGAGGTCCGGGTCGCGCCAGCGACCTTGAGCCGACCGCCCTACAGGGCGAGCTCGGTGATGAGATGAATCAGGAGACCGGCGAGCGCGCCGACGACGGTGCCGTTGATCCGGATGAACTGCAGGTCACGGCCGACCTGCAGCTCGATGCGTCGGGACGCCTCGGCCGGCTCCCAGCGGGCGACGGTGTCGCCGATGATGGCCGCGATGTCGCCCTTGTACCGGGCGACGGCCCGCGTCGCGAGGTCCGCGGCCGTCCGGTTGACGGAGGTCGCCAGCTCCGGGTCGGCCGTGAGCTTGAAGCCAAGGCTGGCCAGGTGCGTGGTCGCCGCGCGGCGGGCCACGCCGCGCTCGTCGGTGGTCAGGTCCAGCAGGAGGCCCTTCGCCGTCTCCCACATCCGGGAGATAGCGTCGCCGGCGACCGGGGAGGCGAGCGCCCGCGCCTTGAGGTCCTCGACCCTGGCACGCAGGTCCGGGTCGGACCTGAGCTTGCCGGCCAGGTCGGCGAGGAAGCTGTCGAGGCTCTGGCGCATCCGGTGGTCACGGTCCGCGCGCAGCGCGCCGACGAGCTTCACCGCCTCGGCGTAGACCTTGGCCGCGACCGCCTCGTTGAGCCACTTCGGCGCGAAGCCGGGGGCGCGGTCGAGCACGGCCTCGTGCACCGCGTGCGGGTTCTTGATCAGCCAGTCCTCGGCCTGTTCCAGGAGCACGTCGACGGCGCGGTGCTGCAGCCCGTCCTCCAGCGCCCGCTCGAGCAGGACGCCGAGCACCGGCGCCAGCGGCACGTTCACCAGCCGGGGCACGACCGACTTCTCGACCAGCTCGACGATCAGCTCGTCGTTCGCCTTGCGCAGGACGGACGCGAGCCGGCCGGCGACCTCGGCGCTGACCCGGTCGGCGTGATCGGGCTGGCACAGCCAGGCGCCCACCCGGTTCGCGACCTCGATCTGGTTGACCTTGTCGCGGACGATGGCCTCGGTGAGGAAATGGGTGGAGACGAACGACTGCAGGCCGCGGCCGAGGTCGTCCTTGCGCTTGCGGATGATCGCGGTGTGCGGGATGGGCAGGCCCAACGGGTGGCGGAACAGGGCCGTCACCGCGAACCAGTCGGCCAGCGCGCCGACCGTGCCCGCCTCGGCGGCGGCGCGCACGTAGCCCACCGAGGAGGGCGCGTCACGCCACAGCGAGGTCGCGATGTAGACCGCGACGGCGAACGCCAGCAGGCAGGTGGCGACCGTCCGCATCCGGCGCAGCCCGGAGCGCAGCGCCGCCTGCTCCCGGTCGTCCGGCCCGCCGTCCACTCGCCCCCCAGCTCGTCCCCCGCGGCCGCTGGATGCGCCGCGCCGGACACCATGGTCGTCTCGGGCCACGATACGGCGGTCGCCGTGACGGACGCGGCGCGTCCGTCACGGCGGCTGGCTCAGGGCAGAAGGGCGTCGAGCAGGGGGCTGGAGAAGACGCGGTTCGGGTCGTAGGTGTTCAGGGTCGCGACCGCCGTGTCGAAGTTGTCCCCGCCCGGCTGGCCGGTCCGCAGCGAGTTCGGCACCGTCGTGCCGATGGCGGTGCTGTCGGCCCATGCGGCGCTGTTCGTGTAGCCCCAGCCCTTGGACCATTCCACCCGGGCCGAGGCATAGCTGCCGGAATAGTTCGAGAAGACCCAGGCCTCGACCTCACGGTAGAACTGGTTCGCGTACGGCGTACCGGGCACGGTGAGAATGTCCAGCCAGACCGCGACGTCCCATTCCGGATGGTCGGGCCGTGGCCGCAGCGCGGACAGCTGCGGCGAACCGGCGCTCGGGACGCCGACGTCGCCGGCGGCGTCGAGCCCGGTGACCCGGATCTCGACGGGCCCGTTCATCGGGTACTGGCCGTTGTTCCGGTACGTGTTCAGCTTGTTGTTGTAGTACGTGCAGAACTCGTTGATGACGCGCTGGATGTTCGACCGGCTGGTCAGGATCGCGTAGCCGTTGGCGGTGACGCGCAGCGTCGTCGGCCGGACATAGAGGAGCAGGTCCTTCGACCAGCCCCATATGTCCCAGGTCGAGGTGGTGATCAGGCCTGCGCCGACGACGGCGATCTGCGTCCCGCCGAGCGTCGGGGCGAGCTCGGGATGGCCGGCCGAGATCTGGCCGACCAGGTCGGTGATCGACGACGGCAGGCTGTCGGAGAACGAGTAGTTGTAGGGGCTGGAGACCTGCCGCGACAGCAGTGGCTTGTTCGGGCTGCGGCTCCACACCTTCAGCCACGGGGTGTCGGTGAACGGGAACCAGATCGCCTCGACCCGGCCGGCGGAGTTGACGTAGCTGGCGAACGTGCGCCCGCTGGAGCCCTGCGTCGCGAACAGCTCCGTCCAGGGAACGTTGAACCAGCTCTGGCAGCGCAGCCGCTGGTTGGCGCCGACCTGCAGCGTCACCTCGGTGAGGAAAGCGCGGCCCAGGTGTGCCAGGAACGCCTTCGACGCCGCATCGGACCGGCTGAACGTGCGCAGCACGTACTGACTGGTGGCGGAGTCCCAGACGACGGCCGTCAGTGACGTGATCAGGTTCGACAGCGACCCGTAGGTGGTGCCGGGGACCCGGGTCTCGCCACTGGCGGGGACGGCGGTGCCGTGCGCGTCGATCGCGAGCACGCCGCCGACGGTGAGGTCACCGGGAGCGGGGGTGGCGGTCAGGCCGTAGCCAGCGGCCTGCAGCTGGGTGAGCAGGCTGTCCATCGTCACGCCGGTCTGCGCCCGGACGGTCGCCGGGGTCGACCCGGACGGCCCGGTGATCGTGACGGCGGTGAGGTGCTGGGTGGTGTCGACGAAGATGACGTTGTTGCCGGACGACCCGACGGCGACGCTCAGTGGTGACCAGCCGTGCGCCATGCCGCGGGGACGGATCTTGTAGTTGTTCGCCCGCGCCCAGTTGGCGAGGGTCACCACGTCCGCGGGCGTCGCCGGCGCGCAGGTCCACACGCCGGTGACGTTGATCTCCCGCGACCAGTTCTGGAACGTCTGCCGGTACAGCGGGATCGACGCCGGGAAGTTCGGCGGCGCCGGCGGGTCGGCGTGGGCCACGGCCACCCGCGCGACCGGCGTCCAGCCGACGGCGGTCACCGCCGCCGCACCGAGCGCCCCCGCCAGGACCGTGCGCCGGGTCCCGCCGCCCTCGGCGGCCATGGCACCGCCGTCCGGAATCGCCACACCGCCGCCCGCGCCCGGCCTGGCCGGCCAGGCCGGGCGGGCCAGGCCGGCTAGGCCGGCGCCGTCCGCGTCCTCACTGCCGCCGCCAGACCCCGCGCCGCCCCGGTCGTCGCGCCGTCGTCCCATCGCGGTCTCCTCCGTGCTCCGAGGGCCAGATCTGATGGCCCATCAGATAGTGGGAGCACGAAGGTAAGAGCGCGAGAGGAGCAAGGTCAACAGTTTTGGGCGTGCCTTCACATCGCCGCTGGTCACGGTCCTGATGTGCGGCGGAATGTGGGCCCGGTCTGCGGCCGGTTCCCCGCGGCTTCCTGGTAGAAGACCTTATGAGTCATCAGAAAGAAGAGACACTGCTACCGTGGGTAACTTCCGCTGCGGGTACGGTTCCCGGGCCGGGTGGCCGGGCCGAAGCCCGGCGGACGTGAACGACGATGCCGTCGCATCCGATGGATGATCACGGCCATGTCCGCCAGGGCGGTGGCCCCGACGACGCAGAGCAGGATGGCGGGCACCGTCCAGCCGGCGGCGGCGAACAGCCCCGCGACGACACCACAGAACACCAGCCCGAAGAACGCGAGCGCGGCCCGCAGCCGCAACGGGCTTCGGGCCGGCGCCGCGCCGGTGAACGCGGCGAACCTGCCGGCGGAGCGACGCGGCGCATCCGGCTGGCGTTGGGGAGGAAGCATCCGAGTCACGTCGTCCGGTGTGCCCGGGACGCGGCGCCCGAACCACGCTATCCGAGCGGCCCCGTGCGCCAGGTCACTCCTGGAGGTGCTGGAGGTGCTGGTGGAGCTGGAGGTGCTGGTCGAGTTGGGTGACGATGTCGCGCCAGTCGTCGCCGCGGCGGGCGGCGATGCCGGCGAGCACTGTGGTGAACTGATCGGTCGGCCTCGACGCGGGCGGCGGGCCGTCGGCGAGCATCGCGCGCAGGTGCCCCAGGTCCGACGGGTCGCGCTGGGCGAACACCCGCTGGTAGTCCAGCGCGACCGGATGGTTGGACACATCGGACTCCCGGTGGCGGCTCTCGATGACCGCGGCGCCCATCGCGCACTGTGTCACCAGGATGTAGGCCTCGAAGGCCTCGCACGCGCCGAATCCCCGGCGCACCAGCGCCGCGATCACGGCCTCCAGCGCGTCGACCATCCGGTCCAGCCCGAAGGCGCCGCTCATGACCTGGGCCAGCAGCGCGGGCGACTCGACGAAGGTGCGCCGGATGACGTCCGCCCACTCCAGCAGCCACAGCGACCAGTGCTGTCCTCGGTCGATCGGCAGCGCGATCATCGCCGCGGACTCCTCGGCGGCCAGGCGCAGCAGGTCGTCGCGGCCCCGCACGTAGTGGTAGAGCCCGGGGACGCTCACGCCGAGCCGTTCGGCCACCGAGCGTAGGCTGACCTGGTCGATGCCGATCTCGCCGGCGGCCCTGGCGATCGTCGCCCGGTCCATCCGGGGCGGACGCCCTACCCGGCGCTCGACCATGCAACCTCCCCCCGCTGTCGTCGTTTCCGCTGCCGATCCGGGTCGTTCGCCACTCAGTCTGACCGAGTGCGCGCGGTTCGTGGCGGAACGCGGCGAGCAACGGTGGGAAGGACAGCCGGACATCGGCCAGAAGTGGTGGGGAAGGCCCTTACCGCTTGGTGAGCCTGGCGATGGCGGCCTGGGCCTCGGGGGACCTGGAGGTGCGGGTGAAGACCTCGCCCTCCAGTGCCGCGGCCGCGTGCAGCTCGGCGATCGTCGTCTCGCCGTGCAGCAGCTTGCGGACCGCCGCGAGCGCGCCCGCGGGGCGGGCGAGCAGCGCCTCGACCCGGTCGGCGACCCGCGCCCGCAGCGCGCCGGCGTCCGGCAGCACCTCGGTGATGATCCCGGCCTCCAGCCCCTCCTGCGCGCTGAAGACATCCCCGAACAGCAGCAGCCTCGCCGCCCGCTGCGGCCCGGTGACCCGCGGCAGCAGCACCGACGACGCCGCCTCCGGCACCACCCCTAGGTTGACGAACGGCATCCCGAACTTCGACCGCGCCGTCGCGTACACCAGGTCGCAGTGCAGCAGCATGGTCGTGCCGATGCCGATCGCCGCGCCGTCGACCTCGGCGACCAGCACCTTCGTCGTGTCGATGAGCGCCCGGATGAAGCGGGCGGTCGGGCCGCTCGGCTCGAGGACGTCGTGTTCGGCGATGTCGGCCAGTTCGTTGCCGGCGGTGAACGCGCCGCCGCTGCCGGTGAAGAGCACGACCCGGACGGACTCGTCGGCCTCCGCGCCGACCAGCGCGTCGCCGAGCGCCTGGTACATGTCCTGCGTGATCGCGTTGCGCTTGTCCGGCCGGTTGATCCGGACGGTCAGCACCCCGCCGGCTGCCTCGGTCTGCACGTGATCGGTCATGACCGTCTCCTACCAATCTCGCGGGTGCGGCGGGCGCGCGGCCGGACGCTCCGCGCCCGCCGCTGCGCCCGCCTGTCGGGCGCGGAGCGCCCTTCCCGGCTGGATCCGGGTCGATGTACATGACGGTGGTCGGGCTGGATTCGGGCTGACGAGGTGGGGTCGGCTACCGCTCATCGACGAGGCGGCCGGGCCGCGCCGGTCCATCCGGCGCTCCGCCCGGCCGCGGGACCGCCTTAGTCGACGAGCTTGATGGCCTGCTTCGGGCAGGAGCGCACGGCCTTCTCCAGGTCCGGACGCAGCGACTCGTCGGGCTCCTCGACGACCGACAGGTACTCGTTGTCGTCCAGCTCGAACACCGACGGCACCAGCCCGACACAGATCGCGTTGCTCTCGCAGACGTCCCAGTCGACTACGACCCGCATGATGACCCTCCTTCAGTGGTGATCCCGCAGTGGTGATCCCGCCGGTGCAGGAGCGCCGACGCGGCGCTGCCCGGGGTTCCTGCCGGATCGGCGGAGCTTGCGGAGCCGATCTGGCAGGTCCGGGCGGCCCGTAACCCCCATCAAACCGCATATGACCTACCACGAGCAGGCTGCCCACGCACCAGCCTGCCGTATCCCCGGGCCTCGGCCGGACAGCCACCCGCGGCTACCACCAGTGGTAGTTGCCGCCGGCATGCTGGCATCTCCCACGAAACCAGCGACGGATCGGCCCGGTCGCCGACCGCGGCCCGTGACATGCAGATTGGATACGTTCTGGTTCATGCTGGCGGAGACGGTGCGGGAGGCGGCTCGGCGGTTCGGGGACGCGGTGGCGTTCGTCGACCCGGACGGAACCCGGCTCTCGTTCGCGGCGCTGGACACCGGTTCGGACGCGGTCGCGGCCGGGCTCGCGGCCCGCGGGCTGGGCGCCGGCGACCGGCTGGTCCTGCGGATCGCCTCGACAAGCCGCTACGTGCTCGCCTACGCCGCCGCCGCGAAACTTGGCGCGGTCACCGCCGGGGTGAACCCGGTGCTCGCCCCGCCCGAGCAGGAACGGCTCGCCGGGCTCGCCGACCCGGCCGTCGTGCTCACGGACGGCGCGGAGGTCGACGAGCTGGCTGCCTACGGCTCGGCGGTGCTCGAGGCCGGTTCGGCGGCCGTGCCCGGTCCGTTGCCGGCCGACGAGAGCCGCCCGGTCGCGATCGTGTTCACCTCCGGTACCACCGGCCTGCCCAAGGCGGCCGTCTTCACCGAGCGGCAGCTGCGTGCCGTCACCCGGATCGACACCGGCGGCGTCTGGGCGGACCGGCCCGGTGAGGCGACGATGGCGACCACCCAGTTCGCCCACGTCGGGTTCATGACAAAGCTGCCCTGGTACCTCCAGCGCGGCCATCGCATGCACATCCAGGGCCGCTGGCGGGCCCGCGACACCCTGGCGATGCTCGCCGAGCACCGGATGACGACCGTCAACGCCGTCGCCCCGCAGCTCGCGCTGCTGTTACGCGTCCCGGACTTCGACAGCTTCGACCTGAGTGCCGTCGGGCTGATCATCGCGGGAGCGGCGGCGTCGCCGCCGGCGCTCGTCGAGGAGGCCCGCCGCCGGCTCGGCGCCCCATACAGCGTCCGCTACTCCTCCACCGAGTCGGGGGGCTGCGGCCTGGGCACCGCGCCGGACGCCGACGACGAGGAGGCGCTGTTCACGATCGGCCGGCCGCGTCCCGGCATCGCCTGCGAGATCCGTGACGACGATGGCCACCTGGCCGGCACCGGTGACGTCGGCGAGCTGTGGCTGCGCACCCCGAGCGCGTTCGCCGGCTACTGGCGCGACCCGGCGGCGACGGCGGCGACGGTCGTCGGCGGCTGGATCCGCACCGGCGACCTGGGCCGGATGGACGAGCGGGGCCTGGTCCGGCTGGTCGGCCGGCGCAAGGAGATGTTCATCCGCGGCGGCTACAACGTCTACCCGGCCGAGGTGGAGGCCGCGCTCGGCACCCACCCCGCCGTCGCCCAGTGCGCCGTCGTGCCCCGGCCCGACCCGGTGATGGGCGAGATCGGCGTCGCCGTCGTCGTCCCCCGCGACGGCGCCCGCCCGCCGACGCTCGCCGAGCTGCGTGACCACCTCTCCGGCCTCGTGGCGCGCTACAAGCTCCCCGAGGACCTGCGCCTGGCCGCCGACCTGCCCCTCACCGCCGTCCACAAGCTCGACCGCGCCACCCTCACCCGCCAGATCCTCGGAACCTCCTGACCTTGGTGCCGTCAGTTCAGGCTGGGCGGGATGCGGGCGAGGCCGGGGGAGCTGACCGTGGTGATCGTGGTCAGCAGGGCGAGCTCGCGGCGCAGCATGGCCTGCTCGGCACGCAGCCGGCTCGCTGCGTCCGGGGCCTCGAGCAGTTCCTGCCGGTGCGCGATGTCCGGCACGACCGCGGCGGCGACCAGGTAGGACAGCGCCGCCGGCTCGTCGGGCAGGTCGGGCAGGCGGATCTCCAGCGCCTTCTTCTCGGCCAGCCTGGCGGTGTACTCGCGCAGCAGGCCCTGTACCGCCGGCACCAGCGCGACCGCGGCCTCGGCGTCGCCGGCCTCGTCGGCCAGGTAGGCAACCTCGCCGATCAGGTAGGGCCGGCTCTCGACGTCGACCGAGCGGATCGTGAAGCGGCGCTCCCCGACGGTCATCAGCGAGTAGCGGCCGTCCGGGAGCCGCTGGGCCCGGCGCAGCACCGCCGCACAGCCGACGTCGTAGAGCTCGGGGCGCTGCGGGCCGACCTCGCGGCCGTGCCGGATCGCGACGACGCCGAACGCGCGCGGCGTGTCCTCGGGCAGGTCGAGCAGGTCGCCGACCAGCTCCCGGTAGCGGGGCTCGAAGATCTGCAGCGGCAGCAGCAGGCCGGGCAGCAGCACCGTTCCGAGCGGGAACAGCGCCAGCCGCTCGGTCGCCGGCCCGCCGTCCTGATCGCCGGGCGCCTCGTCCGTTCCCGTCGGTTCGTCCGTCACACTCGCCGCCTCCGTCCCCTTCGCCCCATGGTCCCACCGCGCGGGCCCGGACGCCCTGCCCCTGGCCTTGTCCGTCGGGCTGTCTCGGGTCGAGGCGTCCGCCGTGTCTTATGCCCCGGTTTGGGGAGTATTCACCTACTGCTGGTCCGGTGGCCGCCGGAGGTGCCACCGCCCGGGTCTTCGGAGTCCCTGGCGGTCAGGGCGGCGGGCTACGGGAAGCGGCGGGTCAGCGGCTCGCGCTGGTGGGCGGCGCGAGTGAAGAACCGGAGGGTGGCTGGCTTCGGCTCGGGCGTGGACCAGTGGGAGCTGACGACAGGCTGGACGGGCCGCGTGGCGCGGCGTGGCAGGCCCGAGACATCCGCCCAGGAGACATTCAGGCTGCCGCACTGCGGGCAGCGCTGGCCCAGCATCGGCGGCGGCACCGGCACCCCCCGGCGGAAGTAGGTCTCCAGGAGGTCGCCCTCGTAGCCGGTCCACCGGACCACCTCGTAGCCCTGCCGCCACTCCAACTGGCAGTGACGGCACGTGAACAGCACCTCGACCGGTGTCCGCTCGACCTCCATGGCGACCTCCCGCTCTCGCGGAGCCGGAGCACATCGGGGCGCCGGCCCCGAAGAGGAACTGCCCAGGGCCCTCACACCCAACCAGCGCCCCACACCCGGCCGTGGCGGCGACAGCGGACGGAGACACCTGGGAGTGGCTACCGGGCCGCGTTGCGACCGCGGCAGGGGCGCTGACAGGGTGGTGGGGGAGACGCCGTCCGGTGGGGATGGCGAGCCGGCAAGGAGACCATGGCGGACGACGAGGGCGGGTGCCGGATCGGGCTTGCCGAGCATCTGCGTACACCGGAGCTGGTGTTCGGGATCGTGCGGACCGTCGGCACGGAGACGGCGCCGGTGCTCCAGGAGCTGCACGCCGCGCTCGCGGCCGCGAACTACCTGGTCTTCCGGATCGACCTGGACGCCCTGCTCGCGCCGATGGAACCCGGCGACGACACCGGGCGGCCCGTCGCCGCGGGCGTCGCTCCCGGCGAGGCCGCGCGCGCGGAACCATCCGCGCCGGCGGCGCCGCCCGCGATGAGGGAACCGTCGGCGGCCAGAGGGCCCGCCGGGACGGCCGAGCCGCACGGCCCGGCGGAGTCGCCCGGAGCGGCGAAGCCAGCGGGACCAGCGGGACTGGCCGGCCGGCCGGGGCCGGTGGACCTGCCGGCGGACGAGCCGACGCGGCGCGAGCTGCTGATGGACGCGGGCGACCAGCTGCGGGCGCGGCTGGGCCGGGCCGACGCGGTCGCACTCGTCGGGGTGCGCGAGATCCACGAGATCCGCGGCGGCGACGGCATCGACCACATCCGCCCCCGCGCGTTCGTCCTGGACAGCCTGACCCACAAGGCCGAGGTGGAGACGCTGCGCCAGGTCTACGGCCGGCGCGCCTTCTTCATCGCCTGCGACGCGCCGCGCCCGGAGCGGGCCAGGATGCTCGCGCAGCTGTTCGAGCGCAGCGCCGGGCTCGCCGCGACCGACGCCGAGCGGGCCGCGACCCATGCCGTCGACCGCGACTTCGGCCTGGCGACCAGCCTCACCTCACCCCCGGTCCCGCGCGGGCTGCGGCTGTCGTCGTCGGCGGCGCTGGAGCGCTGCGACCTGTTCGTCCGCTGCGACGACCCGACGCAGACCCGCCGGCACGTGCGCCGCCTGGTCGAGTGCATCCACAGCCACCCGTTCCATACGCTGACGATGGACGAGCTGGGCATGGCCGCCGCCTACCGCGGCTCGCTCACTACGGCGGTGCTGGCCCGCCGCGTCGGCACAGCGATCATGGTGGACGAGCAGATCGTCGCGGTCGGCGCGAACGAGGTGCCGAAGGCTGGCGGCGGCTACTACCACACCGAGAGCCAGCCGGACGGGCGCGAGTTCATGGCCGGCCTGGACGCCTCCGACGGCATCCGGGCGCAGATCCTCGCCGACCTGCTCGCCCGGCTGCGCGCCGGCTGGTTCACCCCGGAGCTGCGCCGGCGCACCGTCGCCGAGCTCACCGAGCTCGCCATCAACGACGAGAACATCCGCGACGCGGACCTGTTCGACGTCATCGAGTACGGCCGCACCACCCACGCCGAGATGGTGGCGATCACCTCCGCCGCCCGCCGCGGCATCTCGATCGAGGGCGGCACCCTCTACAGCACGACGCTGCCCTGCCACGAGTGCACCCGCAACATCATCGCCTCGGGCCTGGCCAGGGTCGTCTACCTGGAGCCGTACCACAAGAGCAAGGGCGGCGAGCTGCACCGCGACGCGATCGACCTGTTCCCCGAGCCGATGGCGCGTACCGACCGGGTGTCGTTCGAGCCGTTCTCCGGCTTCTCCCACCACCGCCTGTCGGACCTGTTCTCCTGGGTGCCGCGCAAGGCCGACGACGTGCGGCGCGCCAGCGGCGAGCGGATCCGCCTCGACGGCCGCGCCGTGATCTGGCGCGCCCACGAGGCGGCGCTGCGCCCCAGTATCAGCGACCCGGCGTTCGCCGAGACCGACGGCCTGACCCGCCTCGTCACCGAGATGCGGGTCCTCGCCGCCCTCCCGGGCCCCCGCCCCCGCTCCGCCTGCACCCCCCTCAAGGACCTGGAAGCCCTCCTCGACACCATCGCCACCACCCTCGACAACGGCACGTGAGGCGGGCGCGCGGAGCGCCCCCGCCCGCCACCGTTTATGCGATGCGGCTGGCGGGGAACCAGTTCCCCGAGGCGTCGCGGAACATCTGGTGGAGGCGGTCGCCGACGCGGGCGACGACCTCCAGGTGGCCCTGGAAGGTGCTCTGGATCATCGTCACCGCGTCGACACGGCCGAGGTTCGTCGCGAACGGGCGCGGGCCGCTCCACGGGGTGGCGAAGGCGCTGTTGTTCCGCCAGTAGTGGATCAGCCCGCTGTTCGCGCCCGGCACGACGACCTCGAAGTTGCGTGACGACCCGAACACGCTCTCGATCATCACCGGGTTGCCGGCTACGCCGTCGGCGAAGGCGACCGTGATGTGCCAGGCGGCCGCGGAGGTCTGGTCGCGCCAGATGTGGAGCAGCCGGCTGCCAACCCGCACGACCGCCTCCAGGCTGCCGACGCCGCCGCCCCGGCTGCCCTGGATGAGGCTGACGGCGTCGGCGTGACCGAGTTCCGGCAGGACCTGGCGCGGGTTGCTCCAGGGGAAGCCGAAGACGTCGTGGTTGCGCCACATGTGCATCAGGCCGACGCCGGTCGACGGGAAGAGCATCTCGAAGTTGCCCCGGGAGCCGTAGCGGCTCTGCACCAGCGAGTGCGTGCCGGCGGCGCCGGTGGCGATCCGGGCGGGCTTCGACCAGACGAACGTGCCGGTGCTGTCCCGCCACAGGAAGTGCAGGTCGGCACCGACCCGCACGACGGTCTCCAGCGGCCCCGGTGCCTGCAGGGTGCTCTGGACCATCGACACCGCGTCGAGGCGGCCGAGCACCTGCGCGGTCTGGAACGGGTCCTCCCAGGGGAAGCCCGGCTGGTCGAAGTTCTCCCACCGGTGGGTGAGGCCCGAGAACGACGAGGCGGAGAGCAGCTCGAAGTTGCCGAGTTGCCCCAGGCCCCTGGCCTGGATGAGGAGCGGGTTGCCGGTGGCGCCCCGGCCCCAGCCGACGTGCGCCGGGGTGTACCGGCAGAAGTTGAACGTGTTGCCGCGCATCAGGCAGTCGACCGGGGCGGCGGCGCAGGCGTCGCAGTTGCCGTTGACGACCCCGAACCGGCCCCATGCCCCGCCGCAGTCGCAGCCCGACGAGGCGTACTCGTCGACCGCGCCGAAGATGTGGCACGACTCGTGGGCGACCACCCGGTCGAGGTTGTCCGGGCCCCAGCCGTCGTTGTCATACGTCAGCACCAGCCGCGGCCCGCCGATGGCCGCGTAGGCGAAGTAGCGCACCGGGTACTTGGTGACGAACATGACGTAGCCCCAGCGGGTGCCGAGCTGGCCGCGGACCTCGTCGGCGTAGTCGTAGACGCCGTCGAAGTTCGCCTGGTAGCCGAGCTTGGCCATCGTCGGGTCGCGCCAGTAGGCCTCCAGGTCGTCCTGGGACGGGTCGGCGGCCTGGCCGAGCCGGACGATCTGGATGTCGTAGCTGAACGTGACGTCGGCGGCCGGGTTGGCGGCCGCGAGCCAGGACAGGCCGTTCTGCGCCTCGGCGACGACCTTCGTCCGCTCGGCCGCGGTGAACTGCAGATCGGCGGTGGGCCCCTCGACGAGGACCAGGCCGACGGCGACGCTGCCCTCCAGGTAGGAGCTCAGGGGCGCGGCGCCCACCTCGCCAGCGGTGGAGGTGCCGTCGGGGGCGATCGTGGCGCCGGCGGAGCGGGACGCGACCTCCGCGGCCACGGCCGCGGCGTGCACCTGCATGGGCGCGACGTGCGCCGGCAGGTCCGCGACGGCCAGGGCACTCGGCCCCGGGGCGTCCGCGGTGTCTTCGCCCGCGCCGCCCGCGTCGCCCGTGGGCGTGGCCGGTGGGCGGACGCGCGCGGCTGCCCCCCGGGGAGGCGCGATGTCGGTGCAGGCGTACTCCATGTCCCACAGCTGCCCGTCACGCGGGCGCTCCTGCTTGCCTCGCCGGTAGGCGGCGCTCGCGCGCAGCCGGAACGCCTCAAGGCCGAGGGTCTCGGTCCGGTCCAGCCCGGCGGCGAGGCCCGTCGTCGCGACGACCGACCCGTCGGTCGAGCCGAGGGCGGCACGGTCGTGGTCGTCCGTCGTGGCCGCGGCCCGCGGTGTCGCCCGCTCCGCGACCGCCGGCTGCCCGCCGGCGCCAGGAACGCCGAACGCGCCGAGGACCTGGACCCGCCCGTAGCGGTGCAGGACGCGTTCCCCGGCGGCGACGGCGGCGGCGGCCGCTGGGTCCGCGCCCGTGGGCTCGGCGGCGGAGCCGATGGCCGGCGTGGCCGGCTGATCGTCAGGTGCCACCCGCAGGCCGGCTCCGCCCACCCCAGAAGACCCGGTGGCGCCGGGCGCGATCAACACCCGCTCGTCGGCCGGAACATCCCCCGCCATAGTCGATCCTTTGTCCTCTCGTGGATGAGCAGTGGGGAGTGCTGTGGACTGCTGTCGGGATTTGTATCGTGCCCTCCGTGCCGGACGGGCACTTTCGCCCTACTCGGCAGTTATCGACAGCCGGGAGACGTGCCGCTGTGGTCGTCCCGGGGCGTGGCAGGTTGTTGCCAAACCCGCCGTCGTGGCCCGGCTTTTGACCGGGTGCCGGGGAACGGCCGTCCCGCCGATGGCGATCTCGCCGATGGCGGTCCCGCCGATGGCGGTCCCGCCGTGCCCGCGCGGACCGGGCCCGGCCCGGCCGAGCTGGTCAGGCGGGCGGGAGACGGTGCTGCGGCCCACCGCCGGTGGAGGGCCCGGACGTCATGTCCGGCCAGCCCGGCATCTGCATGGGCATTGCCGGCGGCATCGCCCCGGCCCCGCCCTGCGCGGCGGCCTGCGCGCTCATGGCCTCGGACACCTTGCGCATGATCGCCTCGACCAGGCGCACCGCCTGCCCGGTGGCCAGGTTGAGCACGATCTCGGAGTCACCGGCGACCTGGAAGCGCACCGACACGTCGGCCATGTGGCCTTTCCCTTCGTCGTGGACGTTCTGGGTCGCAGACTGCCCAGCCCGCTTGCGTGAAGCGTGGAGCCGTCCGTGGCGCGAAGAAACAGACGATGCGCCTCGTTCGGCCCGGACAGTCCGCACCGCAAGTGAACTTACGGCGTTGCGATTTGCGGTATCCGCCCCCCGGTAGGGTCGCGCTGATGAACAACCACGTGGACACGACGGGTGACGACACGGGCGCTACCAACGTGGTCACCTCAAGCCCCGTGGGCCGCCCCGCCCAGGCCGCCGGGACGGCTGCCCTCGGGGACGCCGGCGCCGCCGTCACCCCCGGCGATGTGACGGCCGGCGGCGTGACCGTCGCTGACTGCGTCGCCGCGCTCGAGGACGCCTACCCGCCCGGGTTCGCCGAGTCGTGGGACGCCGTGGGCCTGTCCGTCGGCGAGCCGGACGCGCACGTGGGCCACGTCCACTTCGCCGTCGACCCGACCGTCGAGGTGGCCGCCGAGGCGGTGGCGCTCGGCGCGGGCCTGCTCGTCACCCACCACCCGCTGTTCCTGCGCGGCGTGCACGGCGTCGCGGCGACGACCGCGGGCGGGCGGGTCGCCACCAGCCTCATCCGCGGCGGGGCCGCGCTGTTCACCGCCCACACGAATGCCGATGTGGCCTGTGCCGGCGTCAACGACGCGCTGGCCGCCGCGCTCGGCCTCACCGACGTTCGCCCGCTCGCCGAGGGCCGGGGCAACCCGGGGCTCGGCCGGCTCGGCGACCTGGCCGCGGCCGAGCCGCTGTCGGCGTTCTGCGCCCGGGTCGGGGCCGCGCTGCCGGCGACCGCCGGCGGCGTGCGGGCCACCGGCGACCCGGACCGGCCGGTGCGCCGGGTCGCGGTCTGCGGCGGCTCCGGCGGGGAGCTCGCCGCCGCGGCCGCCGCCGCCGGCGCGGACGCCTTCCTCACCGCCGACGGGCGCCATCACCACGTGCTCGACGCGGTCGCGGCGCACGGCGTCGCGATCGTCGACGTCGCCCACTGGGCGAGCGAGTGGCCCTGGCTCGCCTACGCGGCCGAGCGGCTTGTCGCTGCTTTGTCCGCCACCGGCCGTACCGTGGTCACGTCGGTGTCGACGCTCGTCACCGACCCGTGGCGGCTGCACGTCCCCCAGGGCACGCGACCCGTGACGCCCTAGCCGCCCCGCCCCGCACCTGTCCCTGCCCGACCCGCGAAGCTCGCCGCGAGGAGACCATGAAGGCCGACCCAGCCACCCAGCTCCGTCTCCTCGACCTACAGACCCTCGACTCGGGCCTGGACCGGCTGGCGGCCCGGCGCCGCGACCTGCCCGAGCTCGCCGTCATCGCCGAGCGCACCAAGGTCGTCGACTCGCTGCGCGCCGACATCGTCCGGGTCGAGACCGAGATCTCCGACCTCGCCCGCGCGCAGCGCAAGCTCGACGACGAGATCGACCTGGTGCGTTCCCGCGCCGACCGCGACCGCCGCCGCCTGGACGCCGGCCAGGTCAGCAACGCCCGTGAGCTGGAGAACCTGCAGTCGGAGCTGGCCTCGCTCGCCCGCCGGCAGGGGGTGCTGGAGGACGAGGCGCTGGAGAAGATGGAGGCGGCCGAGGAACTCGACGCGCGGCTGGCGAAGCTCGTCGCCGAGCGCGACCGGGTCCAGGCCGAGCTGGACAGCTCGGCGGCCCGCCGCGACGAGGCGTTCGCCGAGATCGACGCCCAGGCCGCCGGGACCCGCCGGGAGCGCGAGACGCTCGCCCCGGCGCTGCCGGCCCCGCTGGTGACCCTCTACGAGCGGATCCGGTCGACGTCGAACGGTGTGGGCGCGGCGAAGCTGGTGCGCCGCCGCTGCGAGGGCTGTCACCTGGAGCTCTCCGGCGCCGACCTGCGGACGCTCGCGTCGAGCCCGGCCGACGAGGTGGTGCGCTGCGAGGAGTGCCGGCGCATTCTCGTCCGGACCGCCGAGTCAGGGCTGTAGTGGCGGTGGGGGCGGTGACGAGCGCGCGGGTCGTGATCGAGGCCGACGGCGGGTCGCGGGGCAACCCTGGCCCGGCCGGCTACGGCGCGGTGGTCCGCGACGCCGACAGCGGCGCGCTGCTCGCCGAGCGGGCCGGCGCGATCGGCGTCGCGACGAACAACGTCGCCGAGTACCAGGGCCTGATCGCCGGCCTGCGGGCCGCCGCCGAGGTAGCCCCGGACGCCGAGCTCGAGGTCCGGATGGACTCCAAGCTCGTCGTCGAGCAGATGAGTGGCCGCTGGAAGATCAAGCACCCGTCGATGCGGCCGCTGGCCGCCGAGGCCGCTGGGCTCGCCACGGCCCGGCCGTCATCGGTCCGCTACCGCTGGATCCCCCGGGAGCGCAACAAGGACGCCGACCGGCTCGCGAACGAGGCGATGGACGCGGCTGCCGCCGGCCGCGTCTGGGAGCCCTCGACCACTCCGCCCTTGGGGCCTCCGGCCGCGCGAGGCTCCGCCAGTGTCGCCGCCGGGGTCCCCAGCGACTCTGCGCCAGCAGATCGCTGGGGGAGCGCTTTGGCCGGCCAGTCTCCGGACCCCACGCCCGTGCCCGCGCCGACGACCCGGCGGCTGTCGGGCTGGGTGGCGCCGCCGGCGCCCGCGACCTGGACCGTGCTGCTGCGCCACGGGCAGACCCCCGTCTCGATTGAGAAGCGTTTCGGCGGGACGGTCGACGCGCCGCTGACCGAGGTCGGCCACGCCCAGGCCGCCGCCGCGGCCGAGCGGCTGCGCGGCGAGGCGTTCGACGCGGTGATCTCGTCGCCACTCAAGCGCGCCCGCCAGACAGCCGAGGCGGCGTACGCCGGCCTGGTCCCGGCGCCAGGCCGCGACGAGGTCGCGTTCGTCGTCGACGAACAGCTGCGGGAGACCGACTTCGGCGCCTGGGAGGGGCTGACGTTCGCCGAGGCGCGCGAGCGCGACCCGGGCGGGCTGTCCGCCTGGCTCGCCGACCCGGCCGTCCCGCCGCCCGGCGGGGAGAGCCTCGCGGCGACGATCGAGCGGGTGGACGCCGCGCTCGCGGCCCACCGCGCGGCCTTCCCCGGCGGGCGGCTGCTCGTCGTCACCCACATGGGGCCGATCAAGTCGGCCGCGTCGCTGGCGCTCGCGGCCGGGCCCGCCGTCTTCTACCGGCTGCACCTGGACCTGGCGTCACTGACGACGATCGCCTGGTACTCCGACGGCCCCGCCGTCCTGCACGCCTTCAACGACGTCAGCCACCTGCCCACGGGCTCCCTCGCCGACGAGTAAGCGGTCCCGTGGCCGGACGCTCCGCGCCCGCCACCGGGCGCCGCCTATCGGGGCGAGGCGCTGTACGCGCTCGCCCCGTGTCGGGCGCTGGGCGCCCTCCTCGCGTGGTTCCGGGCCCTGGCATATCGCGGTGGTATGGCTGGGACCGGGCTGACGAGGTGGCTGGGTGGGTATTGCGCCAATGCGCCGTCACTTGCTGTGGCTGGACATCCGAGCCCATGGGATGTCTGTCGGGCGCTGAGCGCCCTCCCACGTGGTTCCGGGGCGAGGCGTATGACGGTGGTTGACCTGGTTGCAAGTCAGCGAGGTGGCTGGCAGACCTCCCAGATCGGCTCCGCCGCTCTGGCAGGGACCCCGGGCGCAGCGCTGATGCGCCGTCACCACGGGTGGTTGGGTACCGCTTACCGCTTGACGGTTCCATCCATGGGGTTTTAGGCGGGAACGGCCGAGCCTGGCGGGTCGGGGGGCTCGTGGCCGGGGGCGTCCCAGGGGAGACGATCGCCGTGGCGGTGACGCTTGCGGCGGTAGGCGCGGTCCTCGACGCGCAGCAGCCAGGCATCGACGAAGAGCCGCTCGCCCGGGCCCAGGGTGGCGGCGACGGCCGGCGGCGGGGCCTCGGTGTAGACGCCGACGACGTAGGGCTGCTCGGCGATCCGGCCGGCGGCCTGGGGTGGCAGCGGGACCAGCGCCAGCCGCGGCGGGCAGTCCAGGGTCACCGACACGAGCTGGCGCAGAGCGTCGAGCGCCGTCAGCGGCCGGGTGGGAGGCGGGGCCGTGGTTCCCGGCACCGGGCTCTCGGTGCCGGCTGGCGCCGCGGGAACTCCGGTGCCCGGGCCGAGGACGACCAGCAACTCCACCGGGACATCCCAGCTGGGCCTGCCCTGTGCACCCTCAGTGGTCTGCCCGGTCACCAGAAGCCACCTCCCGCCGCAACGGTAGCGCGCCGCACCCGCGCCCCGGAACTGGCCAAGGCCGGACAACCGGCAACCGGCCCGTTCAGGCGACGACGGCGCGCCCGCCAGCGGCCCCCGCTAGGTGAGCAGAGCGGGGGCCAGACGGCGCCATTCGTCGCGGGGGAGGGTGTTGTCGGCGGTGAGGACCTGGACGCAGACGTGGTCGGCGCCGGCGGCGCGGTGGTCGGCGACCCGCTGGGCGATCGCGGCCTCGTCGCCGATGACGATCGTGGCGTCGACGAGGCGGTCGGTGACGGAGAACAGGTCGTCATCGGTGAACCCGAGCCGGCGCAGGTTGTTCGCGTAGTTCGGCAGCTGCAGGTAGCCGGTCAGGAACGGCCGGGCGATCTCCAGGCCGGCGACCCGGTCGTCGGTCAGGACGACAGTCTGTTCCGGCGCCAGCAGCGGCCCGGCTCCCAGCGCCTCGCGCGCGATCGCCGTGTGCTCCGGGCTGACCAGATACGGGTGCGCGCCGCGGGCCCGGGTACGGGCGAGCTCGAGCATCTTCGGGCCGAGGGCGGCGAGCACCCGGTCGGCGACCGGCACCGGCGGGGTGGCGGCGTCGATGGCGTCGAGGAAGGCCGTCGTCGCGCGCAGCGGCGCCTGGTAGCGGCCGGGCTCCTTCTGGTCGACGAGCGGCGCGTGGCTCACGCCGATCCCGAGCAGCAGCCGGCCGCCGAACTTGTCGGCGAGCGCGGCCCGCGAGGCGGCGACGTCGGCAGGCTCGTGCATCCAGAGGTTGAGGATCCCGGTGGCGACGACGGCGCGGTGCGTCGCCCCGAGCAGGTTCTCCAGCGCGTCGAACACCGGCCCACCCGCGTCCGGGATCCAGATCGCCTGGTAGCCGAGCTCGTCGATCTCGGCCGCGGCCTCGGCGGCCGGGCCCGGGGCGCCATAGCGCAGCTGGGAGTTCCAGATGCCGACTCCGCCAAGATCCATCGTGGCCGCGCCTCCTCGAGTCTGGTCAGGCGGAGATACCCGACCGGTCACGTGACCGTATCTAGCCGGCCGTGAGCCTGCCCACACGTCATCCCCGGGTGACATCGGCGGATGTCACCGAGGGATGACGTGGTTTGCTGAGATGTCGGGCGGCGCGGCCGCCCGTCCGTGGCATGCCGCGGCCCGTGGCGACACAGGGGCGAAAAAGGGGTGGCTGTGAGCGTCCAGCAGCATGGCCGAAGGTCGCGCGACGATGGCGAAGCCTCGCGCGACCGGAGGCTTCTGGCAAAGGCGAGCAGTTTCGAGGTGGCCGGGCTGCGGCTCGCGGGGGACCGGTGGGACCCGCCGGCGGGTGACAGCCACGGGGTCGTGCTGCTGATGCACGGCGGTGGGCAGACCCGCCACTCGTGGCGGCGCACCGGCGAGCGGATGGCCGAGCTCGGCTGGACCGCCATCGCGCTGGACGCCCGCGGCCACGGCGACAGCGACTGGGATCCGGAGCAGGACTACAGCCACGTCGCCATGGCCGACGACCTGGGCGAGATCGTGCGCCAGCTCGGCGAGCCGCCCATCCTCGTCGGCGCGTCGATGGGCGGGATCACCGCCCTCGTCGCGCAGGCGCGCGACCCGGGGCTCGGCCGGGCGCTGGTCCTCGTCGACATCACCCCGCGCATCGAGCCGGCGGGCATCAAACACATCTTCGAGTTCATGACGTCGGCGCCGAACGGGTTCGCGGACCTGGAGGAGGCCGCCGAGGCGATCGCCGCCTACAACCCGAACCGCAAGCGGCCGCCGAGCCAGGAGGGCCTGAAGAAGAACCTGCGGCTGCGCGACGGCCGCTGGCACTGGCACTGGGACCCGGCGTTCATGAAGATCCGCGAGGAGGCCCGCCGCGAGCTCGGCCACGACGTCCTCGAGGCCGACGGCCCCGGCGCTTCCGGGGGCGCCGACGTGGCCTCGGAGGATTTCCTCGCCGAGGCGGAGCGGGCGATCCAGAGCGACCGGCTGCGCGACGCGGCCCGCTCGATCCGTGTCCCGGTCCTGCTGGTGCGCGGCAAGCAGTCCGACATCGTCAGCGAGGAGGGCGCCGCCGAGCTGCTGGCGCTCATCCCGCACGCCGAGTATGTCGACGTCACCGGCGCCGGCCACATGGTCGCCGGGGACGACAACGACGTCTTCGCCGGCCGTCTCGGCGACTTCCTCGCGCGTCTTCCCGCGCTGCCGCCGCGCTGACGGCCGCGCCGGTCCGGCGGCGCATCGGTCCGGTAGGTCGCCAAGCGATGTCATCGTACGATGACATCGCCGGGTGACATTGCCGGACGAGGGTGACACGGCGGGACGGGAGCGGCGAGATGGGCGTGGGTGACAGGTCCACGGGTGCGGCGGCGGGGAAGAGCACCACTGGGACGGCCACGGCGGGAGACGCCGAAGCGGGAACGAGCAGGACGCGAACGGGCGAGGCGGGAACCATCGAGGCGGGAACCAGCGAGGCGGGAGTGGCCGCCCGGCCGCGTCTCCTGGTGGCGACGCTGGTCTACACCGGCCTGGTCGTCTCGCTGATCGGGACGCTGGGAACGCCGCTCATCCCGCTGGTCGTGCGCGAGCACCATGTGTCGTTCGTCGCCGCGCAGTGGATCCTCACCGTCACCCTGCTCGTCGGCGCGGTCGCCGGGCCGACGCTCGGCCGGCTCGGCGACGGGCCGCGCCGCAAGGGCGTGCTCATGGGCGGTCTCGGCTCGGTGCTCGCCGGCGCGGTCGTCGCGGCGACGGCGTGGAACTTCCCGCAGCTGGTCGCCGGCCGGGCGCTGATGGGCATCGGCCTCGGTCTCATGCCGCTGACGTTCGCGACCGCGCGCGAATGCCTGCCGAAGGCGAGCGGCGTCCGCGTCGTCGCCGTGCTGTCGGTGAGCGTAGCCAGCGGCACGGGCCTGGGCTACCCGCTCACGGGGACGATCGCCGACCGCGTCGACTACCGCTACGCCTTCTGGCTGGCCGCCCTGCTGACCGCCGCCGCGATCGCCCTGATCGCCGTCGCGGTGCCGCGCGCCGGCGCCGCCACCCGGCTGCTCGCCTCCGGGCAGGCGCGGCGCCGGCCGTTCGACGTCCCCGGCGCGGCGCTGATCGGGCTGACGCTCGGCGCGGTGCTGATCGGGTTCAGCCAGGCGCCGCGCTGGGGCTGGGGGTCGGCGCCGGTGCTGGGCCTGTTCGCCGGCGGGGTGGTGCTCGCGGCCGGCTGGCTGGCCGTCGAGCGGACCAGCCGCGCACCGCTCGTCGATCTGCGTTACCTCAGCCCACTGCCGGTGATGGTCAGCAACGGCGCCGCCGTCTTCATGGGCTTCGGGATGTTCGGCACGGTGTCGCTGGTGATCAGGCTGATCGAGACGCCGCTGTCCGCCGGGTACGGCTTCGGCGGCGGGGTCCTGCTGGCCGGCCTGATGATCATGCCGGTGTCGGTGGGGACGCTGGTCGCGACCAGGGTGGCGCGGGTCGTCGACCGCCGCTTCGGCACGGCGGCCGTGCTGACGCTCGGCGGCCTGGTGGTCGCGGTCGCGAGCCTGGGGCTGGCCGGCTGGCGCGGGCACCTCGTCGAGGTCGCGGTCGCCACGGGTCTGCTCGGCGCCGGCATCGGTACTGCCTTCGCCGCCATGCCGACGCTTATCATCACGCACGTGCCGCTGGCCGAGACCGGCAGCGCCACCAGCTTCAACCAGGCCATGCGGGTGGTGGGAGGCTCGATGGGCAGCGCGCTGGCCGCCTCGTTGCTCGCCGGCTTCACGCCGGCCGGTGCCCTGCTGCCCCGCGACGCGGGCTACACGGCGGCCTTCCTCATGCTCGGCCTCGTCAGCCTGCTCGGCGCCGTGCTCGGCCTGGTGCTGCGCGCCAGCGGCCAGGTGCCGGCGCGCCCGCCGGCCGAGCCCCGGCGGGGCGGCGTCCAGGCCGGTGGCATCGCGCTGCCCGCGCGGGGCGGCTCGGTGGCCGTCGAGGCCCCGGCCGAAGGCCGCGCGACGATGGCGAAGCCTCGCGCGGCCGGCGGCCTTCAGCGGACCACGGTGGCGCCGGCGCTCGCCGCCGGGGGCGGGGCGGCGCCGTGATCCCCAGAGGCCCCGCCGTGGGCCAGTCCGGGCGCGTGGACCGCGTGGAGCGGGCCGCCCGGGGCGGCGCCGAGGCCACGGTGACCCCGACGACCAGGCGCCGGGACGCCCGGCGCAGCCGGGAGCGGCTGCTCGCCGCCGCCGCGGAGCTGTTCGCCGAGCGCGGCTACGCCGGCACCTCCCTGCGGGCCGTCGCCGAGCGGGCCGGCGTCGACGCCGCGCTGGTCGCCCGCTACTACGGCGGGAAGGACGGCCTCTACCGCGCCGTCCTCGCCGCCGACCCGGTCGTCTCCCCGGTCGTCGACGAGAGCGACGAGGGTCACGAGGCCGACGACGAGGCCCGGCGGCGGGCGGCGGACGAGCTGGCCGGGCTGCTCGCCCGGATGGTGGACCGGTGGGAGAACGGCCCGGCGACCACGGTGGGCCAGAACGTGTTCCGCTGCGACCTGGACGACGCGGCCGCGGCCGCGACCGCCGAGCGGGTGGGGGAGCGGGTGCTCCCCCTGCTGCGGGCCGCCGCCGAGCCGCCGGGCGGTCCCGACAGCGAGCTGCGCGCGGAGCTCGCCACCGTGGTCCTGCTCGGGATCGGAGTCGCGAGGACCGCCGGCACGTTGCCCGCGCTGGCCGCCGCCGATCCCGAGGAGCTCGGCGTGTATGCCCGAGCCCTGCTCGACACGGTCCTCGGCCGCCGCTGACGGTCACCGCGCGCCGCGGCTGCCGCCCGTCGCCCGCCGTCTGCTGCCCGTCGCCCGAAGTCCGTCGCCCGTAGTCCGCTGCCCCGCTGTCCGTTGCCCGCTGTGCGTTCGTCCGCGGACGGCGGGCACGGGATCCGGACAGCGAGCGTGGGAGCGAGGTCCACGCGACCATTCTGACGCTCCGTCAGATTTGGCGGCCGGAATGTGCGCGAACGATGCCGCGCGTCGCGTAGCCGGAGGATAGTGGCCCCTATGACCCACGCCACAGGCCCCACGCCCGCCGGCTGGGACGGCGGCGAGGCTGCCGGTCAGGACGCCGGCCGCGCCGCGGCGGCCCCGAGGTCGTTACCTGGCACGACCGCGAACGGTGCGGCCCCCACAGACCCGGCCGTCGTGGGCACCCCGGCGTCGCCGTCCGCCGGACCGGACGTGTTCGCGCCCGCGCGGCTCGGGCCCATCACCCTGCGTAATCGAGTGATCAAGTCGGCGACCTTCGAGGGCCGGACGCCAAAGGGGCTGGCGACCGACGATCTGATTGCGTATCACGTCGCGCCCGCCGCGGGCGGCGTTGGGATGACGACGGTGGCGTACTGCGCCGTCGCCCCCGAGGGCCGCACCGACCGTCACCAGATCTGGATGCGCCCCGAGGCCGTGCCGGGCCTGCGCCGGCTCACCGACGCGGTGCACGCCACCGGCGCCGCCGTGTCCGCGCAGCTCGGCCACGCCGGCCCGGTGGCCAACGGCGCCTCCAACCGGCTGCCGTCGCTCGCCCCGACCCGGCGGTTCAGCCCGTTCGGCTCCATGACCAGGGCGACCAGCACGCAGGACATCGAGCGCATCGTCAGGGCGCACGCCGAGGCCGCCCGGTTCGCCGCCGAGGCCGGCTTCGACGCCGTCGAGCTGCACTTCGGCCACAACTACCTGGCCAGCGCGTTCCTCTCGCCCAAGCTGAACCACCGCACCGACGGCTACGGCGGAAGCCTCGCGGGCCGGGCGCGGTTCGCCCGCGAGATCGCCGCCGCGGTGCGGGTCGAGGTCGGCGGGCAGCTCGCGATCCTGGCGAAGCTGAACATGGACGACGGGGTCGACGGCGGGCTGTGGCTGGACGAGTCGGTCCAGGTGGCCCGCCTGCTGCAGGACGACGGGTCGCTGGACGCGCTCGTCCTCACCTGCGGCAGCTCGCTGCTCAACCCGATGTACCTGTTCCGCGGGGACGCGCCGGTGCGCGAGTTCGCGAGCGCGTTCCATGGGGTGACGAGGGCTGGGCTTCGGCTGGTCGGCCCGCGCTTCCTGAAGGCCTATCCGTACCAGCCGCTGTACATGCTCGATCACGCCCGGCAGTTCCGCGCCGGGCTCACGATGCCGCTGGTGCTGCTCGGCGGCGTCACCGACAGGGCCGGGATGGACACGGCGATGGCCGAGGGCTTCCAGTTCGTCGCCATGGCGCGGGCGCTGCTGCGCGAGCCGGATCTCGTCAACCGGCTGCGCGAGGACGCGAGCACGAGGTCGCTGTGCGTGCACTGCAACAAGTGCATGCCGACGATCTACTCGCGGTCGCGCTGCGTCCTCACCGACCCCGCCGCCTAACGCGGGCGGGCAGGGGGAGGCGGGGTTCGGCATGTTCCCCGCTTTGTCCTGTTTTGCGACGACAGGCCTGACGCCTGTGCCGCGTCGCGCACCTGGCCCCAAGCGCCCAAGCCGTTCATGATCTGGTGGAATCCTCGGATCTACCAGCTCCCAAAATCGCACCAGATCATGAAGCGCGCTTCCGTTAGTGATCCTGGGGACAGCGGCCGCCAGGCGTGCGAAAGAAGATCATTTTCGCACGCCCTTTGGCCCTCTAGGCGGAGATCCGGCGTCGGCGGCGGGACGGGTCGCGGCCGCCGATCGGCCAGAGGTCGCGGCTGGGGTGCTCGTCGACGTCCTCCATGATCCCGGTGACCAGGGCGGCGACGGCGCCGACGAGCGCGACCGCCGCGCCGACGATCGAGATCGTCCAGGAGGCAAGGCAGACGCCGACCGTCCCGACGGCGAAGCCGGCACTGATGACCAGCACCATGGCCCAGGACAGCGGCTTGGAGTGGTGTGGCGTGGGTAAGTCGCTCACCGGCGGCCCTTCGCGGGTCCGTCCGCTCCGCCGAGCGCGGCGCGGTTATCGGCGATGATCGCACGGCCCGGCCGCTCCGTGGCCGGAATCACATCAGAATCGGGCCGCGCGGACCGGAGACGACGAAGCGGCCCGTCCCCTGGCAGGGACAAGGCCGCTTCGTGTGCCGGGTGTCGCGCCGGGGAGTTCCTACGCCGAGTACGCCGAGTCGAGCTCGACGTCGCCGGTCAGGCCGGGCTTCAAGCCGAGATCTGGCGGCGGTACGAGGCGTCACGCCCGCCGATCGGCCAGAGGTCGCGGCTCGGGTGCTCGTCGACGTCCTCCATGATCCCGGTGACCAGGGCGGCGATGCCACCGAGGACCACGACCGCGCCCCCGATGATCGAGACCGTCCAGGAAGCCATGCAGACCCCGAGCGTGCCGACGGCGGTACCGATGGTGATGACCAGCACCATCACCCAGGACAGGGGCTTGGTGTGGTGTGCCGAGTGGGTTTCGCTCACCGTGGACCCTTCGTGCGTGCGTTGTGCGCGGTCAGCGGGACGGAGGCCCGTCCCGCCGCGATGCTATCGGTCGCGCGCACGTCGCCCGGCCGCGAGTGACCTCCGTGACGCGACGGCGACGGCGTGACCTCGCCCGTAGGCGGTCACGCCGACGGGACTTTGCCCGCTGGCGGGCCGCGCCGACACGAGATCTCGTCCGCCGGCGGACGCGCCGGCAGACGTCAGACGCCGGTCGCCGCGGCGGCGAGGACGACGAGGGCCGTCACGGCGGCGGCGGTGCGGATCGCGTTGAACCGGTCCCAGCGCACCCGGTGCCGCTCCCAGTCCGCCGGCGGCTCCTCCGGCCGCCATGACGCCATCGCGATGTTGATCGGCAGGTCACCGCGGACCGTGACGATCACGTTGGTCAGCAGCGAGACGAACCCGACGCCCGCGAGCGCCGCTGAGGTGGTGGAGTCACCGACGGCGGCGGTGACCGTCAGCGCGAGCGACGCGACCAGCGCGGCGAGCTGCAGCGGCACCATGAACCGCGGGTAACTGGCGTCGAATGCCTGCTTGATGGTGATGTACGACGCCACCGGCAACGAGTGCATCGCCGGCCGGATCGCCACCAGCCCGACCGTCATCGTGCCGGCGACCAGTCCGGCCAGCACCAGGGCCACCACCGCGAGCGCGGTCATCACCGAGCACCTCCCTGCGCGCGTGGACCCGGCCATGCCCCGAGCCAGGCTTCCTCACCGCGCACGCTAGCGGCGCACCGTGGGCACGCGGACACGGGAACCTCGACGATCGCCCGGCAGCTTCCTGCCAGCGTGACTTGCGGCCAGGCAACCGGGTCGGGACCAGCCCGCGCGGCGGCCGGCCGGCCAGGTGACCGTCCGTGCCGGGGATAGCTCTGTGAGCGACCGACGGCACCACGGCTCCAGGCATCCCACGCTCTACCTGCCCAGCAACGTGGTTGGGCGTGACCCGTTCTGGTGAGGCGTCGGCACAACCCGGCCTGGTGAGGGGTCAGCACAACCTGGCCACCGCCAGCGACAGCGCATCGGCGCACCGCCAACGCGACCCGTTCTGGTGAGGGGCCAGCGCAACCTGGCCACCGCCAGCGACAGCGCATCGGCGCACCGCCAACGCGACCACATCCCGACCCCGATCCACGCCAGCCCCGGCCATACACCTCAGCCCCGAAACCAGGCTGGGAGGGCGCCCTGGGCGCCCGATGGCGAAGCCGGGGTTCCTGCCGGATCTGCGGAGCAGATCTGGGAGGTCCGGAGCGGTCGCGCAAGCGACCTTCGAGCCCGCTTCGCCTTATCCGGGGAGTGGCGGGAGACTGAGGCAGCCGCGCAGTACGTTCTCGACGGCGTCGGAACGGGCATGGTCGCCCATGGAGCCGGTGACGAAGGCGTAGGCGTAGCGGCCGGAGCGGCTGGCCCAGCCGAGGCTGCCGCCGAGGCCGCCCATGCCGAACCCGTCCTCGTCGACGCCGAAGCCCAGCCCCCAGGCGTTCAGGCTGCCCATGACCCGGTCGGGACCACTGCACTGCGCCGTGGTGGCCTCGGCGAGCAGGCTGGGCCCGAGCAGCTGGCCGGACAGCAGCGCGGCGTACAGCCCGGCGACGGCGCGGGCGGTGCCATGCCCGTTGACCGCCGGAACCTCGGCGGCGCGCAGCGCGGCGCTGTTGGCCACGGCACCGTCCTGGACGCCGGGTGGGTTGCCGATCGCCCGCTTGTAGAGCTCGGGACGCCCATCGGCGGCGCGCAGGCGGAACGCCGCGTCCAGCCCGGTGAGCTCGACGGCGCGGGCCTGCTGCTCGGGCGTGAGACCGATCGTGAAGTCGAGCCCGAGCGGCTCGCAGACCTCCTCGCGCAGGAACGTGGCGAGCCGCCGCCCGTCGACGTGCCGCACCAGCTCGCCGAGGAGGTGGCCGTAGAACAGCGCCGACTCGCCGTGCGCCGTGCCCGGTGTCCACAGTGGCTGCTGGGCCGCGAGCGCGGCGCAGATGAAGTCCCAGTCGAACAGCGCCGCCGTCGGCAGCGGCCGGTCCAGCGCGACCAGGCCTGCCTGGTGGGCCAGCACGTGCCGGACGGTCGCGGGCGCGGCGAAGCCGGGCCAGTACCGGTCGACGCGGCTGTCGAGGTCGAGCCGGCCGCGTTCCACCAGCAGCAGCGCGCACACCGCGGCGAACGGCTTCGTCACCGAGTACGGCATGACGATGCTGTCGCGGCCCCAGGCCGTCATGCCGGCCGCGTCCGCGGTGCCGCCCCACAGGTCGACCACCCAGGCGTCGTCGTGCCAGGCCGCCACGGCGGCGCCGGTGCCCGCGGCCTCGGCCAGCACCCGCTCGAACGCCACCCGTACCGGTTCGAAGCCCGGCGCCACCACGCCCCGCGCGGCGGCGCCCGCGCCCGCCGAGCCGCCGGCGGCCCCGCCCGCCATGACGGCGTCGGGCGCGCCACCCTCACCGCCCCCGCCCCCGCCCCCCGCCTCGGCGCCGCCTGGGTCGGCCACCGGCGCGGGAGCGACGGGCGCCTCCGCGGTGGGACGGGCCGCGGTCGGGGCCGCCACGTCGGTCGTGGTCGGGTCGGTGGCGACGGCGCCGCCCGCGGCGGCGGGTGCGGGAAGGGTCATGGCGGCGATTGTCCGTCCGAAATTGCGCGTGGGTGTCGTTTCCACGCCTAGGGCGCGTCCCGGAGTCGTAACCCAACCGACACGTTGGCCCGTTCAGGCAGGCGGGTCTGTCACCGGCGGTCACCGGTCGTCGCGCGGACGGCCTCGGTGGCGAGCAGCCGGGCCAGGACGTCGCCCGCCGCGCGGATGTCGTCGTCGTCCACGTCGAGGTGGGTGAGCAGGCGCAGCGACGTCGGCCCGGCGGTGCCGACGAGCACGCCCTGCGCGGCCGCCCTCGCGGCGAAGGCCTCCGCGTCCGGCACCGTCACGAAGATCATGTTCGTCTCGACCAGTTTCGGCTCGACGCGGCCCGGGGCCGCGTCGGCGAGCGTCGCGGCGAGCTCGGCGGCGTGCCGGTGGTCGTCGGCCAGTCGGTCAATGTGGTGACGCAGCGCGTACAGGCCAGCCGCGGCGAGCACCCCGGCCTGACGCATCCCGCCGCCGAGCCGCTTGCGCCACACCCGGGCCCGCGCGATGTGCTCGGCGTCGCCGACGACGAGCGAGCCGACCGGGGCGCCCAGCCCTTTCGAGAGGCAGACCGAGAGCGTGCCGAACAGCTGGCCGAGGCGGCGCGGTTCGACCCCGAGGCCCACGGCGGCGTTCCAGATCCGGGCGCCGTCGCAGTGCAGCACCACACCGGCGTCGTCGGTGATCGCCCGCAGCCGCTCCAGCCGGTCGAGCGGCCAGATCCGCCCGCCGGTGCGCGCCTGGGTGTTCTCCACGGCGACGACGCTGGTCGGGACCATGTTGTAGGTCTTCGGCGCCGAGCGTGGCCGGATCTGCGCGGCGAGCTCGGCGAGGTCCAACGGGCCGGCGAGCCCCGACAGCGTCCGGGTCTGGACCCCGCCGAGCGCGGCGAGCCCGCCGAGCTCATAGGTGACGATGTGCGCCTCGGCGTCGGCTATGACCTCCGTGCCGATCTCGGCGCTCGCCCGCAGCGCGCAGAAGTTGCCCATCGTCCCGCTCGGCACGAACACGGCGGCCTCGTGGCCGAGCAGTCCGGCCGCGTGCTCCTCGAGCGCACGCACCGACGGGTCCTCGCCGTAGACGTCGTCGCCGACCTCGGCCTCGGCCATCGCCCGGCGCATGTCCGCCGTCGGCCGGGTCACCGTGTCGCTGCGCAGGTCGATCGCCATGTCTGGCACGATACGGCCCGCCATTCGCCGTGCGGCCGGCGTCGGCCGCGCCCGGTACGCCGCCGGCATCAGCGACGGCGGCGCAGCGCCGCGAGGAAGCCGTCCCCGTCGTCGCCTGACTGGCCGGAGCCCGCCCAGGCCTGCGCACCCGGCTGGCCCGGCGCGGGGAGCGTGGGATCGCGCAGGGCGCGGGCCGCGGAACGGCGGGTGAGGCCGGTGAGCCGGTCAAGGTAGAGCGTGCCGGCCAGATGGTCGGACTCGTGCTGCAGGCAGCGGGCGAGCAGGCCGGTGCCGGAGTGCTCGACCGGTTCGCCGTGCGCGTCCACGCCGCGCACGATGGCGCTCGCCGCCCTCGTCGTCGCGTAGTGGTAGCCGGGCACCGACAGGCAGCCCTCCTGGTCGGTCTGCTCGCCGGGGCCGAGCTCGAGGACCGGGTTCGCCACGACCCGCGGCTGGCGCCGCCGGGGCTGGTCGTCGGCGTCGGCGTCGTCCTCATGTCGGTCCGGCCGGTTCGGCTGCCAGTCCGTGTCGAACACGAACAGCCGCAGGCCGACGCCGACCTGCGGCGCGGCCAGCCCCACCCCGGGCGCCGCGTACATCGTCTCGATCATGTCGTCGACGAGCCGGCGCAGCCGGTCGTCGAAGACCGTGACCGGATCGGCGGGGGTGCGCAGTATGGGGTCGCCCAGGACCCGGATCGGCAGGATGGTCACCCTTCCAGGATCCCAGCCTTCCACCCGTCCGTGCCGTCCCAGCCTGAGCGCTAGGCCAAAGGCCACGCGATGATGGCGGAGCCTCGCGTGGCCGGAGGCCATCAGACACGGCCTAGGCGGCGGGCGCGTCGGCGGAGCGGACGACGCGGTAGCCGGCGCCGGCGAGCAGCTGGGGGATCAGGCGCACCATCTGGGCGTCCTTGTCCTTTGTCTCCGTGGACAGGTCGTCATACGGGCGGATGTCGGGGTGGATCAGCCGCTCGTTGTCCCGGGCCTCACCGCCCCGCCAGCCGTGCGCGAGCCGGTCGCGCATCCAGCGCTCGTGCTCGTGGCGGGCCAGCAGCTCGACCTCGTCCAGGGTGAACGCGAACGGCGGCGCGTCCGGCGTCATCCTGGCGCTCGCGCAGCCGATCAGGTTCAGCTTGGTCTCGATGTCGCGGGCCTGGTCGTAGTTGTTGGTGCGGTACTTCTCCGGCAGGTTCTCCCACGCGACCAGCGCCTCGTTGTCGTCGCTGGCCTCGCCGGAGTCCAGCCGCTGGCGGCAGTAGTCGGCGTGGATCGCCTCGGCCCATGCTTCCAGCCGGTCATCAGACACGTCATCAGGATCGCAGGCCGCGTCGAGCTGCGGAAAGATGACCATGTCGTCGTAGAGCGCGTCCATCGGGCCCTGCCCCTCCTGTCGACCGGGGCGCAGCGCGTCCCCGAGCGGGCTACCTCTGTCCACCCGGACGACGACCGACCGGCGGGTCGGCGGCCGGGCCGTCGCGAGCGCCTTGCGCAACGCCAGCTCCTCGTCGCCGTAGCAGACGAAGATCTGCTCGAGAAAGCCGGCGCCGGGCGCGCGGGCGTGCGCGCGCCGGTCGAGGTCCGCCTCCTCGGCGCGGACGTCGTGGCAGTCCAGGTCGAGCGCCGCGTCGAGAACCTCGTAGCGGGCGCGCAGTGCCTGGACGGCCGTGCTCGCGCGCTCGTCGACCACCACCACCGGCAGCCGGAAGGCGCCCTCGCCGAGGATGCGCCTGCGCCGCCGGGCGATCTGGAGCAGCAGCTCCCGGCCGAACGGCGACAGGCCGGCGACGACGACCGGCCCGCCGCCGGCCGGCGTCCAGGTCGCCGCGAGATCGTCGAGCAGCAGCCGGGCGCCGAGGCGGGCCGTGTTGAAGAAGTCGACCGTGACGGCGTCGCTCGCCGGCTGGCGCAGCAGCAGGATCCACAGCGCGTCGAGCACGTCCGGATCGGACTCCTCGGCGTAGCAGCGCAACGCGGTGGACCGGTCGCGCCCGGCGGCGGTGGCGATGGCGACGGCGGCGATGAGTACGGCCGCGTTGCGGCCGGTCGCGGGCCCGGTCACGTAGAGCCTGTCGGCGCGGGCGAGGCCGGCGCGGCGCAGCACCGCCTCGTCGGTCGGGTCGCCGGCGAGCACGGTGACCCGCTGGTCGCCGACGAGGCCGGCGAGCTCCGCGTGGGCGCCGGGAGCGACGAGCACCACCTGGGCGCCCTCGGCGCGCAGCTTCGCGACGAGGGCGAGCGCGCCCGGCCCGTCGCCGCAGACGACCGCGTGGCCATGGGCGAGCCGGGCCCGCAGCCGGGCCACCGGCAGCACGAGCGCGTCGGCGAGCGCGTAGAACGTCGCAGCCGGGGCGAGGAAACGGGCCACCTGCAGGGGTGCCGAGAGCGCCGTGTCGGGCAGGTCGGGCGGCTGGAAGACGAACAGGCCGAGGGAGCCGTAGAGCAGGTCGAGGAAATGGCCGCCGAACGACCCGCCGACGCCGGCCGCCTCATACATCAGCCACTGGCCGGCAATCCCCAGGCACATCGCGGCGACCGCCGCGACCCCGCACAGCACCCGCCATCCTCGGGGGTCGACGAGCAGCGTGCGTAATCCGTCCGCGGCCGCGTCACGGCGCGTCCGACGCGCTCGGCGTTGCCGTTCCCCGGCGTCGCTCACCACGCTCGTCAGCTCTCCTCGTGTCTCCGGACGGAGCCTGCGGGTCCATATGGGGTTTTGATGGGTTGCTGGAGCGCTTGGAGTTATTGGAGTTCAGAGAAGACGGTACGGGTGGGAAACCGTGGAGCTTGCCGCGTTCTCCCGGGTGGGCGGCTTCGCGAACCTTATGCCTAACGGCCGCATTTGGCGCGGTCAACGCGGTGGTCGGTTGTGCGACAGCGGTCGGTGAACGGCTCCGAAGGACTCCCGAACGGCGGACCGGATCCGGATGGGGCCCGTGGCTGGCAGCAGGATTCGCTGGGGGGAAGATGTGGGATTGGCGGTGACGTCTCGTAGGTCACCTCGTGTATCGGTGGACTCGGTGGGCAGTGGCGCGGGACGCTGGCTGGCGTGCTGACCAGGATTGATCACGTCGGGATCGCGGTGGCGTCGCTGACCGAGACCATCCCGATCTATGAGCAGGCGTTCAACCTGAAGTGTGTGCATCAGGAGACCAACGAGCGCCAGGGCGTGCGCGAGGCGATGCTGCTGGTGCACTCCGGTGACACCGGTGGCTCCTACGTCCAACTGCTCGAGCCGATCCGCGACGACACGCCGGTGGGCAAGTTCCTGGCCAAGCGCGGCCCGGGTATCCACCACATCGCCTACGGCGTCGACGACATCGACGCGGCGCTGGCGTCGCTCACCGTCGGCGGCTTCGACCTGGTGAACAAGACCCCGGTGCACGGCACCTCGGGCAGCCGGATCGCCTTCATCCACCCCAAGGGCCTTGGCGGCGTCCTCACCGAACTGGTCGAGGCCGCCGGCGGCCACTGACACCGCCGTCGGCCACTGACACTGACATGCCAGCGCCCGCGCAGGTCCCCGAGGACCGGCGCGGGCGCTCGCGCGTGGCTACAAGCCGTCAACCCGCGCTCGCCGCGGCCCGCAGCGCGGCGGCGCGGTCGGTGCGCTCCCAGGTGAGGTCGGGCAGTGACCGGCCGAAGTGACCGTAGGCGGCGGTCTGCCGGTAGACCGGGCGCAGCAGGTCGAGGTCGCGGATGATCGCCGCCGGGCGCAGGTCGAACACCTCGGTGACGGCGCGGCCGATCGCGGCCGGCGCCACCTGCTCGGTGCCGAACGTCTCGACGAACAGGCCGACCGGCTCGGCCTTGCCGATGGCGTAGGCGACCTGCAGCTCCACCCGGCGGGCCAGGCCCGCGGCCACCACGTTCTTCGCGACCCAGCGCAGCGCGTACGCCGCCGACCGGTCCACCTTCGACGGGTCCTTGCCGGAGAACGCGCCGCCGCCGTGCCGGGCAGAGCCACCGTAGGTGTCGATGATGATCTTGCGGCCGGTGAGGCCCGCGTCGCCGACCGGGCCGCCAACCTCGAACCGGCCGGTCGGGTTCACCAGCAACCGGTAGCCGTCCACCTCCAGCTCGCCCAGCCGGCCACCCCGGCCGCTGATCTCCTCGACGAGCCGCTTGAGCTCCGGCTCGACGACCCGGGATCGGATGTCGGGCGCCAGCTGGCCGTCCAGGTCGACGCCAGGGGCGTGGTGGGCGGAGAGGACGACCGTGTCGAGGCGCACCGGCCGGTCGCCGTCGTACTCGATCGTGACCTGGGTCTTGCCGTCGGGGCGCAGGTAAGGGACCCCACGGTCGTGCCGGACGGCGGCGAGGCGGCTCGCCAGCCGGTGCGCGAGCGTGATCGGCAGCGGCATCAGGTCGGGCGTCTCGTCGGTGGCGTAGCCGAACATGATCCCCTGGTCGCCGGCGCCCTGCCGGGACAGCTCGTCGACGCCGCCACCGCCGGCCGTCGCGCCCTGGCGACCCGCGGGCCCGAGACCGGTGCGTGCCTCGTAGGCGTTGTCGACACCCTGGGCGATGTCAGGCGACTGGGTGCCGATCGAGACCAGCACGTCGACCGTTGCGGCGTCGAACCCGGTGGCTTCGTCGTAGCCGATGCCGGCGAGCGTGCGCCGCACGGTGTCGACGACGTCGACGTCCGCGCCGGTCGTCACCTCGCCGGCGACGTGGACCCGGCCGGCGGCGAGCAGCGTCTCCACCGCGACTCGGGAACGCCGGTCGCCGCTGAGGTAGGCGTCGAGCAGGGCGTCGCTGACCTGGTCGGCCGCTTTGTCGGGATGACCCTCGGTGACCGATTCCGAGGTGAACAGGCGTCGGGACATGAAATACCTCGTTTCGTGCGCGCCGACGGTTCTCGGCCCGTGGCGGATGACGCCAACCAGTGGGCGGGCGCCTATCTTCACCCCCGCGTGGCCCTTTCCCCGGCATCCGGCGGCCCCGTCTCCGCCCGCGCCGCGCCCATTCCCGGCATTCAGCCCGAACTCCGCGCGCGGGATGCCGCCCCCTGTCCGGTTCGGCTTCGGCCGCCGCCGGCACCCCCACGTCGCGATGGCGGAGTGGAACACTCTGCGCGCATGACGTGCTGACGGTGAGAAAGGAGCTTGGAGAGTGAGACGCTAAGTGTTGGGTCCTGCACACATAGCGAATATTGATCGCTGTAAGTGCCTGAGAGGACGCGCTTACAACCGGCGAAATCCGAGATGAAACGTGATGCCGGTCACGAAGGTTTTCTGGAAAGTGCTGAAGGAGAGCGGGAAACACGGACGGTCAGCGATCGGGAACGTGGCTGGCCACGATTCGTGTTTGCCTACTGGCCGGAGGCCCACCTATGTTTGTTCTCGTCCGGCCGGGGCGCACCTTTCCCGGGCCGGGCGAAACGCCGGGCCGACGCCGCTTCTGCCCACGGTCCCGGCGCATGTCGTCTCTTCTATCGCGGGGCAGAAACGGAGGAGCCCGGGCTCGGGCTCAGCCGGAGGGATGCCAGCAGGAAAGCTGCGTTCTCCAGGCGCGCCAGGCCACAGGATGGCCGGGGCGTCACCGCGCGCCGTTCCAGCATCGTCCTCGATGTTGGTCTGTGCGCGTTCCGTTGGTGTAGCGGGAAAGCCATTTCTTGTCGATCCGACGCAACCGCAAGAGCAGCCTCCGCAACCGTCTCGTCGCCATCGCCGCGGCGGGGGCCGTCGTCACCACCGGCGGGCTGATGGCTGCCTCTCCGGCCAGCGCCGCGACCGTCTCCGACACCTCCATCGCCGCCGCCGCTAAGTCGGCCGGTCTTGCCGGCTGCCGCGGCGTGTCGACGGGCACCTGGGTGGCCATCGCCCTGGCCGAGTCGCGCGGCAACACCCACGCCCACGCGACCGGCATCGAGGACTCGCGGGGCCTGTGGCAGGTCAACCTGTGGGCCAACAGCGACCTTGTCGGCGGGCGCAACCTCTACGACGTGTCCAACAATGCCTGGGCCGCCAAGCGCGTCTGCCACCGTCAGGGCCCGACCGCCTGGTCGACCTACACCAACGGCGCGTACAAGCACTTCCTGGCCCGTGGCCATGCGGCCGCCGCCAAGGTCTGAGCTGAGCCTGACCAGCTCGGGCTGAACGCCGCACGCCGGACAACGCGAGGCCTCCCCGCATGCGGGGAGGCCTCGTCGTCGTTCTGGTGCCTGGTGCCTGGTGCCTGGCGGCCTTACGCCGACGGGGCGCCGCTGCGCCGCCGGGCCGTCTCGGCCGCGCGGCGGCGCAGGCGCAGGAGAGGGATGCGGCGGTCGCCGGCCTTCTTCTGGTATTCCGCGAAGGCATCGGACTGCGCGACGAATCCGGACCACTCGGCGTCATAGTCGGAGCCGGTGAGTTCGGTGGCGGTGACCTCGACGGCTCCGTCGGCGGTCTCGATCGTCGTGTCGGGGCGTGCGACCAGGTTGTGATACCAGGCCGGATGCGTGGGGGCCCCGGCGAACGACGCGGCGATGACCCAGCCGTCGCCGGAGCGGCGGCCCAGCACCGGGTTGACGCGTTCGACGCCGCTGCGGGTGCCGACGGTGTGCAGCAGGATCAGGCTGCGGCCGAAGCCGCCGGTGATGACGTTCCCGTTGTTCGCGCGGAACTCCGCGATGACGGTGTCGTTCCAGCTCAACGCAGATCGCTTCCTTCGTCCGTAGGGGCCCCAGGGCCTTGGTCGCGGTGGAGCGGCTGGGCGGCAGGCGCTGGCCCACCGCCCGGGAAACGTAACGCCGGCGGCGGTCCCCGCCTGCCGGGCGCGCCGGGTCAAGAATCGAGTCAGCGTTGTCCACGCTGTTGACGACTACCCGTCAAAGAACGACCAGAACGGCGAGGGTTGTCCTCGACCAGAAACGGCGAGGGCTGTCCTGGACGACGGCGGCACCGTCGGTTTCTGATCGCCAGCGTGGGGCGGAACCGGGCGACTCGCCGGGACCGGACGCCGTAGGCTGGCGCGCCATGGAACTGTGGGAGCTGGCCGCGCGTGAGCAGGTACGGGACACCGTGGCGACGTACAGCCACAGCGGCGACCGGCTCCGGCTCGAGGACCTCGCGGCCTGCTTCACCGCCGACGGTGTGCTGGAGACCAAGGGCGGCTGGACGGCCCACGGCCGAGCGGAGATCATCGCCCGGCTCTCCGGAGTCCAGGCCCTGACGGCGGCCACGACAGTGCCCGGACGGGAGGCCGGCCCCAGGAGCGCCAGCGGCCCCGGGCCCGCGGGCAACGGAGCCGCGTCAGCGGGCGGCGGCGCCGCGGACGGGCGGGCGTTCATCCGGCACTTCGTCACGAACCTGCGGTTCGAGTCGGTGACACCCGACCGGATCACCACGTCGGCCTATTTCGCGGTGTTGACGGTTGCCGGCCTGGACCACTGGGGCCGTTACCGCGACGTCCTGGTCCCAGTCGAGGGGCGGTGGCTGTTCGCTCACCGTCTCGTCCGCACCGACGCCCACGCCCCCGGCTCGCCCTTCCGCGCCTGAGCGCCGGCTGTCCGCGCCTGGGCGTCGGCCTTAGCCGGCGTCGTCTTCGGGGGCGAAGCCGGAGAGGGCTGTGACGGACGGGATGAAGTAGTAGGCGCCGCTGACCGGGGTGGTGTAGCGGGTCAGGGCGTCGCGCAGGCCGTCCTCGGTCGCTCCCGCCATGCGGCGCAGCATGAGGTCGAGGATGCGTTGCTCGGCGGCGAAGCCGACGAACATCGTTCCGTGGTCGGTGACCGTGCCGTAGGCGGTGTTGCGGCGGAAGATCTTCAGCTCCTCGCCGTCCTCCTCGACGACCGTGCGCGAGACGTGCGAGGTCGCCGGCATGACGGAGTCGTCGAGTTCGACGCTGTCGGCCTTGGTACGGCCGATGACCTTCTCCTGCTCGGCGACGCCGATCGCCGCGAAGCTCGCCGTGTCGTGCGTCCACTTCTGGAACAGCAGCACGCTTCCGCCGGCGCCCGGCCCGTGGGCGATGATCGCGACGCCAGGCGCCGCCAGCAGCGACGGGTTCTCGGTGCCGTCGATAAAGCCGGTGAGGTCGCGGTCGTGCGCGTACACCCAGCCACCGACCTCGGTGGCGACGTTCGCGACCCCGGCGAGCGCGGCGATCACCTCGAGCCCGTTGGTGTAGACGGCGGTCCGGTTGGCGCCGGCGATCCACAGCACGGCGTCACGCTGGGTGGCGGGCATCCGGAAGCCGTCGGCACCGACGATCGGCTCGTTGAAGCCGGTGACGCCGGCGGGCAGGCCCTCGGGCGCCACCTGTGCCCACAGTTCCGGCCGGAACCCGACGACCAGGTTGACACCGCCCCCGGTCGACAGGGGCCCGACCAGTCCCGCGACCGCCTTCGCCAGGTCCACCGCGGATATGCCGTCCCGGAGGTCGAGCTCCAGGTAGCTGTGCTCCGGCGCGCCAAGCCCGAAGATCCCCGGCTGCGTCACTGACCCGTCCTTCCCACCCGTGTCACGTACGTTCTCGGTTACGCCCAGCCGGGGCCGGGCTACCGGGCTCTCCGGGCTCATCGCCCAGGCGCGATCGCGCCAAACCGGCCATCACGGTCAATACGGTCAACACCGCGACGTTACCCTGCGCGGACCAGGCAGCTTCGCGCGGACGCGCGGGCCCGGGGCCGGGCTGGGAACAGCGTTGCGTCCGGGTCGGAGCCGGAGCTGGCTGGGCTGGCGGACAACGGGCCCGAGGCTGGCGGCGCGGCGCCCGGGTGGTGGCGGGGCAGCTGTCACTACACCTCGAACAACGGCACCTCGCCCGGCATCGGCTGGTCCAGAACGCGGCGGAGCAGCAAGACCTCCCGTCGCCAGTCCTCGGCGCTCGCGGTCTCGGACCACAGCTCGGCCAGTCCGGAGCCGTCGGCGAGCACCCGGTCCAGCGCCTCGACCGCGAGCGAGCGAAGGTCGTCCGGGAACGCCGGCAGAGGCTCCAACGGCCACCGGGAGTCGCTGACCGGCTCGCCGCCCGGGCACTGCGCGGCGATCAGCGCCGCCGCGACGACGACGTGGGAGCCGGCATCGATCTCGAGGTAGCCCTCGGTGTCGACGGCCCGCACCAGCAGCCGTCGGACGAGATCGACCCGGTTCGCGGCCGGCGCGTCGAGGAGATCATCGACAAAGTCCAGCGCACCGTCGTTGTCGAAGTGTCCCGGACCCCACGCACCCACAGCGGTCTCCTCGTGTTCGGCGCTGCCGGGTGATTCTCTCGGTCGCTACCGACACTTTTCGCCGGTTGTCATGGGCGCGTCGTGGCGAGAACCGGTGGTCGGGCCCTGGCCCGCGGTTCCCGCGGACGTGCCACGCTACCCGCCGGCGCCGGGAGGGGAACCAGGGGAGGAGCCCGACGGGTCGGTGCGCGGCGCGAGCCAGTCGGGCCACGGCACGGGCGGGTTGGGCAGCGGCTGGACACCTCGCCTGGCCAGGAGCTCGGCAAAGCCCTCGGGGTCCGCGGGCACGGCTCGCGGGTCGCCTGTCATGATCTCGTAGAGGGTGGCGCCCTCGGGCCCGGCCACCAGTGGTCCGAAGGTCGCTCCGTGCTCCAGGGTGATATGGGTGCCCGCGGGGCAGGGACGGTCGCCGATGAGCACCTCTCCGGCGACGACGAGGACGAAGTGGTCGGACTTGTGGCTGTGCCGCTCGACGATCACCCCCGGGTCGTAGCGGGCGTAGATGACCATCCGTTCCGGCGACCACTCGAGGAACTTCTCCCAGACCGACACCCGCCGCCCGTCGGCGTGCGTCTGCGCCTTCACCTCGGTCCATGGCACGTCTCCCACGGAGACGATCTTCAGGTCCGGCTTCTCCTCCGGCACGGTGCCCCCTTCCTGATCGGCCTGCTTCGACGCCATCCCGCCTCGACGCGGTGTGGCGTGGGTCTCGACAGGTCGCTCGGCGAAAAGTAGCTTTCCGAAAAGCGATCCGCAATCCCGCTCCTCGCGGGTTGCTCCGCTCGCCACCGCGCCGCACGCCGCACAAGGGGGCATGGCCATGGCCTTGACCGACATCACCGCGCCCACGACCGCCACCGGCTCCGTCACCCCGGCCCCGGAGGACCTGCCGAAGATCATCTCGGTGGATGACCACATCCTGGAACCACGCGACCTGTGGCAGCGGGAGCTGCCGGCCGCGATGCGCGGCCGCGGGCCCAAGGTGGTGCGGGAGAAGCTCAAGCTGCACTTCGCCGGCGGGCACTACGGCTTCGAGCGCGACGCGCCTGACGGCCGCTGGTGCGACCTGTGGCTCTATGACGACCTCGTCTACCCGACCGGCCTGCTGCACGCCTCCGCCGGCGTGCCACCGGCCGAGGTGAAGAACCTGCCGGCCATCTACGAGGACTTCCGGCCGGGCACCTACGAGCGGGACGCCCGCCTCGCCGACATGACCGCCAACCACGTCGAGGCGGCGATCAACTTCCCGAACACGTTCCCGCGGTTCTGCGGTCAGGGCTTCTCCGAGCGGCCGGACAAGGACGTGGCGCTCGCCTGCATCCAGATCTACAACGACTGGATGATCGACGAATGGGCGGGCGGCGCCGGACAGGGCCGTCTGATCCCGCTGTCGCTCATCCCGCTGTGGGATCCCGAGCTTGCCGCCGCCGAGGTGCGCCGGTGCGCGGCGAAGGGCTCGTACGCGGTGTCGTTCTCCGAGAACCCGAGCAAGCTCGGGTTCGCCTCCATCCACTCCGGCGCGTGGGACCCGCTGTTCCAGGCGTGCGAGGAGACCGGAACCGTCGTGACGATGCACATCGGCTCGTCGTCGACGCTGCCGTCGACGTCGCCGGACGCGCCGCTGGCGGTCAGCATGTCGCTGTCCTCGCAGAATGCCGAGGGATCGCTGTGCGACTGGATCTTCTCCGGCACGCTCGACCGTTTCCCGAGCCTGACCATCGTCTACGCCGAGAGCCAGGTCGGCTGGATGCCGTACCTGCTGGAGCGGATGGACCTCGTCTGGAAGGGCGGCGTCGGTGGTGGAGCCGCCCTGCCGAACCCCCCGAGCAGCTACATCAGGGGCCGCGTCTACGGCTGCCTGTTCGATGACCAGCACGGGCTGATCTCCCGGAACGAGGTCGGTCTCGACCAGATCGTCTTTGAGACCGACTACCCGCACACCGACGGCACCTGGCCGAACTCCCGCGCCGTCGCCCACCGCCTGTGCGCGGGCGCCGGCATGGACGCGGGCGAGGTCCACAAGTTCGTCCGCGGCAACGCCATCCGCGCCTTCGGCCTCGAACGCTTTGGAATCAAGGATTGAGCTCGCTGGGCGCTACAGTCGGCCGGGATGGCTGACAGCGCGGTGACCAGAACGGATCCGGCGGCGGCGCCGGCGGCACTCGTGGAGCCGACGACGCCGGCGCCGTCGGTGACCGCGTCGGGCGGGCGCGCCGCGTCGGGCGGGCGGGCGGCGTTGGGCGGGCCGGCCGGTGAGCCCAGCTGGGTCGACGAGGTCGGCCTGACCGGGGGCGCCGGGCTCCTCGCCCGGCTGGTGCGGCTGAACATGCTCGTCTCGACGGCGCTCGACGGTCTCGTCGAACCATTCGGCCTGACGGTGGCCGACTACCTGGTTCTCGGCACGATCCGGCACGCGCCCGGCGGCCGGGGCGCGCCGAGCCGCCTGTGCCGGGTGCTCGGCCGGACCAGCGGTGGCATGACGCTCACCCTCGACCGTCTCGCCGCCGCGGGCCTGGTCCGCCGTGCCCCCGACCCGACGGACCGCCGCCGCGTCATCGTCGAGCTCACCGACGTCGGCGACGCTCTGAGCCGGCGCGTCAACGACCGCCTCCACGAATGGGAGAACACCCTGCCACTCCCCGCGGACCTGCGCGCCGGCCTTCACGACACCGTTGACACCCTCATCGACGCGGTGACCCCCGACCGACCGCGCTGACCCTCTCTTCGTCAGCGACGGCCGTGTACGGCGAGACGTGAACGTGGCCGCTGCCCGTTCAGCTCCGCTCAGGTGTGGACGCCGTCGACGTAGATGTCGACCTTCTCGTCGTAGAAGCAGACCAGGCCCGCGATGCGAATGCTCTCCAGCAGCGGCGCCGGGTAGTACCAGACGACGTCGTCGTGGACCTTGCCGTCGACCTCGACCCCGTAGTAGCTGGCCGTCCCCTTGTACGGGCAGCCGGTGCTGGTGGACGACGGCCGGAGCAGCTCAGTGCGGGCGTCGGTCAGTGGCAGGTAGTAGCGGGGCCGGATGCCGGTCTCGAACAGCACGGTCGGGCGGGTCGACTCGGCGACCGTCACCCCGTCGATGTCGACCCGGACGTGCCGGGAGCTGGAGAGGATGTCGATGCGGTGGTAGGGGTTGCGGGCGTGGACGTAGACGGGCTCGTCCTCCTCCAGCCAGGTGTCCATCGCGTCCCAGTCGAGCCGGACCACGTCGCGCAGCTCGGGGAACGGCGAGTCCGGGTAGGTCAGGGCGGCACCGGCCGCGCGGTGCTCGCCCGCGACCACGTCGTGACGGTGGGCGTCGCCGCGGCTCGGGGAACGCACGATCTCCCCGGTGGGCTCCAGCGTGGCCTTCAGATCGGCCAGCGGCAGGTAGTAGACGGGGTAGTGCGGGCCCTCCCAGACCAGCAGCGGCCGGACCGTGTCGACGACGACCACGCCGCCCAGCAGCGGCCGCACCCGCTTGTGCGCTTCCTCGAGTCGAACCCGCCCTCGGGCGCCCGACGCGGCCCCTGATCCCTGGCCTGCCGTGGGTGCACTGGTGGCCGCCGATGACTGTGCCGTGGCCGGACTGGCCGTCGTCTCGGTCGTGCTGGTCGTCGAGCCGGTCGTCGTCATGCGTTTCTCCTCCGTCCGTCCGCTACCTAGGTAACGGCACCCCCAAGAGCAACCTTCCACGGATGACGACCACAAGCTCCCTCACAGGCACGATCGTCGGGCCGACGGCGCGCCAGGTTCGACCCCGTCGGCCTACCGTGGGTCGGCGACCGGAGACCAGGGATCATGAAGTGGACCGCTGGGTCCATAAAGAGCTAGCGTCAGCAGATGGCGCTCACCACGAAGGGGCAGGCGACCCGGCAACGCATCATCGAGGGTGCGGCGGTGTACCTGCGCGGCGACGACCCCGGCGAGGCGACCCTCGACGACATCCGCGCCATCACGGGCACGAGCAAGGGTCAGATCTTCCACTACTTCCCGGGCGGCAAGGAGGAACTGCTGCTCGCGGTGGCCCGGTACGAGGCGCGGCGCGTCCTCGACGACCAGCAGCCGCACCTCGGCGCCCTGACCTCGTGGGCGGCCTGGGAGCGGTGGCGGGACGCGGTCGTGGCCCGCTACCGGGCCCAGGGCCGCAACTGCCCGCTCGGGTCGCTGATGAGCCAGGTCGGCGGCACGCCGGGCGCGGCCGAGGTCATCGGCGCCCTGCTCACGAACTGGCGGGCGCACATCCGGCACGGCATCGAGCGGATGCAGGCGACCGGCGAGATCCGCCCGAGCCTCGACGCGGACCGCGTCGCCGCGGCCTTCGTCGCCGGCATCCAGGGCGGGGTCCAGGTACTCAGGTCCTCCGGGAGCACGTGGCACCTGGAGGCGACGCTGGACGCGCTGACCGACCACCTGCGAGGCGTCTGACACCGCGAGGTTGTCCGGCTCCGCGAGGCGTCCGGCTCCGCGAGGCGTCTGGCACCGCGGGACGCCCAGCAGTGAGGCGTCTGGCACCGTGGGGCATCCGGGCCGAGCAAGATTTTTGGACTTGCTAGTCCAAAAATTAGTCCGTAGCTTCGCCGGCATGTCACAGCGACTCGAACACAGGACAGCACTCGTCACCGGATCCACCAGCAACATCGGCCGGTCCATCGCGGTTGCCTTCGGCGCGGAAGGTGCGCACGTCATCGTCTCCGGGCGCGATGACACCCGCGGCAAGGCGGTGGTCGCCCGGATCCGCTCGGCGGGCGGCACGGCCGACTACGTCCACGCCGATCTCGACGGCACGGCGAGCGCCAGCAGGTCGCTCGCCGACGCGGCGAGCGACCTGCTGGGCGGCCGCATCGACATCCTGGTCAACAACGCGGGCATCTTCCCGGGGGCAACCACCCTGACCACGGACGACGCGATGTTCGACCGGGTCTACGCCGTCAACGTCAAGGCGCCGTTCTTCCTCACCCAGGCCGTCGCGCCGACGATGGTCGCCGCGGGCGGCGGCGTCATCATCAATCTCGGTTCCTGGGTGGCCCGCCTCAGCGTTCCCGTCGGTGCCCTCTACGCGTCGACCAAGGGTGCGATGGAGACGCTCACCCGGGCCTGGGCCGCCGAGTTCGGGCCTCAGGGCATCCGGGTCAACGCCGTTTCCCCGGGTGTCATCGCCGATCCCGACCGGGACCCGACCGTCGAGCGTCCGTCCGACCTGCTCATGCGTGGCACGCCCGCCGGGTGGTCCGGTCACCCCGACGCCATAGCCGCGGCGGCCGTCTACCTCGCCTCCGACGACGCGGCCTTCGTCCACGGAACGGTCGTCGACGTCGACGGCGGCCGCACCGGCGTCGCCGTCATCGCGGGGCCCAACCCCTTCCGCGCCGACGACTAATGCCGCCCCGCCTCCGTCCGCCCGCAACCGGTTGATCATCACCCACGTGTTGCCGTCGTCGTGGATTCGGCCGAATCGCGACCGCAACGACACGTCCGTGGCGATCACGAATGATCGTGAGTGGGCGGGCGTTCGCCGCCCTGGCATGGGATGCGGTGCGCGGGCGGAAGGTGGTCACCGGCGCGGCGCGTCGACCGCGTCCCTACTTCGCGGCGGGCTGCTGGTCGATGCGCACCAGGTTGCCGGAGGGGTCGCGGACGGCGCAGTCGCGGGGGCCCCACGGCTGGTTGGTCGGCTCCTGCACGATCTCGGCGCCCGAGGCGCGCACCTTCTCGAAGGTGGCGTCGAGGTCGTCGGTGTGGAAGTGGACGCCGTTCATGGCGCCCTTGGCGACGAGCGCGGTGATCGCCTCGCCGTCGGCGGGGCTGCCGGCCAGGTAGTTCGTGAGGACGATCTCGACGCCGGGCTGGGTGGCCGAGCCGACGGTGATCCAGCGGAAGCCCTCACGGGCGACGTCGTTGCGCAGCTCGAGGCCGAGCGCGTCGCGGTAGAAGGCCAGGGAGAGGTCCGGGTCCTGAACCTGGACGAAGCAGCGGGCAAGAGTGAGATCCATGTCCGCAACGCTAGGGGGCTGGCGTCGCGCGTGCTTCTCCGATCCTGCTCGGACCACGGCTGGGGCGGGTGAGGTCCTTGGCGACGCAGCCCGGCACGTTCGCGAGCGCGCTGTGGTCCCGGCTCCGATAGGCCGTCGGCGTCTCGCCCACCAGCTCGGTGAAACGCGCGCTGAACGAGCCGAGCGACGTACACCCGACCGCCATGCAGACGTCGGTGACCGACATGTCGCCGCGGCGCAGCAGCGCCTTCGCCCGCTCGATCCGCCGCGTCATCAGGTAGGAATAGGGCGTCTCCCCGTATGCCGCGCGGAACCGCCGGGAGAAGTGCGCGGTCGACATCAGCGCGGCGCGGGCGAGCGCGGCGACGTCGAGCGGGCTCGCGTACTCGCGGTCCATCAGATCGCGGGCACGCCGAAGGTGCGCGAGGTTGGCAAGCTCCTCCGGCGTCACGAACGCCAGCGTAACAACGCAGGCGCGACACCCCGCTGATCGTGCTGCCGCCCGCCCCGGGGCTCGCGATGCCCGTCAACCGGAGAGTCCGCCCCATCCCGGCAGGCCGAATTGAGGCTCCGACCCGCCCGTCCGCCCCAGTCTCACCCGCCCCGACGAAAGCCACCCTGCCCCAGGCAGGGCGCTCAACGCCCGATGTAGGAAGCCAGGTGCTCGCCGGTGAGGGTGGAGCGGGCGGCGACGAGGCCGGCGGGTGTGCCCTCGAAGATGATCCGGCCGCCGTCGTGGCCGGCGCCGGGGCCGAGGTCGATGATCCAGTCGGCGTGTGCCATGACCGCTTGGTGGTGCTCGATGACGATGACCGACTTGCCGGCGTCGACGAGCCGGTCCAGCAGGCCGAGCAGCTGCTCGACGTCGGCGAGGTGCAGGCCGGTGGTCGGCTCGTCGAGGACGTAGACGCCGCCCTTGTCTGCCATCCGGGTGGCGAGTTTGAGGCGCTGCCGCTCGCCGCCGGACAGCGTCGTGAGCGGCTGGCCGAGGCTGAGGTAGCCGAGCCCGACGTCGGCGAGCCGGCCGAGGATGGCGTGTGCGGCCGGCGTGCGCGCCTCGCCAGCGCCGAAGAACTCCTCGGCCTCGGTCACCGGCATCGCGAGCACCTCGCTGATGTCGCGGCCGCCGAGGTGGTAATCCAGCACCGACGCCTGGAACCGCTTCCCCTCGCACTCCTCGCAGGTGGTGGCGACGCCGGCCATCATCGCCAGATCGGTGTAGATGACGCCGGCACCGTTGCAGGCGGGGCAGGCGCCCTCGGAGTTGGCGCTGAACAGCGCCGGCTTCACGCCGTTCACCTTCGCGAAGGCCTTGCGGATCGGGTCGAGCAGCCCGGTGTACGTCGCCGGGTTGCTCCGCCGCGAGCCGCGGATCGGGGTCTGGTCGACCGACACCACCCCGTCCCGCCCGGACACCGAGCCGTGGATCAGCGAGCTCTTGCCCGAGCCCGCCACCCCGGTGACGACGACCAGCACGCCGAGCGGGATGTCGACGTCGACGTCCCGCAGGTTGTGGGCGTCGGCGCCGCGGACCTCCATCGCGCCCGACGGCGTGCGCACCGACGACTTCAGGGAGGCGCGGTCGTCCAGGTGCCGCCCGGTGAGCGTGCCGCTGGCCCGCAGCCCTCCGACGGTGCCCTCGAAGCAGACGGTGCCGCCCGCCGTGCCGGCGCCGGGGCCGAGGTCGACGACATGGTCGGCGATCGCGATCACCTCCGGCTTGTGCTCCACGACTAGCACGGTGTTGCCCTTGTCGCGCAGCCGCAGCAGGAGGTCGTTCATCCGCTGGATGTCGTGCGGGTGCAGCCCGATGGTCGGCTCGTCGAAGACGTAGGTGACGTCGGTCAGCGACGACCCGAGGTGGCGGATCATCTTGGTGCGCTGCGCCTCGCCACCCGACAGCGTTCCCGTGGCGCGGTCGAGCGAGAGGTAGCCCAGCCCGATGTCGGTGAACGAGTCGAGGGCGTGCCTCAGCGCAGCGAGCAGCGGCGCCACAGTCGGCTCGTCGAGGCCGCGCACCCACTCGGCCAGGTCACTGATCTGCATCGCGCAGGCGTCGGCGATGCTGATCCCGCTGATCTTCGACGACCGGGCCGCCTCGGACAGCCGGGTGCCGCCGCACTCGGGGCAGACGGTGAACGTCACCGCCCGCTCGACGAACGCGCGGACGTGCGGCTGCAGGGACTCGATGTCCTTGGAGAGATGCGACTTCTGGATCCGCGGGATCAGCCCTTCATAGGTCAGGTTGATGTTGTCGACCTTGATCCTGCGGGCCTCGCCGTACAGGAACTCCTCGCGCTGCTTCTTGGTGAACCTGGCGATGGGTATGTCGGCCGGCACCACCGCGGCGAAGATCCGCCCGAACCAGCCGTCGGCGCTGTAGCCCGGCACCGTGATCGCGCCCTCGGACAGCGACTTGCTCTCGTCGAACAGCTGCGAGAGGTCGATGTCGGACACCGATCCCATGCCTTCGCAGCGGGGGCACATGCCGCCGATGCGGTTGAAGGTCGCCTTCACGGTCTTCTTGGCGCCGCGCTCGACGGTGATCGCGCCGCTGGCCCGGACCGAGGCGACGTTGAAGGAGAACGCGTTCGGCGAGCCGGCATACGGCGTGCCGAGGCGGCTGAAGACGATCCGCAGCAACGCGTTGGCGTCGGTGGCGGTGCCGACCGTGGAACGGGGGTTGCCGCCCATCCGCTCCTGGTCGACGATGATCGCCGTCGTCAGCCCCTCCAGCAGGTCGACCTCCGGGCGCGCCAGCGTCGGCATGAAACCCTGCACGAAGGTGCTGTACGTCTCGTTGATCAGCCGCTGCGACTCCGCGGCGATCGTGCCGAACACCAGCGAGCTCTTGCCCGAGCCGGAGACACCGGTGAACACCGTCAGCCGGCGCTTCGGGATCTCGATGCTGACGTCCTTGAGGTTGTGCTCGCGCGCGCCCCGCACCCGGATCAGATCGTGGCTGTCGGCATAGTGGCTGTCGGCATAGTGGCTGTCGGCATCGTGGTTGGCGACGCGCGGCGCGGGTGACCGCGGGTCAGTCCTCGTGGCCGTGCTCATCGTCTCCATGGAGGTCACGCTAGCCACCGCTCGGCGGTCTGTGCTTCTCGATTCCTGACCGATCTGGCCTACCTGTCTCGTGGCGCACGACAGAATTCCGCCGTCCGCCGGGACTAGCGTCGTGCCCAGGTCACGGGAGCGGCCGCGGCCGGAACCGGAGGGAGCGGGCGGGATGGAGCTGCGCGAGGCGATGCGCACGTCGGGGGCCGTGCGCAGGTTCACCGACGAGCCGGTGCCGGACGAGGTGCTCGCGCGGGTGCTCGACGAGGCCAGGTTCGCGCCCAGCGGTGGCAACACCCAGCCGTGGACGGTGATCGTCCTGCGCGACCCGGAGATCCGCCGGGCCATCCGCGACCTGGTGGTGCTCGGCTGGCGCGAGTACCGCGCGCAGGTCCAGGCCGGGGTGCGCCCGTTCGCGCCGGGCCCGGACGGCCGCTGGCACGGGCCGGCGATCGACCTCGCCGAGGCGGCGGCCACCCCCGCGCCGATGTCGTTCGTCGACAGCCTCGACGAGGTACCGGTGCTGCTGGTCCTGTGCGCGCGGCTCACGGCGCTCGCCGTCATGGACGTGGACCTGGACCGGCAGAGCATCATCGGCGGTGCCTCGGTCTACCCGTTCGCCCAGAACGTGCTGCTCGCGGCACGGGCCGAGGGCCTGGGCGGCGTGCTGACGACCTTCCTCGCCCGCCGGGAGCCGGAGGCCGCCAAGTTGCTCGCCGTCCCGCCCGACCACGCGATCGCGGCCGTCATCGCCCTCGGCCACCCCGAGCGGCGGGCCACGAAGCTCACCCGCCGCCCGGTCGAGGAGTTCGCCCGCCTCGACACGTTCAACGGCGACGCCTTCCCCGGTCCCGCGCCGGCCGGACCCAAGTCCTGACTGACAGCCGGGACTGACGGCCGGGACGAGACCGGGAACGCGGAAAGCGGCGACGGCGCCGGGCCAGGGAGCATCCCGAGGTCGGACGGTGGATCAGCCCGTGGAGGTGCCGTCGGTGTCGGCCGGCTTGGGCTGGGGGGTGAGCAGCGGGGAACTGGTGTTGGAGGGCCACTGGGGGCGGTAGTAGCCGCGGAAATGCAGCTCGCCGCCGCGCAGCTCACGGATCGTCAGGAAGTCGCCCTTGTAGCCACGGTGGTCGTAGGGCGCGAACGTGATGTACGCGCCGGGGCCGCCGTTGGTGCACGGCATCCACTTGATCTTCTCCAGCCCGAGCCGGACCTGCTCGGGCGTGGGGATCGCGGCGTTCGCGATGCCGTGGATCGCGGCGCGCGCGGTGTCGTAGCCAAGGGCCACGACGACGTTGCGGGTGACCCGGCCGAACCGCGCCTCGAAGCGGCGGGTCATCGCCTCGTAGTTCGGGTTCGCGCCGTCCTCGCCGAGCTGGTCGACGCCGTGCCAGCCCTCCAGGCCCTCGGCCCAGGCATTCGAGTTCGAGTAGAACATGAACGCGGTGCCCATGAACCGCGGCGGATCCCAGTCGAGGGCCTTGAACGCCGCGGCGAAATGGAAGGTCGAGTAGCCGTACCCCATATAGACGATGGCCTCGGCGCCCTGGGCGCGCATCGTCTCAAGCTGCTGCTGGAGGTTCTTCGGGTTCGGGCCGAGGCTGACCTCCTTGACGATCTCGACGCCGACCTGCTGCGCCGCCGTCCGGAAGAAGTCCGAGTAGTGGTCGCCGGACGAGCCCTTCTCCCAGAAGAAGCCGACCTTGGTGTGGCCCTGCTGCGCGCACCAGTTCGCGCCCATCACCGACTCGGTCGGGATGTCGCCGTTGGCGACGGTGAAGCAGTAGTCGCCGGCGAACTTGACGCTGCCGGTCCAGCCGATGCACGAGACGCCCGTGCGGTTGGCGGTGTCCTGCAGGTTCAGCGAGTTGTCGGAGATCATCGGGCCGAGCACGACGACACAGCCGTCGTCGACCAGCTTCTGGTATCCCCGGCGGACCTTGAAGTAGTTCTCCCTGGGCAGCCCGCGCGCGTCGACGGTGCGGATCTCGACCGGCCGGTCGTAGACGCCCTCGTTGAGCGCGTCCTCGACGGCGAGAATCGTGGAGTCGACCCAGTCGGACAGCAGCTGCCCGAGGTCCATGTCGACGAGGATGCCGATCTTCACCGGCTCGAACGGGTCGCCCTGGGTGACCAGGCCCCGCGTCGGCGGGTAGACGACGATCGACTCGACCGCCTTCTCGCCGATCCGCCCGCCGCCCTCGTACCAGCGGCCCGCCGGGTCGTTGTAGGCGACGGTGTCGGTCCCGCGCTCGACCGTCGAGACCGCCCGGTCCGGCTGGGCGATCCCGTGATCCACCGGCGCGGGGAAAAGGCGCTCGGCATACCGCCCGGCGTCCTTGTCCTGCTCAGGCCGGCCCTGGCCGGGTAAGCCCTGCTCGCTCATCCGAGACTCCTCGCCGCTCGCGCGCCGTCGCCGCCGCCGCGCGGACCAGCGAACGATCGTTCAACCCAGAGAACCACTGCTCAGCGGTACGTCTACCACCGCCACCCCGGCTGGGCAAGAAATCCCTGTCCGGGCGTCAGGGGTGCGCGTGGCCGGACTATTGAGCTAACCTTCTTGACCTGGGACATGGTGACCTCGGGCACACCGCCGGCTCTGGATGTGCCAGCGCCTCGCCCAGTTGAGGGAAGGCCGAGATGATTCGGGGTGTCCATCACGGGAAGGGCGGTCGATATCACTGTGGGTGACACTCATTTGATCGCGTCTCGGCCTCCGGTTGGGACTACTAGTCCGAGCGGAGTGGCCCGGAACGGCCGTGGCGCGGCCGTCGGCGGTGAGGTCGGCGGTGACACAGCTCTTCGCCCTCAGACCGAGGGAGTGCCGTTCGCGCCGCGGACGCCGCTCACCGAGCCGTTCTGGGCGGGCTGCGCACGCGGCGAACTGCTGTTCCAGCGCTGCGCGGCCTGCGCAACCCCCGGATTCCCCCCGGCTGAGGCCTGCCGGGCCTGCCTGTCGCGCGATCTGTGCTGGGAACGTTCCGCGGGCCTCGCCACCCTCTACAGCTGGACGGTCGTGCACCGCCCGGTGAGCCCCGCCTTCCGCACCCCGTACGCGCCGGCCATCGTGACCCTCGACGAGGGCTACCAGCTGATGACCTGCCTGGTCGGCCTCACGGTCGTCGAGATCCGCCCGGATCTGCGCCTGCGCGTCGCGTTCCACTCCGTCGTCCCCGCGGCCTCCGCCGCCCCGGAGGCGGGGAGCCAGCCGACAACGACGCTTCCCTACTTCGAACCCGCCGGCCGAGCCTGAAACGGGAGACCAGCCGCATGAAGCCAGAAGACCTGATCCTGGTCAGCGTCGACGACCACATCGCCGAGCCGGCCGGCATGTTCGACGCGCACGTCCCGGCGAAGTACAAGGACTTAGCCCCGCGCGTCGTCGACGAGCCCGACGGCGTCCAGCAGTGGTACTACGGCACCCAGCGCGGCCGTAACCTCGGCCTGAACGCGGTCGCCGGCAAGCCGCCGGAGATGTTCAACGTCGACGCCAGCCGCTACGACGAAATGCGGCCCGGCTGCTACGACGTACACGAACGGGTCCGCGACATGAACGCCGGCGGGCAGCTCGCCGGGCTGAACTTCCCGAACTGGACCGGCTTCTCCGGCCAGGTCCTCAACCAGGGCACGGACCGCGACGTCAACCTCATCATGATCAAGGCGTACAACGACTGGCACGTCGACGAGTGGTGCGGCGCCTACCCGGACCGGTTCATCCCCTGCGGCATCCTGCCGCTGTTCGACGTCGACGAGGCGGCGAAGGAGCTGCGGCGGCTGGCCGGCAAGGGCTGCCACGCCGTCACCTTCTCCGAGAACCCCGAGGCGCTGAAGATGCCGAGCCTGCACAGCGGCTACTGGGGCCCGCTGTTCCGCGCGGCCAGCGACTCCCGCACCGTGCTGTGCCTGCACCTCGGCTCGGCCTCGCGATCCCCGATGTTCTCCTCCGACGCCCCGGCCAGCGTCAACATGTCCGGCTCGTCGATCGCTTCGATCTACTCGTTCCTGGAGCTGGTCTGGGCCGAGTTCTGGGCCGACTTCCCGGACCTGCGGTTCTCGCTGACCGAGGGCGACATCGGCTGGATCCCATATTTCCTGTGGCGCAGTGAGCACGTCCAGCGCCGCCACTCCGCCTGGACCCGGCCGTCCTTCCCCGCCGGGATCGACGGGCCGGCGGACATCTTCCGCAAGCACATCCTGACCTGCTTCATCAGCGACACGGTCGGCCCGCGCCTGCTCGACTGGTTCGACGTCGGCAACGTGTGCTGGGAGTCCGACTTCCCGCACTCCGACTCCAGCTGGCCGAACGCCCCCGAGGACGTCATCGCCAACCTCGGCCACCTGCCCGACGACACCGTCAACAGGATCACCCACGAGAACGCCCTGCGGCACTTCCAGTTCGACCCGTTCGCGACCCGCCCGCGCGAGCGGGCCACCGCTGGCGCGCTGCGCGCCGAGGCGACCGACGTCGACGTCGTCACCCGGGTCGGCCGTCTCGCCAGCGAGCGCGACCTCCAGGCGTGGAAGCGCCTCACCACACGCACGTCACCGTCGTTCCCCTCCGCGCCGGCCGCCCCCGGCGCTTCTCAGGCGTAGGGGCGGGCCCGGTGTCACACGACGCCCCCGCCGAGGCACCCGCTGACGCGTCAGCCGGCGTGTCCGCCGACGCGTCGGCGCGGTCGGCTCTCGGGCCGCTCGCCGGCGTCCGCGTCCTGGAACTGGCGACGCAGATCGCCGGGCCCTACTGCGGAAAGCTGTTCGCCGACGCCGGTGCCGACGTGGTGAAGGTGGAGCCGCCCGGCTCCGGCGACCTGATGCGCGCCTGGTCCGCGTCGGGCTCCCGCCCCGTCGGGGACGGCGCGCTGTTCCGCTTCCTCAACACCTCCAAGCGGTCCGTCGCCGCGGACCTCGACAGTTCGCGGGTTCGCGCCCTGGCCGCCGCCGCCGATCTCGTCATCGTCGGCGGTGCCCTCGCCGGCGGCGGAACCCCCGGCGGCGGGACCTCCACCGGTGAAGGGATCTTCACGGGTGGTGGCCCGGGCCCGGCGGCTGTCCGGCGCCTGCACGCCGACAACCCGCGCGCCGTCGTCCTGTCGATCAGCCCGTTCGGCCTCACCGGGCCGTGGGCGGGCGGCGGCCGGCAGCAGGGGCCCCAGTCGAGCGCGGAGGCACTGGACGGAGAAACGCTGGACGGGGCGGCGTTCACCGAGTTCCTCCTCCAGGCGCTCTGCGGATCCACCGCCGGCCGGGGCGAACCGGACGCCGCCCCGCTGCAGGCCGGCGGGCGGATCGGCGAGTGGGCGTCCGGCGTCTACGCCGCCGTCGTCGGGCTCGCCGCGCTGCGCGGCGCCCGCCGTGACGGCGTCGGCGACCTGGTCGACATCTCGATGCTCGAATGCATGACGATCATGATGGGCGGCCTTTCGGTCGTCGGGCCGACCATCATGGGCGGCCCGAAGCCAGGCATCCCCGGCGCACCCGGCCGCATCCCCGAGACGCCGTCGATCGAGCCGACGAAGGATGGCCTGGTCGGTTTCTGCACCATCACCGCGCAGCAGTTCCAGGACTTCCTGGTCCTCATCGAACGGCCCGACCTGCTCGGCGACCGCGACCTCGCGCTGCTGCCGCGCCGGCACGCCCGCCGTGCCGAGTTCCACGCCGCCGTGCACGCCTGGACCACCCGGCACACCACCGAGGAGATCGTCGAGCTCGCCGCCGCCCTGCGCATCCCGGCCACCCCCGTCGGCACCCCGGAGACCGTGACGACGATCGACCAGTTCACGGCCCGCGGCGTGTTCGTCCCCAACCCCCGCGGGGGCTTCCGCCAGCCCCGCACCCCCTACCGCGTGGGCGACTTCGGCGGCCGGCCGCTCGCCCCGGCCCCCACCCTCGGCGAGCACACCGACACCGCGCGCTGGCCCGCCGCCGACGGTCCCGCCGCCGACGGTCCCGCCGCCGACGGTCCCGCCGCCGACGGTCCTGCCGCTGACGGCCTGGCTCCTGACGGCCTGGCTCCTGACGGTCCGGCTGCCGACGGTCCGGCCGCCGGCGCGGCCGGGCCTGTCCGCCCGGCGCGGCCGCTGCCGCTGGACGGGCTGCGGGTCCTTGACCTGACCGCGTTCTGGGCCGGCCCGTCGGCGACGATGCTGCTCGGCTCGCTCGGCGCTGACGTCATCAAGGTCGAGGGGGTGTCCCGCCCCGACGGCATGCGGTTCGCGGGCGGTAAACCGCCGACCGAGCCGAGCTGGTGGGAATGGGGCACGATGTTCCTCGCCACCAACGCCAACAAGCGTGCGGTCAGCCTGGAACTGTCCTCCATGGAGGGGTTCGACCTGGCCCGGCGGCTCATCGGCGCCTGCGACGTGGTCATCGAGAACTTCACCCCCCGGGTGCTGCCCAACCTCGGCCTCGACTGGGAGACGGTGCACGCCGCGAACCCGTCGGCCGTGCTCACCCGCATGCCGGCGTTCGGGCTCGACGGGCCGTGGCGCGACCGCACCGGCTTCGCCCAGACGATGGAGCAGGCCAGCGGCATGGCCTGGCTGACCGGGACCGCGGACGGCCCGCCGGTGATCCCGCGCGGCGCCTGCGACCCGATCGCCGGCCTGCACGCCGCGTTCGCCACCCTGGTGGCACTGGCCGCCCGGGACCGCCCGGACGGTGACGGCTCCGGCGCGCTGGTCGAGGCGACGATGATCGAGTCGGTTCTCAACGTCGCCGCCGAGCTGACCGTCGAGTACACGGAGGGCGGGGCGTCGCTGCGCCGCGACGGCAACCGCGGCCCGCTCGGGCCGCTGGCGGCCCCGCAGGGCGTCTACCGCTGCCCCCGCGACCCGGCCGGCCCCGATGTCTGGCTCGCGCTCGCCATTACCGACGATGCGCAATGGCGGCGCCTGTGCGCCGTGCTCGGCCGCCCCGACCTCGCCGCCGACGGGGGACTCGCGACCCTGGCCGGCCGCCGCGTCACCGCCGCCCACGATCTGGTCGACGAGGCGATCGCCGCCTGGACGGCCGCGGCGCCCGACCGGGTCACGGCCCTCGCCGCCCTCGCCACCGCCGGTGTCCCGGCCGCGCCGGTCACCCCGGCCGCCGGTCTGCTGGCCAACCCGCAGCTCGCGGCCCGCGGCTTCTTCGAGCGGCTGGCCCACCCGGTGGTCGGCGAGCACCCGATGCCCGGCGTCGCGTTCCGCCTCGCCAGCCAGCCCGGCCCGCTGTTGCGCCGCCCGGCGCCCGTTTTCGGGCAGCACGACGACGAGGTGTACGGCGGCCTGCTCGGCCTCACCCTGGCCGAGATCGACGGCCTGCGCGCCCGCCGCGTCCTCGGCGACAAGCCGGCCGGCGTATGACCGGGCCGTCGCGGGCCGCCGCCGCCAACGGCGCCGGTGCCGGTGCCGGTGCCGGTGCCGGTGCGGCCGATCGTGCCCGTACCGCTGACGGCGCCGCCGCGTACGAGGCTGCTGCCGCCGACGACGCTGGCGTCGTCGGCGACAACAGCACCGGCGACAACAGCACCGGCGACAACAGCACCGGCGACAACAGCACCGGCGACAACAGCACCGGCGACAACAGCACCGGCGCCGACGGCTCCGGCGCGGGGGACGGCCTGCCGACGACCGCCTACGCGGTGCTGGGGCAACTGGCGGTCGCCGACGTGCCGCTGTCGCCGGTCGAGCTGAAGACCCGGGCCGACTTCAGCCTGCGCTTCTTCTACTGGGCGCCGGCGATCAGCCACATCCGCAAGGAGCTGGCGCGGCTGGAGGCGCTGGGCCTGGTCACCGCGAGCCCGGCGCCAGGCCGCCGGATCCGGCGCACCTTCGTCCACGAGATCACCCCGGCCGGCCGCGCGGTGCTGCGTGACTGGTTGCACCAGACCGCCGACGAGGAGCCGGTGGTCATCAAGCACCCGGTGCTGCTGCGGGTGTGGCTGGGCGCCGAGACCGAGCCGCAGCGGGTCGTGGAGATCCTCGACCGTTACCTGGAGCAGACCCGGGCGGCCGTCGACGAGCTGCGCTGGGGCCGGCGCCGCGCCCAGGAGGTCCGGCTGGACAGCCGGCCCGAGCTGCGTTACTCCCGCGCCGTCGGCGACTACGTGCTGCGCCGGATGTACGCGGAGCTGGCGAACGTCGCCCAGCTGCGCGACGAGCTCGCCGACCTGCCCACCACGCCACGGCCACCGTTCGCCGGGCCGCCGCCGCTGCACGACTACGAGCACCCCGACGACCAGCGCGGGCGTGTCGACGGCGACGGCGACGAGCGCGGCCAGGACGGCGCCGGGTCGGCGGGGGAGAGGAGCTGAGCGTGGTACGTCCGCGGTCCGCCGCGATCGTCGGCATCCACAACACCACCCAGGCCCGGCGGCTGCCGGACCAGACGTCGACGGCCCTGCTGGTCGACGCGGTCGCGGGTGTCCTCGCCGATGCGGGGCTTGGCCTCGCCGACGTCGACGGCCTGTCCACCCCTGGCATGTCCGGCGGGTTCGTCTACGACCTCGGCCTCGGACCCGCCTGGCAGGGCGCCCAGCACGGCGTCGCCGCGGTGCTCGAGGCGGCCGCGGCGATCACCTCCGGTGAGGCGGACACGGTCCTCGTCGCCTCCGGAGCCGCTGGCACCTACACCGAGCGTGCCTCCACCGCCCCGTGGACCCGCCCGGAGAACGAGTTCGTCATTCCCTGGGGCATGTTCACCGCCGCCGAGTTCGCCCTCATCGCCCGCCGGCACATGACGACGTACGGCACCACGCAGGAGCAGCTCGCCACGGTCGCGGCGACCATCCGCAACAACGGCCACGCCAACCCCGCCGCGGTCTACGCGGGCCGCGGCCCCTTCACCGCCGCCGACGTGCTCGCCTCCCGGATGGTCGCGGACCCGTTCCACCTGCTCGACTGTTCGACCACCTCCGAGGGCGGCTGCGCGCTGCTGCTCACGACCGCCGAGCGCGCCGCCGACCTGCCCCGCCCGCCGGTGCACGTGCTGGCCGGCGGCGCCGACCACTTCGGCCCCAGCTACCGCTTCCCACCGGCCTGGGACCACACCGGCCACGCCCGCCGCGCCGTCGGGCCTGGAGGGGCTGGCGCGCCCGGGGCGGCCGGCGCGGATGTCCCGGTCAACGGTCAGGCCGGGCGGCGCGCGTTCGAACGGGCGCTCGCGACCGCCAGCCTGCGCCGCGACGACGTCGACGTGCTGGAGCTCTACGACCCGTTCTCGTTCGAGATCATCCGCCAGCTGGAGGCGTTCGGCTTCTGCGGGCCGGGGGAGGGCGGCCCGTTCGTCGAGGACGGCCACATCGCCATCACCGGCAGCCATCCGGTCACCACCGACGGCGGCACGATGTCGTTCAGCCACGCCGGCTCGTCCGTCCAGATGCTGCAGCGCGTCATCCGCGGCGCCGAGCAGCTGCGCGGCGACTGCGGCCCCGGCCTGCAGGTTCCCGACGCTCGGGTCGCGCTGTGCACGGCCGGCGGCGCCGGCGCCCTGTTCCTCCACCTGGTCCTGCTCGGCCTCGACCTTCCACATGTCTGAAGGGCCTCCGGATGCGCGAGGCTTCGCCATGATCGCGCGTCCTTCGGCCTGACCACATGTCTGAAGGGCCTCCGGATGCGCGAGGCTTCGCCATGATCGCGCGTCCTTCGGCCTGACCAGCGGTCCGAACCCCACGCACCCGCCCGGAGGCACCCGTGGCCACCACCCCCAACCCGACCGTCAGCGAGGCCGCCCTCGACCCGAGCCTGTTCCTGCCCGAGCCGGCACCCCGCGAGGTCCGTTACACGATCATCTCGGTCGACGACCACGTCGTGGAGCCGCCGCACCTGTTCGCCGGGCGCGTCCCGGCCCAGTTCGCGGACGCGGCGCCGCGGATCGTCGAGACGGAGCGCGGCCACCAGGTCTGGCTGTTCGAGGACCAGCGGTTCACCCAGGTCGGCATGAACGCCGTCGCCGGCCGGCGGCCCGATTCGGTGAAGGTCGAGCCGTTCCGGTTCGAGTACATGCGTCCCGGCTGCTACGACATCGACGCCCGCGTGCGGGACATGGACGTGAGCGGGGTGTGGGCGTCGGTGAACTTCCCGTCGCAGATCACCGGGTTCTGCGGCCGGGTGTTCTTCGGCGCCCGCGACCAGGAGCTGGGTCTTGCCTGCGTGCGGGCCTGGAACGACTGGCTGTACGAGGAGTGGTTCCAGGCCTACCCCGAGCGGGTCGTCCCGATGGGCATCACCCACCTGTCCGACCCGGCGCTCGCCGTCGCCGAGATCCGGCGGAACGCCGCCCGCGGGTTCACCGCCGTCACCTTCCCGGAGCGCCCGCACAACATCGGCCTGCCGTCGCTGTGGGACCGCGGCCACTGGGACCCGATCATCCAGGCCTGCGTCGACACGGACACCGTCATCACCCTGCACGTCGGCAGCGCCGGCCTCTCGGAGAAGCCACCGGGCGCGCCCGGCCTGCAGCTCGGTTCGACGCTGTTCGGCCAGGCGTCGCTCACCGCCTGCGCCGAATGGCTGTGGTCGGAGTACCCGGCCCGCTTCCCGACCCTGAGGATCGCGATGAGCGAGGGCGGGATCGGCTGGGTCGCGATGCTGCTCGACCGCCTCGACAACATCGTCGACCGGTCCGGCTACGGCCTTGGCTGGGAACTGCGCCCCGCCGAGGTGCTGCGCCGCAACTTCTGGTTCTGCACGATCGACGACCCGTCGACGATCGACACCCGCCACCGGATCGGCGTCGAGAACATCATGGTCGAGACCGACTACCCGCACGGCGACGGCACCTGGCCAGACACCCAGCAGGTCATCGCCGACGCCTGGGGCCACATCCCGCCCGCCGAGATCCGGGCGATGTGCAGCGAGAACGCCGCCGCCCTGTTCCGCCACCCACTGCCACCGACGGTCCTGCCCGCCGACCCGGTCTGAAGGCGTTCGCGCTCAGCCCACCCCGCGAGGCGCTCTCGTCTGGCCGCCCTGTCCTGAAGGCATTCCTGTCCGGCTGTCCTGTGCTGAAAGGCATTCCCGTGATGTTCGTTCCCACCGCCGAGAAGCTGATGCCGGAGCTCACCACCCGCGAGGAGATCGCCCTGCTCGCCCGCGCCCTGTGGCGGGAGGGCTACAACGACCACCTGGCCGGCCACGTCACCGCGTTACAGCCCGACGGGACCCTGCTGTGCAACCCGTGGCTGGTCCGCTGGGACGAGCTGCGCCCCGAGCAGATCATCCGGATCGACCTGGCCGGCAACCTGCTCGAAGGCGACTGGCCGGTCCCGCTCGGCATCCCGCTGCACCTCGCGCTGCACGCCGCCCGCACCGACGTCACCTGGGCCGTCCACAACCACCCGCTCTACGGCACCGTCTGGGCGGACCTGGGCGAGATCCCGCCGGTCTACGACCAGAGCTCCGCGCTCGGCGGCGGTGGCGACCTGGTCCTCGTCAACGAGTACGAGGGCCCCGTCAACGACCTCGCCACCGCCCGCGGCGCGGTCGACGCCCTGCACGGCGGCCACCTCGCGCTGCTCGCCGGCCACGGCGTCTTCGTGCTCGGCACCTCGGCCCGGGCGCTGTTCCAGCGCGCCGTCGCGCTCGAGCAGCGCTGCCAGCGTGCCTGGCACGTCCGCGCCCTCGGCGCCACCCCGGCGCAGGTGCTGCCGGCCGGCTTCCTTAACCACATGAAGAACTCCGACGGCAACGGCTTCATCGGCTTCTGGGAGTCCGCCGTCCGCGCCGAGCTCCGCGCCGACCCCACCCTCCTCGACACCCACTGACCCTTGTCGCCTGCCTGGCCGCGCTGCTCGGCGGTTACGCCGATCGACCTTTGGTCGACTCCTGACACCCACCCGCCAAGCGGGCCCTGCCCTGCCGAAGTGGTGGAGAGAAGCTCCGCGGGGTCAGGAGCCCGCGCGGGGCGCTCTTGCCGTGGGCCGTCAGGCCAGGAGTCGTGCGGCGAGTTCCTGCCACTGCCCGATCGGCGGGGTCGCAGGTTCGGCCGTGAGGACGTAGAGGCTCACGTGGTCGGCGCCGGCGTCGAAGTGTGCTGTGACGCGGTGCGTGATGTCGTTTGCGGTCCCGCGGGCGATCAGCGCGTCGACAAGCCGGTCGTTCAGTGAGTCAACGTCTTCGAACCCCAGCTCCTGCAGCAGTGCGCGACGGTTGGGCAGCGCTGCGGCGGCGTAGGTTCGGGCCAGATCGGCTGAGTGCGACCCGGCCGCATCCAGGATGACGAACTGGGTGACGGCCAGCAGCGCGTCGGGGCCGAGCACGGCTCTGGACCTTGCGGTGCACTCGGCCGGCATGCCCATCTGGTGCGCGCCCCAGGCCCGACGGCCCGCGAGTTCGAGCATGTCGGGATCCAGCACGGACAGGATCCGACGCGGCGCACCCGACATTTCCGGAGCGGGCGGCGGACCGAACGGGGCGGCGTCCACTGCGTCCAGGTAGCCGCTCATGGTCTCCGGTGCCGGGCCGTAGAGGTGGCCGCGGACGTCGTGGGCGAGGGTGGGATGGCTTTCCCAGAGCCCGAGCAGGAAACGTCCTGGGAACGCCTCGTCGAGGGTCCGCTGCGCTGCGGCGGTGGTCACCGCGTCGCGGGCATAGATGTCGGCGGCGCCCGCGGCCACCGTGATCCGCTGGGTGGCCGACAGCAGGATCCCGGCTTGTGCCATGGCTTCCCTGCCGGTCGTCTCCGGGAACCACAGGGCTCCGTAGCCGAAGTCCTCGATCGCCGTCGCGGCGGTGCGGACGTCGGCCATCGGGTAGCTGTCGAGGTCGCCGGCCCAGATCCCGATCCGCCCGAGGTCGGGCTTCGGGCTGTTCATGCGTCCTGCTTCTCGGCGCGCTGGGCGGCGAGGAACGCGCTGATCTGGGCTCCGCCGGTCCGGGTGAGCCAGGTGCGCAGGTCCATCAGGCCGGGGTGAATCTGCCGGACGGCTGGGATGTCGGCCTGGTAGCCGCCGGCGTTGAGCCATTCGTTGGCGAACGCGAAGTCCTCGCTGACCTGGCGGACCGTCTCGATCGGGATCTGGACGTAGGGCAGCGGGCAGCCGATCTCCTCGGCGATGGCTGCGGCGATCTGCAGCGGCGTCAGCCGGTCTCCAGCCAGCTCGATCTGTCGGCCGATCCAGTCCTGCGGCCGGGCGAAGGCCAGCGCGGCGAACACGCCGACGTCGTCGACGGCCATGATCTGTTGCGGGACGTCCGGTATCAGAGGGCTGGCCAGGGTGCCGTTGTGCAGGTGGTATCCGCCGGTGTAGTTCTCCATGAACGAGACTGGCCGCAGGATCGTCGCGGGCAGGCCGAGCCCGGCGATGCGCTGCTCGATCCGCCACTTGCTCACCAGGTTCTGCGGCAGCATCTCGGTTTCGTGGCGGCCGGCACCGCTGACCGAGGTGAAGACGAAGTGCGCGATGTCGGCGGCGTGCGCGGCTTCTGCGACATTGATGCCCCAGCGGACTTCGTCTTCTGCGGTGAAGTTCGGCGCGGTGCCCGGCGAGCCGACAGTGGGCTGGACGCTGAACACGCCGTAAGCGCCCTCGATCGCGGCGTTCAGGGAGGCGACGTCGTCCATCTCGGCGCGGATGACCTGTGCCCCCGCTTTCGCCAGTGCCGCCGACCGCTCGCTGCCCGGATCGCGGGTCAGCGCCCGCACCTTCCAGCCGTCGGCCAGCAGTTGCGCCGTCACGACGCCGCCCTGCAGACCGGTCGCCCCTACCACCGCGATGATCTTTTCTGTTTGCACGATCTCTCCCGGAACTCCTGAGGGAAGGCGGGCCCGCCCGATAAGTGGGGTGCCACCCCGTTTGCTGTGGAGTACTATATGGAGGGCCACCCCGTTTAGCAATCCCTGGAGTTCCCGTGCCTGGAGGCGACACCGCACCAGCCCCGGCAGAGCGCGGCATGCGCGCTGACGCCCGCCGCAACCGCGGCCGGATCCTCGCCGCCGCCGAGGCCGCCATCGCCCGCGACGGTGTGGACGCGTCGCTGGAGGAGATCGCCCGCCAAGCCGGAGTCGGCTCGGCGACGCTGCACAGGCACTTCCCGTCCCGTCAGTCCCTGTTGGAGTCGGTCTTCCGTGGCCGGGTCGAGACGCTGTGCGCGAAGGCGGGCGACTTCGCCGCCGAATTCGACCCCGCAACCGCGCTGTTCACCTGGCTACGGGCGGTGGGGACGCACGCCGCCGCCAACCGAGGACTGGCCCCGTCCCTGATGCGCGGCGCCCGCGACGGCAACGGCGCCGGCGACCCGACGCTGGGAACCACCTGCCACACGATGATCATCAATGCCGGCGGGATGCTGCTCGATGAGGCGGTCCGGACGCATGCGGTACGTTCCGGCATCGTCATCACCGACCTGCTCAAACTCGTCGGCGCCATCTCCCTGGCCGCCGAGCTGGAACCTGATGGCGCGACCCAGGCCGACCGGCTGATCACCCTCGCCTTCGACGGCGTGCGCGCTACGCGTCCTTCGCCCTGATCCCACTGGATCCCGAGCCGGTTGGCCAAGCACGGTCAATTTTGAAGACTCATCATGGCCGGCCTCATGATCTGGTGCGATGTTCGGAGCCCTGTCGAGGGATCTAAAATACTCATATGACGGATATGGCGGATGGCCAGGTTGACGGTGTCGTCGTCGACGGGGCGACGGGGGCGCGGCGGCCGGTCGTGCGCCGTCCGGGTAGGGCCACGCGAGCAGTCACCTATCCCGCGTTCCGCAGCTACGACGGGGCGACGGTCCGGCCTGGTACGCGGCCGATCTGGCTGTACCTGCGTCTGTCGCGGTATCACCGGGACGGGTGGGACGCGATCGAACGCCAGCGGATCGACCTGACGCGCAAGCTCGACGCCGAGGGCTGTTGGACGATCATGGGTGAGTATGTCGACAACGACTCCGCCAGCGCGTCAGCAGCCCGGAACCGTAAGGGTTGGCATGCGCTGAACGCCGCGATCGACGCCGGCCAGGTCACCGCGGTGGCGTTCTGGAAGTTGGACCGGACCAATCGGATCGCCGCGCGGTGTATCGAGTGGATCGCGCATTGCCAGGCGCAGCGGGTGATGCTGGTATCGCATCAGGACTCGTCCGACGAGCTGAACACGGCAACGGCCGGGGCGAAGCTGGTGTCCGGGATCAAGGCGCTTCTGGCCGAGGTCGAGACGGACACGATGAGTGAGCGGCAGCGCAGCGCGAAGCGGCACACCGCCGAGGCCGGGTTCCACCATGGCGGCATGCTTCCGTTCGGCTGGATGTCCGGCCCTCGCGAGGTCGACGAGCTGGGACGGCGCGGTGTGCGTCTGGTGGCGCATCCGGTGGAGTTCGCGGCGTCGGAAGCCGCGGTGGCGATGGTGTTGGAGGGCAAGAGCCTCAGTGACATCGCGGACCGGTGGAGGGCCGAGTTCGGCATCACGGCAGCCGACGGGGGTCGGATGTCACAGGCCAGCATTCGCCGGTTCCTGGTCTCGCCCCGGATGATCGGCTACCGGATGCGGCAGGTCCCGGAACACCAGCGCGGCGTGAAGATCAACCTGTTGGACTATGTCGCGCTGGACGCGAACGGCGACCCGGTCATCAGCCAGCCGCCGGTGTGCGACAGGCCGACGTGGCTACGGATGGTCCGTGAACTGGAGGCCCGCAGCACGGCGAAGGCGGCGACGCGGCAGCCGTGGGGGGCGCATGGCTGGCTGCTGACCGGGTTGGTCCACTGCGGCACGTGCGGTGGCCGGCTGTATGGCCACGAGGCGGCGCACCGGCGGGTGGACGGGACCGTGGTGCGCCGGTACGCGTACCAGTGTCAGGCCAACCGTCGCCACGGCGCGGGAACCTGCGCCCAGCCGGCCAGGGTGCCCGCCGAGCAGGCGGAGGTGTTCGTGACGGGGTGGCTGTTCGCGTTCCTGACCGATGACCGGTTGGCGAAGGTCCGCGCCGAGCAGGCCGCCCGCCAGGCCGCCACCCCCACCGGCAGTCTGTTGGCCGAGCTGGACGAGACCCGGGCCGAACGCGACACCCTGATCGCCCAGCAGGACGGCGGTACCTACAAGGGCAAGATGGTCGCCGTCCTCCTCGGGATGATCGCCGACGTCCAGGAGCGCGTCGACAAGCTGGAAGCCCAGCTCGACACCGCCACCGTCATCGAGGGCCTGCCGGTCGCCTCTCACGCCGACCTTGCACGCCAGTGGCCGGACATGACCCTGGCGCAGCGACGGCGCCTGCTGGCCCGCGTGATCGACCGCATCGACGTCACAGCGGACCATCAACTACCGGTCGAGGATCGGGTGTGCGTCAGGCCGCATCCGCAGCTTGGACCCGCCGACCGACCCATCGATGATCGCGACCAGATCCCGGGCCACCTCATCCGGCAACGGCCCGCAGCAACCGCAGCCCGACGACCCGCCAGCCAGCCCGCCACGTAGTCCGCCCGCGCCGAGGCAGGTACCTAGGTCGGAACTGTCACCTGCACGCCGTCCGGTTCCGCGGAACCGAGCCCCGCCGACACCGCGCCGGTCGCACCGTACTGACGGCCCGTTTCGGATCTTGCCGGGAGGCGGTCCCACCCGCCCACCCCCACCGGTCGCGCGCACTCCTCCGCGACCACCACAGCAGGGACAGACAACGAGACGGAACCTGCGGTACTCGCCATCTCGACGGTCACGTGCCTCGTCAGGTCCGCTGCGCCGGTCGCTTGTTCGTGGTCGTCGAAGGGCAGCGAGATCTGTCCGGCCAACGGCTCCGCCCCGCGCCGCCGGTTCACGGCCCCGCCCCGGAGGCGTCCTCAGCCCCAGCCGGATCACGGCCATGTCCGGCACAACGCCACTGCCCGACGACCAGCGTTCGCGGGTCGCCGTCGGGACGGCCGAACGCATCGAGCACCACCGGCCCGCCATCGCCATCTATGCCGAGCGGACGGCCCGACAGGGCAGCCGCCAACAGCCGTGCCCAGCGACGGCGCACGGTCCGCACGGCGCCGAACGTCGTCGAGTACTTCCGCGACTTCGACAACCAGTGCCCGCAGCAAAACGGCGAAGTGCAGAGCGAATGGTGACCTGGGTCATGCACACGCGGCTGCTGCAGCGCGTTCGCTGAGGCGGTCGGCGCTCGCTGGACGACGGCGGCGCCAACGCTACTGCCTCATCAGCCCTGAGCATCAGTGCGAGCCGCTCGCCGTCGCGGCGGTTCCCACAAGTCGACACCGCCGAGCAGAGTTCGCACATCGATGCCGCCCACGACGGTGCTCGCTTCGCTCCATAATTGCCCGATGGTTCGTCTGCTCAGCGTGTGGACTGGCCCAAGCATCCAACGACTTCGGTCTCTGTGGCCGCCCGACCGCGCCTTACCGACGGTGCTGCCTTCGACGATCGGCCTCATCGGCCTCATGATCACGAGCCTGATGACGATGGGCGATCCGGGGGGTGAGGGGCCGGCCGCATCCGGGCACGCGTCGGTCAGCCTCCACCTCGACTCACGTGGCGGCGCCGTGCTCGAGGTCTGGCTCGACGACGAAGCCGACTGGCACAAGACCAGGACGGTCGCCCAGTCGGTTGCCCGGCTGATCCTGGCCGAGCCGCGAGAGACGCTCCCCAGAATCGTCGATCCCGATGGCGGCCCGCTGCTCCGAAACGGCGGGTGGTGGGCTGCTGAGACACGGTTGGACGACGTCTACCCGCGGACGCCGGAACCGGCCTTCACCTTCGATCCCACCACGGTGGTGACGGGCCTGCGCGGGCTCGGCTACCACTGGGTTGACCTGGAGATCTCCAGCCCCTGGCCGGCGACGGCGCGGTGGTCGCGGCAGCCGAACGACGACGGGAACTACTTCGTCCCCGCACCCACCTGGTCGTGGTCGGACGTCGCAGCCGTCGGCCCGATCCCCACCGGCCAGCTCACGATGCACCCGGACGACGCGGCCACCGGCGACCACGCCTCCGCCACCTACCGGGACCCCTCGGTGGGCTCGCCGCCACCGCCGTGGCTCGCGCCGGGGGCGGCGAGCACCGCACTGATACTGACGGTGCTTGGCGCGGCGTTCTGGCGCCGCCAACCGATCGTGCCCCTGGTAGCGATCGTGGTCGCGTACATCGGCCTGCTGATCGCCTGCTTCACCTACCCGCTGCCGTCGGACCGCGCCGACCTTGCGGGACCGCACGCCGAAGCCCTGCGGGAGTGGATCGCGGCGACGCCGGACGTCGGCGTGACCACCCTGATCCTGGACCTGCTGATCTTCATACTGCTGGTCGCCGCCTCGGTGAATCGCGGCTACCACCCCGTCCGACGACCCGTGTTCCACCCGCCGCCGGGCTGGCCGCGGCCGCCGGACGACTGGGTTCCCTATCCAGGCTGGTACCCCGACCCCGCCTGGCCGAAGGCACCCTACGGCTGGCAGCTCTGGCGCCCCCGCAGGCAGGCGCCCGACCCGGCGCGGTCGCGATCAGGCCACGTCCCCTGAGGTGGGTCGACGGACGATCGTCCCCTTGATCTCTTCAGCGTGCCGGGTTCTGGTCACGCGGTGAGGGCTTCCGGAGCACTGTCATCGGCCACAGACCGCAGCAAAACGGCAGACTACACAGTGAATGGCGACGCGGATCACAGATGAACTGGGGCTCCTGGAGCAGGATCACCGACGCACGTAGTGCGTAATGGCAACGTCCGACTCACACCTTTGCCTGCCGCCGTCAGCGCTGCGCGCCGTAGGACTGCGTTGATATGCACGGTTAGTGCATCCGCCAGAGCCGCACCGTCTTGTCGTCGCTGCTGGTGGCAAGGGTATGTCCGTCCGCCGTGAACGCCACCGAATGCACGGAACCGGTGTGGCCGGTGAGGGGTTGGCCGATGGGTCGGGCCTGGGTGGGGCCAGTGACGTCCCACAGCCGCACCGTTTTGTCGTGGCTGCCGGTGGCGAGGGTGCGCCCGTCTGGCGTGAACGCCACCGACCACACGGCGCTGGTGTGGCCGGTGAGGGGCTGGCCGATCGACCGGGGCCTGCTGCGGTCGGTGACGTCCCACAGCCGCACGGTCGTGTCCTCGCTCCCGCTGGCAAGGATGCGTCCGTCTCCCGTGAACGCCACCGACCACACGCAGTCGGTGTGGCCGGTGAGGGGTCTGCCGATCGGTCGCGCCAGGGCGGGGTCGACGGCATCCCACAGCCTCACCGTCCTATCCAGGCTGCCGGTAGCGAGGGTATGCCCGTCCGCCGTGAACGCGACCGCGTTCACGGCGCTGCTGTGGCCGGCGAGGGGCTGGCTGATCGGTCGAGGCCGGCTGGGGTCGGTGACGTCCCATAGCCGCACCGTCTTGTCGTGGCTGCCGGTGGCGAGGGTGCGCCCGTCTGGCGTGAACGCCACCGACCACACGACGGTGGTGTGGCCGGTGAGGGGTCGGCCGATCGACCGGGGCTGGCTGGGGTCGGTGATGTCCCACAGCCGCACCGATTCGTCGTCACTGCCGGTGGCGAGGGTGCGCCCGTTCGGCGTGAACGCCACCGACCGCACCGAGTCGGCGTGGCCGGTCAGGGGCCGGCCAATCTGCCGGGGTCGGGCCGGGTCGGCGACGTCCCACAGGCGCACCGTCATGTCTCGGCTGCCGGTGGCGAGGATGCGTCCGTCCGCGGTGAACGCCACTGAGAACACGCAGTCTGCATGGCCCGTGAGGGGCTGGCCGAGCGGCCGAGGATGGATCGGTGGCCGGAGAGGTACCGGGACGAAGAAGTCCCGCCCCTCAGGCTCCCAGCGAACTCCCCGAAACCAGCCCACCTCCAGATCTTCGCATCACGCGCGAGAACCATACGACATCAGACCCCGTGGCCGGCCCTGGGGGCTCGGCCGGCCATGATGTCGGCCACTCACCACCGAACCCGTAGCTATGCGACCAGCGGATCAGCCCTGCCGTACGCCCGGCCGGACGGTCCGCCGCGCAGTCGAGGGCTTCCGTGAACGCGCGGTCCGAACCGAGCCGCCAACAGGTCTCCACCAGCCGGCGCGCATGACCCCGCAGGCCGAGCCGGGCGAGTTGGCGCGGAGACCGCACCGGCGCGTCCAGCGCCCCGGAGTCCGTGACCGACTTGGTCAGATACTTGGCCAGGTAGTTCCCTACCTTCACCGCGTCCGTCTCGGAGCCGAGCCGGATACGGCGGATGTCCATCTGGCCACCCCAGCGCACCGCCCAGCCGTCCGGCGACGCCGCAGCCGGCAGCGCGCCCGAGCTGTCGAGCAGCGCGACCGCCGCCGGGTCAGGAGCGTCCACGGCCACCGAGGCGACGACCACCCGTAGGCAGTCCGCGCTCAGATCCCCGTACGCCCAGCCGGGCGCAGCGACCACGTCCCCGGACGAGTCGCGTCCGTCGACCCGGATGACCACGTGCAGGTGGACCAGGCCACGGCGCTGCATTTCCGCGACCTTCACGAACGACACCCGCACCAGGCGGCGCAGCCCCGCGACCGTCAGCCTGACCGCCGCCGCCACCGCCGATTCGAGCCTGTCACGGGTGGCCTTCCACAGCGCGGGCAGCATCGCGTTCCAGACCACGGCCCGGCCGTAGTCTGGAACAGCGCGGACACAACGGCTCCCCGAGACGCCGATCGTCGGCGCCGTGGCGCAGGTGACACGACAGCGCCCGGCCGTGCTCACACGTGCCCCGACGCGCCCGACACACCTTCGCTTCCGAGCCCCGGCCGGCACGGCGGGAATGCACCGGACCGAACGACGGAGCCGTCAACGTCACGAACCACGCCGGCCCCACCACGCCCGAAGCCGCCGCGCCGACGCCACCGTCCAGGCCGCGCACGACGATCCGGCGCGCATCCCGCTGGTACAGCCGCGAGCAGTCAGGGCACGCCGGTTGTTGCACCGCACATGCACCACCGGCGGTGCCCCGGACGACCGGATCTCACCCGTCGCCAGGTCCACCTGATCCGACTGGCCCGACAGGCGCACCGGCCGGCTACACCCGTCGATCCGCGCGCTGGAAGACCCCGCCGTGTCGCTCTGTGAGTCGGCCGCCATGACCGATGCCTCCACCCCGGGAAGCAGGCCCCGACCACCACACACGCCACGCCCGTCACGACCAAGACCGCCCAGGGCAGCCCGAACGTGAAGAACGCGAAGGTGAACGACGTGGTCGAGGCCCGCAGGCCGCCCCGCCCGTAGGCGGGGTGCGCCCGGGATACCCACCGCTCAGACACGCGGAAGGTCACGCCAAGCGCGTAGGTGGTGACACCGAAGCCCGACCGGAACCGTCTCAGCGGTCCCCTGTTGGCCAGCTCCCAAGTGGCGGCACCCGTACCGGCAAAGGTCTGGGGAATGTTGGCAGCTACCTACCCCACCGACCTACACACACCATACCCGGCTCGATGCCACCAAACACATGAAAACAAGCGCACTTAGCCATCCTTAAGGCTTCCGCAGGCCATCGTGAGCGAGCAGCCCATTTCGAGGCAGAACGCAGCCAGTGCCAGGAGGCATCGCGTGGCGGTCGTGCACGATCAACGGTCCCAGACGGCGAGGCCTGCGGAGGCTATGACCGCGGCGACGACGTCCGAGGGTGCGACGCCGGGCGGGCCGTAGACCAGAACGAGTGCTCTGTCGCCGAAGCAGTCGATGAAACGCATGCCCGCCGGGATCTCGCCGAGCTGGGCGGACAGCTCTGCCGCGGTCGAGTCCGGCCGCACGGTCACCGTCGCGACGAGCTTGGGCCGTTCGGGAGAGCCATCAGCCGACGTCATGGAACCACTAACGGTCGAGGGGCGAGGATCTCCCAGACGGTCAACTCGACGAGCTGGCCCCCGACGTCGGCCCGAACCGGGTGGCGGAGCGCAGGCCGGGTCTTGCGCATCGGCGGCCGGACCGCGCAGACGACCAGTGGGGCCGAGCCGACCGGGCGGGCGGAGGCGAGCACCCAACCGACCACCAACGCGACCGTCGTCCACTCCGCCGGCACGCCGTGCGGCCAGACCGCTACCGGCCCCACCCCCGGGTCGCATCGCGCCAGCTCGAACGCCCACCGCACCAGCCGCGACCTGGGCAGATACTCCACCGTCGCCCACCCGCGATGGGTGCCGTCCGCCGGGTCTGATCCCAGTGGCCGCGTCAGCACCAGCCCGTCCGTCTCCAGTGGCGCCAGCACCGGAAGGATCACCGGTCCGTCGGCCCGGCCGCCGATCTCGATCGTCACGGCTCTCGCTGGCCTGCCGCCAGCGGCGGTCATGAGGGGAAGCGCCACGGACGTTCCTTCCACCGACCCCGACTCGGAGGTCATCTCGATCGACTCGTATCACTCGTTACTACGAGTACGATGTGAAGGGTCGGCAAGTTGGAGGGCCGTGTCAAGGGGTATCGCTACGCTCGTCGTAACGAGTGGACAGGAGACAACCGTGAGCCTGGACGCGGGCAGCTCGAAGGCTCTCTACCGCCAGTTGGCAGACATCCTGCGCAGCGCCATCCTCCGGGGCGACTACGCGCCGGGCGAGCCCATCCCCAGCGAGTCCGAGCTGATCGCCACGCACGCGGTGTCCCGCACGACAGCGCGCCAGGCCATGGCACTTCTCGGCAACGAGGGCCTGGTCATCATCGGCCACGGCCGACGCGCCACCGTCCGCCCACGCTCACCCGTTCGGCGCCTCGCCCGCACCCGACTGTCCCGCGCCGAGCGCCAGCACTCCGGCGGCACCTTCATGGCCGACGCCGCCGCCAGCAACAGCAGGCCAGAGACCGAGACCACCATCGTCATCGAGCCCGCCGACGCCGAGACCGCATCCCTGCTCGGCGTGGACGAGGGCACCTCCGTCCTGCAACGCCGACGCCGGATGCTCCTGGACGGACGCCCCGCCCAACTCGCGACGTCCTACCTCCCCGCCGACCTCGCACGCGGCACCCAGATCGAGCAGCGCGACACCGGCCCCGGCGGCATCTACGCCCGCCTCGAAGAACTCGGCCACACCCTCAGCCGCTTCGTCGAAGTCGTCGCCACCCGCATGCCCCTACCAGCCGAGATCGACGCACTCCAGCTCTCGCCCGGCACACCCGTCCTCATCGTCACCCGCACCGCCTACGACAACGACGACAAGCCCGTCGAGATCAACCGCATGACCATCGCCGGCAACCTCTACGAACTCGCCTACGACATCCCAGCGAACTGAACCCCCAGACCCGCAGCCGATCGCCCCGAAGGAGAACGGTTACGCCACACAGCGAGAACCGGACCGGATTGGCAGTCGGACGGGCAGAGCCCGAACCTTGTCAGACCTCCCCATCGCCGCCTACCCAGGCGCCGGTCACGTCCCCGGAACAGAAGCCGGCGGCACCGCCGACGCCGGCATCGCCGACTTCGGGGGACTGTCAAGTTAGCGGCTCTGTCGCACTTTCGATGGTGACGGAAGCGCCTTCTTCTGTCACGATCCGTTATGGAGAGTGCGGATCATCTGGTGAAGGTGGCGTTTTCGGGCCTGTCGCCTCTCGTGATCGAGGACGTGGCTGACGAGGAGGACCTGATCCGTCTGCGGGCGCGGACGCCGGACGAGCCGGCGGCCTGTCCGGGCTGTGGGGCCGGGTCGTCGCGGGTGCACGGCTATCAGGAGCGCACGCTCGCGGACCTGCCGGTCGACGAGCGTCGCGTGGTGCTGGTTGCGCGGGTCCGCCGGCTGGTCTGCCCGACCCGGGGCTGCCGGCAGACGTTCCGTGAGCAGGTTCCCGGGCTGCTCGAGCGCCACCAGCGGCGGACCGCCCGCCTCGCGGCGCAGATCGGCGCGGTGGTCCGGGAGTTAGCCGGCCGCGCCGGCGCCCGCGTGCTGGCCGCGTGGGCGGTCCGGCTGTCGCGGCATACAGCGCTGCGCTGCCTGCTCGCCCTGCCCCTGCCTGTCTTCGAGGTCCCGCGGGTGCTCGGCGTGGACGACTTCGCGCTGCGCCGCCGGCAGCGCTACGCCACGATCCTGATCGATGCGGAGACCCGCCGCCGCGTCGACGTCCTGCCCGACCGCGGCGCCGATGCACTGGAGGCCTGGCTGCGCGCCCATCCCGGCGTCGAGGTCGTCTGCCGGGACCGATCGGGCGCCTACGCCGAGGCCGTCCGCCGCGTCCTGCCCGACGCGGTCCAGGTCGCCGACCGCTGGCATCTCTGGCACAACCTCGCCGAGGCGGTCCGCCAGGAGGTCGCCGCGCACAGCGCCTGCTGGGCGAAAGCCGGCCCGGCGCCGACCGACGGCCCCCGCGCGCGCACGACCCGGGAACGCTGGCGCCAGATCCACGACCTGCTCGACCAGGGGGTCGGCCTGCTCGACTGCGCGCGGCGACTCAACCTCGCACTGAACACGGTCAAGCGCTACGCCCGGGCAGCCGAACCCGACCGGCTCGTCGCCGCCCCGGCGTTCCGGCCGACGCTGGTCGATCCCTACCGGGACCATCTCAGGCGCCGCCGCGCGGAGGAACCCGGCGTCCCGGTCCTGGGCCTGTTCCGCGAGATCAGGGAGCAGGGCTATACGGGCAGCCACAACCTGCTCGTCCGCTACCTCAACCAGGGACGCCTCGACGGCGACCGGCCGGCGATCTCCCCGCGCAGCCTGACCCGGCTCCTGCTCACCAGGCCCGACGCCCTCACCGACGCCCAGCGCGACCGGCTCGGCGAACTCACCGCCGCCTGCCCCGAGATGACCACCCTCGCGAGCCTGGTCCGCGGCTTCGCGGCCCTGCTCGACCCAGCCGACGGCAACGACGACCTCCTCACCACATGGATCACCAACGCGCGGGGCGCCGACCTACCCCACCTGCACGCATTCAGCCGCGGCCTCGAACTCGACCGCCAGGCCGTCGACAACGCGCTGACGCTGCCCCACCACAACGGCGGGACCGAAGGCGTGAACACCAAGACCAAGAGGATCATGCGCCAGATGCACGGCCGCGCAGGCTTCCCCCTACTCCGCCACCGGATCCTGCTCGGCTAACACTGCGTCACCACCGAAAGTGCGACAGAGCC